>PDRW01000037.1 GCA_002746935.1 Rhodobacterales bacterium
CTGGACCGGCAAACAGGCCAGCCCCTATGTGCCCTTCGTCAACATCGCCCCGGTGGTCGCGGGCACCAACGGCATCTCGCCGATCTTCCTCACCACCGTCGGCGTCACCGGCGGCATCGGCCTCGACCTGAAGAACTGGGTCCGCAAGCTCGATGCCGATGGCAATCCGGTGCTGGATGAAAACGGCGATGCGGTGCTGGAACAGGCCTATTCGGTCGAGACCGGCAAGGTGCTGACGATCAACACCAGGGAAAAGAAGCTCTACGATTCCGACGGCACCGAGCTGGCCGACGTTTCCTCGGCCTTCACCCCGCAGAAGGTGGAATTCATGAAGGCCGGCGGCTCCTATGCCGTGGTCTTCGGCAAGAAGCTGCAAACGCTGGCCTCGGAAATCCTCGGCATCGAGCTGAAGTCCGCCTTCGCGCCGTCAAAGGAGATCCACCACGAGGGACAGGGCCTCACCGCGGTGGAGAAGATCTTCAACCGCAACGCGGTGGGCGTGAAATCCGACAAGCCGCTGCATGCGGGCTCGGACGTGCGGGTCAAGGTCAACATCGTCGGCTCGCAGGACACCACCGGCCTCATGACCATGCAGGAGCTTGAGGCGATGGCGGCCACGGTGGTCTCGCCCTCGGTTGACGGCGCCTATCAGTCGGGCTGCCACACCGCGTCGGTCTGGGATGCGAAGGCCCAGGCCAACACGCCCAAGCTCATGAAATTCATGAATGATTTCGGGCTCATCACCGGCCGCGACCCGAAGGGTGTCTACCACCCGATGACCGACGTCATCCACAAGGTGCTCAATGACATCACCGTGGATGACTGGGACATCATCATCGGCGGCGACAGCCACACCCGGATGTCGAAAGGCGTGGCCTTCGGGGCCGACTCGGGCACCGTGGCGCTGGCGCTTGCCACCGGCGAAGCCACCATGCCGATCCCGGACTCGGTCAAGGTTACCTTCAAGGGTCAGATGGTCGACTGGATGGACTTCCGCGACGTGGTCCACGCCACCCAGAAGCAGATGCTGGAACAGCACGGCGAAAACGTCTTCCAGGGCCGGGTGATCGAGGTGCATATCGGCACGCTGATGGCCGACCAGGCCTTCACCTTCACCGACTGGACCGCCGAGATGAAGGCGAAGGCGTCGGTCTGCATCTCCAATGACGAGACCCTGATCGCCTCGCTTGAACTCGCCAAGAGCCGCATCCAGATCATGATCGACAAGGGCATGGACAATGACGCCGGCGTGCTCGCCGGGCTGATCGCCAAGGCCGACAGGCGGATTGCCCAGATCGCGTCGGGCGACAAGCCCGCCCTGCGCCCGGATGCCAACGCGAAGTATTATGCCGAAGTGGAGGTCGATCTCGACGAGATCGTCGAGCCGATGATCGCCGACCCGGATGTGAACAACGAAGACGTCTCCAAGCGCTACACCCACGACACGATCCGCCCGATCTCGTATTACAATGCGGAAAAGAAGGTCGATCTCGGCTTTGTCGGCTCCTGCATGGTGCACAAGGGCGACATGAAGATCGTCGCCCAGATGCTGAAGAACCTCGAGGCCGAAAAGGGCAGGGTGGAGTTCAAGGCGCCGCTGGTGGTGACCGCCCCGACCTACAACATCATCGACGAGATGAAGGAAGAGGGCGATTGGGAGGTGCTGGAGCGCTATTCGGGCTTCGAATTCAACGACGATGCCCCGAAGACCAAGGCGCGCACCCATTACGACAACATCCTCTATCTGGAACGCCCGGGCTGCAACCTCTGCATGGGCAACCAGGAAAAGGCCGAGAAGGGCGACACCGTGCTCGCCACCTCGACCCGGCTGTTCCAGGGCCGTGTGGTGGCCGATCTGCCCGAGAAGAAGGGTGAAAGCCTGCTCGCCTCGACCCCGGTGGTGGTGCTCTCGGCGATCCTCGGCCGCACCCCGACGCTGGAGGAATACAAGGCCGCGGTGAAGGGCATCGACGGTGCATTTCTAGAGGAACTCTGAACGCCTCAGGCTGATTTCTGCCAGCCTTCCACCGGGGCATAAGGTGGGCATTGGAATGAAACAGCAGCGTTTCTTCGTTTGAGCACTATCGAAAGAAGAAGCGGACAAGGCGGGAGGTTTTCTGGCCCGGACGGACCGGGTTGTGCCCCGGCTGCGCATTCCGGGCGCGGCTGGACGCTCTGTTTGCCCCGCATTTTGGGTTGCAAATCGCCGGTCGGGCAATGCATGGCCCCCGGCCTGGCCGACCGGCGCGCTCAGACGGCATGCCCCGCACATGCGGGGTGCGCCACGCTCCCGCGCGTCTTGCCGGCGGCCGCCGTGGCCCAACCCGTTCGTTCCACCGCGCCAGCCGGGACCGTCGCAGGAGGTCCGGTCCGGGAGGGCCTTGTCCGGGATGGGAAAGGGGCGCTCGCGGGCGCCCCTTTCGTTTGGTCTTGCGGGTAATGGCTCGCGGGCCTTGAGGCCGGAGCGAGATGCGGTCACTTGCGTGCGCGCATTTCCTTCCGCTCCTTGACCACGCCGAGCAGGATCGACAGGCACATCAGCATCAGCACGATGGCGAAGGGGAAGCCGGTGGCGATCGCCGCCGCCTGCAATGCGCCGAGGCCGCCGCCGAGCAGCAGCGCCACCGCGATCGCGCCTTCCATGGTGCACCAGAACACCCGCTGCGGGGTCGGCGCGTCGGTCTTGCCGCCCGCGGTGATGGTGTCGATCACCAGCGAGCCCGAATCCGACGAGGTCACGAAGAACACCACCACGAGGATGATGCCGACGAAGGACAGCAGCCCGGTCAGCGGGAAGGCCTCGAACATCTTGAACATCTTCAGTTCCAGCGCCGTGTCCTGAAGCGCCTGCCCGTTGCCCGACATCACCTGATCCAGCGCCGCGCCACCGAAGACGCTCATCCAGATCGCGCCGACGATGGTCGGCACGATCAGCACATAGAACACGAATTCGCGGATTGTCCGGCCGCGCGAGATCCGCGCGATGAACATGCCGACGAAGGGCGACCAGCTGATCCACCACGCCCAGTAGAAGGTCGTCCAGCCTTGCAGGAAGTTGGTATCCTCGCGGCCGAATGCGCCGGAAAGACCGGGCAGGTCCTTCACATAGACCCAGAGGTTGTCGAAAAACCCGGTGAGGATCGCCAGCGTCGGGCCGACCACGATCACCAGCACCAAAAGCAGTGCGGCGAGGATCATGTTGGCTTCGGAGAGCCGCTTCACCCCCTTGTCGAGCCCGGCCACCACCGAGATCGTCGCGAATGCGGTGATGCAGAGGATCAGCAGCACCTTCATGCCGTCGCTGATCGGCACGCCGAACAGGTAGTTGAGCCCCGCCAGCGCCTGGCTGGCGCCGAGGCCGAGCGAGGTGGCGAGCCCGAAGATGGTGGCAAAGACCGCGAGCACGTCGATCACATGGCCGATGAACCCCCAGGTGGCCTCGCCGAACAGCGGGTAGAACACCGAGCGCATGGTCAGCGGCAGGCCGCGGTTGTAGCTGAAGAAGGCGAGCGCCAGCGCGACCACCGCATAGACCGCCCAGGGGTGCAGGCCCCAGTGAAACACGGTGGCCGCCATGGCGAGGTCGCGCGCGGCGGCGGGGTCATCGGCCGCGGCCCCCAGCGGTGCCCAGTCGGTACGCACGCCCTCCTCGAGCGTGGTGCCGCCGATCGCGGCCCCGTAATGCGAGATCGGTTCCGCCACGCCCCAGAACACGAGGCCAATGCCCATGCCTGCGGCGAACAGCATCGCAAACCACCCCATGTAGCCGTAATCGGGCTTCGCGTCCGGCCCGCCGAGGCGGATCGACCCGTAGGGGGTGACGATCAGAAACAGCGAGAACAGCACGAAGATGTTGCCCGCCAGCATGAACACCCAGTCGAACCGGCTGGTGAGCGCGGGCCGGAGCCAGCCGAAGAAGCTTTCGGCCTGATCCTGGAAGGCCAGAGTGAAAAACACGAAAGCGATGATGGTGAGGCCGGAGATGGCGAACACCGGGTTGTGAATATCGAAACCGAAGATGGTGACGTTGTCCTGGCCAACGTCATAGTCGGAATCGCGGGGTCTCTTCATCGGACATCCTCCTTGTTGTTGTCCGATCCTGCGATGTAATCCCGGCTGAAGACAGGTTTTTTTGCCGGTTTTGCAACAAAAACAGACGTTTTTGTCTGTTTCTCTCCGTTTTGCCCTGTTTTGTTCTGTTTTGTTTTGGCCCGGCGGCCGGTTTTGCCCCGCTCAGACCCCCTCAGGCCGGCTCAGACCCCCTCAGGCCGCCCCCGCCGCCCCGGCGCGGGATCCGGCCTGTTGCCCTGCGCACCCGCCCGCCACCCATTCGGCCGCGTTTTCGGCCACGTCGCAGACCGCGTCGAGGATGGTCCCGACGGTGGCATCGTCCATCGCGTAATGCAGCGACAGCCGTACCCAGCCGGGCTTGTGGCTGTCGTCGCCATGCAGGATCTCCTCGCGCAAGACGCAGCTTTCGCCCTGCGAGATATGCAGCAGCCGGTGGCCGTAGGGTCCGGCGCAGACACAGCCGCCCCGGGCCTGAACCCCGTGCAGATCGGAGAGCATCCGGGTGATCTCCTGATGATGCAGGTAGCCCCCGGCGCCGTCCCTGATCAGGAAGGAGAAGATCGGCAGCCGGACATGGGCTTCGGTGCCGAGCAGCTCGAGGCCGGGCACACCGGAGAGCGCCTCCAGCGCGCGGGCGTTCAGGGCCTTTTCGCGGGCCTCGATGGCCGCCACCCCGACGCTGTGTTTCACCGAGAAGGCGAGGGCGGCGCGGATATCGCCGAGGATGTTCGGCGTGCCCGCCTCTTCGCGTTCATGCAGCGAGCCCACATAATCGTGCTCCCAGGGCGAGACGAAGGCCACCGTGCCGCCGCCCGGCGCCGTGGGCCGGTGCTGCCGCGCCACCGCGCGTTTCATCGCCAGCACCCCCGAGGCCCCGGGGCCGCCGAGGAACTTGTGCGGCGAGACGAAGATCGCGTCGGGCGCGGGGGCGCCGGCGGGGTTGAGATCCATCGCGAGGTAGGGCGCCCCGGCGGCGTAGTCCCAGAACGACAGCGCGCCGTGGCGTTTGAGCACGGCGGTCACCGCGGCGACATCGGTGCAGATGCCGGTGACATTGGAGGCCGCCGAGAACGAGCCGATCACCAGCGGGTTGCCCGCATGGCGGCGCAGGGTGGCGTCGAGCGCGTCGAGGTCGATGCCGGTGCGGTTGTCGGGGCCGATCTCCACCACCTTGGCCACGCTTTCGCGCCAGGGCAGGATGTTGGAATGGTGCTCATAAGGCCCGATCAGCACCACCGGGCGCGGGCCCTCCACCGGCTGATGCAGCCCCAGCAGTCCGACCAGCTTGTTGACCGCCCCGGTGACGCCGGCGCCGGCGAAAATGATCTCGTCTTCCGGCCCGGCGTTCAGACACTGGCCGATGAAACCCCGCGCCGCCTCGCGGATGCGGGTGGTCTTGCGGCCGCAGAAGGAGTCTTCGGTGTGGCTGTTGGCGTAAAACGGCAGGATCTCGCTCTGCATGAAGCGCTCGACCTGTTCCAGCGCACGCCCCGAGGCGGTGTAATCGGCATAGACGAGCCTGCGGGGGCCGAAGGGGCCGTCGATGGCAATCCCCTCGCCGATGACACCCGCGCGCAGGCTTTCGATGGCCTGAGCGCCGCGGGCGCCGTCGAGAATGTCGCCTAACTCTGTCATGATCCGGTCTCCCCACAGCTTTTGTTTCGGGTATCATAGCCCGCGCCACCCGGATCAGCCTTTGCAAATGACTGGCTTTGAGCGGCGTCTTGTGGTCAAATGACCCGATGCAAGGCAAGAACCTCGATCATTTCGACCTCGCGCTTCTGCGCGCCCTGCAACAGGATTCGTCGCTGTCGCAACGCGATCTCGCCGAGCGGATCGGGCTGTCGCAAAACGCCTGCTGGCGGCGGCTTTCGGCGCTCAGGGCGGAGGGTTTCGTGGTCGGCCAGCGCGCCCGGCTCGACCGCGAGAAACTCGGGCTGAAGCTGATCGTCTTCGTGATGCTGCGCACGCGCTACCATTCGACCGACTGGTTGCAGCGGTTTCGCCGCCATGTGTCGACGATCGAGGAAATTGTCGATTTCTACCGGATCGGCGGCGATTACGACTATCTGCTGAAAGTCGTGGTGCAGGATATCGCGGGCTATGACGCGGTCTATCAGCGGCTGATCGACAAGGTCGAACTGGCCTCGGTGACGGCCTATTTCGCGATGGAAACCATCCTTGAGGACCGGCCGCTGCCGGTGGGGCGCTAGGGTGGGGCACGACGACAGGGCGTTTCCGGGTTTCGGGATTTGGGCGATTGAGTCTTCGCGAAACCCGACCACAATATCTTGCGGTCCATTGTCGCCGGACCGCGAACAGCCCGTTGAGGGCACCGGCCCGGTCCAATTCGCCCTTTATTCGAATCGCCTGCGCGCCTACCGCTCTGGGATCAGGTGGGGGAACACCGTGTGCACTGAAAACCGTCAGACACCTGGCCCGGCCGGTTCGTTTCGTATTGCAACCAGCAGGCGGTCAGATCGTTGAAATATCGTCCGGAGATTGACGGGCTTCGCACCGTCGCCGTTATTCCTGTGATCCTGTATCACGCAGGCGCCGCCGCGTTTTCCGGCGGCTTTGTCGGCGTTGACGTGTTCTTCGTGATTTCGGGCTACCTGATCACCACCATCCTGATCGGCGAACTCGAACAGGGCAGGTTCTCGATCATCAATTTCTACGAAAGACGCGCGCGGCGGATTCTGCCGGCGCTGTTCTTCGTGATGCTCTGCACGCTGCCTTTCGCATGGGTCTGGATGCTGCCGGGCCAGCTCAAGGACTATGCCCAGAGTCTGATCGCGGTCAGCCTGTTCGGCTCCAACTTCCTGTTCTGGAAGACATCGGGCTATTTCGCCGCCGCGGCGGAGGAGAAACCCTTCCTGCACACCTGGAGCCTCGCGGTCGAAGAGCAATATTATGTGCTCTTTCCGGTGTTTCTGTTCCTCGCCTGGCGCTTCGGGCGCAACCGGGTGTTCTGGATGATCGCGGTTTTCGCCGCGATCTCGCTTCTGGTCAGCGAATGGGGCTGGCGCAATGAGCCGAAGGCGAATTTCTTCCTGTTCCCGACCCGGGCCTGGGAGCTCTTCGCGGGCTCGATCGCGGCCTTCGTGATCAAGTCGCACGGCATCCGCAGCAACAACCTGCTCTCCGCGGCGGGGCTGCTGGCGATCCTGTTTTCGATCTTTGTCTACACCGAGGAAACGCCGTTTCCGAGCGTCTATGCGCTGCTGCCGGTGGGCGGCTCGGTGCTGATCGTGCTCTATGCCACGCGCGACACGCTCGCCGGGCGGCTGCTCAGCACAAGGCCCTTTGTGGGCATCGGGCTGATCAGCTATTCGGCGTATCTCTGGCACCAGCCGCTGTTTGCCTTCGCGCGCATCCGCTCGACCGAGGCGCCGGGCCTGCCCCTGATGCTGCTGCTCTCGGTGGTGGCGCTGGGCCTTGCGGGCCTCAGCTGGCGCTATGTCGAACGGCCCTTCCGGCTTAAGGACGTCACCAGCCGCCGGCTGATCTTTTCGGGTGCGCTCACCGGCATCGTCGCCTTTGCCGCGCTGGGCTGGCTCGGCAATGCCAAGAGCGCGGAATTCGAGCAATACTGGCTCGCCCGGCAGCCGGAAAACGTTCGTGCTACCTATACGGTTCTGGCCCGCGCCAATCCGGAGCTGTCCAACTGGGGGGCCGACGAGTTTGGCAACCAGAACCTCGGCGATTGCCGCTTCAACGCCCGCAATCCCACCGGCGAGGTGCAGGCGACCCTGAAGGCCTGTGCCGAGACCTACGGGCCCGGGGTGCTGGTGCTGGGCGACAGCCACGCGATGGACCTTTACGGCACCGTCGCCTCGCGCTTTGCGGATCATCCGTTCATCGTCGGCATCACCCAGGGCGGCTGCCGGGTGTTCGACCGCGATCCCGACTGCCACTATGACGACACCGCCCGCTTCGTGGCCGAAAACCCGGGTGTCTTCGGCAAGGTGATCTTCGAACAGGCGGGGGTGTTCCTGTTGCGGGAAGACAACGGCACCAGGGGCACACGCGAGATGTTTTCCCGGCTCAGGCTCGACCAGCCGGTGGAGCATATCGAGCCGGACCCGGAGCGGATCGGCATCGCGGTCGATTATGTGCGCAGGCTCAGCCAGCATGTGCCGGTGCAATGGTTCCTGCCGCGGGTGGAGCCGCATATTGCCAGCAATTACGTGCTGCGTAACGGCTGCGAAGGCAGCTATTTCTTCCGCGAAAACCAGGTCGAGCTGTTCGATACGCTGGAGCGGGTGATCGCGGCGGAGCTTGACGCGGTGGGGTCGGACAGGCTGACCTGGGTGTCGCAAAACGCGCTGTTCGGCTTCGATCTGGCGCAGGATTTCATGAGTTGCGACGAAATCTTCTGGAGCGACGGCGACCATTTCTCCGAGACCGGGGAGGTGCGCTTCGGAGCGCGGCTGCCGGAGGACTTCGTGAGGTTTTGAAAAATGCAAATACCCTGTGACTGTCCGCACTTCGGCCATGTTCGGCCACAGTTCGCGGGTATTGTTCACGGACGCGAAGCATTCGGACACCGGCGCGCCGCCGCCGCCGGGTCTTGTCCGGATGAGATGGGAGGGAAACCCTTGCGCAGCATTGCCTCGCGCCTTGCCGGGATTGCCGAAACCGGCGGCGACACTCTGGCCGTTGCCGGTCTGACCGGGCGGGTGAGCTACCGCGTCTTCGAGGACTGGACCAACGATCTTGCCAACCGGATCAACGCCGCGGCGGGGATGGAGCCCCGGGTTTGTCTGGTGGTGGCCGGGTTCGACGTGCAGGCGATCGTCGGCATGTTTGCCACGCTGAAGACGCCGCACATATTTCTCGCGGTGGACGGGCAGAGCCTGCCCGCCAATATCGCCGGGATCGCCGCCAGTACCGGTGCCGGCGTGGTGGTGCATGACGCGGCCGCGGCGGAGGCGGTGCGCACCGCCGGGCTGGATCTGCCTCTGGTGCCGGTCGGGCCGGCGCCGGAGGGCCCGGTGCAGGTGCCGCCGGTGCAGGACGACCCCACCCGCGTCGCGCTCTACAAGCGCACCTCCGGCTCCACCGGGGGGGCGAAAACGGCGGCGCATACGGCCGCGGGAATTCTCGACGATGCCACGCAAGGCGCGCGCATCCTCGAACTGTCGCCCGAGGCGCGGCTCGCGGTGGTCTCCACTTTCGACGCCGCGCTCACCTCGGCGGCGACGCTCAGGGTGATCCTCGCCGGGGGGGCGCTGCTGCCGGTGGATCTGCGCTTCGAATCGCCGAAACACGCGGTCGAACGGCTGATCGGCGAGGGGCTCACCCATATCTACAACACCCCCACCGCGTTGCGCCTGCTCTGCGAAGGCCTGCCCGAAGGCGCGGTGTTCCCCGATCTGCGGAGCGTTCTGCTCGGCGGCGAGAAGACCACCACGGCGGATGTGCGTCTGCTCACCCGGGTAACGCCGCCGGGCGCGCATCTGCGCTCGACCTTCGCTTCGACCGAGACCCAGCTTGTGGCCCATACCAGCGTCAGCCTTGAGGACGACGTGGCCCATGAGGGGGTGCGCGAGCTGAAGATCGCCGAAGGGGTGAGGGTCGACATCCTCGATGATGACGGCGCCCCGAAACCCGTGGGCGAAACCGGCCATGTGCGGGTGACCTCGCAGATGATCACCCTCGGCTATCAGGGCGATGTCGACCCGGCCACCGCGGCGAAGGTGACCCACAACGCCGACGGCACCCGCTCCTACATGACCGACGACATGGGCTATCTCACCCCCGAAGGCGCGCTGGTGCTCATCGGACGGGCCGGGCGAGAGGTGAAGATCCGCGGCCGCCGGGTCGATCTCGGGGCGCTGGAAGGCTGGCTCACCCGGCAGGACGACATTGCCGAGGCGGCGGTGGTGGTGCAGCCGCTCGGGGCCGATGGCGGTCCGCGGCTCGCGGCTTTCATCAAGCCCGACCGGGGGTTTGAAAGCCCCTCCGCCCTGCGCAAACGGATGCAGGCGGAGCTGATCGCCTCGATGCAGCCCGCGGCCATCGTCGTGGTCGAGGACCTGCCCCGCACCCCGAACCAGAAGATCAACCGCCGCGCGCTTGAAAGCGATCTGTCCCATCTCGAGGCCGACAGCGGCGAGACGCTGGAGGCGGAAGGGCTTCTGGGCGAGCTTGCAGAGATCTGGGCCGGTGTGCTGAAACGCGCGGTGACCGGGCCGGAGAAGGATTTCTTCGATCTCGGCGGCGACAGCATCGCCGCCACCGTTGCCGCGGTGCAGATGGAAGAACGGCTCGGCCTCCCGGTCGATACCGGTTTCGTCTACCGCTATCCGATGCTCGCCGAACAGGTCGCGGCGCTTGAGGAAATGCGCGACAGTGCCGCCACCGGCCCGGGTGACAGGCTGCTGGTGCCGCTGACCATTCCGGGGCTGGACGGCACCCCCGAAAGCGGCACGTTGCAGAAGGTTTTCCTGATCTCCGGCGCCGGGGGCCATGTCTTTCCTTTCGCGCCGGTGGCACAGGAATTGCGCAGGGATTGGGAAGTGATCGGGGTGTTGCACCCGGTCGTGCTCGACAGCGAGCCGGAACTGGCGTCGGTCGAAGACTATGCCGCCCGCATGGAACGCGCGATCCGCGCCAGCCAGCCGCAGGGCCCGTATTTCCTCATCGGCTATTCCTTCGGCGCCGCCGTGGCGCATGAGATTGGCCGGCGGATGGCCGAGCAGGGCGAGGCGGTGGGGGTGGTGAGCGTCGACTTGCAGATGCTCAGCCTCGCGCCATGGATGTACAAGCTCTGGTTCTACCGCGAAAAACTGCGCGGCCTGTTTGCACGCGAGAAGGACCGGCCGGCCGAACGCGGGTTCCTCGATGACCCGGAGCTCGATCCGGTCGAGCGGGGCAAGCTCTCGATGTCGATCCGCAGGATGGCGCGGCTCCTCAACAGCTATCGTCCGGGGCCGAGCGGGGCACCGACCATCGTGGTGGTGGCCGAGACCCAGGACGAGCCCTATCAGGCCGAAGACCTCGGCTGGGGCAGGGTCGCGCGGCTGCTGCGGGTTGTCAGAACGCCCGGCAACCATCTTGATCTGTTCAAGGATGGCAACATGAAGGGCTTTGCCCGGCTGATGGACGATTGTCTCAACCGGCTCGCCCGGGAAAACCGGGTGGACCGGCCTGGATAGGGCGCGGGCGGCCGGAATGTTGCCCGGAATGTTAGCCGGCGTGTTGGCCGGGGGGCTTCGCCAGGGGGCGTTTCAGGATGTCACCCGATTGCCGCCCTTGTCCTGCCGCCCTGGCGGGGCGTAATCCGGGCGGACAACAATAACGATAGGTGCCCGGCCGCGTGTGCAGAGCCGGAGAGCCGGGAGAGTGTCATGACCATTGGAATCGGCGTCATCCTGCGCCAGCATGCAGAACAGGCGGAATTGGGGCCCGGAGAGCGGCGGCTGCTGCATGCCATCGCAGAAGACCCGCGCTTGAACCTGCTGCTGGTGAGCCAAGCGCCTGCGGCCAGTGACACGCCTTCCGGGGCGGTGGCCCGGGCGCTGGCGCTGGAGGCGCGCGCCTTCCCGGCGCCTGACCGTGCCGAAAGTGCGTCTCCCGAGATCGTGCCGCTGCCCGCCGCGCTGCCGGAGGGCTGCGATGTGGTGGTGGATTTCAGCCATTCGGAGGCCGCCTTGCGGCTCGGTACCGCGGCCCCTGAGGGTCTGTGGCGGCTGTCGTGCTACGCCCCCGGGGCGGGCCATGGCGAAGCGCGCGACCGCGCAGCGGTGACCCGGGTGACGCTCACCCGGACACGCGCCGGCGGCGAGACCGAGACGCTTGACGTGGCGCGCTACGACACCAAGTTTCTTGCCACCCGCAACGCCACGCTGGCGCGGGAGAAATCCGTCCAGCTGGTCACCCGGGCGCTGGCCCGGCTGGCGCATACCGGCGCGGCTTCGGGTGAGGCCCGGAGCGAAAACGGCGGTGAAACCGGCGGCGAAAACGGGAGCGAAACGGGGGGCGAAGCTGCGGAGGCCGTGCCCGTGCGCCGCTTCACGGCGGGCGATCTGCCGGGCTACGGGTTTCGCAGTTTCCGCGAGCTTTTCACCCGCGCGCTGCATGCGGCCGGGGAACGGGTCGGCTTCCGGCCGGGGATGTTCGAGCTGCGTCTCGGCCATGGCGACGGGCTCAGCTTCGACCCGGCCGTCACCGTTCCGCTGACCCCGCCGAAGGGCAGCTACTGGGCCGATCCGTTCCTGTTCGAACACGCCGGCACGCTTTATCTGTTCTACGAGGTCTATGACTACAAGACCCGGCGCGGCCACCTTGGTGTCGGGCGGGTCGAGGGCGACCGGCTGGTGCCGCTGGGCGATGTGCTGAAACGGCCCTACCATCTGTCTTACCCCTTCGTTTTCTCCTGGAAGGGCGAGATCTGGATGCTCCCCGAGACCTGCGGCGCCAGCCAGCTTGAGCTCTGGCGCGCCACCGATTTTCCGTTCGGCTGGGAGCTGGAGACGACCGCGCTCGAAGGGGTCGTGGCGGCGGATTCGGTGTTGCACGAGCAGGCGGGGCAATGGTGGCTGTTCACCAATATCTGCCGCGACAGTGCCGGCGACCACGGCGCCGAGCTGCATCTGTTCCGCGTCGACAGCCCGATGATGAACAGGCTCGAGCCGCATCCGCTGAACCCGGTGGTGATCGACACCACCACCGCGCGCGGCGGCGGCCGGGTGTTTGCCCGGGACGGCAAGCTCTACCGCAGCAGTCAGGACAATTCGCACGGGCTTTACGGCTTCGGGCTGAACCTGATGCAGATCACCCGGCTCGACATGGAGGGCTATGCTGAGGAACGGGTGCGCCATGTGACCGGCGATTTCGCGCCCGGGCTCATGGGCTGCCACCATATGGACGCGGCCGCGGGGCGGTTCGTGATCGACGTGCGCCGGCGCACGCTCGGGGCGCCGAAAGGGTAAACAAAGGATAGACGCCGGGCGTGCGGGGGGCAGGGCGCCCCTCTGTTCCGGCCCCTCAGGGCGTCGGCAGCACCAGCGTGCGGCGCCTGACGAACACCGCCATCACCACCGCCCAGGTCAGGCTGACCGCCGCAAGCTGGGCCACGAGCGCCCAGAGCCCGCCGAGCCCGGCCACCGCCGGGGCGCTCAGGAGGATCGCGGCGGCGATGGCCGCGGTGATCCCCAGCCCCGGGGCGAAGGCGCTGACCGCGTCGGCAAGGGTGAGGTGCAGCACCCGCACCATCACGTAAAGCCCGACCACCGAGGCCAGCACCGAGCTTGCGAGATGCGCCCAGGCGGCGGGTTCGGCGCCGTAGCGGGCGAAGATCAGCAACAGAAGCAGCAGGCTTGCCGAGCCGAAGGCGCGGATCCAGAACAGGGTGCGGCCGCGGTTGGTGGTGATCAGCACCGGTTCGAGCAGGGCGTCGAGAAACAGGATGGCGCGCGAGACGGTGAGGATCACCACCACCCCGGCGGCGGGCAGCCAGGTCTCGTCGAGCACATGCTCCACCAGCGGTTCGGCGAGCATCGCCACGGTGGCGCTGAGCGGCCAGAGGATCGCCGCCGCGACCCCCATGTTCTCCCGCCAGGCCTTGCGCATCGCCTCATGGCCGGCGTCTTCCTTCTCGATCCGGGTGAAGCGCGACCAGGTGATGATGCCGAGCGGTTGCAGCACCAGATCGGAGGCGGTGATCGAGATCCGCGCACCGCCGCGATAGGCGCCGACCATGGCGGAATTGGCGAAGGCGCCGAGGATGATGTCGGTGCCATACATCTGGAAATTGTGAATGAGCGAGGTGCCCCAGAGCGGCAGGGCGGTCTTCGAGGCGTCACGGGCGGCGATCCGGCGCAGCCTCAGCCGTGGTGCCCGCCGCACCAGCCCGCCGGTGAGGAAGAAGCCGACCACCACCGAGACATAGCGCGGCACCACCAGCGCCGAGAGGCCGTAGCCGCTTTGCAGCATCACGATGGTGGCGGCGAGCGCCGCGCCTTCCTGCGCCAGCACATAGAGGCTGGCCGCGCGCACCCGCCGGTCGCGCACCAGTTGCGCCTCCCACCATGCGGCCGGGGTGATCAGGAAGGGGATCGGGGCCATGGCGATCAGGGTGGTGCCCTGGACGCTGCCGAACCCCCCGGAGATCAGCCCGATCGCGGCAATCACCAGCGCGCTCACCAGGCCGACCCCGGCGTTGAGCCAGAAGATCGTGTCACGGTCGCGGCCGAAGGCCTTGCTGCGCAGCAGCGCCTGGTAGAAGCCGGTGAACACCAGCGTGTTGCCGATCACCACCCAGGCCCAGGCCAGGGTATAGGTGCCGAAGACGTCGAGCCCGAGATAGCGCGAGGCGACCACCACGGCGACGAAGGAAATCACCTGCCCGAATATCCGCGAGGCGACGCCGACGACATAGGGTTCTGTCAGGCTTTTCAGCATCGGATCCTTCCCCGGGGTTTGCTGCGCTCTGGCGCGGCGGCGATGCCAGTCGGTTATGGGCCGATCCTGGCGATTTCAAGCAATGGTGGTGACGCTTTGGGGTCCGGTGCGCGGCGGGTCAGGGGCGGCGGCCCGCCCGGGCTCAGCCGGCCGTGGGGGCGAAACCGTAACGCGCCAGAACCGCGCTCATGCCGGCCCGGAAGGCCGCCTCGTTGAAGCCTTCGGCATGGGCGGTGAGCCGGGCGGGGTCGAGCCGGTTGAGCCCCTCGGCCTCGAAAGTCTCCACCGCCTCCACCATCGCCGCCACCGATTGCTCATGGAACAACAGCCCGGTCTCACGGTCGATCACCGTATCCAGCGCGCCGCCGCGCCCATAGGCGATCACCGGCACCCCGGAGGCCATCGCCTCCACCGGCACGATGCCGAAATCCTCCTCGCCCGGGAAGATCAGCGCCTTCGCCCGCGCCAGCTCGCGTTTCATCTCCGCAAACGGCAGCTTGCCGAGGAAGGTCACGTTGCCCTTGGCGCCGGCGGCGAGTTTCTTCGCCGCCTTGTCCGGGCCACCGATGATGTGAAACGGTTTGCCGAGCCGGTTGAAGGCCTCGATCGCGAGGTCGGGCCGCTTGTAGGGCGCAAGCTCTCCGAGCCAGAGGTAGTAATCGCCGCGCTCCTCCGGCGCGACGGGGGCGAAATCCTCGACGAAGACCGGCGGGTGCACCACTTCCGCGTCACGGCGCCAGTATTTCTCGACCCGCGCCGCCACATGAGCGGAATTGGCGACGAAAGCATCGACCCGCGCGGCGGAGGTCACGTCCCAGCCGCGCAGACGATGCGCGAGGCGGGGCAGCATCGCCTTTGTCAGCAGCCCGGCGGAACCGCGGTAGACATGGTATTGATCCCACAGATAGCGCATCGGCGAGTGGCAATAGCAGATATGGGGGGCGTCGGGCGGGGCAATCACCCCCTTGGCGGGGCCGGATTCGCTCGACAGCACCAGATCGTAGCCGGTGAGGTCGAGCTCCTCGAGGGCGCGCGGCATCAGCGGCAGGTATTTCTGATAAAGCTTCGTGGCCATGGGCAGCCGCCCCACCGAGGTGGTGATGACCCGTCTGGAACGGATCAGATCGCTCACCGCCGAGGGGTCATAGGCATGGGTGAAAATGTCGGCCTGCGGAAACATCCGCAGCAGCGCTTCCAGCACCTTTTCGCCGCCGCGCATCCCCACCAGCCAGTAGTGGATGATGGCGACCCGGGGGGCGTGGGGCCGGGGCGGAGGAGAAGGATGGGATTGGGCCCGCGCCACAGTGTTCATCGGGTTCGGTCCTCTTTCATCTGGCATAGGCGGCATAAGAGCCGGCATGGGCGGTGTCGGCATGCCTGGGGTCGGTGTTGCTGAGCACGATGCCGGCCACGCCGACCCGCATGGCGGCGAGCGCCTCCAGCCCTTCGGTGACCACCCGGCGCGGGGTCTGTTCGGCGCGCACCACATAGACGATGCTGTCGGCCACCCGCGCCAGCACCAGCCCGTCGGCCACTTCGAGCAGCGGCGGGCTGTCGATGATGACCACATCGTAAACCGCTTTCAGCTCGTCCATCATCGGCTTCAGCCAGTCGGTGCTGAGTTCGTCCGCCGCCTCGACCGAATGGCGGGCGGTGGGCAGCACGTTGATGCCCAGCACCGGGTCGGTGAGGATCGCCTCGTCGAGGGTGCAGCGCTCCAGCACGAAATCGGCAAGGTCGTGCTTCGGTGTCCAGCCGAAATCCTTCACCAGGGTGGAGGCGCGCAGATCGGCATCGACCACCACCACCTCCTTGCCCGAGAGCACCGCCATTTCGGCCAGCGCCATGGCCACGGTGGACTTGCCCTCGCCGGGGCGCGAGGAAGCCACCAGAATCACCTGCCGGTCATAGCCGCCCCGGCGCATCAGCACCTGGGTCTTCAGCTGGCGCATCCGCTCGCCGAACACGGTGTTGGAGGTGACGGCGAGGCGGGTGACGAGCCGGCGCGGGTCGCGGTTGCGCATTTTCGGCAGGCTGGTGAGCACCCGGGTGCCGGTTGCCGCCTCGACCTCGCGGCGGGTGCGGAAGGTGGCGCGGGTCATCTCCATGAACACGGCGGCGACGATTGCAAGGGTCAGGCCCAGAAGCGCGCCGAAAGCGCCGAGCAGCTTCGGCCGGGGCGCGCTGGGCGCTTCCGGCACCGGGGCGCGGTCGATCACCCGGGCCTCGGGCAGCTGCATCTTGTCCTGCCCGGTGGCGGAGCTGAGACGCGCGAGCAGGGTTTCGTAATATTGCCGGGCGGCGGCGGCCTCAAGCTCGCGCTGGCGCAGTTCCACCGTGTTGCCGGAGATGCCCGCCAGCTGGTCTTCCAGCGCGGCCACCGAGGCTTCGAGCGAGGTGACATGCGATTGCGCCACGGCGACATCGTTGGCGCGCAACTCGATCACCCGGCGGGCTTCGGCTTCAAGCTGGGCATCGAGCGCGGCGAGTTCGTCGCGGAGCTTGACCCGCTGCGGGTGGCTGGCACCGTAGCTGCGGGCCCATTCGTCGTCCTTGCGCTGGGCGGCGAGGCGTTCGGCGAGCAGGGTTTCGAGCAGCGGCGAGGTCACGGCCCGCGCCAGCCCCCTGGCGCCTTCGGCATCGAGCACCGCGGCAAGCTGGTCATAGGTCGCCTGGGTGGCGGCCAGCCCGGCCCGGGCGACCGCCAGTTCGCTGGTGAGATTGGCAAGCTGCTGGTTGGCGTTCTCATAGGACGCGCCTTCGTTGGCGAGGCTGGCGGTGCGGGCGCTGGACAGCGCCAGTTCGCTCTTCTGCACCTCCTGCTGTGCTTCGCTCACAAGCTCCTGGATCCAGGCCGTCGCCTGACGCACGCTTTCGCGGCGGGCGTCGAGCTCCTGGGCGATGTAGGTGTCGGCGATCCCGTTGGCGACGGCGGCCACCAGCTCCGCATCGCCGCCGTCAAAGCGGATCATCACCACGAAGCTTTCCGCCTCGCGCTGGACGCGCAGATCGTCGCGCATCCGGTCGATCAGCGAGGCTACCCGGTTCTCGCGCGCCTCGCCCGAGCGGGGCCGGTCGAAATAGAGCGTTTCGAGCCGGTCGAGCCCGATCTGGCCAATGAGGTTGCCCAGCAGCGTGTTCGAGCGCATCACCGACATTTCCGAAAAGATTTCGGGCTCTGTCACCTCGACCGACGACACCACCGCGTCGGTCTGGCTCACCTGCACGTTGCGCGGCGCGAGGATGACCTTGGCCTGCGCGGAATAGACCGGCGCCATCAGGCTGGCGGCAAAATAGAAGGGCACCCCGAAGCTGATCATCAGCAGCACCATCAGGCGCCTGCGCGACAACACCGCGCGCAGAAGACCGCGCACGTCGACGCGATCGGCGTCGACCGCCTGGGCAGGCGCGTTCATGTGGGCTGGCATCGGGACAAGATCATCCATGCTGGACACTCAGTCTCCTCTGTGGCCCGCGAGGCGCTCGCGGGCTCAGGTTTCAAGGTGCGCCTGGGTCGGGCGGTGAAAACGGGACGGACGGCCACCGACGGGGGCCGCGGGCCTTGCCGCGCCGCAGTCTGACCCGCCGATCCGGCTGAACAAGGGCGGGCTCATGCACTTTATCCGGCCTTCTGCAAGATACCCCACCTTGCCCGCGGCACTCCGGTTGCCTGTTTCCACACCCAAACTCATACCCGTTTCCCGCCCCAAAGGGGCCGGTTTCGGACCTGCTGTCAATCATTTATGACAGGCCGTGCCAATCCCGGGCGATCCGGGAAACAATGCCGCATGGCCCGATTCTACTGGCTTTCCGGTGGCAACATTGTGTCAGGATCGTGACACCCCCGGGCGTGGCCGGTGGGCGAGCGATTCCATCACGCCCGCGCGCGACAGCCCGGTGGCGGCGCCTGCGAGCGCGAAGACGAACAGTCCGAGATCGGGGGTGGAATGGGTCAGCACCGCCGAAGACAGCATCGCCAGCACTCCCGCCTTGGCGCCGCGGATACTGGCGGCGCGTTCGCTGCTTGCGCGGCCCGCCTCGCCCGCAGGCGCCAGCAGGAAGGCGGTCAGAAAGGCGATGAAGAGCAAGGTGCCGGGCAGGCCGATGGAGCCCAGGCAGGAGATCACCCAGTTCGAGGCCCGCACCGAGCCCAGGCCTGCGCCGAGCCACCAGGTGTCGGTGAAATTGGTGAGTGCCTGGGTGTTCCAGCTCATCCGCTCGACGCCGGAATCGCTCTCCATCTTGTCGAACAGGATGTCGTCGAAAAAGGCGGTGACGGGTTCGGCCATCTGGTAGCCGGCGGTCACGCCAGCCGCCGCGACCCACAGCAGAAGCGCTCCCGTCACCGCAACCGCCACCGACCGGCGCTCCGCCTCCGGGCGCAGGAAGCGGAAGAAGTTGAACAGCGCGAAGCCGAAGAGGAAGACGATCAGCGCCAGATAGGCCGAAGACGAGGTCGAGCGCAGCACCGCCACGCTGGCCATGGCGAGCATCCAGGGCGCGGCGCGGGAGCGGGGGCGGATCAGCCAGTATTGCAGCCAGAAGCCGAACAGGCCGAGCGAGAAGAAGCCGAAGCTCGACGCCTCCGGGAAGCCGCCGATCATCCGCTTGAAACCGGCCATCGTGTCGGTCACGCGGATGGTGTAGTTGGCGGTGCGGATGAAGTCGAGCAGCTGATCGGCACCGGCGGCGAAGGTGATCACGTCGATCCAGCCCATGGCGAAATGCACCGAGGTGGCAACGATCATCGCCACCACCAGCGAGCGCGCTTGCGGGGTGCGGCGGAAGGCGGTGGCGAAGCCGATGAAGGTGAGATAGCCCAGTATCAGCCGGAACAGCTGGGTGATGTTGCCCGACGATGGCCCGAGGGGGCTCTTCACGATCAGGGCGTGGCTTTCGTCGCGGGCGATGGAAAACACCTCCGTGAGCCCGGCGAAGACCCGCGGCGCGAAGATCGCCGAAAAGGCCGAAACCAGGATCACCAGCGTCAGGAAGAACCCGGGCTGCCAGGGCCGCATCGTGCCGAACATGCTGGAGCCGGCCCCCGGGGTCAGCAGGATCAGCACCACCATGGCAAGGGCGGCGAGGTCGGCGGTGATGATCGAGGCGCCGCCAAGCGCGGGCAGGTTGAAGGCTGCCGCCGCGCCGAAGGGCAGGAGCGCGAAGAACACCCAGGCGCCCCGGCGCGGGCCGAGGGCCAGAAGCAGCAGGATCGCGGCAATCGCGATCGGGGTGGAGGCGACGAATTGCAAGAGGCGGCCCTTTTCGGTTTGGCCCCTACCTGCCGCAATCCGGTCCGGCTGTGAAGCCCGCCCGTGACGTCCGGCTTGCGGAGGGCGCGGGGTTCGGGCAGGTTTGGGGCTGTTTGCTGCGGGGAGGTGACATGCGGGGTTTTCGGGGTTTCGGGCTCTTGCTGGCGGCGCTGCTGGGCATGGGCGCCATGAGCACCGGCGCGCGGGGGCAGGCGGTGGCGCCGGAGCTTCAGGCGGCGTCGAATTTCGGCCAGACCTGGGATGCGGCGGTGTTCGAGGCGGCGCGCGCGGCGGGGATCACGGCGCTGCGCGACGAGCTTCACTGGGATTTCGCCGAGCGCGACGGGGAACTGGTCTTCGATCACGAAATCCTGACCTACCCGGAGAAAATGGCCGCCGCCGGGATGCGCCTCACGCTGATCGCGCTGGGCGAGCATCCCGATCATGACGGCGGCGCGACGCCCTACACGCCCGAAGCGGTGGCGGCATTCGCGGATTTCTTCGCCGGGGTTGCGGCGCGTTATCCGGCGGTGGTGGCGGTGGAAATCGGCAACGAGATGAACAGCGAGAGCTTTACCGAAGGGCCCGCGCGCGAGGCCGGTATCAATGGCCGGGCGGGCTATTATGCGACGATCCTCGCGGCCACCGCCCGCGCGGTGCGCGCCGCGCGCCCGGATGTGCGGCTGATCGGCGGCGCGGCGCATTCGATCCCGCTGGCATGGTTTTCGGCGCTCTCGGCGGCGGGGGCGGCGACTGAGATGGAGGCTGTGGCCTTTCACCCCTACACCACCCCGCCCGAACAGCTGCGCCGCCAGGTGGCGCTGCTGCGCGAGGTGCCGGGGTTCGAAGCGCTGCCGCTGGAGCTGACCGAGATCGGCACGAAAGAGCCGGGCGCGGCTCCGGCGCTGCTCGCCAAAAGCTGGTGCCAGGCGGCGCTGGCGGGGGCCACGACGCTGGCCTGGTATCCGCTGTCGCCCCGGGGCGACGGCTACGTGCCGCTGCTCGCGGAGGATGGCAGGCTCACCGATGTGGGCCGCAGCTGGCAAATGCTCAAACAATTCGAGGGCCTCCGCGTGACCGACGCGGCGCCGGACCCGTTCACCTATGGCTGCCGCTTCGGCGACCGGGCGTTGCTTCTTTGGGGCGCAGACCGCGGCGTGACGGTGGCGGAGGGGCTCACGGTGCGCGACCTTGCCGGGCGGGTGGTGAAGGCCCCCCGGCTCAGCCGTGACACACCGTTGCTGATCACCTCCGAGGGCCTGCCCCCGCGCCTTGGCGAGACGGTGCATCTCGGGGCGCAACAGGTGGTGGCCGACAGTTTCGACCAGTTCGCCTATCCGGGCCGGAGCGCGGGCGGGTTTGCGCGTTTCGTGCGGGTCAGCGGGGAGGCCAGTGGGGAGATCGGCGGGCAGGAGGTGCCCTTCATCCTCGCCCCCGGCCAGCAGGAAGACGGCGTGCCCTGGACGCCCTACCTCACCACCGCACGCGACGGCTGGCTCAGGATGGACGCAGGCTTTGCCCAGCCCTCGGTCTGGGATGGCGCCCCGGCGGAGATCGTCCACGCCTTCACCGCGCCGGAGGCGATGGCGGTGAGCGTCGAGGCGGAGGTTGCGCCGGGGCCGGAGAGCGCCGCCGGGGTGGCGCTCACGGTCCGGGCGGGCGACAGGCTTCTGGTGGAAACGGTCGTGCAGGGCCCCGGGCGGCTGACCCTGCCGCCGGTGATGCTCGCGGCGGGCGAGGTGCTGGAGATCGTGCTGGGGCCGGGGGCTTCGGGGGAGGGAAGCGCGGAGGGCTACCGCTTCACCTTGCGCCGCGCCGGGTAGACCGGCGGGCGGGCAGGCCGGGTGTGGCAACACCCTGTTGCCGGATTTGCTCTGGTTTCGGTCGCGGTTTTGGGCGATTTCTCAGCCGGTTCAATCCGTAACGCGTGCCAGGGGCGGGATCTGCCGATGACCAAACACCGTATCGTCGTCATCAACGACGATTCCGTCGCCCGGGGCGGCACCGCGGTTCTGGCGGTGATGTCGGCCAAGGCACTTGCGGCGCGCGGGCATGAGGTGATCTGGCTGTGCGGTGACGTGGGCGACAACCCCGACCTTGCCGCCCACGGGATCGAGGTGGTCGCGCTCGGCTCGCGGCCGCTGCTCGATCTTCCGGCGAAACGCGCGCTGATCGAAGGGCTCCACAACCGCGCCGCGCGCGACATGGTGGCCGGTTTCATCGCCGCGCGTGACACGCCGGACACGGTTTACCATGTGCACAGCTGGGCGCAGATCTTCTCGCCGGCGATCTTTTCGGGCCTTGCCCGGGTGTCGCGGCGGGTGCTGCTGCATGCCCATGACAGCTTTCTCGCCTGCCCGAACGGCGTCTATATGGACTACCGCAAGAACCTCGCCTGCGCCCGGGTGCCGAATTCCTTCGACTGCATCACCACCCATTGCGACAAGCGCAGCTATGCGCAGAAGCTCTGGCGGGTGGCGCGGGAAGCGCGGGTGCATTGGGGCCTCGGCGACCTCGGGGAATGGGGCGGGATCGTCGCGATCCATCCGGCGATGGTGCCGAAGCTCACCCGCGCGGGCTACCGCGAAGACAAGGTGTTTACCCTCCGCAACCCGGTGGTGCCCTTCAGCCGCGAACGGATCCGGGCGGAGGAGAACCGGGCGCTGCTCTATCTCGGGCGGATCGAGGAGGACAAGGGCGCGGGCGCGCTGGCCGAGGCGGCGGCACGGGCGGAAGTGCCGCTGATCATGCTCGGCGAAGGGCCGATGAAGGCGGAACTCGCGGCGCGCTTCCCCGGGGCGGAGATGGTCGGCTGGGTCGACAAGGCGGGGATCGGCGCCCATGCGGCCCGCGCCCGGGCACTGGTGATGCCGTCGCGCCACCCCGAACCCTTTGCGCTGGTCATCGCCGAGGCGGTGGCGAGCGGCCTGCCGGTGCTGGCGGCGGATACGGCCGCGGTGGCGGGCGAGGTGGAGGCGGGCGGGCTCGGCTATGCCTTTGACGTGTTCGACCCGGCCAGCTTCGACCGCGCCATCGCCCGGATCATGGCGCTGACCCCCGAGGAGGTGAAAGCGATGAGCGAGCGCGGGTTTTCCGGCGAAGCGGCGCTGGGGAACACCCCCGAAGGCTGGATCGACGGTCTGGAGGCGCAATATGCGCGGGTGTTGCGGGAAGTCGAGGACGCCGGGGCCTGAGGAAGCCGGATAGCGCAGAGGCGGGAATCCCGGGGGCTCTGCCCCCCGCACCCCAAAGGGGTGCCATAAGTACACCCGGGGGCGCTGCCCCCCGCACCCCAAAGGGGTGCCATGAGTACCCCCGGGGGCGCTGCCCCCGGACCCCCGAGGTATTTCTGGAACAAAGAAGAGGGGGGCGGTGTAGGGTTACCGCAGCCTGCGTTTGCAGCTTGAGGCCGGCAGCCTGAAGCGCCGGGCCCCCGGGGCTCAGAGATCCAGAATGCGTTGTGGCGAAATCCGGCCGCGGATCAGGTCCACCATCGCGATCAGATTGCCTTTCAGCCGGCCGCGAAAATCGGTGTAGGGCTTCGGCACGAAGGAATGCGCGAGGTTGGACAGGGTGTTGCGGGAGGTCATCTCCAGCACATGGGTCAGCGTCATCGAGCCCTTGCGCAGCAGATAGACCGGGTTGGCGATCTGCGAATAGCCCAGCCGCACCCCCGGCGTCCGCCCGGTCTTGGTGCCGAGATGCACGCCGCGCATGGCGCCGGATTTCACCAGCTTGCCGTAACGCGCGATGCGGCGTGAGAAATCCACGTCTTCGAGCCAGGAATAAAGCGGCAGGTCTTCGTCGAACCACAGCTCATAGGCGGCCACCACCGACACCCGGAAGGCGAAATTGCAGCCATAGCCGGAATAGGCGGGGCGGATGTCCGTGGACAGCCTGGCGCTGTTGCGCTCCGCCAGCAGCTTGCGGCCCTCATCGTGGTTGTAGCCCGGCCCCCGGATGCCGTCGGCCAGCACCGTACCGGTGGCCAGCACCACCTTGGGGTCGTCCTGAAACACCTCGACGGTCTTTTGCAGATAATCCGGCGCCATCAGGAAATCGTCGTCGAGCATCAGCACGATGTCGTCCGGGGTGCATTCCTCGAACACCCGGTTGCGCTGGGCGGTGGCGCCCTTGCGGCCCATCACCACACGCACCGGGAAGGGCAGGGCGGTGATGTCGAGATCGCCGATGTCTTCGGGGAAGGCGAGGCTGAGGATCAGAAGGTCGGGCAACCGTTCCTGGAGCGCGATCGCGCGCACGGTGTCGGGCAGGATCGTCGCCCGCCCGGTCGAGGGGATCGCCACCACCAGCCGGAACCCGCCCGTGGGCTCGGGCCCCCCCAGTTTGATCGGCCCCGCGGGGCCGAGGTTGACACGGTTCCGGTCCGGAAGGTCACTTGCGCGGCCGGTCCAGACCGGGCTCCTTTCATCATGGCTCATGCTGTTGTTCCCACTCGGCCCTGAGACAGGCGCCTAGCTCGCACCCTTTTGTGTCAGAACAACGGCAAAAGTCTTGAAAACGATCCGGAAATCCCCGAGCAGCGTGGCATGGCGCACATAATCCACATCAAGCGCGACCCGGTGGTCATAGCTCGTGAGGTTGCGCCCGCCGACCTGCCAGGCGCCGGTGATCCCGGGGCGCACCGCGCAGTAATCGGCAAAGAACACACCGTAGCGCTCAGCCTCCTCCTGGATGATCGGGCGCGGGCCGACGATCGACATGTCGCCCTTCAGCACGTTCCAGAACTGCGGCAACTCGTCGAGCGAGGTCTTGCGCAGGAACCGGCCCACGGGATGGATCCGCGGGTCGTCGGCAAGCTTCTGGTCGCGTTCCCATTCGGCGCGGGCTTCGGGATCGCGCTCCAGCAGATCGGCCAGCACCTCGGCGCTGTCGATCCGCATCGAACGGAACTTGATGCAGTCGAACATCCTGCCGTTCTGGCCGATGCGCTTTTGTCTGTAAAACACCGGCCCCGGATCGCCGATCCGTGTGGCGAGCGCGATGGCGAGCATGACCGGCGCAAGCGTGAACAGGGCGAGGGCCGCAAACAGCTTGTCGAACACAAGTTTGCCCGCCGCGATCCCGCGGCCCCTGCTGTGCCGGACCGGAAGGCCTACAGATATGACTTCCCCGCCCGGGAGCGGTCCCGCTTCAAACGTCATCTCGGTTCCCCCATAACAACACCACACAGGACCGTTCATAGCCCAGGTTTCGCCGGATGTCTGCCATACCTGCGCCCAAATTCTGCCGGATTCCCGGAAACGCTCTGTTTACAGGTTGTTTTCCTTGGCAATTCCGGGCGTCGAAGGTTTGAATGTTGATGCCGGGCAGGCAATTTACCACATGGTCAAAGCCGCCCCACACAGGATTGTGACCCCTTTGTGACCGTTTCCCGGCTTGCCGCATGTGATTCGGGCAGGCGTTCGGGCGGGCGGATGTGTTTCCGGCGGCGCTTGCGGGGCAACCTGCGGCGGCATGACGCGGTCTGCGCCGCCTGAAACGGCAGATCCGCCGCGACACCGCCGCGCCATGGCACCCGGCGTTTCGAAGCGAAACCGGTGCCCGGCCCGGGGTGATTCTGGCGAGGCCGGGCCGTGGCGCAGGGCAATCGGGTGTCGGGCCTGCGTTTGTTTTGCGCAGGGAACCAATCCTCGCACGCCTGTTTCCCGCCTCCCCGGTTCCGGTCTCCGCCGTGCCCCCGCCGTTACCCTGTCCGCGCACTGTCCGCGCCCGGGTCGCGCCCGGGCTCTTCGCCCTTTGGGCGCCCAACGCCTTGCGCTGCCATAATAAAATCCGCCCATATCCACGACTTGGCCCGATTTCCCGGGTTCTCTGGGCGGCAGGTGCCCGCAAGGCGGGGCAACGGGCGGGAAAGTTGACGGCGTATGGTGCAAGACAGTCGGATCGTGACGGAAGCCGAACTCCGGCAGATCGTCCGGCTCGACCTCGGGCTTGTCGATCTGATCGAAGCGTCCCTGGCCGCCGATGCCCTGGGTGACACCCGCCAGCCGGCCGGGCGGCCCATGCCCTTCGCGCAGCCGCAGGGCACGGGCGGGGCGGTGTTTTCCGACAGTGGTTTTCTCGCCGAACTGCGCGCCGCCGCCACCGGCGCGGTCGCCGCGCGCCATCTCGCGCCGGAAGAGGTGACCACCGCCGGGGTGATCGGGGCAGGCGGTCAGGCCGGCGCGCAGATCCGCGCCGCCCACCTGGTGCGGCCGTTTGAACGCGTGCTGGTCTACGGCCGCAACCCGCAGGAGGCTGCCGCCTGCGCCGCCGATCTGGTGTCGGGCCTCGGGCCGCTTGGCGTCGAGGTGGAAATCACCACCAACCCGGAAATGCTGGTAAGGCGCTCGCAACTTGTGGTCACCGCGACCCCGGCCCAAAGTCCGGTTCTGAAAGCCGGCTGGATGCACAGGGAACTGCACATCACCGCCGCCGGTGCCGGCCAGCCCTGCCGGAACGAGATCGACCCGGCCTGCCTCGCCCGCGCCGATCTCTATGTCTGCGACCGGGTCGCGCAATGCGCCGACGCCGGCGAACTGCGTGCCGCCCGGGCTGCCGGGCTGTTCGCCGCCGCCCCGCCCGAGCTTGGCCAGATCGTCTCCGGCGCCCGCCCGGGCCGCCGTTCGCCCGCGGAGATCACGCTTTGCGAGCTGAGCGGAACCGGGGTGCAGGACTCCGGGGCGCAGGACAAGGCCGTCATCGCTCATGTCACGCGCCTGCTCGCGGAGGCCGGCATGACCGGTCGCGGCTGACCGCCCGGATTTCGCGCGCTCCTTTTTCCTGGGGCAAATACCCCACTACCCCACGGGGGTCCGGGGGTGTGAAACCCCCGGCCCGGCGTTGGAAGGCTTCAGACCGCCGGACCGCATGAAACCCGAAACAATTCCGGCCCCGCAACAGAGGCGTCGTCCTCCGCCCCCCCGTCCTGCGCCGGGCTGCCCGGAACAAGCGGTTGCTCCCGGCGATTCCGGGCGATAGATATACGCGAAGGGGGCTGCCAACATGCGGCGCACGGTCCGGGTATGTTGCGGGCGTACGGCGTTGCAGCGCGCGTAATCAGGGTATCTGTGTGGGGTCCGGTCATGTCCAATGCAAAACGTTTCTCCCGGTTTGCCGGTCTCGCACTGGCGCTCGCCGCGTTTCCGGTTCCGGCGCAGGAGCTGAGTTTCACCGTCCAGGGTGGCGGCGACGACGGGGCAGGCGAGGCGCTCACAGGAGCGCTCGAAAACGCTTCGCTGCTTCATGCGGCGCAGGCGGAGCGCGGTGAGGGCGAGGCGGGCGACCCGCGCGACGTGCTGGCCGCGGCGCGCGCCGATTATGCCCGGATGGTGAATGCGCTTTACGCCGAGGGCTATTATGGCGGTGTGGTGCGCATCCTTGTCGATGGCCGCGAGGCCGCGTCGATGTCGCCTTTCGCGGCGCCTGCGCATATCGGCAAGGTCGAGGTTTCGGTCGACCCCGGCCCGCGTTTCCGCTTCGGCCGGGTTTCGGTCGCCCCGCTCGCCCCGGGCACCACGCTGCCCTCCGCCTTCCGCAGCGGCGAGGTGGCGGCCAGCGCCACGGTGCGTGCAGCGGTCAAGGCGGCGGTGTCCGACTGGCGCGATGCCGGCCACGCGAAGGCGGCGCTGGCCTCGCAGCGGGTCACGGCCAATCACCCCGCCCAGACCCTTGACGCCGACATCCGTCTCGCCCCCGGGCCGCGGGTGATTCTGGGCGATCTGGTCCAGACCACGCCTTCGGCGGTGCGCGCCGAGCGGGTGCAGCGGATCGCGGGTCTGCCCACCGGCGAGGTCTACGCGCCGGCCAAGGTCGAGGCCGCCGCCAACCGGCTGCGGCGCACCGGCGCCTTCTCGTCCGTCGCCATCACCGAGGCAGAGGCGCTGGGCCCCGATGGCACGATGGATATTGCCGTGGCGCTCGCCGACCAGAAGCCGCGCCGCTTCGGCGTCGGCGCGGAGCTTGCCTCTTTCGAAGGGCTGACGCTTTCGGGCTACTGGATGCACCGCAACCTCTTTGGCGGCGCCGAGCGCTTCCGGTTCGATGCCGAGCTTTCCGGGCTCGACGCCGAGCTTGACGGGCTCGACGCCGAGGCCACCGCCCGGCTCGACATCCCCGCCGCCTTCGGCACCGACAACAACGCTTTCGTTCTGCTCGAAGGCGGCTATATCAAGGATCCGGGCTATACGATATACGGCGGCGGCGGCGGTGCCGGGGTTCACCGTATCTTCGCGCCGGGCCTCGAGGGCGAGGCGGCGTTTGCCTATCACTATGTCCATGCCGAAGACGCTTTCGGCGAGCGCGATTTCTCCTTCCTGTCGCTGCCGGCGAGCCTCACATGGGACAAGCGCGACAATCCGCTCGATGCGACCTCCGGTTTTTATGTGAAGGCCGAGGCGGAGCCGTTCTACGAATTCGAGGGTGAAACCTTTGGCGCCCGCGGCTGGCTCGACGCGCGCAGCTATCTGGGCTTCAACGATGGCGATCTGGTGCTCGCGGGCCGGGTTCAGGCGGGCTATGTGGCGGCGCCTTCGGCGGCGGATGTGCCTTCGGACTTCCTGTTCTATTCCGGCGGCGGCGGCACCGTGCGCGGCTTTCCCTATCAGTCGATGGGGGTCGAGCTCGGCAATGGCGACATCGTCGGCGGCATGGCCTTCCTCGGCGGCTCGGCGGAAGTGCGCTACAAGGTGACCGACGCCATCGGCGTGGTCGGCTTTGCCGATGCCGCGCAGGTGGGGGCGGAAAGCTTCCTTGACGGGTCCGACTGGCAGGTGGGCGCCGGCGTCGGCCTGCGCTACGACACCGGCATGGGGCCGATCCGGCTCGACGTGGCGGTGCCGGTCTCGGGGCCGGGCGCCTCGCTCGACTCCTACGAGGATGTGCAGCTCTATCTCGGAATCGGGCAGGCGTTTTGACCATGCGCCGCCGTTACGCCCCGCTTCTCGCCGCCTGTCTCGCGGTCGCCCCGGCCTTTGCCGAAGAGGAGGTCGACGACAAGACCTTCCTCGAAAACCTGTTGCAGGACAAGCTTTCGGCTGCCGGCCGCAGGGTGGAGGTGACCGGCTTCGCGGGGGCGCTGTCGTCGCAGGCGACGATGCAGCGGCTGACGATCTCCGACGACGAGGGCGTCTGGCTGTCGATCGAAGGTGCGCAGCTCGACTGGACCCGCTCGGCGCTGCTGGTCGGACGGCTCGACGTGCAGTCGCTCTCGGCCAAACGGATCGAGATCGTCCGCGCACCGGTCGCGGTGAGCGACGGGCCGGAGCCCGCGGCGAGCGCGTTTTCGCTGCCGGAACTGCCGGTGTCGATCAGCATCGGCAAGATTTCCGCCGAAACCCTGGTGCTCGGCGAGCCCCTGCTCGGGGTCGGCGCGAGCTTCCGGCTCGAAGGTGGCGGCCAGTTGGAGGACGGCGCGGGCGATGCCCGGATCGCGCTGCAACGGATCGACGGCGAGCAGGGCAACTTCGCCATTGCCGCCGGCTATTCCAACGAAACCCGGGTTCTGAAGCTCGATCTCGACCTTGACGAAGGCGCGGGCGGGATCGTCTCGCGGCTCACCGGGTTGCCCGGCGGCGCGCCGCTGTCGTTCGAACTGAAAGGCACCGGGCCGGTGGACGACTATGCCGCCGAACTCACGCTGGCCACCAACGGGTCCGAACGCATCGGCGGCCGGGTGACGCTCCTGCGCAAGAGCCCCGATGCGCCGCTCGACTTCACCGCAAAGCTCGAAGGCGACCCGACGGCGCTGCTCGCCGAGGAGTACCGCGCGTTTTTCGGCAAGGATGTGCGGCTTGCGGTGGCCGGGCGGCAGGATACGGCGGGGATGCTCGACCTTGCGACGCTCGACATTGGCGCGGAGGCGCTCACCCTCTCCGGCTCGGCGCTGATCGGTCCCGGCGGCTGGCCCGAACGGGTGGCGCTTGCGGGCAAGGTTGCCGCCCCCGGCGGCGGTGCGGTGCTTCTGCCTCTGGGGGGCGATCCGACCTCGGTCGAGGGGATCGCGCTCAGCTTCAGTCATGACGCCGCGCAGGGCGAGGACTGGCGCGCCGAAGTCACGCTCGACAAGCTCTCGCGCCCGGATCTGAAGCTCGAAACCGCCCGCCTCATCGGCCGTGGCCAGATTTCCGCTGACGAAAACGGCGTGCCGGTTTTCGGTGGCCATGTGGATGTCACCGCGCTGGGGCTCAGCGGCGCCCCCGACAGCCCCGCCGCCGCCATCGGCCCGGACCTGACGGGCAGTTTCGACCTTGTGCGCACCAGCGGCGAGACCCTCCGCTTCGAAAACCTCGCCCTCGACGGCGGCGATTTCGGCCTCACCGGCGACGTGACCCTCGACACACTGGTCGATCAGCTCGAACTCGCCGTCTCGGGCAAGGTCGTGCTCGAAACGCAGAACCTCGCCCGGTTCGCGCCGGCTGCGGGACAGGATCTTTCCGGCGCCGCGCGGCTCGCCATCGCCGGCGAAGCGGCGCTGCCCGGCGGGCCGTTCGACGTGGAAATCACCGGTGCCACCCGCGACATCGGCATCGGCAACGAACAGTTCGACCGGCTGTTCGCGGGCGAAAGCCAGCTGGCGCTTGCCGCGGCCCGGGGTGCCGAAGGCACGGAGATAAAGCGGCTGGAGCTTCTTGCGCCGGGCGCGGGCCTTTCCGGCACCGGCTGGCTCGCGGCCACAGGCAGCCAGCTTGCCCTGCGCTTCGACATGTCCGACGTCGCGCTGCTGGACGACCGGCTGAGCGGCCCGGTGGCGCTGGAGACCCGCGCGCTGCAAGAGGGCACCGCCTGGAACATCGCGCTCGACGCCACCGGCCCCGGCGGTGCGCTGGTGGATTTCGACGGGCGCGCCGAGACCGGCCCGCGCGGGCTCGAACAGATCACCACCGTCAGGGGCAACCTTGGTGCCGGCATCGAGCGCCTTGCCGCCTTTGCCGGTGTGGCGGGGATGAAGCTCACGGGCGCCGCCCGGCTCGATACCGCCGCGTCCTATGACCTCGGCAGCGGGGCCTTCAGCCTTGAGGGCAGCGGCGCCACCCGCGACATCGGCATCGGCAACGCGCAATTCGACCGGCTGTTTGCCGGCGAGAGCCGGCTTGCCTTCGCCGCCGCCCGCAATGATGAGGGCACCAGGATCGACCGGCTGACCCTCGCCGCGCCCGGCGCGAGCCTCTCCGGCACCGGCTGGCTCGCGGCCACCGGCAGCCAGCTTGCGCTGCGTGTCGACATGCCCGACGCCGAGCTGCTGGACGACGGGCTGAGCGGCCCCGTGGCGCTGGAGGCCCGCGCCCTGCAACAGGAGAGCCCCGCCTGGGATCTCACGCTCGACGCCACCGGCCCCGGCGGCACGGTGGTGGATTTCGACGGGCGCGCCGAAACCGGTCCGGACGGGCCGGAACAGATCACCGCCGTCAGCGGCAAGCTCGGCGCGAGCGCCGAGCGCCTTGCCGCCTTTGCCGGTGTGGCCGGGGTGAAGCTCACGGGCGCCGCCCGGCTCGATACCGCCGCGTCCTATGACCTCGGCAGCGGGGCCTTCAGCCTTGAAGGCAGCGGCACCACGCAGGGGCTTGGCCTCGGTCTTGGCAATGCCGACCGGCTGTTCGGCGGTGCCTCGCAGACGGGCTTTGCGCTGCGGCGCGACGGCGCGGGCACGCTGTTCGTCGACCGCTTCACCCTCAGGACGCCGGAACTCGACATCGCCGCCAACGGCTCCACTCCGCAGGGCCAGCCACGGGTCGACCTGACCGCGCGGCTGCGAGATCTCGGCGTCTTCGTGCCGCAGCTTCCCGGCGCCTTCACCGCGAAGGGCACGGCAGCGCTTGGCGACGCGGGCTGGCGGCTCGACATCTCGGGCGACGGCCCCGGCGGGACGGCGCACCGCATCTCCGGCACGCTGGCTGCCGATGCCGCGACGGCCGATCTCATGCTTCGGGGCCGCGCACCGTTTGCTTTTGCCAACGATTTCATCGCGCCCAGGGCGCTGTCGGGCATGGCGCAATACGATCTCGCGCTTTCGGGGCCGTTCGCCCTTGGCTCGCTCTCCGGCACGATCCGCAGCGATGGCGCGCGCATGGCGCTGCCGGCGGTGGGGATCTCGCTTTCGCCGATGACGGCGCGGGTGACCCTCGGTGGCAACCAGGCCAGTCTCGAGCTGAGCGCCGGCGTCTCCTCCGGCGGGCGGATCACCCTGCGCGGACCGGTCTCGCTCAACCCGCCCCATGGCAGCAATCTGTCGATCGCGCTCATCTCGGTGGGCTTGCGCGACGCCAGCCTCTATGACCTCACCGTTGACGGCAATCTTGCGGTGACCGGCCCGCTCACCGGAGGGGCGAGCATCACCGGCGGGCTGCGGCTCGGCAAGGTCGAGCTGCGCATTCCCGAGACCGGTTTCGGCGTCGACGGTTCGCTTGACGGCCTGCGCCATGTGGGCAGCCCGCGCGACGTGCGCGCGACCCAGGCGCGCGCCGGGCTGACCGGCAAAAGCGGGGGCGGGGGCGGTAGCGGTACGGCCTATGGGCTCGGCATCACCATCGACGCGCCAACATCGGTGTTCATCCGCGGCCGCGGGCTCGATGCGGAACTCGGCGGCCGCATCACCCTGGGCGGCACCACGGCCAACATGGTCACCACCGGGGGCGTGCAGCTCATCCGCGGCCGGCTCGACATTCTCGGCAACCGGCTCGACCTCACGGAGGGGTCGGTGTCGTTGCGCGGCGGTCTCGACCCGGCGCTGAAGCTGTTGGCGGTCACGCAGGTGGAGGACGTGATCATCCGGATTTCGATCGAAGGGTCAGCTTCCGACCCGAGCGTGAAATTCACCTCCTCGCCGGACCTGCCGGAAGACGAGATCCTCGCGCGCCTGGTCTTTGGCCGCGGCCTCGACCAGATTTCCGCCTTCCAGGCGCTGAAACTCGCCTCCGCCGTGGCAACGCTGTCGGGCCAGGGCGGTTCGGGGACCATCGGGCGGCTGCGCGAGGATTTCGGGCTCGACGATCTCGACGTCACCACCGACGAGAGCGGCGAGCTCGAAATGCGGGCGGGCACCCGTATTTCGGACAGTATCTACACCGACGTCACCGTCGGCGCGGACGGGCAGGCGGAGGTCAATCTCAATCTCACCCTCACCCCCGACATCACCGCGCGCGGCAGCGTGAATTCGGATGGCGAGACCGGGATCGGGGTGTATTTCGAGAAGGACTACTGAAGCCGGGAGCCGGGGCGGATGTAGGGTATCAATTTGTTTCCATTGTAAATCAATGCCTTGTCTGGTTGGCAGGCGAGGTCGGGGGCGGTATGGCGCCTTGGTGCCCGGTACCCTTCACAGGCGTAAAACCCCGCTCGGTGATGCCTTTTCCGGGGGTTGGGGGCGTTTGCGGGGCGCGCGTGAGGCTTGGAAACCCGCCTTTGGGCAGGGAATTGGCGCCCATGTCTCAACACCGTGTTTTCTTTGGAAGTCAGAGGGGTATCCCGTCCGTCCCGTTCGTGCCCGGCGCCTTTCCCGGCATTGGCCATACCTGCGGCCCAGGTGCGTGGCGGGCCCGTGGCTCAGGTGTTTGGCGGGCCTTCGGTCCGACACATCCAGCCCCGTGCCCCTGATTTCGCTGGAAGAAACAGTCTTTTTCCGCTACCCGCCCCAAAAGCCGGCGCGCCCTGCCATGACGCGGCAGCGATTTGGGCGTAACAAAAGGCCGCCGGGCAGATTTGAACCGGTGGGGCTGTGGAGGTTTTCGGATGAAGGTCGAAGAATTGTCGCTGGACGGGGTGAAGCTGCTCACCCCCACCCGGTTTGGCGATGCGCGGGGGTATTTCGCGGAAACCTGGAGCCGCCGCCGCTTCGCGGACGCGGGGATCGACGCCGATTTCGTGCAGGACAACGAAAGCCTTTCCGCCACCCCCGGCACGGTGCGGGGGCTGCATTTTCAGGCGCCGCCGTCGGCCCAGGCGAAGCTCGTGCGGGTGATCTCCGGTGCGATCCGCGACGTGGTGGTGGACGTGCGCCGGGGCTCGCCCGGTTTCGGCCGCTGGGTGGCGGTGGAGCTCTCTGCCGAGGCGGGCAACCAGCTTTTCGTGCCGCGCGGTTTTCTGCACGGCTTCGTCACCCTCACCCCCGATACGCTGGTGCAATACAAGGTCGATGCCTATTACGACGCTGCGGCCGATGGCGCCGTCGCCTGGAACGACCCCGACCTTGCCATCGACTGGGGCATCGCGCCGGAGGCCGCCACGATCTCGGCCAAGGATGCCGCCGCTCCCGCCTTCAGGGACTGGACATCGCCCTTCAACCGGGAGTAACCGACATGAAAATTCTCGTCACCGGCGGCGCCGGTTTCATCGGCTCCGCCGTCGTGCGCCAGGCCATCGCCCGCGGCGACGCGGTGGTGAACCTTGACGCGCTGACCTATGCGGGCAGCCTCACCAATGTTGCCTCCGTCGCCGACAACCCCGCCTATGCCTTCGAGCATGTCGACCTGCGCGACCGCGCGGCGCTCGACCGGGTGTTTGCCGACCACAAGCCCGACCGGGTGATGCATCTGGCCGCCGAAAGCCATGTCGACCGCTCGATCGACGGCCCCGCCGATTTCATCGAAACCAACATCACCGGCACCTTCAACCTGCTGGAGGCGGCGCGGGGGTATTGGGAGGGGCAGGGGCGCCCCGAAGGTTTCCGCTTCCACCATATCTCGACCGATGAGGTGTTTGGCACGCTCGGCGACAGCGGCAAGTTTACCGAGACCACGCCCTATGCCCCCAACTCGCCCTATTCCGCCTCGAAAGCGGCCTCGGATCACCTCGTCCGCGCCTGGGGCGAGACCTACGGGCTGCCGGTGGTGCTGTCGAATTGCTCCAACAATTACGGCCCCTATCAATTCCCCGAAAAGCTGATCCCGGTGGTGGTGCTGAACGCCCTCGCGGGCAAGCCGATCCCGGTCTATGGCAAGGGCGAAAACGTGCGCGACTGGCTCCATGTCGAGGACCACGCCACCGCGCTGCTCACCGTGCTCGACAAGGGCCGGCTCGGCGAGAGCTACAATATCGGCGGCAATGCCGAGGCGAAGAACCTGGATCTTGTGAAGATGATCTGCGCCATTCTCGACGAAGAACGCCCGGGCGCCGCGCCCCATGAGGCGCTCATCACTTATGTCACCGACCGTCCCGGCCACGATCACCGCTATGCGATCGACGCGTCGAAAATCGCCGCCGAACTCGGCTGGGTGCCGTCGCTGACCCTCGACGAGGGGTTGCGCCGGACGGTGCGCTGGTATCTCGACAACGAGGAGTGGTGGCGCCCGTTGCAGGGCCGCAAGGGTGTCGGCGTGCGGCTGGGGAAGGGCTGATGCGGCTTCTGGTTTTCGGCAAGGGCGGGCAGGTCTCCAAGGCGCTGATGGCGGTGACGCAGGCGGAGGGGATCGCGGCGCGGTTTCTCGGGCAGGACGAGGCCGACCTCACCGACCCCGAAACCTGCGCCCGGAGGATCGCCGAGGCCGATGTCACCGCGGTGATCAACGCCGCCGCCTATACGGCCGTGGATGCCGCCGAAACCGACCGCGAAGTGGCGCATCTGGTCAATGCCGCCGCCCCCGGCGCGATGGCGCGGGCGGCGGCGGCAAAAGGCGTGCCCTTCGTGCATATCTCGACCGATTACGTCTTCGACGGCGCGGGCACGCGGGCCTGGACCGAGGACGACCCCACCGGCCCCTTGGGCTATTACGGCCAGTCGAAGCTCGACGGCGAGCGTGAAGTGCTGGCCGCCGGCGGCCAGGGGGTGATCCTGCGCACGGCCTGGGTCTATGACGGCGAGGCGAAGAATTTCGTCACCGCCATGCTGGGGCTCGCCGCCGGGCGCGACGTGCTCAAGGTGGTCGACGACCAGCGCGGCAGCCCGACGCCCGCCCGCGCCGTGGCCGAAGCCTGCCTCGCGGTGGCGCGGGCCTTCGAGGAGGGCCGGGGCACCGCGGGGCTGTTCCACTTCGCCGGCCAACCGCCGGTGGCCCGCAACGCTTTCGCCGAGGCGATCCTCGCGGCCACGCCGAACCCACCCCGGATCGAACCGGTCTCCTCCGACGCTTTCCCGACCCCGGCCGAGCGCCCCGCCAATTCGGTGCTCGACTGCACCCGGATCGGCGCGGTCTACGGCATCGCCCAGCCCGACTGGCGCCCGGACGTGGCGGCGATCGCGGCGGCGTATTCCCCGAAGACCGCCCCGGAGGACAAGGCGTGAACAAGATCGCCGCCGTCGTCATCGGCCGCAACGAAGGCGCCCGGCTGATCGCCTGCCTCGACAGCCTGTCGGGCCAGACCGGCCGGGTGATCTATGTCGACAGCGGCTCGACCGACGGGTCTCCCGAAGCGGCAAAGCGCCTTGGCGCCGAGGTGGTGCCGCTCGACATGTCGCAGCCCTTTACCGCCGCGCGCGCCCGCAATGCCGGGCTCGACGCGCTAGCGGAAAACCCACCCGCCTACGTCCAGCTTGTCGATGGCGATTGCGTGCTCGAACCGGGCTGGATCGAGACGGCGCAGGCCTTCCTCGACACCCACCCCGAGGCCGCCATCGCGTGTGGCCGGCGGCGTGAGATCCACCCGGAAAACTCCGTCTACAACCGGCTCTGCGACGATGAATGGAACACCCCCGTGGGCGAGGCCAAAGCCTGCGGCGGTGACGCGCTCGCCCGCTACGCGGCGCTGAGGGAGGTGGGGGGCTACAACCCGGAGTTGATCGCCGGCGAAGAGCCCGACCTCTGCCTGCGCCTGCGCAGCCATGGCTGGAAAATCTGGCGCCTCGACGCCGAGATGACCGCCCATGACGCCGCCATCCTGCGCTTCGGCCAGTGGTGGAAACGCGTGAGCCGCGCCGGCCACGCTTTCGCCGAAGGCGCCTGGCTCCACGGCAGGCCCCACGGCCATTGGGTCGCTGAAACCCGCCGGGCGCTCGTCTGGGGCCTCGCCCTGCCGCTCGTCACACTGCTCGCGCTGCTGCTCTTCGGCCCCTGGGGCCTGCTCCCGCTCGCCCTCTACCCGCTGCAAATCGCCCGTCTCGCCCGCGCCCGCGGCCTCACCAAACGCTTTTCCTGGGAATGGGCTTTCTTCCTCACCCTCGGCAAGATCCCCGAGGCTCTGGGCGTGCTGAAATTCTACAAAGCCCGCCTGACCTCCCGCCGCGCGACGCTCATCGAATACAAATGAGCCCGGCGCTTCCTGCGCCTCCCCAAAGCCCTCTTTTTCCTGGTTCAAATACTCAGGATCCGGCGCCTGCCACCCGCAAGGGCCTTGCCTCCGGGCACTGTTACCGAAGCGCCTCCCGCCGCTGCCGCCGGGCCTCCCGCATATGCCGGGGCAAAAGCCTGCCCGCGCGCCAATAACGCGGCACCATCCGGCGCGGCGAGGTCAGCGCGCGCCAGAGCCATTCGACCCTGAGCCGGCGCGCAAGCCGCGGCGCGCGGACCTGATGACCGCCGAAAAAGTCGAGCCCGGCGCCGATGGAGGCAAAGCCTACCGTGGGTGCAAGCTTGCGGCCGCGCGCGGCGAGTTGTTCCTGTTTCGGCGCGCCGAGGGCGAGGAAACACATGCCCACGCCCGCTTCGGTGAGCGCCGCGAGGATTTCCGCCGCCGCGTCCCCCTCCGGGTCGAACCCCATCGCCGGCGCATGGGTATAGACCACCTCGAGCCCCGCCACCCGGGCTTCGAGCACCCGTTTCGCATCCGCCAGCGACTGGTCGTGGCTGCCGACGAACCCCACCTTCACCCCGGCCTTCGCCGCCCATGTGCAAAGCGGTTCTACCATGTCGGAGCCCGGCATCAGCTCCACCGGCGCGCCCGAGAGCCGCGTGAGCGTCACGATCGGCCAGCCGTCGGCGACCACGAAATCCTGCGCCGCATAGGCCGCCACGAAACCGGGGTCGGTCTCCAGCTTGGCGAGGTGGTCGAGGTTGATCGTCGCCAGCGCGAAACCTTCACCCGCCTTCCAGCGCGCCGTCACGGCCTCGGCGAGGGCGTCGCGGGTGGCAACGTTGACCGCAATCGTCTTGTCGTCGAAATGGAACTTCACGGGATGTGCCGCCTTTCTGAACCCGGGGGAGCGGCGCGGGGCGTCCGCTCTGTTGCAGACCCTATCCACCGATTGGCGCCGGAATGAAACCGGGATCTGGCGGGTTTGCGGCTGGCGTGGTCAGATCGTTGCGGTTCTTGCAACAATCCCTAGGGGAAGGCCATGATTGTTTCCGTGCGGCCGGGCTCCTGCCTTTTTGCCTGAAGCCTGGCAAAGGCCCCCGGAAGGTAGCGCGATTCGGCCAGGCGCGGCGCGTGGCGGGGGCGGCCCGGGACCATTATCCTCGCCCGGGGGGAAATGCCGCGCTGTGGACAGATTGTTTCCGGAGCAAGAACTGTCCAGTATTTGTCAATTAACTGTTTTGGCTTGTAATTCAGCGCCTTGGCTTCAGTTTTCGGTCTTTTGCCGCGGGCTTCTTACGGCTCGATGCGGGTTCTTGCTATGCAATCGGGCATCTCCGGAGAATGGGACCGAGGCTTTGACGCAACCCAGACCTGCCAGCACCGCGCCGGGTGGCATTGCCATTGTCGGCATGGCGGTGACCCTGCCCGGCAGCCCGGGGCCCGATGCTTTCGGGGCGGTTCTGGCCAGCGGTGGCGGGCAGCCGTTCCGGCCCGGGTCCGCCGCGCCTGGCGCCTCTGGCGGCAACCGCTTGCCGGGGAAGGCCGCAAGTGGTCTTGCCGCCGCCCGGCCGCCCGGGGAAGGCGACGGGGTCGATGCCGGGCTATTCGGCCTTTCTCCGGCGGCGGCGGCGCTCGCGCCGCAGCACCGGGTGTTTCTCGAAACCGTCTGGGAGGCGATGGACAACGCGGGCCACCGCGCGGAGGATGTCGCGGGGCGGATCGGGGTATTCGCCGGCGCCGGAGCAGACGGTTTCTTCAGGCAGGATCCGCCATTCAGCCCCGCTCCCGACGAGGATCCGGGCCCGGCCCGGCCGAGCGCACAGGGCGGCGGCGATTTCCTGTCAGCCCGGGTGAGCCGCGTGCTTGGTCTCAGCGGCCCTTCGCTCACCCTCCTGGCCGATTGCGCCACGGCGCTGGCGGGGGTGCATCTGGCGGCACAAGCGCTCAGGGACGGCGATTGCGACATGGCGCTTGCGGGAGCGGTGTCTGCCGGGCTGCCCGGCGGGCATGGGCGGGCCGTTGATGAGAGCGAAGGGGGCGGGGCGCCGGGTTTCGCGGCGGGCGTGGTGGTGCTGCGCCGGCTGGAAGATGCGCTCGCACAGGGCGACCACATCCAAGCCGTGATCAGGGGCAGCGGTCTCGGCACCGACGGGGCCGCGCCCGGTGGGGCCGGTCAGGCGGCGGCGGTGGGCTTGGCGCTCGATGCGGCCGGGGTGGCGCTCGGCAGCATCGGCTATGTCGAATGCCACGGCAGCGCCCCTCCGCAGGGTGATCGGGCGGAGGTAACCGGGCTTGCCCGCGCCTGGCGCGCCCGCGGGGTGGAGGCGCAGGGCTGTGCCATGGGGCCGGTGCAGAGCGGAGCCGGTGCGGCGGCTTCGGCACTGGGGCTCATCAGGGCGGCGCTGGCGCTTGAGAGCGGCCAGATCCCGGCAGGCCCCGGCCATGAGGCAGCGGAGCCGGAAAGCGGGGATGCCGCCAGCGCGTCCGATGCCAGCCAGGGGGTGCGGCCCTGGCCCGAAGGCGCGGGGCCGCGTCGTGCCTTGGTCCATGTTCTGGATGCTGACGGCACCACTGCGCAGGTGGTGCTGGAACAGGCCCCGGCGCAGGCGCAGCCGGAACCGGGGGTGTTTGCGTTCCAGCCGGTCGTGCTCTCGGCCCGGACCGATGCCGCGCTCGACGCGATGTCGGCGCGGCTGGCGGCGCATCTTCGGGCCCATCCCGGGCAGCCGCTGGCCGATGTGGCCTTCACCCTGATGGAGGGACGCAAACGCTTCGGCCGGTCCCGGGTGCTGGTGGCCGGAAGCCATGCCGAAGCCGCGGATCTGCTGGAAGCGGGCGCGGCGGCGGAGGAGAGCTTGCGGGTCTTCACCCAGTCGCGGCTCGCCGCGCCGGAGCTTTGGTTCCTGTTTCCCGGCGCCCCCGAAGCCGGTCCCGGCACCGGGCGGGCGCTCTACGATACCGAGCCGGTGTTTCACGACCGGTTTGCCCGAGGGCTCGCGGTGCTGGACGCGGTCTCGGGCGCGGGCGCGGGCACGGGGGCGGGCGCGCTTTTCTGGGCCGATGCGCCCGGCAAGGAGGCGGCGGCCCTTCTGGCGCGGCCGTCGCTGCGGGTGCCGCTGGGGGTCATTCTGGGCGTGGCGCTGGGAGATCTGGCGATGTCCTGGGGGCTTGCGCCTGCGGTGCTGGCCGGTGAGGGTGCGGGCGAGATCGGCGCGGCCGTGGTGGCCGGGGTGATGGGGTTCGATGACGCGGTGCGCCTTGCGCATCTTCTGGGGCGGCTGGCCGAAGCCGCGCCCGGCGAGCGCGCCGGAAGGCGCCGGGAGCTGCGCGCCTTTGCCGCCGGCATGGCCCTGTCGCCGCCGCGGATCGCGCTGGTATCGGCACGGACCGGCGCGCGGCTGACGCCTGTTCAGGCGCAGTGCATGGAGACATGGGTGAGCGTGGGAACCGGTGCGGAGGACAGCGTGGAGGACGGCGCGGAGGACGGTGCGGGGGCCAGCGCAGAGCCCGATGCGGGGGCCAGCGCGGAGGACGGCGCGGGCGATGACGGCAGCGAGCCCGGTGCGTTGCCCGCTGCCCTTGCCGCCCGGCCGGAGGGCGTGGCGCTCACCCTCGGCTGGGACAGGGGCCTTGCGGATCGTCTGGCCGCGACCCCGGGGCTGCGGGCCGAACGCCGGCTCGACGCTCTCGGACCCGCGCAGGCAGAGGTGCCCGGCGATCTTCATTTCACCACCCAGCTGGCGCGTGCCTGGGGGCTCGGGTTCGCGGTGGACTGGGCGCAGTTCCGCGCAGGCGCAAGGCGGCGCCGGGTACCGCTGCCGGGCTATGTGTTCCAGCGCGGGCGCCGTCCGGCCGGGACCGGGCCGCGGCCGGAGGACCCCGCCCGCGCGCCGGAGCCGGACGACCGGGGCGGAGACCGGGCCGACACCCGGGGCGACACTCGGGCCGATACCCGGGGCGACGGCTGGGGCTGGCGCGCGGCCTGGATGCCGAGCTATGCCGCCTGTGAACAGGATCTGTCGCGCGGTCTCGATGATGTGCCGCGCCAGAGCTGGCTGTTTTTCGAAGACGGCGAGGGCATTGCCCGCGCGGTTTCGGAGCGGCTCGAAACGGCGGGGCATGAGGTGGTGCGGGTCTTCCCCGGCGGGGGGTTTGCCCGCCTTGACGAGCGCCGCTTCACGCTGATGCCCGAACAGGGCCGCGCGGGCTATGACGCGTTGTTCGGGGCGCTCGGCGAGGCCGGGCTGTTGCCGGACCGGATCGCGCATTTCTGGGGGGCCACCCGGCAGGCGCGGCCCCGCCCGGGGTCGGACGCCTTCAACACCCGTCTGGACGAGGGTTTCTTCAGCCTGACCTGGCTGGCGCAGGCGCTTGGGGCGCTCGGTCTGCCCGGCCCGCGTCCGATAACCGCTGTGACCCGCGGCGCGGTCGCGCTCGACGGCGAAGGGCTGGCCTGTCCCGAGACGGCGCCGCTCGTCGCCGCTGCCGGTGTGATCGCGCGGGAACTGCCCGGGGTGAGCTGTGCGGTGCTCGATCTGGACCCGCAGGCGCCGGAGCATACCCGCAAGGGCCTGCTGCGCGGGCTTGCGGCCCGGCCCGGCGACGAGGCGCTCACTCTCCGCCTGCTGGAAGAACTGCTGGCCGAACCCTCGAACGGGGTGGCGGCGCTGCGCGGTGCGCGGCGCTATCTGCGCCAATGGCGCAGGCAGCCGCTGCCTGCCGCTGGCTCCGCCGAAACCGATGCCGCAACCGACACCGTCGCCGCGCCGGTCTTCCGCGAGGGGGGCAGTTATCTGATCACCGGCGGCCTCGGCGGCCCCGGTCTCGACATCGCCAGCGGGCTGGTGGGCGAGGCGCGGGCGCGGGTGGTGCTGGCCGACCGGCTGGCGCTGCCGCCGCGCGCAAGCTGGGCGGAGGTGCTGCGCCGCAGCCCGCCGGACGACCGCATCGCAAGAGCGATCCGTGGGGTTGAGGCGCTGGAAGCCCAGGGTGGCGAGATCACGATCGCCTGTGCCGATGTGACCGACCTCGCGGCGATGCGACAGGTGGTGGACAATATGACCGAAAGCCATGGCCGGATCGACGGTGTGGTCCACGCCGCCGGGCTGTGTGACGCCACCCCCCTCATGGCGCAGGATGCGCAGACGATCGGGCGGGTGCTCGCCCCCAGGATTGACGGGCTGCGGGTGCTCGACGCGCTGTTGCCTGACGGGACGACCGGGCTCATGGTGCTGTTCTCCTCCGTGGCCCCGGCGCTCTGCGGGCCGGGCGAGCTGGCCCTGAGCGCCGCCGATGCCTGGCTCGACGCCTTTGCCGCCAGCCGCCGGGGCGGCAAGACCCGGGTGGTCTCCATCGGCTGGGGGCCCCGGGCGGAGACCGGCATGTTCGCCCCGGCGCCCGCTCCGGCGGACCCGGGCCATGCCCCACAGACCCCGGTTGATACCCCGGTTGCGGCCCCGCTGCTGGACAGTGCCGGGTTCGATGCCGATGGAATGCGCAGCTACCGCACCCGCTGGGAGGCGGACCGGGCCTGGGTGCTCGACCAGCACCGCGAGGGCGGTGTGGGGCTGATGCCGCTTTCGGGCGTGGCCGAACTGGCGGCAGAGGCTTTTGTGGCCGAAGGCGGCGCGCTGCCCTTCGAGATCACCGGGCTCACCCTCGACCACCCGTTCCGCGCGCCCCGGGGCCGGGTGGCGCAGTCTTCCGTCCGGATGCGCCGCAGCGGCGGGGGCTGGCGCTTCGGTCTGCACAGCCCGCCCCGGGGGGCGCAGGCGCGGCTGACCCATGTGCCCCATGCGCAGGGCAAGATCCGTCACCTCGATGCGCCGCCGCCGGGGCGGGTGCATCTCGAGGCGGTCGCCCTGCGGGCCGATCACGACACCGCCAGGGCGGCCCCGGCGGGGGGGCATCTTTCTCTGCCGCAGGAGCTTCACCTTTCGCTCGGACCGGCATGGCGGGCCTTGCGCGAATCGGTGCTTGGCACCGGCGAAGGGCTGGCGCGGCTGGTGCTTCCGCAGGCGGCTGCGGCAACGCTTGCGCCGGGGATGCTGCTGCATCCCGGCCTGTTCGACCTCGCGGCAGGCTGGGCCATGGAGCTTGCGCCGGATCGGGCCGCCGACACCCCCTGGCTGGCGGCAGGGTGCGATGCCATCCGGGTGTTTCACCCGCTGCCGGGCGACCTGGCCTGCTGGGTGCGTCGCCCCGAAGGTGCGCCCGCGACCGGCAGCGCCCGGTTCGACATGTCGCTCTGCGATCTCGACGGCCGGGTGCTGGTGGAGGTCGAAGGGCTCGAAATGCGGCCCCTGATACCGGCGGAGGAAGCCGCAGCCCCCGCTGAGGCCCCTGCGGAGGCTGCCGTGGACGAAGCTGCGGAGGCCGCCGCGCCGCCGCAGGCGCCGTTCAGCAGACTGGCCGCTATGCCCCCGCTCCGCAGCGCCACCCGGGCCCGGCTGGCCGGGGGCGCCGGTCAGGGCATCCGCCCGGGCGAAAGCTTCGGGGCGCTCACCCGGGCGCTGGCGCTGGAGCGGGCCCATGTCTGCCTCACCGCGACCGGTCTCGACGCGCTTGTCGCCGGGGTGGAAGAGGCAGAGCCGCAGGCCCCCGCGGGCCTACCGGCGCCGGGTGGCGATGCTGCCGCGAAGCGCGCCGCGTTCCGCCATCTGGTGCCGCTCGCCCGCTCCTCCCGGCCGGGGGCGACGCCGGTCTTTCTGGTCGCAGAGCCCTCCGGCCCGGTGCAGAACCTGCGCCATCTGGCGCTGATCCTTGGCGAGGACAGGCCGGTCCATGGGGTGCAGGCCACCGGTCGCCCGGGCGGCGGTTGTTACGGCAGCGTCGCCGAGGCCGCCGCCGCCTGCCTTGCCGAAATCCGGCAGGTGCAGCCCGAAGGGCCCTATGTGCTGGGCGGGTTCTCCGGCGGCGGGATCGTCGCGCTGGAGATCGCCCGGGCGCTGGAGGCCGCGGGCGATGCGGCCGCGCTGGTGCTGCTGCTCGACAGCGCCGCCGGGCAGGGCCCGGTGCCCGGCCGCCTCGACCGGGCGCGGATCTTGCCCGCCGGTCCCCGCCGCAAGGGGCCGCGCGCTGTGGCCGGGCGGCGGAGTGGCCGCAAGCAGGCCGCCGCCGAAGGTGCCCGCCATGCCAGCGCGGCCGAAGCGGCCTTCCACGACGCGCTGGCCGCCTGGGAGCCGGTGCCATACCGCGCGGCCACCGTGCTGCTGCGCCCGGCCCCCGGCCGGCGCGACGGGCCGGGCGGCGGGCGCTCTGCCACCGTGCAGAAACGTCTTCCGGGCGAAGACAACGGCTGGCGCGACTATCTGCCAAAGCTCGAAATTGCCGAAATGCCGGGCGACCACGGCACCATGGTGCTGCCGCCCAATGTCGGCACTGTCGGCGGTTATCTTCGCGCCCGCATTGACGCGGCGCTTGAACACCCGGACAAGCCCTTTCGGCGGAACGGCCATGCGCAACCGGACGAGCGGCCCGAGGCGCGGCCCGAAGCGCGGCCCGAAGCGCGGCCTGACGAACAACCGGACGAGCAACCGGGCAAGGAGTGAATACAGTGAACAACCCTTCGATCCTGACGGTGATCCTGAATTTCCGCACCGCGGAGCTGGCGGTGAAGGCGGCCCTTGGCGCGGCGCGCGAGATGGAAGGGCTCGATGGCGAGATCGTCATCGTCGACAACGAGTCACAGGACGGTTCCTGGGAGCAGTTTCAGGCCGTCGCGGCGGAACGGGGCTGGGCCGAAGAAGGCCGCATCCGGGTGCAGCGCACCGGGCACAACGGCGGCTTCGGTTCGGGCAACAACCATGCGATCCGCGCGGGCCTCTCCGGCGGGCGCAAGCCGGATTACGTTTACCTGATGAACCCCGACGCGGTGCCCGAGGCGGGCGCGATCCGTGCGCTGGCCGGCTTCATGGAGGCGCATCCCAGGGCGGGCGCGGCCGGCAGCCTGATCCTGACCCCTGACGGCACCCCCGCCTATGGCGCGTTCCGCTTTCCCTCGATCCTGCGCGAATTCGAAGATGCCGCCCGCACCAACGTGCTCTCGCGGCTCCTTGACCGCGGCCGCGAGCCGTCGCCGGTTGCGCTGGAGCGGCGCGAGGTGGACTGGGTGTCGGGCAGTTCGGTGATGTTCCGCCAGGCCACGCTCGACGCGGTCGGGCTGTTCGATGAGAGCTTCTTTCTCTATTTCGAAGAGACCGATCTGTGCCTGCGCATCAAGCGCGCCGGCTGGGAGATCTGGTCGGTGCCCGAAAGCAGGGTCACCCATATCGGCGGCGTGGCGACCGGCATGGGCCGCTGGGACCGGGTGCCGCAATACTGGTTCGACTCGCGGTTTCACTATTTCCGCAAGAATTACGGTCTGCCCTACACGCTGGCCGTCACCGCCTCGCTGCTGGCGGGCGAGGTGGTCTGGTCGCTGCGCAAATTGCTGAACCCGAAGGCCGAGCGCTACCGCAACACCAGGCGGTTTGGCCGCGATCTGCTCCGCCACCACCTGGCCGCGCTGTTTTCCCGTCCGCCGGATCCGCCAGCACCGATCGAACCGCCAAGCTGAGCCCGAGCCCGGAGACGTTTCCATGACCCCGATCAGCTTCCTGATCACCGGTGACGACGATTTCACCATCGGCTGCGGCGATGCGCTGCGGGCGCGCGGGCATGTCATTGCGGGTGTCGCCAGCCGGAGCGGGGCGGTGCGGGCCTGGGCCGGGGCGGCGGGGCTTCCGGTGGCCGACAGGATCGGGGCCCTGGAGGCGGGCGGCGAGGCGGAGTGGCTGCTGCTGGCCTCCGGCCCGCCGGTGCCCCCGGTGCCCGCGGTGCCGCCGGAGGCTGCGCGGGCTGCGGTGCGCCGCGGCACGCTGCGGTTTCACGACGGCCCGCAGCCGGATTGCGGCGCTGCGGCTCCGCCCGCCGGGGCGCTTCTCGCCGGCGCCACGAGACATGGGGTTGTCTGGCATATCCCGGGCGGGCCGGTGCTGGTGCAGCAATCCGTCGCCATCGGCCCGGAGGAGACCGCCGCTTCGCTGATCGGAAAATGCCGCGCTGCCGGGCTCGAAAGCTTCGATGCGCTGCTTTGCAAGCTGGCGGCGGGAGATCTGAATGCCGCCACGCAAGATATTGATTGCCAATATAAAAGCAAACCGGAGATTGTGCCGCAAGCGGCCGGGCGGCTTGACTTCACCTGGCCCGCGCCGGAGCTGGCGCGCCGGGTGCGGGGGCTGGATTTCGGCGGCCTCTGGAATCCGCTGACCACCGCCAAGGTCAGGGCCGGCGGGCGGCTGTTGCTGGTGAGCGGTGCGCATGTGGTCGAGACCGTCGCCCCGGTGGCACCGGGCACGGTGCTGCATGTGACACAGGAAAGCCTGACCGTCGCCTCCAGCGACGGCGCGGTGCGGCTTTGCGGGTTTCGCGACACCAGTGGCCAGCAGGTCGCGCTGTATCCTGCCGCGCTGGAGGGGGCCGAACTGGCCTCGCCCGGCGAGGCGGAGGCAAAGGCCCTGAGCGCGGAGCGCGCCGCGCTTGCCCGGGACGAGCCCCATTGGCGGGCGCGGCTGGCGCGCTTCCGGCCCGCGCGGCTGGCGCTGGCGGGGCCGGGGCCCGGCGGGGGGGCAGGCGGTGGGCCGGGCGCGGGCCTTGCCTCCTGGAACGACCGCCAGCTTGCGCTGCCCAAAACCTTTGCTGCCCCGGAGGCTGCCCCGGAACTCGTCGCCGCGCTCACCGCCTGGGGGTTGCACAGCACCGGCGACTGGCGGGCGGGGCTCGCCTGGTCGACTGCGCCGATGGTAGCGGGGGCAAAGGCCCATCCGGGCCATGTCAGCCCCTGGGTTCCGCTGGGCTTCGGGCTCGAGGCGCCCGAAGAAGCCACCATCGCGGCGCTCGCCGCCGATCTCGCCCCGGATCTCGCGGCGGCGGCGCGGGGCAGTTTCGCCCCCGATCTCGTTGCCCGCGACCCGGAGATCACCGCCTTCGGCATGGCGTCGGTCGGTATCAGCGACCGTGCCCCGGTGGCGGGCACCGCGCTCACCCTCACGCCGGAGGGCGACCGGCTCAGGCTCTGGTACGATGCGCAAAGGCTCGACGAAGCCGCCTTGGACCTGCTCGAAGCCCGGCTTGCGCTGTTTCTCGACAATCTCGCCGCGAACCCGGCGCTGCCGCTGCGCGCGCTGCTGGCGCTGCCTGCCGCCGAACGCGCCCTGACGCTGGTGGCGTGGAACGGCCCGCAGCCCGCGGACCCTCCGGTGCCGGTCCACCAGGCGTTCGAGGCGCAGGCGGACCGCGCGCCGGAACGGGTGGCGCTGGTGTCGGGCGGGCGGCAGATGAGCTATGGCGCGCTCGATGCCCGGGCCAACCGGCTCGCGCACCGGCTGATCGCCGAAGGCGCCCGGCCGGGCGACCGGGTCGGTATGTATCTGACCCGCTCCTTCGATCTGGCGGTGGCGGCGCTGGCGGTTCTCAAGGCGGGCGCGGCCTGGCTGCCGCTCGATCCGGCCTGGCCGGCGGGGCGTCTGCGGCAGCACATCAGCGATGCGGGCGCCGGGCTGGTGGTGACCGACCTCGTGCTTGCCCCGATCCTGCCGCCCTCGGCAGCGGTGCCGGTGATGATCGGCGGCGGGGCGGATGCGCGCCGTCCCGGGCTGGATGTTGCCGGGGAGGCGGTCGCCTTGGTGACCCGGGCCGCCGATGCGAGCGGTGGCGTGCCGGGGCCGGTCATGCTCACCCATCGCGCTCTGTCGGCCTTCTGCGCCGGGATCGGCGCGCTGGCTGACCCCGTTGCCACATGCTTCGACGCCACATGCCCCGGCACAACATGGGCCTGGCTGGCGGGCCCCGGCTCCTGTGCCTCGGCGCTGGAGATGTTCTGTGCCCTGACCCGTGGGGGCCAGGTGGTGGTTGTCAGTGAAGACGCCCGGCTGGCCCTGTCCGGCGCGCAAGGCGCCTCGCTTGCGGACGACCTCACCCGCCACCGGGTCACGGTGCTGCATGGCTCCCCCGCGATGCTGCAAAGGATCCTCGACGACCCGGGCGCGCGGGCGGCACTTCGGGGGCTGAAACAGATCCTGCTCGGCGGCGAGCCGGTGAGCGCTGCGCTTGCCGGGGAGCTTCGCCGCTTTACCGATGCCCGGATCGTCCGGCTGTTCCGGCCTTGTGGCAGCGCGCTTTACACCATGGCGCATGTGATCGAAGGCGGCGAAAGCGGCGCGGGGCCGCTGGGCCGGCCGCTCGCGGGGCAGAGCGTCTATGTGCTCGACAAGGCGATGCAGCCGGTGCCGGTCGGGGTGGCGGGCGATCTCTGGATCGGCGGGCCGGGGGTGCCGGGGCGCCATGGGGACGACGATGGCCGCATCCGGCGCGATCCATTTGCCGCTGGACCCGGCCACGCCGGCGAACAGGCGCAGATGTTCTGCACCGGCGAGCGGGTGCGCTGGCGGGCCGACGGGCTGCTCGAACGCCTCGGTCCCCGCCGGCGCCGCCTCACGATCTGCGGCGAGACGCTGGCACCTGGCGAGATCGAAGCCCGGATCGCCCGCGCCGGTGGGGGCTCCCGGGCGGCGGTGGCGGTGAAAGGCGAGCGGCCCCGGCTCGTCGCCTGGGTCGAGGCGGTGGGGGCGGCCGGCCTTGCCACGATCCGCGCCGATCTGGTGGCGCATCTGCCCGCGCCGATGCTGCCTGCGCAAGTCATCGCTCTGGAAGCGCTGCCGCGCGGTGAAACCGGCGGGATCGACCGCGCCGCGCTGCCGGAGCCCGGCGCGGAGCTGCGCATCGGGGGCCCGGGCGACGCGCCGCTCCCTGCCGCCGGGCTGGAAGCGGAGATCGCGGCGATCTGGTCCGGGGTGCTCGGGGTCAGCGATATTCGTCGTGCTGACAGTTTCTTCGCGCTGGGTGGCGATTTGTGTGGGGCGGCGGCGGTGCTTGCGCGGATCCGGGCGCTCGACGGGCTCGCGGGGACCGCGCCGCACGCGCTTTTCCGCTTTCCGCTGCTGGGCGATCTGGCCGGCCATCTGGCGCAGCAGCGCCTGCCCCCGGCGGATCGGGCGGGTGTCCCGGAGTTCGACCGCCAGGCGATCATGGCGCGCCGCCGCGACATGCGCCGCCGGTCCGAACGGGTGGCGCCATGATGTCCGGCAGCCCGCATCACCGCGCCGAAGCGGTCTTCGAGGCGCTTGCCGGTGGCCCTTCGGGGCCGGTGGCGGCGGCGGTCACCGATCCGCGCATTGCCTACCCCGGGGCCTTTCCGGCCGAGCTTGAAGAGATGCCGCGCGCGGAGGAGCGGCGGCGGCGCGAATATGTCGCGGGCCGGGTCGCCGCCCATCGGGCGATGGAGAAGCTCGGGCTGTCCGCCCGTCCGGTGCTCACCAACCGCGCGCGTGCCCCCGCCTGGCCACGCGGACTGGTCGGCAGTATCAGCCACAATGCCTCCACCTGTGTCGCCCTGGTGGCGCGTGCGAGCCAGGTGAGAAGCCTCGGCGTTGATGTCGGGGATGATGCCCCGCTTGCGCCGGAGCTGACCGGCGCCAGCTGTACGCTCGAAGAACGCGCCTGGCTCGCGACCCGGCCGGACGCAATGCGCGGGCAGTTCGCCAGGCTGATCTTCTGTGCCAAGAAAGCGGTGTGCAAATGCCAGTATCCGCTCAGCCGCAAGGCGATGGATTTCGCGGCGCTGCTGGTTACGCCCGACACCGATACCGGCCAGTTCGAAGCCACCTTCCTTGCCGACAGCGGGCCGTTTTGCGCCGGTTCCCGGCTCAACGGCCGCTTCGCCCTTGCGGGCGGGCTGGTCCATGCGGCAGTGGTGTTGCTGCCGGGCGCGGCACCGTGAGCGGACAGGGCAGGCGATAACCAGACATCATCGCCGCCATACGGGCACGGCGCTTGCCGGTGCCGCCGCCGCCCGGCATTCTGGCCATCTGGGGGATCTGCCATGAAACATCTGTTCAAAACCGTTTTCGCCGCGCTGCTGTTGGCAGGGCTGCCCGCGCCCGTCCGCGCCGGGAGCGGCGGCGGCGGTGTCGGCATCAACCTCGCCTCACCGGTCGACTGGTCGACCGCCCAGCCCTTCCTTGACCTCATGAAAACCTCCCGCCCCTGGATCGGCCATGGGGCGGACGAATGGGAGGTGATGAACTGGGAGGAGATGGCAGCACAGGGCGTGTTTGACGATCATGGCTGGCCGAAGGTCATCCCCCCGGGCGTCAGCTCTGTCGGTACGCTGATGCTGACCGATCTGCCGGAGGATACGGCCGGCGTGGCCGGGCGCTATCTGTTGCGCTGGGAGGGCTCCGGCGAAGTGGAGGTCGGCCTGGGGGCGCAGAATGTGGATTACGGCGCCCACAGCGCGCGTTTCGACTTCGCCCCCGGCAACGGCCCGGTGCATGTGGTGATCCGCACCACCGACCCGGAGGGCACGGGCGACCATGTGCGCAACATGACGCTTGTGCGCGAAGACCGTGTGGCGCTCCATGCCGAAGGCGCGGTGTTCAACCCCGACTGGCTGGCGCTGATCGACGGGTTCGAAGTGCTGCGTTTCATGGACTGGATGGAAACCAACGATTCCACCCTTGCCCATTGGGAAGACCGCCCCGAGCCCGGCGATGTGAGCTACCGGCTCAACGGCGTTCCGGTGGAGATCATGGTCCGCCTCGCCAATGAGCTGGGCGCCGAGCCCTGGTTCACCATGCCCCATCTCGCCGACGACGATTTCGTCCGCCGTTTTGCCGAAACGGTGCGCGACGGGCTGGACCCGGATCTGCGCGCCTGGGTCGAGTTTTCCAACGAGGTGTGGAACTGGATCTTCGATCAGGCCCATTGGGCCGATGCGGTGGCGAAAAGGACCTGGCGGCGCGATCCGCGCTGGATACAGATCTATGCGGGCCGGGCTTCGGAGGTGGCGGATATCTGGGCGGAGGTCTTCGGCGCCGGGGCCGACGCCCGGCTGATGCGGGTGATCGCCACCCAGACCGGCTGGATGGGGCTGGAACAGGAGATCCTGAACGCCGGAAGATGGGTGAGCAAGGGCAAGGGGCGCAGCGCACCGGGGCTGCATTTCGACGCCTATGCGGTGACCGGCTATTTTGGCGGCCATCTGGCGCAGGGTGACCGGGTGGGCCCGCTGCGGGTGTGGATCGCGGAATCTCGGGCCGCCGCGGAAGCGGAGGCCGACCGTCAGGGCCTCACCGGCGCGGCGCGGGCGGATTACATCGAGGCGCACAGGTTCGACGCCGCCGTCGCCCGCGCTGCCGCGCATCTCGCCGGGGCCGACGGCCCGGCGAAGGGTGTGCACGACCTGCCCCACCTCGTCGACACCCTGTTTCCCTACCATGCGAACATCGCCAGGGAATGGGATCTGGAGCTTGTGGCCTATGAGGGTGGCAGCCATGTGGTCGGCGGTGGCGAAGCGCGGGACGACGACGCGCTGACCGAATTCCTGGTGCATTTCAACTATTCGCCGGAAATGGCGGAGCTTTACCGGCAGATGTTCGAGGGCTGGAAGGCGGCCGGGGGCGGTGTATTTGCGGCCTATTCCGATGTGGCCAGGCCCGGCCGCTACGGAAGCTGGGGCCATCTGCGCCACCTTGGCGACAGCAATCCGCGCTGGGATGCGCTGGTGGCGGCGCGCGACGGGCGGCGGTAGACGGACAGGACATTTCTCGCAAACCGGAGGCCGGCCGGGGGCGCTGCCCCCCCCCCCCCAACGGGGGCGGGGCCTTTGGCGAAAGGAGACCGGGGCCTGCGTGTTCTGAAGGGCGGTGTGAGGGCTGGATGTGCCGTGTGAAATCGTGGCGGGGCAGGGGATTGGCCTGCCCGGAGGCATCGGCCCGGGCGCAGCGCGGGAAGCCCCGTGCGGGGTCAGCCGGCCTTGGCGATATGGCCTGCGAGGCGGGCCGCCTGGCCGTCGATCCCGTGGCGGGCGATGGCGCGGGCGCGGCCCTTGCGGCCCATTTCGGCGCGGGTTTCGGGGGGTGTTGCGGCCAGTCTGAGGATCGCGCCGGCCAGCGCCTCCGGGTCGCCCGCGGGCACCAGCCAGCCGGTTTCGCCCTCGAGCACCAGTTCGGGGGCGCCGGCGATGATGGTCGAGATCACCGGGCGGGCCATGGCCATGGCTTCCATGATCACCATCGGCAGCCCTTCGGCGAAACTCGGCATCACCAGCGCGTCGGCCCGGGCGATCTCGGCGCGCACACCCGCTTCGTCGAGCCAGCCAGTGAGCCGCACCCGCGCGCCGAGGTTCGCGGCGGCAATCGCGGCTTCGAGATCGCCGCGCAATTCGCCGTCGCCGACCAGCGTGAGCGTGATGTCCGATCCGGCCTCGCCGAGCGCCGCCAGTGCTTCGATCAGGATCTTCTGGCCTTTCTGCTCGACGAACCGCCCGATGGCGACAAGGCGCAGGCCCGGATGCGGTTCCGGCGCGGCGGGGTCGGGGAAGACCTCCGGTTCGATCCCGCAATGCACCACCCTGATCTTGTCCCAGGCGTGGAGCGGGGTCCAGCGGCAGAGCTGGGAGCGGCCGAACTGGCTGACGCCGACCACGAAGGCGGCATGCGCGATCTTGTCGGCAAGCGACAGCGCGGCAGGGGCGTCAAACTCTTCCGGCCCGTGCACGGTGAAACTGTAGGCCGGGCCGCCGAGCTCATGGGCGAGCATGGCGACGGCGGCGGCATTGGTGCCGAAATGGGCGTGGATATGGGTCACATCCGCCGCCTCGCAGCGGGCTTTGACCTCCGCCGCCTCGGCGAGATAGATCAGATGCCTGAAGACCCCGAGCGGCGAGGCGCGGCCCAGCCTGAGCGCCTGTTTCAGCGCCGCAAAAGCGGGGCCGGGGGTTTTGAGGGCGGCCCGTGCGAGCGCTTTTGCCAGCCCTGCCGCGCCGGTGTCGAGCACATAGGCGGTCTTTCCGGCCTCTTCACGGTCGCCCCGGTCGGCCAGCGGCAGATCGCTGCGGCGCATGGCGATGCGGTGGATCCGCAGGCCCCGACGTTCGAGCGCGCGGATTTCGCGGCGGATGAAGCTGTGCGAGGGCTGCGGATAGGTGTTCAGCACATAGGCAATGGTCACGTCGCGCGCTCCAGACAGGGGCAGACAGGGTGAAGCCGCCGGCCGGGTGGCCCCCGCCGGGTGGCCCCGGGCCCGGGCGGGGTTACAGGGTTCCGAGCGGGGGCTGTTTGCTGCGGCGGCGCTCGCGGCGGTGGCCTTCGCCCACGGAGGGGATCGTGACCACCGGGGTAATCCCCACGCGCCGGATCATCTGGGCCGGGGTGCGGATCACCGGGTGCAGGAATTCGAGCAGAAGCGCGATACCGCCCCCGAGGATCAGCCCGATCACCAGGCCGATGGCAACGGTGGTCTTGCGGCCGCGGCCGGTCGGGTATTCCGGCACCGTTGCCGCCTCGATCACGGTGAGCCGCCCGCCATGATCCTGGGCTTCCAGCGCATAGGCGGTTTCGGCCTCGCGGCGGTTGGCGGCAACGTGGTTGAGCTCGTCCTGAAGCTGGTTGAGCACCCGGTCGAAATCGGCCATGCGGCGTTCGACCACGGGGGCGCGGTCGAGATCGGCCTGAAGCCTGGTCTTTCTGGCGGTCAGCGCTTCGGCCTGGGTGGTGAGGCTGGACACCTCGCTCTCAAGGGTCTCGATCTGCATGGTGGCGCGCAGCCGGGCGATCTCGGAATTGCGCTCGCCCGCCGCGATCTGGTCGATTTCGGTTCTCTTGACGAGAATCTGCTGTTCGACCTCCAGCAGCCGCTCATTCAGCGTGCTGATCTCGTCGCGCAACGACTCGATCGAACCGGAGATGGCGAGCGCGTTTTCGTTGCGGAAGGCTTCGCGTTCGTCTTCGGCGGTGGCGATTTCGCTGATCAGCTTTTCTTCCTGGAGAAGGAAGAAATCAAGCGACTGCCGGGCGCCTTCGAGGCGCATGCCGGCGTTGAGCTCAAGGGTGCGGGTGGCGAAGACATGGGCGAGGTCGCGGGCGGTTTCCGCATCCGACCAGGTGCCCCAGACCCGCACCACCGAAATCGTTCCGTCATCGGCAAAGCCCTTGCGGGCCGCGGCGACGGCGTTGAGCGAGACCGCATCGCGCACGGCGGCAACGCGCTCTTCCTCGGACAGCTCCGGCTTGTCGGCAAACAATCCCATGTTCTCGCTGATTTCCAGGACCGACGTCCGGGTGAACAGCCGTTGCTCGATCTGCTGCAACAGCCGCGCGGAGGCGATTTCGCCCACACCCTCGACAGAGCCTTCCGAGACGACGGGACGTTCGATCTGGATGACCTCGAGCGCTTCGAAAACCCGGTCGGTCTTGAGCGCGACGGCGGCGGATATGAGCAGACCGAGCAGACCGACGCGGGCGATCAGCAGCCAGCGACGGCGAATGAAGTCCAGGATTTCGTCGATCAGGTCCAACGGGGACATGGGCAGGCCTTCCGGTGACAAACTGGTTTCGGCAAGAGGGCGGCACACCGCGACGACATTGCGGCGCACCGGTTTCGAATTCGGGGCAAACGCGGGCGTCTCGCCGTTGGCCTCCCGCGCATGACGCCCCTGGCCGTCAGCCGTTTCGACTGCGGTTGAGCACGACTCCCATGAGCTTGGAGCGTTTCTTGATCAGACGCTCGCATTCCTCGATGTCCCTGGTCTGGGTGCTGGTTGCATCCGCCACCAGCAGCACGCCGTCGACATGCGGCAGGACCGCGCTCAGATCGTCATATTCGAGGACCGGCGGCAGATCGAGCAGCAGCACGTCGGGCTTGAGCAGATGGATCATCTCATCGACAGCACCGGCGACGAGGCCGCTTTGCAGAAGATCCGAGGCATTGGGCCGGGCCGAGCGCGACAGGCCGAGCGCCAGCCCCTCGTTGTAGCGCACCACATGCTGGAAGAACGAGATCTCGCCGGTGAGGAATTCGTCGGTATTGCCTTCCGCGGCCACGCCGATCATGTCGGCAATGCCGGGGCTGCGCAGGTTGAGGTCGAGCAGCACCGTCTTGCAGCCCGGTACACGGCTCAGCGCGCGGGCGAGGTTGACGGCGGTGAAGGTGGTCCCGTTGCCGGACGCCGGGGCGGAGACCGCGACGCGCTTCATGTCCTTCGAGCGGACGCCTTGCAGGAACTGGGTGCGCAGCTGGTCGAACGCCTGCACGGCCGCTTCGCGCGCTGCCGCCACCTTGCGGCGGCGCCATATGCGGGGCACGTCGGCCTCGGTGCGCCTGGCCTTGTGCAGCACGCCCCAGACTTCTTCGCGCGAATCCCTGGTCACTCCGGTGAGGGAGCCGGCCGGCACCGCGACGAGGGCCGTGCCGGTGGGACTGGTCTGATTCTGACTGGTGTTGTCCTGGTCCGACATTGCCGCTTTGTCCGTATGGAAATCGTCCGAATGACGACCGTCCGCATGATAATCGTTGGTATGATAATCCGGGTTCATCTTTCTCACCGCGCGGGGCTGCTGCGTCTGATACCGGAGGTCAATATCCGGTCCGGCGGATCATCACAACGACCGTGCGCAGCATGATCGACAGATCCTCGCGCAGGGTGACCTGACGGGCGTAGATGCGGTCCATTTCAGTGCGGTAGTCGAAAGCGCGGTCGTTGCGCTCGGAAATCTGCCACAGGCCGGAGAGGCCCGGACGCATGCCCCAGTAGATCGGGCCCTTGTAGATGGCGACCTGCTCGGGAAGCATCGGCCGCGGTCCGATCAGGCTCATGTCGCCGGTGAGCACGTTCCACAGCTGCGGCAACTCGTCGAGCGAGGTGATGCGCAGCAGCCGGCCGACGCGGGTGATGCGCGGGTCGTTCTTGAGCTTCTGGGTCTCTTCCCATTCGCGGGCCAGCTCCGGGTCCGCCGCGAGGATCGCCTTCAGCTTCTTGTCGGCGTTCTTCACCATGCTGCGCAGCTTGAGGATGCTGTAGCGCGAGCCGTCGGTGCGCATCCGGTCCTGCTGATAGAACGGGTTGCCGCCTTCGATGAACAGCGCCAGCGCGGCCAGCAGCACCACCGGCAGCACGAAGGGCGCGGCCAGAACGACCAGAAACAGGTCGAGCGCGCGCTTGCCGCGGCGCTGGTACCAGGAGGCACCGCGTTCTTCCGCGGGATGGCGGGCCGTTCCGAGCGGCCGCCTGGCCGGCCGATTGCCCGATGGCCTGGTTTCCGGACGCGAAAGGGCGCCGGCCTGCGGCAGGGCTTCGATGGCCTGTTTGAGGCGCGGATGGAAGTCCGCTGCGGCCTCGACCCGCGGGGCGATCACCCGTTTCACCTCGTCGACCGGCAAAATACCGGACTCAACCCCGCCGCTGGTCAGAACTCTGTTCATGTCCACCCCTTCTCACCCTTCTCACTTGCTCGACCGGCAAACCGCACACCCCCCAGCGGCTCTTGCCAGCCCTTCGAATACATCAGAACCCTTCGCCCCAAGGACGTTGTGCGGCCATCTGCCGCCAGTTCCCGAACTCCTGGTGAACCCCCCGGTTCCTGACTCGTTCCTCTAACACAATCGGGGCCAACATGCGCCCCAATCCTGCCTCATTCACACTACCACCGGTGCAGCCCCGCACCTTGCGCTTTTTTTGCGACATACCGTTTCTCTGCCCGTCACAATCGCGCGAGTCAGGTCTGCCGCCTGCTACTGTACATATTACACGCGGCTATTGTTTCGACTACGGGGAATTTGAAAAATCGGTCGACCGTCACCGAAAAACATCGTTGGCCCCCAAGACACCGGCCCGCTACCCATTTTCTGCCATAATTGTGCAAAAGACCAGGGGTGCGGTGTGGAACGCCCGGGTGATTCGGTGTGCCGGGCCTTTCGCGCCCCTGAAACGGAAAGAAACTGGTAATCGGATATGATGATACGTAAGGGAATATTGCTCGCCGGCGGGTCGGGAACCCGCCTGTTTCCGGCGACGCGCGGGATCTCGAAGCAATTGCTGCCGATCTTCGACAAGCCGATGGTCTATTATCCGCTGACCGTGCTGATGCTGGCGGGGATCCGCGAGATTGCCGTCATCACCACCCCGCGCGACCGCGACCAGTTCGAACGCGTGCTCGGCGACGGAAGCCAGTGGGGGCTCGCCCTCAGCTATATCGAACAGCCCTCGCCGGACGGGCTGGCGCAGGCCTATCTTCTGGCGGAGGATTTCCTTGCCGGCGCGGCCTCGGCGATGGTGCTGGGCGACAATCTGTTCTTCGGCAATGGCGTCGGTGCGCTGCTCGACGCGGCGGCGGCGCGCGAGACCGGCGGCACGGTTTTCGGCTACCGGGTGTCGGACCCCGAACGTTACGGCGTGCTCGGTTTCGACGCCGAAGGCCGGGTGACCGAGATCGTCGAAAAACCGGAGGTGCCGCCCTCCAACTATGCGGTAACAGGGCTCTATTTTCTCGACGGCAGCGCGCCGCAGCGCGCAAGGGCAATCCGGCCCTCGGCCCGCGGCGAGCTGGAAATCACCGACCTGCTGGCCTCCTATCTCGACGAAGGCGGGCTGATGGTCGAGACCATGCGCCGGGGCTTTGCCTGGCTCGACACCGGCACCCACGAAAGCCTGCTCAACGCCGCCCAGTTTGTCGGCGCGCTGCAACAGCGCCAGGGCATCATCATCGCCAGCCCCGAAGAGATCGCCTTCCGCGCGGGCTGGATCGACGCCGCACAACTGGTGGCGCTGGCCGGGCCGCTGAAGAAGAGCGATTACGGGCATTATCTTTTGTCTCTGCTCGAAGAGGGCTGAGTGCCGGGGTGTCTTCGGGGCTTGCGGCACGCCTGCGGTCGCGCCCGGCCGCGCTTGCACTTTTTCGATGTCTGTATGTTCGGCAGGGTCTCGTCTTATTCAGGAATGTTGAAACAGGACTTTTTTGCGGTGTATTTTTTCGACCAAAACGGGAATAATGTCGGAAAATATTCTTTTCCCGACATCGAGCCTTTCGGATGCGGGGCGGGATGAGCATTCCTCACGGTGGGGTTTTGGCCGGGTTAAGCTGCTACTGAAACAACCTGAGTATTTTTTGGGAATTGTTTCTATATTGGAAACGTCGCGCGAATACGTTTCCGCCGCCCGCCCGAAACGCCTGCCCGAAACGCCTGCCCGAAACGCCTGCCCGAAACGCCTGCCCGAAACGCCCGCCCGGCGCGCCTGCCGTCCCGCGCTCTCCGCTGTCCTGCCGCAGGGCTTGCCCGGGCGAAGGCCCTGCGGGCGCGAGCCGGATGGCCCGGAGGCGGGGCCGCCGGGGCCTTGGGCCAAATTGCGGCTTGATCCGGGCGGAGCAATTGGCGAAACACGAGGTGCGGGCATCAGAAGGGGGGCGGTGCGGCCAGGGGGCGCGCCGGGACAGCAATGAAACGAGCCGCCGACATCCTGTTTCGTCTGACCTCGGGTCTGGCCCTTGCCCTGTTCGGTGTGATGTTCACGGCCCAGCTGGTGATCGTGTTGATGCGCTATGTGATGGGGGTCGGCTTTCTCGAATTGCAGGACGTGGTGACCTACAGCTTCTCGGCGCTGGTGGTGCTCACCGTGCCGCTGACCGCGGGCATGGGGCGGCATGTGCGGGTCGACATCCTGCGCGCCGGGTTCTCGCGCCGCACCAACCATCTGATCGACCGCTGGGGCCATGTGCTGTTCACCTTTCCGGTGTTCGGGCTGATGCTGTGGAACGCCTGGCCGCTGGTCTGCAACTCCTGGGCGATCATGGAAGGCTCGCGCGAGACCGGCGGCCTGCCGGGGCTGTTCCTCGTCAAGTCCACGATCGTGGTGATGTGCCTGCTGGTGATCGCGCTCGGGGTGATCGACCTCGTTTCGGCCGGTACCGGCCATGCCCCGGGAGACCCTGATGAGCATTGAACTGGTCTGGCTGCTGATCATGACCCTGGCGCTGTTCGCCGGGATCCTTTCCGGGCTGCCGGTGATGCTGGCCATTGCCGGCGTGCCGACGCTGGTGGCGCTGCTCGCAAGCCTGTTTGGCCATTTCGACCTGATCTATTTCCAGGCGGTGCCGCAGCGGGTCTTCGGGGTGATGGAAAACGCCCTGCTGATCGCGGTGCCGCTGTTCGTTCTGGTGGGCGTGCTGCTCGACCGCTCGCGTCAGGCCGAACGGATGCTGACCAACATCAACCGGCTGCTCGGCGGCTCGCGCTCGGGGCTGGCGATCTCGGTGATCGTGGTGTCGGCGCTGATCGCGGCCTCGACCGGCATCATCGGCGCCACCATCGTGATGCTGGGGACGATCTCGCTGCCGACGCTGCTCCACGCCGGGATCGACAAGCGCAGCTCCTCGGGGCTGATCTGCGCCTGTGGCACGCTGGGCCAGATCATCCCGCCCTCGATCGTGCTGATCCTGCTCGGGGATCAGGTGTCCAACGCCTATGTCGAGGCGCAGCAGGCGGCGGGCAATTTCGCGCCGGAACCGGTGACGGTGGGCGATCTCTTCGCCGGCGCAATGCTGCCGGGGCTGGTGCTGGTGGCGCTTTATGCGGCATGGATGCTGTTCACCCTGCGCCGGTCGGGTGCCGAAGGGCAGGGGCACGCGCCCGCGCCCGCCCGCGCCCCCGGGATCACCGCGGTCGAGGTGATGACCGGCATCCTGCCGACGCTGGCGCTGATCGTCTCGGTGCTGGGCTCGATCCTGATGGGGCTCGCGACCCCCACCGAAGCCGCGGGTGTGGGTGTGGGCGGGGCGATCCTCGTGGCCGCGGCGCAGATCTCGCCCGCCGCGAAACGCCATGCCCTCGCCACCGCCGCGCTCGCGGTGGCGCTGCTGGCGGCGGCAGGCACCGGGCTCATCCATGTGGATTTCAGCTCCGGCGCGCTCATGGCAACCCCCGCCACCCTGATCACCGGCGGTCTGGTGGCGCTCACCCTTCTGGGCCTCGCAAAGGCCGCCTGGACCCTCGCCCGCGCCCGGGTGCTGATCCCCGCCATCACCGAGACGCTGATGGTCTCGGGGATGATCTTCGGCATCGTCATTGCGGCTTCGATCCTGTCCTTGGTGTTCCGCGGCTTCGGCGGCGACGAGATCGTCTCGGAGGTGATGCATGCGGTGCCCGGCGGGGCGCTGGGGATGCTGGCGGTGACCATGCTGGTGGTGTTCCTGCTCGGCTTCATTCTCGAATTCGTCGAGATCATCTTCATCGTGATCCCGATCGTCGGCCCGGTGATCCTGCAAGGCCAGATCGACCCGGTGTGGTTCGCGATCCTGTTCGCGATGAACCTGCAAACCTCCTTCCTCACCCCGCCCTTCGGCTTTGCGCTGTTCTACTTCCGCTCGGTCGCGCCCGAGGATGTGACCACCGGCGACATCTACCGCTCGATCGTGCCCTTCGTGGCGATCCAGCTCATTGCCATCGGGCTGCTCGCCCTGTTCCCGCCGCTTGCAACCTGGCTGCCGGGCGTGCTGTTCTGACAAGACCCAACCTGGAGGACCAAATGAAACGTCGTGATTTCCTGAAAAGCGGGGCGCTCGCGGCGCCTGCCGCCGCGCTGGCCGCGCCCGCCCTGGCGCAGGGCAAGTTCGAATGGAAGATGCCCACCTCCTTCCCGGCGAAGGCGCCGGGGGTCGGTACCAATGCCACCAGCTTCGCCGCCCGCGTGGGCGAGATGTCCGACGGCCAGCTGACGCTCAAGGTGTTCTCCGGTGGCGAGCTTGTGCCGCCCTTCGGGGTCGAGGATGCGGTGGAGCAGGGCACCGCCGAGATCGGCCACTCGACGCCCTATTATGCCGCTTCCAAGAACAGCGCGTTGCATTTCTTCTCCGCCGTGCCCTTCGGCCTCACCGCGATCGAAACCGCGGGCTGGCTGCGCTACGGCGGCGGTCAGGAGCTGTGGGACGAGCTTTATGCGGCGCGCGGGCTGAAGCCGTTCTACTCGGGCAATTCGACGGTGCAGTCGGCGGGCTGGTTCAGGAAGCCGGTCGACAGCCTCGACGACCTCGCGGGGCTCAACATGCGCATCGCCGGGCTCGGCGGCGAGAGCCTGCGCAAGCTCGGCGTCAACGCCGTGCTGCTGCCGCCGACCGAGATCTTCCCCGCCTTCCAGTCGGGCGCGATCGACGCCGCCGAATGGGTCGGCCCGATGCTCGACCAGGCCTTCGGGCTGCAAAAGGTGGCGGATTACTGCTATCTGCCGGCCTTCCACGAGCCTTCCGCCACCATGGAAGTGGTGGTCAATGCCGACGCCTGGGCCGAGCTGCCGGCGCATCTGCAGGCGGTGATCCGCAATGCCGCCGACGCGGCGCTCACCGAGAGCCTCGCCCAGTTCGACTGGTTCAACACGCAAGCCTTCGTTCAGCTCAAGGACCAGGGTGTCGACTTCCGCGTCTTCCCCGACGAGGTGGTGGCGGCGCTGAAGGTGGCGGTGGCCGAAGTGCTCGACGAAAACGCCGCCGCCAACCCCGATTTCGCCCGGGTGAAGGAAAGCTACGACGCGGCGCTCGAGTTGTCGCGGAACTATGGGCTGGCGATGAAGATGCCGATGTTTGGCCAGCGCGCCTGAGGGCTGCCGGGCAGGGGCCGTTCAGATGCCAAAAAGCGCAGGACCGGCCCCCGGTCTTGCGCGAGCTGGCTGGTTTGCTGCCGCATGTCGCACAGCGCAAAACCGGCGCCCGGTCTTGCGCGGCATGCCCGGGATGTCCACACGCGCCCCGGCCCTGCGGCCGGGGCGCTTCCCCGCCCGCCGCAGGCGCTCTTCCGGGGCGCGAAGCGCGCGGAAGCAAGGCCGGGGGAAGGGCACCGAGCGCCCAGGGCGGCAAAACCCGCCTGTCCGCGCCATGAGGTTCGTGGTCGCGGGGCTGTTGGTCCCGGGGCTATGGCAGGTCCGGCGGGCCTCGGTCCGGCAATGCCCGGAGAGGATGCAAGGCCCCTGGTTTTCAGTATCCTGCGGCATCCATGGCGGCCAGACCCCGCCCCCGGAACCCTGTATCCCGGCACATCCCCCCCCGCTGGCATATGAAAAATCCCATACCCACCTTGCGCTGAAACCGTTTTCAGAGTTTGATCCGCGCCACGGGGGCTGCCGGGATTCCCGGGTGTGCCACAGCCGGGCTGTGGCACAGGCGCGTGGAACACGGGGCCGCACACGCGGTGGGCGGTATGGGCTGGCGGCCTCTCCGAGACACATCCAAAGGGAGTTCACATGTCATTTCGCAAATTTCTGACCGCGACGGCATTCGCTGGCGTCATGGCCACGGCCGCATCGGCGCAAACCCTCGTCTATTGCTCCGAGGGCAGCCCCGAGGGCTTCGATCCGGCGCTTTACGCCTCTGGCACCACCTTCGACGCCTCCTCGCACCCGATCTACAACCGTCTGGTCGAATTCAAGGTCGGCACCACCGAGGTGATCCCGGCCCTTGCCGAAACCTGGGAAGCCTCCGAGGACGGGCTGGAATACACCTTCCACCTGCGCAAGGGCGTGAAGTTCCACAGCACCGACTATTTCACCCCGACCCGCGAGTTCAACGCCGATGACGTGATCTTCAGCTACATGCGTCAGAAGGACCAGGACGACCCGTGGTACAACGCCGAAGGCGGCACCTGGGAATATTTCGACTACATGGGCATGCCCGATCTCATCAAGGAGATCGTCAAGGTCGACGATCACACCGTGAAATTCGTGCTGAACCGGCCCGAAGCCCCGTTCCTGTCCAACATGGCGATGGACTTCGCTTCGGTGATGTCGAAGGAATATGCCGATCAGCTGATGGCCGCGGGCACGCCCGAGAACCTCAACCAGCAGCCCGTCGGCACCGGCCCGTTCCAGTTCGTCGCCTATCAGAAGGATGCGGTGATCCGCTACGTGAAGAATCCCGAGTACTGGAAAGAGGGTCTGCCGAAGGTCGACAATCTGGTGTTCGCCATCACCACCGACAATTCGGTGCGCTACCAGAAGCTTGCCGCCGGTGAATGCCATGTGATGCCCTACCCGAACCCGGCCGACATCGCCGCGATGAAGGAAGACCCGAACATCAACGTGATGGAGCAGGAGGGGCTGAACGTCGGCTACATGGCTTACAACACCCAGATGCCGCCGTTCGATGATCCGAAGGTCCGCAAGGCGCTCAACATGGCGATCGACAAGGATGCGATCCTCGACGTGGTGTTCCAGGGCACCGGCCATGCCGCCAAGACCCCGCTGCCGCCGACCATGTGGGGCTATAACGATGCCCTGGCCGACGACGTTTACGACCCGGAAGCCGCGAAGGCGATGCTCGCCGAAGCCGGTGTGGAGGGGCTCAAGATGAAGATCTGGGCGATGCCGGTGCAGCGCCCCTACAACCCGAACGCGCGGCGCATGGCCGAGCTCATCCAGGCCGATTTCGCCAAGATCGGCGTCGAGGTCGAGGTGGTGTCCTTCGAATGGGGCGAGTATCTGTCGCGCTCCAAGGAGGTCGATCGTGACGGCGCGGTGCTGCTCGGCTGGACCGGCGACAACGGCGATCCGGACAACTTCCTGTCGCTGCTCGGCTGCGATGGCGTCGGCGATGCGAACCGCGCCCAATGGTGCCACGAGCCCTTCCAGACGCTGCTCGAAAAGGGCAAGACCATCAGCGATCCGGCCGAACGCACGGCGATCTATGAAGAGATGCAGGAGATCGTGAAGGAGCAGGCGCCCTGGGCGACCATCGCGCATTCGGTGGTGTTCATGCCGATGCTGCCGAAGGTCGAAGGCTATGTGATGCACCCGCTGGGCGGCCACATCTTCACCGAAGTCAGCCTGGCCGAATAGGCCTGACCCGAACGACAGGCGCGGGGGGCCTTTCTTTCCCCCGTGCCGCATGCCAAAGGCGGGCGGGGCGCGCGCGCGGGCGAAGGCCCGGGCGTCCCGCCTGTCCCCAGCCATGTGAGGGCATATGCTCCGCTTTTTCCTGTCCCGCCTGCTTACCTTCATTCCGACCTTCATCGGCGTCACCCTGATCTCCTTCACCTTCATCCGCGTGCTGCCCGGCGATCCGATCCTGGTCATGGCCGGGGAACGCGGCATGTCGGAGGAACGCTACGCCGAGCTTCAGGCCCAGTTCGGCTTCGACCAGCCGATCCTGGTGCAATACTGGGACTATCTCATGGGGGTGTTCCGGGGCGATCTCGGCCAGAGTTTCGTGACCAAGAAACCGGTGTTCGACGAGTTTTTCGCGCTGTTCCCGGCAACGCTCGAGCTCTCCGTCTGTGCCATCATCCTCGCGGTCGCCTTCGGCATTCCCGCCGGGGTGATCGCCGCGGTCAACCGTGGCAAGCTGTTTGACCGGCTGCTGATGACCTCGGCGCTCGTCGGCTATTCGATGCCGATCTTCTGGTGGGCGCTGCTGCTGATCATCGTGTTTTCCGGCAATCTCGGCTGGACGCCGGTCTCGGGCCGGATCGACCTGCTCTATTTCTTCGACGACGTGACCGGCTTCATGCTGGTCGACGCGCTGCTCTCGGGCCAGAAGGGCGCTTTCGCCTCCGCCGCGCGGCACCTGATCCTGCCGTCGATCGTGCTGGCAACGATTCCGCTGGCGGTGATCGCGCGCCAGACCCGCTCGGCGATGCTCGAAGTGCTCTCGGAAGACTACATCCGCACCGCCCGCGCCAAGGGGCTGGCGCCGGTGCGGGTGAACGGGCTGCACGCGCTGCGCAACGCGATGATCCCGGTGATCACCGTCATCGGGCTGATGGTCGGCACGCTGCTTGCCGGCGCGATCCTCACCGAGACGATCTTTTCCTGGCCGGGCATCGGCAAGTGGATGGTCGATTCGATCTTCCGCCGCGACTATCCGGTTGTTCAGGGCGGGCTGTTGCTGGTCGCCGTGATGGTGATGGTGGTCAACCTTCTGGTCGACGTGCTCTACGGCTTCATCAACCCCAAGATCCGGAAACGCTGACATGGCCGACGCAACCGCAAACACCGCCTCGCCCGAACGTCCCGGACGGCTGAAGGAATTCTGGAGCTATTTCCGCGAAAACCGCGGCGCGGTGATCGGGCTTTACGTCTTCACCGTGCTGGTGCTGCTGGCGCTTTCCGCCAACCTGATCGCCCCGCACGACCCGATCCTGCAAGACCGCGGCGCCACGCTGATCCCGCCCGCCTGGCAGGAGGGGGGCTCGTGGTCCTACCTGCTCGGCACCGACCCGCTGGGCCGCGACATCCTCTCGCGGCTGCTCTACGGGGCGCAGCTCAGCTTTCTCGTGGGCATCGGCGTGGTGATCCTCGCTTCGGCCGGGGGCATCATGGTCGGGCTGCTCTCGGGCTTCGCGCCGAAATGGCTCGACACGATCATCATGCGGATCATGGACATCATCCTGTCGTTCCCGGCGCTGCTGCTGGCGCTGGTGCTGGTGGCGATCCTGGGGCCGACGCTGCTGAATGCGATGATCGCCATCGCCATCGCCTACCAGCCGCATTTCGTCCGCCTCACCCGGGCGGCGGTGCTGAGCGAGAAAAACAAGGATTACGTGATCTCGGCGCGGGTCGCGGGGGCCGGCCGGGGGCGGCTGATGTTCATCACCGTGCTGCCCAATTGCCTAGCGCCGATCATCGTTCAGGCGGCGCTGAGCTTCTCCAATGCCATTCTTGACGTCGCCGCGCTCGGCTTCCTCGGCATGGGCGCGCAGCCGCCCACACCCGAATGGGGCACGATGCTCGCCGAAGCGCGCGAATTCATCCTGCGCGCCTGGTGGGTGGTGACCTTCCCGGGCCTCGCGATCCTCGTCACCGTGCTCGCCATCAACCTGATGGGCGACGGGCTGCGCGACGCGCTCGACCCCAAACTCAAGCGGAGCTGACGCCATGGCCCTTCTGCGCATCCGCAATCTTACCGTCGATTTCGCCACCACCGCGGGCACCTTCCGCGCCGTCGAAGGGGTCGACATCACCGTGGACGAAGGCGACGTGCTGGCGATCGTCGGCGAATCGGGCTCCGGCAAATCGGTGGCGATGCTGGCGGTGATGGGGCTTCTGCCCTGGACCGCGACCATCACCGCCGAGGAGATGAGCTTCGACGGCCGCGACATCCGCACCATCAGCGCCCGCGAGCGCCGCCGGGTGATCGGCCGCGACATGGCGATGATTTTCCAGGAGCCCATGTCCTCGCTCAACCCCTGTTTCACCGTCGGTTTCCAGATCAGGGAAGCGCTGAAGAAACACACCGATCTGACCCGGGCCCAGCGTCAGGACCGTGCGGTGGAGCTGCTCGACCTCGTCGGCATCCCCGATCCGGCGAACCGGCTGCATGCGTTCCCGCACCAGCTGTCGGGGGGCATGAGCCAGCGGGTGATGATCGCCATGGCGCTGTCCTGCCACCCGCGGCTGCTGATCGCCGACGAGCCCACCACCGCGCTCGACGTGACCATCCAGGCGCAGATCCTCGATCTGCTCGCCCGGCTCCAGCGCGAGACCAACATGGCGCTGATCCTGATCACCCATGACATGGGCGTGGTGGCGGAGACGGCGCAGCGGGTGCAGGTGCAATATGCCGGCCAGAAGGTGGAGGAACAGCCCGTGCGGCCGTTGTTCGACACCCCGCATCACCCCTATACCGCGGCGCTCTTGGCGGCGCTTCCCGAACGCGCCACCGAGCGGCGGCTGCCGACGATCCCGGGCGTGGTGCCCGGCCAGTTCGACCGGCCCCGGGGCTGCATGTTCAGCCCGCGCTGCGCCTTCGCCGACGATCTCTGCCACGCCAAGGTGCCGCCGGTGCAAAGCGCCGAGCTCGGCCTTGCGCGCTGCCATTACCCGATACCGACCCCGGGACAGGAGGTGGCCGAATGAGCCAGCCCGTCATCACCGCCCAGAACCTCGCCCGTCATTACAATGTCGGCGGCGGCCTGTTTGCGAAACCGAAAGTGGTGAAAGCGCTCTCCGAGGCGAGCTTCTCGATCGACCCGGGCCGGACCCTCGCGGTGGTGGGGGAATCGGGCTGCGGCAAGTCGACGCTCGCGCGTCTGGTCACGCTGATCGAGGAACCCACCGCCGGCAGCTTTACCCTGAACGGCCTGCCCGGCACCCCGGACAACTGGCCGGCCCTGCGTGAGGCGGTGCAGATCGTGTTTCAGGACCCTTACGGCTCGCTCAACCTGCGCCACCGGGTGGGGTCGATCCTCGAGGAGCCGCTGAAGATCAACCGCCCGGACATGTCGGCGGCGGAGCGCGAGGAGAAGGCCCGCGAGATGATGGATCTCGTCGGGCTGCGGCCGGAGCATTACGACCGTTTCCCGCATATGTTCTCCGGCGGCCAGCGCCAGCGGATCGCGGTCGGCCGCGCCCTGATGCTGGAACCGAAGCTGATCGTGCTCGACGAGCCGGTCTCGGCGCTCGACGTGTCGATCCAGAGCCAGGTGCTCAACATGCTGCTGGACATCCAGGAGCGGCTCGACCTCGCCTATCTGTTCATCAGCCACGATCTCTCGGTGGTGCGTCACGTCGCCGATGAGGTGATCGTGATGTATCTCGGCCGGCCGGTGGAATTCGGCTCGAAGGAGGCGGTGTTCGGCCAGCCGCGCCACCCCTACAGCCGGGCGCTGCTCTCGGCCACGCCCTCGACCGAGCCGCATCCGGGGCGCGAGCGGATCAAGCTCGAGGGCGAATTGCCCTCGCCGCTCAACATCCCCGACGGCTGCCCCTTCGCGCCGCGCTGCTGGAAGGCGACCGACCAGTGCCGGGCCGAACGCCCGGAGCTCCTGGGCGAGGCCCACAAGGTCGCCTGCCACCTGCCGGAAGAGGGCGCCCTCGCCTGATCCGGGCAGGCGGACGGGCAGGGCGGCTCCGGGACCGGGTCCGCCCTGCGCCTGCCGCGCGGCATGTTGACGCGCCCGGGGCAAATCGCCGCGACCAGCCGTGCCGGGGCGCAAAGGGGGCAAATTCCGGGCCCGCCGGGTGGTGCCGCACGGTTGTGAGATCCCGGTACGATGTTGGAATCATATGGTTTTCCTTGAGACCTGCCGCCGCACGGCGGTGCAGGCAGACAACTCCGCGAAAGCCGTCACGTCGTTCCGGCAACAAATTTCCGCCCGGTCCGGGTGCCTTTTGTTCCAGATCAAATTGTTATGCGTGAATGTGTGATTTACCTCCGTCCAGGGGGCGGTTCACCATTCCTCAAGCGCGCTGCGCCAGACAGACCCCGGCACCGGACGAGACAAGCCCCGGATTTCCGCAGAACCGGCGGTGGCGCACGCGATGGGGAGAACCCCGCCCGGCCGGACCATTGGAGGGTAACACATGGCACGACCCGCTGATTCAGTGAAGCTGTTCCTCACGCTTGTGATCTTCTGGATCCTGCTCAACGGGTCGGTTCAGCCCGGTGCGCTCGCCATCGGCGTTGCGGTGGCTCTGACGATCGTGTTCTTCTTCCGCGACACGCTCTCGGTCCTGTCCGGCCACAGGCTCACCGGGCGCGCGATCTGGGTCTCACTGCAATTTGTGGGCTATTTCCTCAGGGAGCTGGTGAAAGCCAACCTGCAAATGGCCGCCATCGTGCTCGACCCTCGGCTGCCGGTCGAACCCGCGATCGTTGCGGTCAAGGTCCGGCTCACCCACCCGGTCGCGCGGCTGCTGCTCGCCAATTCCATCACCCTCACCCCGGGCACGCTCAGTGTCGAATACAAGGGCGACACGCTCTATGTGCACTGGGTCGTCGCCCGTGGCACCGATACCGAAACCGCGACCCGCGAGATCGTGGCCGGTTTCGAACGTTACCTGGAGCAAATGTATGACTGAGATCATCCTCTACGCGGCGGGCGTGCTGGTGGCGCTTGCCTTTCTGCTCGCGATGATCCGCTTCGCCACCGGCCCGCGCGGGGTCGATCGCGTGGTGGCCTTCGACGTGTCCACCATCCTGTCGATCGGCGCGATCGTGATCGCCGCGGTGGTCTCGGGGCGGGGGATCTATCTCGACGTGGCGCTGGTCTATGCGCTTCTGTCCTTCCTCGGCGTGATCGTCGCCGCGCGCTACCTCGAAGGAGGCGAATGATGGCCGCTGTCCTTGAACCCATCGGTGCCCTCGTGCTTCTGGCCGGGGCGGCGTTTCTGTTTCTCGGCGGGCTCGGGCTCTACCGGATGCCCGATGTCTATACCCGCATCCAGTCCGGCACCAAGGCGACCACGCTGGGCACGCTCCTGCTGCTCCTCGGCGCCGCGATCATGGTGCCCGGCTGGACGGTCAAGCTGCTGCTGATCATGCTGTTTCTGATGTTCACCAACCCGCTGTCGAGCCAGGTGCTGGCGCGCGCGGCGCATCGTGCGGGCGTGCCGAGCTGCCGCGAGACCACGCGCGACCGGCTCGCCGAAGACGGGGGAGACCTCTCATGACCCTGATGCCCATCCTTGCCGTCGGCGGCTTCGGCCTGCTGGCGATCGTCGCGGCCTTTGTTGCGCTCGTCACCCGCACCACCCCGGTGGCGGTGATGGCGGCCGGTCTCGTGAGCCTGTTCGCCTCGGTGATCTTCCTGCTGCTCGCCGCGCCCGACGTGGCGATGACCGAAGCCGCCATCGGCTCCGGCCTCACCACTTTCCTGTTCTTCTTCGTGCTTGGCCGCATTCGCCGGGAGGGCGGACATGACCAGTAAATTCACCACCCGCGCGGCGATCGCGCTGGTTCTGCTGGTGCTGCTCGGCAGCGCCTTCTGGACCCTCACCGCCGGCTACAGCGTCGATACCGAGCTCAACCGCTCCGCGCGCTACTATGCCGAACACACCGCCTCCGACACCGGGGCGCAGAACATCGTCACCGCGATCATCGTCACCTATCGTGGCCTCGACACGCTCGGCGAGGTCACGGTGCTGTTTCTGACCGCGGCGATCATCGCGCTGGTGCTCGGCCAGTCGAAAGCGCCCGCCGGCGCCTCCGGGGCGGGCTTTCTGCCCTCGGGCGAGCTGCTCACCACCGGCACGCGGATGCTTCTGCCGATCATCCTGCTGTTCGGCGCCTATGTGTTCATCAACGGCCACCTGACCCCGGGCGGCGGTTTCCAGGGCGGCGCGGTGCTGGCCTCGGGCATGCTGCTTTTGCTGCTCGCCGATCCCGGCCAGCGTTTCCGCCGTCAGATCATCCACCGGGTCGAAAGCCTGTCGGGGCTCAGCTATGTGCTCATCGGCGTGCTCGGACTGGTGCTGGCGGGGGGCTTCCTCGACAACCGCATCCTGCCGCTCGGTGAATACGGCCAGATCCTGTCGGCCGGCGCGATCCCGGTGATCTACACCCTGATCGGCCTCAAGGTCGGGGCCGAATTCAGCTCGATCCTCGAAAGCCTCGAAGAAACGGAGGACGCGTGATGCCCGACACGACACTCGCCGCCTACGTCCCCCAGATCGCCATGGCCACGGGGTTCCTGCTCATCCTGATGGGGCTCTACGGGGCGCTCAGCCACCGCAACATCCTGCGCATGATCGTCGGCTTCACCATCGCCTCCACCGGCATCAATCTGGTGCTGGTCGCGGTGGGCTATCTGCCGGGCCGCAGCGCGCCGATCATGGATGAGGCGGTGCCGGTGGCCGAGGCCGCCCGGCGGATCATCGACCCGGTGCCACAGGCGCTGGTGCTCACCGCCATCGTCATCGGCCTCGGGGTCACCGCCCTGATGCTCGCCTATGCCTACCGGCTGTTCCGCACCCGCCACAGCCTCGACATCTCGAACTTCACGGAGCTGAAATGGTAAGCGTGCTCTATATCATTGCCGCGGGTCTCGGCACCGCATTCCTGATCGGCCTGTTGAAATCCAGCCAGAAGGGCCTTGCCTTCCTGTTCACCGTGCTGGCGCTCGCCTTCATGTCCTGGGTGTCGCTCGACTGGACGGTGGCGCTGTCGCAGGGCCGGGCCCTGCCCACCAACGTGATGACCGCGGGCTTCCCGCCGCCCTTCGCGATCAACCTGTTCATCGGCCATGGCGAGGCCTGGCTCCTGACGGTGGTCAACGTCACCGGTCTGCTCTCGGCCTTCTACATGTATGGCGCGCTCAGCCGCATGGGCCGCGGCGCGATGGCGGTTCTGCTCATCATCATCATGGCGCTGTCGGGCCTGATCATGACCCGCGACGTGTTCAACCTGTTCGTGTTCTTCGAGCTGATCGTGATCGCCACCGGCGGCCTCGTGCTGCTCTCGGAAGACCGGCGCGCCGTGGCCGCGGGGTTCAAATATCTCGTGGTCAGTCAGATCATCTCGATCCTTCTGCTGATCGGCATCATCTTCACCTATCACGCCAACGGCTCGCTCAATCTCGATGATTTCGCCGCCCGGCCCTTTGCCTTCAAAGGGGCGTCGCTGGCGATGTTCCTGCTGCTGATGGCGGTGGTGCTGGAGCTCAAACCCTTCCCGGCCAACGGCTGGGCGCTCGACATCTACGAAAGCGCCCATCCCGGCTTCTCGGCGATCTTCTCGGCGGCCTCCGGCACCGCGGCGCTGTTCGCGGTCGACAAGATCGCGGGCGCGGCCGGCCCCGACTGGCTGCCGATGCTCACCGGCCTCGGGCTCCTGTCCTTCCTCGGCTCCAACCTGCTGGCGCTGGCGCAGGACAATGATCGGCGCCTGCTGGGCTATTCCTCGGTCGGCCAGATCGGCCTGGTGCTCGCCATCGTGGGCCAGCGCGACATCCTCGGCGAGGCCTATCTCTATGTGGCCTACGGGGTGCTGATCACCCATGCGGTCGCCAAGGCCGGGCTGTTCTGGCTCTCCGGGCTGGTGCCCGGACGCGCGCTCACCGACTGGACGGTGCTGCGCTCGAGCCCGCTGCTGGTCTTCGCCTTCGCCAGCTTCATCGCGATGCTGGTCGGCCTGCCGCCCTTCCCGAGCTTCTATGCCAAATGGGATCTGATCCACATGCTGGCCGGGCAGGGGCGCTACTGGGTCATCGCCGCGGTGCTGATCGGGGCGCTGATCGAGGCGGGCTACATGTTCCGGTTCTTCGGCTATGCGATGAAACGCGAGATGCCCGCGCGCTTCCCGGCCTTCCGGATCGACAAGGTTGGGGTGGTGCTCGTCGCGCTCGCTTCCGGATGGATCCTGGCCATGGTCTGGGGCGGGGCGTCGCTCAACCCGAACCTTCTGCCGGTCGTTGAGCTGGGCAACCTGTTGCGCGGCGACATCCGGCCCGGGTCGGACCTCTTGTTCGCGCTGCCGTTCCTGTTCGCGCTCTCGTTCCTCCTGCTCGAACCGCTGCCCGCGAAGGTGAAAAACGCCATCGCCATCGCCGGTCTGCTCGGCTGGTTCGCCTTCCGCATGGCGCATTACGACGCCATCCAGATGGTGTTCGGCGCGATCATGATGGTCGGCGGCGCGGTGGTACTGCTGGCTTCGTTCCAGCCCCGTGGCAAGCGGCTCGGCTTCTATGTCCCGGCGCTGCTGATGTATGCCGGCCTTGCGATTCTGGTCGAGGCGCCGACCTCGTTTACCTTCTTCGCGGCCTGGGAATTGCTGACGCTCGGTTCCTACTACCTGATCCTGCGCGGCAAGGAGGGTGAGCCCCATGCGCTGAGCTACATCCTGTTCTCGCTCGGCGGCGCCTTCCTGCTGCTGGCGGGCTTCGCGGTGGCGTCGAACGGGGTCCAGCCCTTCGACATCCGCGCGGGCCTCGCCGCGCTCGCCGAAGCCGGTGCCGCCAGCGCGCCCTGGGTCTTCGTCCTGCTCGCCGTCGGCTTCATGACCAAGACCGCCTCCATCGGCCTGCATGTCTGGCTCCCCGGCGCCCATGCCGAAGCCGAGACCGACGTCTCGCCGATGGTCTCGGGCATCCTGCTCAAGGCCGGGCTCTTCGGCCTCCTCGTTCTGGTGATGTCCATGGGCCGGCAAGTTCTCTTCGGCATCGACCTCACCCATGTGCTGCTCTGGATCGGCGCGCTCTCGGCGCTGCTCGGCGCGGTCGGGGCGCTGTTCCAGGAAGACGCCAAACGCCTGCTCGCCTATTCCTCGATCAGCCAGATGGGCTACGCGGTCTTCGGCCTCGCGCTGTTGTCCCATATCGGCTACCTGCTGGCGATCATGTCGGCGATCAACCACTACGTCATCAAGTCGATGCTGTTCCTCGGCATCGGCGGCGTCTACAAGCGCACCGGCACCAAGCTGATGTACAAGATGGGCGGGATCATCAAGGTGATGCCGCTGAGCTTCGTGAGCGTGCTCGTCGGCATCATCGCGATGTCGGGGGTGCCGCCGCTGTCGGGCTTCGGCGGCCGCTGGATCTTCTACAACGGCATCATGGAATCCGATCTGCGCCTGCCGATGGTGGTGGTGTTCCTGTCGGGCCCGATCAGCTTCCTCTATCTGTTCCGGCTGATCCACACGGTGTTCCTCGGCCAGCCCAAACCGGAACATTCGCGGCTGAAAGAGGCGCCGTTCTGGATCATTCTGCCGCAGATGATGTTCACCGCCTTCCTGATCGGGTTTGCGATCCTGCCGGGCATGGCGCTTCAGAAAGTCGACCATGAAATCGGCCTGATCTTCGGCGACAGCCCCTTCACCTGGGACGGGCGGGCGATCACCTCCGTCTATGGCAACTGGAACCCGGTGGCGATCATGGGGGTGATCGTGGCGATCTTCGTCTCGGTGGCCACGGTGCTCACGCTCAAGGCCTGGCGGGCCCAGTCGGTGAAGCAGTTCAACATCGTGTTCTCGGCGGAACGGCCGTTCAGGCCCAACACCAGCCATTTCGCGTGGAACTTCTTCGCCCCCTACCGCCGGGCGCTCGGCTTCCTCGAGGCGCCGCTGGTCACCCGGTTCTGGGAAAGCGTCGCTGACTCTGTCCACGCGACCGCGGATTTCGGCCGCCGGATCTATACCGGCAATGGCCAGACCTATGCGGTGCAACTCGTGTTCTTCGTCGTCGCCGTCTATCTCATCGCTTCGGGAGTGGTGTCATGAATTTCGAATGGATCCAGATCCCCTACGCGCTGTGGACGCTGCTCATCATCACCTGTTACGGGTTGTTCATGACGGCGATCATGCAGAAGATCGGCGCCCGGGTGGGTGGCCGCTACGGCATCCCGGTGTGGCAGAACTATATCGACCTCGCCAAGAACTGGGCGCTGCGCAGCCAGATCAAACATGGGGTGATGTTCTACCTCGGGCCGGTGTTCCGGCTCAGCGGCGGCATCGGGCTCATTCTGTTCGTGCCGACGATCTACGGGTCGGTGATGCACCAGAACTTCCACTATGCGGGCGACCTCATCCTCGCGCTCTACTTCGTCTTCTTCGGCACGCTGGGGATGGCGCTGGGCGCGGGCGAAAGCGGGCATCCGCATTCGGCGATGGGGGTGTCGCGGGGGCTGTCGCAGACCACCGCCGCCGAACTGCCGATGGCGCTGGCGGTGTTCTCGCTGTCGCTGCAATATCAGACCCTCAACATCACCGAGATCGTTTCGATGCAGCAGGGCTCGGTGCTCAACTGGACCCTGTTCACCAACCCGCTGGCGGTGGCGGCGGCGATGTTCGGCTTCGTCGGCTCGATGATGCGCTCGCCCTTCGACGTGGTGCTGGCGCCGCAGGAAATCCCGATCGGCCCGCCCACCGAGTTCCACTCGACCTACCTCGCCCTGATGCAGACCAACCGGGCGATCTTCCCGATCGCCAAGACGATCATCTACATGAACCTGTTCTTCGGCGGGGCGTCGAGCTGGGGCGAATTCGTGGTCAAGACCTTCGTGCTCTATTTCATCACCGTGTTCATCGGTGTGGTGCACCCGCGGTTCCGCGTCGAACAATCCATCCGGTTCTTCTTCAAATGGGGCGTGCCGATCGGCATCCTCGCAATTCTGACGGTGTAATGACATGAAAGATATGGACAAATCCTTCAGGAAAGACACCGAAACGGTGTTTCCGCTGCGCGAGGAGCTGCGCCCCTATCAGGTGACCGCGCCCGACGGACAGGTGATCGACGTCGATCCCTTGCAGGATTTCTTCTGCCAGGAGCCGCCCAAGGTCCACCGCAAATCCTACATCCGCATCGTGGAAGACTTCTACAACTGGGCCCGGGCGCACAGCCTGTGGATCCTCGGCTTCGGCACCGGCTGCGGTGCGATCGAGATGCGCCCCCTGCGCTCGCCCCGGTTCGACGCCTACCGTTACGGCATCCAGTGGCGGCCGACCCCGCGCCAGTCCAACCTTGTGGTGGTCTCGGGCTATCTCTCGGTGAAGACGCTCAAACGCGTGATCCGCGCCTATGAGCAGATGCCGAGCCCGAAATACGTGGTCGGCCTCGGCTCCTGCACCATCAACGGCGGCATGTACTGGGACAGCTACAACACCATCAAGCGGCTCGACGATTACCTGCCGGTGGATCTCTACATCACCGGCTGCATGCCGCGCCCCGAGGCGCTGCTGGCGGGCTTCATGGACCTCAAGAAGCTCATCCGCCGCGGCGAGGGCGAGGGGGCCAACACATATGCCGAGAATTTCGAATGGTACAAGGCCAACCAGAAGGCGGTCATCAAGGACTGGGACATGCCGGATTACAACTGGTGACGATATGCGCGACCTGATCGAACGACTCACCCCCCGCTACAAGCTCGGTGCGCCCACGTTTCAGCGTGCCGACCTCACCTTTGTCGACGTGATCGACAATGCCCAGTTGCGCGCGCTGCTGCTCGAATTGCGCGACAAGGAGGGCTTCACCCATCTGACCCTGCTGACGGCCGTCGACTGGCTGGAGGAAGGGCGGTTTCAGCTGAGCTACATGCTCAACAACCGCGAGGCCAACCGGACGCTGTGCCTGCGGCTGTTTCTCGACCGCGAAAATGCGGTGGGCGAGACCATCCACGACATCTGGCCCGCGGCCGAAACCTATCAGCGCGAGCTGAAGGAGATGTTCGGCATCGACTTTCCCGGCTCGCCCCGGGTCGATGACGAGTTCATCCTCGAAGGCTGGACCGACATGCCGCCCTACCGGCGCGATTTCGATACCCTGGCCTATTCGCAACAGACCTACCGCGACCGTCCGGGCCGCAAGACCACCGATCCGCGCGGCCACATGAAACAGAAACTCTATCCGGAGGGGTGAGCATGAGCCTGTTCAGCTACAACCTCGACCGCAGCCAGTACCCTGCCGAGGGGCCCGACGGCAAGCTCGAGGTGGATCTCGAGACCGGCAAGTTCCTCAAGCTCTGGAACGGCCCCAACCACCCCGGCATCACCGGCAACATGGCGGTGGAAATCACCGTCAACGGCGATGAGGTGGTCGACGGCAAGGTCCGTGTCGGCTATCTCCACCGCGGCTTCGAAAAGCTGATGGAGCGGCGCAGCTTCATTCAGGTGTTCCCGATCGTCTGCCGGGTCTGCGTGCCCGAACCCGATTTCAACGAATATTGCTACGCCGCCGCGGTGGAGGAGCTTGCGGGGATCGACGTGCCGGAAGCGGCCCGGTGGATCCGCACGCTGATCCTTGAAATGGGCCGGTTCAACGCGCTGATGATGGCGGCGGGCGGCATCGGCGGCTCGCTCGGCATGGGGGTGCCCGGCCAATGGGCCACCTATTGCCGCGATCTGATGCTCGACCGTTTCGAAGAGCTCACCGGCGCCCGGATCTACCACATGTTCATCCTGCCCGGCGGGGTACGCGGCCATCTGCCCGAGGGGTTCGGGGCCCGCATGGAAGAAACCCTGAAGACCGCCGAAAGCTACATTGCCGATATCGACAAGCTGATGTTCCACAATGCGGTGTTCAAGAAGCGCACCAGGGGGGTCGGCCATATCGACCCGGCGCTGTTCGACCGCTATGGCGTGACCGGACCCAATGCCCGTGCCGGCGGGGTCGCCAAGGACGTGCGCAAGGATGCGCCCTATCTGGTCTATGACCAGCTCGATTTCGACGTCACCCTCGAGCCCGACAGCGACATCTGGGCCCGCGCCCGGGTGCGCTTCCGCGAGTTGCTGTCGACGATCGACCTGATCCGGCAAGTGCTCGCGAAAATGCCGAAGGACGGGCCGACCATGAGTGCGCTGCCCAATGTGCTGCACTGGACCATCCCGCGCGGCGAGACCTATATCAAGGGCGAGGCGTCGCGCGGCGAATATGGCTACTACATGGTGACCGACGGTTCGGCCTATCCGCGCCGCATCAACGTGCGCGGCCCGAGCTACACCCATGCGATGTCGCTCCTCGAGCACCTCCTCCCCGGCACCAACATTGCGGATGTGGCGGTGCTGATGGTGTCGCTCAACATCTATCCGCCCGAGATCGAGAGGTAGGCGACATGAGCAGTTTGCGCGACGTATTCTCGCCCTTCACCGCCTGGAAACGGGTGGTCGAAACCCCGGTCACCATCAAGCAGCCGATCGGCCGCGAGGCCGCCGACCGCTACCGCGGCTTCCACCAGAACGATGTGGATCTGTGCATCGGCTGCGGCTCCTGCGAAGACATCTGCCAGAACGCCGCCATCGACATGGTGCCGGTGTCGGACCCGAAAGAGGGCGACAGCGGGCTCAGACCCAATATCGACTACGGCCGCTGCTGCTGGTGCGCGCTCTGCGTCGATGTCTGCATGACCGGCTCGCTCACCATGTCGAACGAATACACCTGGGTCGATGCCGACCCGGACGCCTTCCGCTTCACGCCTGGGGTGGATGCCAAACCCTGGGACGACATGGAAAAGGGCTATGCCCGCCTCGGCGACCGCATGCTCTCCGGGCTTGAGCGGCCGAAAATGGAAGAGATGTCGCCCGAGGCGCGGAGCGACAATTTCGACGAGATCGTCGCCGGCTATACCCGCGAACAGGCGGTGCTCGAGGCCGACCGCTGCGTCGAATGTGGCCTCTGCGTCGCTACCTGCCCGGCGCATATGGACATTCCCGACTATATCGCCGCGATCCGCGAGGGCGATTACGACCTCGGCACCCAGATCCTCTACGAGACCAACCCGTTCTCCGAGGTCTGCGGCCGGGTCTGCACCCATAAATGCGAGAGCGTCTGCGCCGCGGCGCATGAGGGCGAGCCGATCGCCATCCGCTGGCTGAAACGGCATATCATCGACAATGTCTCCGAAGAGCGCCGCCTCGAGATCGTCGGCCAGCCGGAGGCGGATACCGGCCACAAGATCGCCGTGGTCGGCGCCGGCCCCGCGGGCCTTACCGCGGCTTATGACCTCGCCCGCATGGGCCACCGGGTGGTGGTCTACGAGGCGCACGACAAGCCCGGCGGCATGATGCGCTACGGCATCCCCGAATACCGTCTGCCTTACGACGCGCTCGACCGCGACATCGCGGTGATCGAGGCGATGGGTGTCGAGATCAGGACCGGCGTGCGCATCGGCCGGGACATCCCGATGGAGACACTGCGCGATGAAAACGACGCCGTGGTGCTCGGCATCGGCCTGCATCTCGGCCGCTCGACCCGGATCCCGGGCTCCGATGGCGAGGGCGTCGAAGCGGCGATCGACCTGCTGGCGCGGGTGACCGCAGGCAAGGAGGTTCCGGTGCCGGAACATGTCTGCGTGATCGGCGGTGGCAACGTGGCGATGGACATCGCCCGCACCATGGCGCGGCTGCAAAACCGGAAATACGGCCGGGTCGGTGTCACCGTGACCGCGCTCGAGGATTTCGAAGGCTTCCTCGCCGACAAGGAAGAGGTGGTCGAGAGCTTCGAAGAGCAGATCGAGATCCTCGACGCGCGCGGGCCGCAGGAGGTCGTCCGTTTCAAGTCGGGCAAGAACAAGGGCAAGGTCAAGGGGTTGCGGACCTGGAAGGTGACCTCGATCTTCGACGACAAGGGCCGGTTCTCGCCGCAATATGACGAGGCCGACGAGATGGTGCATCCGGCGGATATGGTGGTCGAGGCCATCGGCCAGTCGGCCGATGTGTCGCTCTTGGGCGACGAGCTCACCGAGGCGCTCGAATGGGCCCGCGGCCGGATCGCCGCCGATGCTGATGGCTGCACCTCGGAGCCCTGGCTCTGGGCCGCGGGCGACGCGGTGCACGGGCCCGATGTGATCCATGCCGTCGCCGACGGCCACAAGGTGGCGGCCTCGATCGGTGCGATGCTGCTTGCGAAAGGGGAGAGGACATGAGCAAGGCCAGGGCGCTGAGCGAGATGACCACGGCGGAAGAGGTGCTGGAAGCGGTCGCCGAATTTGATCGGGTGGCGCATGAGTTCTATCTGGATCTGATCCCGAAAGTGTCGAAAAGCATCCGCTACATCGTCGAGGAGTTGGCGCAGGCGGAGCTTGAACATATCGTCAGGATCCGCACGCTTGCCCAATCCGACGAGATGGCCGGGCACATGAAGGACGCGATCAGACGCCCCGAGGCGGACCGCCGCTTTTCCGCCGCGATTCAGACGCCGGATCTGGGCGACAAGCCGGACGACCAGGACGTGCTGCGCTATGCGCTGTCGCTGGAGCAGGTGGCGATCGACGAATATACCGAACTTGCCGCCAATACCCCACCGGGCCCGTTGCACGAGGTTTTCAGCTATCTCGCCAACGAGGAGATGAAGCACAAGTCCGAAGTCGAGGCGCTTTACTACGAGATCGTGCATTCGGGCGGGGTTTGAGCGCGGGCGGCGCGGCCGTTGCCGGCGGCAGGACGATTCGGCTGCGCGCGAACAGACTGGCGCGCCCCGGTCGATTCCGGCCCGGACCGGGCGGGAAATGACCGCAAACGTGCCGGGTTTCGGCGCCTTTTCGCCCTTTCCCGGCCACAGTGGAGGGCCCGGGGCGGCGGGCTGCGCCCGGTTGTGTCGGAATCTGTGAAGGTGCTCAGGATTCTTTCGCCAAATGGGTTGGCTCGCAAGGCGGCATCTCTATAGTCGGGTGTTACTTTTACAACTCGAATCGCACCGGAAGGGCTGAAAGTGCTGTTCGGGCGGGTTTAACCCCCGTCCGAGGGCCGGTAAGCTTTGCCCTGCTGCCGGGGCGCAGAGGATTTGCTCAAGGGACCGAGGACACATGAAAATTGGGGGATTCCGGCGCCGGACCGGGCTCGGGGCCGCTATGGCCATCATTATTGCCGGACAAGGTGCTGTTGGCGAGGGTATTGCGGCGCCTGACGAGGCGACGCTGGCGGCCCAATGGGCGAGCTACACGGGCGATTCCGTGGCGTCCGTCATCGAATTCGCCCCGATGCGCGCGGTGATGGAAGAGACCGGCAGCGATGGCGCGACCTACCGGCTGACCTCGATGCACCCGGGCGTGAACCGCTGGTATCTGCTGGAGACCACCAGCGCCGGGGGTGCCTACAACAGCTGGCATTTCGAAAACGGCGATGCAAAGACCTGGGTGGTCTCGCTCAGCGATGACGACACGCCCGCGCTGCTGATCGAGGGCAATGGCGAGCGCCACCGCTGCACCCCCTGGGCGGGCGATGTGCCGGAGCTCGGCGCTGCCGCCAACAGCGGGCTGCCCTATGCGCCGGTCTGCGGCGGGCGGCTTTATCTGCGCAACCGGGTGCAGGGCTCGAAGACCAACCGCGAGGCGGTGTCGGACTTTCTGCGCAACAATGTGGTCTTCGGCGACAAGCTGGTGAATCTGATCAAGGGCACCTTCTTCGAAGATGCCTTCCTGGAGACATCGGCCTTCGGCGGGGAGGTGGACGAAACCGGCGCGCTGGTGGCGGCGCTGGGCCAGGCCGATCTCGACCGCACCCCGGCGATGCGCACCCAGATGGGCCTGCCGGTGGAAGGCGCCGCGGAGGGGATGCAGGCGGGTTCGTGGTACAAGGTCGAGGGCTCCGAGGGGGTCTTTGCCTCGGTGGTGCAGCCGGGCATGGTGTCGGACGCGGTGATGCGCTCGGGCGGCCATGCCAACGGGCTCGACGGCGTGGAGCGCGGGGCCGACGTGTATCTTGTGGCCTTTGACCTCTCGCGCTACGAAATCGGCTATGAGCTTGGCACCGATCACCCGAACCTTGGCTGGTCGTCACGGCCGCAGCGGTCGGGGGCGGATTACAAGCTCCCCGGCCCGGACGGGTTCGACAGCCCGGCCCCTCTGGTGCGCAACGGCATGTTGCCGCCGCCGCTGCTGCCGCGGGTCGTGGCCGCCTGGGCCGGTGGCTTCAAACGCGACCATGGGGCCTTCCGCTTCGGCGATTACGCGGGCTTCAACCGCGGCCACCATTACGGCTTCCTGTCCAACGGCGTGACCTTCTCGCGGCTGCGCGAAAACCTCGCGACCATCTATGTCACCACCGACGGCGACGTGGGCATGAAAACCTGGACCGAGGGCGACGAGGCGATGGTGCCGAAGCTCGCCTATGCCCGGCAGAACGGCGTGCCGATCGTCGAGCGCGATGCCGAAGGCGTGGTGCGGGTTGGTGACCGGGTGAATTCCTGGGGCGGCGGCAACTGGTCGGGCTCGGCGGATGCGCAGTTGCGCACCCTGCGCTCGGGCATGTGCCTGCGCGAAAACGAGGGCAAGCGCTTCCTGATCTACGGCTATTTCTCCTCCGTCACGCCGTCGGCGATGGCGCGGGTGTTTCAGGCCTATGGTTGCGACTATGCGATGCTGCTCGACATGAACTCGCCGGAACTGACCTACATGGCCTATTTCCAGCAAAACGCGCGGGGCGACGGCGTGATCGGCGCGCATCTCAGCCGGTTGATGAAGGACAGCGACCCCTACCTTGCCGGTGGTCAGGTGCCGCGTTTCGTGAATTTCTCGGACAACCGGGATTTCATCTACCTGTTGCGCAAGGAGTGATGCCGATGGCTTTGAAATGGAAGGCCCTGGCGCTCGGGCTTGCCCTCGGGCTGGCGGCGCCTGCCGCCGCCGGGGCCGAGACGCTGGCCGGGAACAACGAGGCGATGTTTGCGCTGATGCAGAAGGCCCGCGGGGTGTCTTCGGGCGAAATCGCGGCGATCCGGCAGATCTTCGAGGCCTCGGGCCGGGCCGGGCAGGGCAACCCGGCGATCACCCGCCACCCGATGACGCCGGAACAGGCGCAGGCGAAACTGCCGCAGGACGCGCTGGAATACTACCGCAACGCCGAATTCGAGCGCATCTGCGGCGAGAAATACATGGCGCCGCTCTACGACCCGGCCACCCAGAAGCCTTCGGACGCGAAGGTTTGCGTCGACATGTTCGAATACCCGAACGTGCCGCTTGCCTATCCGGTGACATGGATCACCGCCCGCGAGGCGGCCGAGGTCTGCTGGGCCGAGGGCAAGCGGATGGGCGATGCCCATGAATGGGAAGGTGCCGCCGCCGGGGCGCTGCTGGAGCCCGACTACCGCTTCGACATCGGCACGCCTCAGGGGATGCGCGCGGCCCACAATGCGAAATGGGGCCCGTCGAAGAGCTGGACCTATGGCCCGGCCTGGCAGCGCGGGATCTGCGCCCAGAATTCGTCGAAATCGCCGGGTTGCAACGGCGGCTCCTGGACAGGCTGCGGCTCCAACACCTATCCGGCCGGCAGTTTCCCGAATTGCAGATCGGCGCTCGGGGTCTACGACCTCGAAGGCAATGCCGCCGAGCACATGAACCTGCCGCTGGCGCCGGACCAGATGGCCTCGCGCGGCTCGCGCAGCCTCGGCGTGACCGAGATGAAGGGCTCGTGGTTCATCTGGGACAAGGTGCGCGCGCATCAGGAATGGGCCCGCTGGCGGGCGCCGTTCTGGCACGGCACCCGGGTGCTCGCCCGCAATTCGCATTCGAACTACCACCTCGGCTTTCGCTGTTTCAAGGATGTGAAATAGCTGCCGGAGCGCGGCCGCGCCCATGGAACTGCCGCCTCCGGTCTGATGGCGGAAACCCGCACCGCTTCCGGGCCGGAACATAGCTGACGGAAGTGGGCCTGTTCCCGAAATCCGCGAAGCATCAGCGCAAGATCAAGGACACATGGCGTAACGGCGGGATCAGAGTTCCACCGTTACGCCATACCAGCCGAAAGGACATGACATGGACATGCTCAACCGCCTGCAAGGCGGGCTCGTGGTTTCCTGCCAGCCGGTCGATGACGGGCCGATGGACGACCCGCGCATCACCGCCGCAATGGCCTGTGCCGCCGAAGCGGGGGGGGCCGCGGGGCTGCGCATCGAGGGCTGTGACAACCTCGCCGCGGTGCGTCCGCTGACCCGGCTGCCGATCATCGGGCTGATCAAGCGCGACCTGCCCGACAGCGCGGTCCGCATTACCCCCTGGCTCGAAGATGTGGCGGCGCTGGCCGAAGCCGGGGCCGACATCATCGCCTATGACGCCACCCAGCGGCCGCGCCCGGTCGGGACGGCCGCGCTGGCGGCGGCGATCACCGCCGCCGGGCGGCTCGCGATGGCCGATTGCGCCCGGCTGGCCGACGGCGAACAGGCGCTGCGCGAGGGGGCCGCGATCATCGGCACCACGCTGTCGGGCTATGCCTATGACATCGCCGCTCCCACGGCCGCCCCCGACCTGGAACTGATCCGGCAATTCGCGGCGCTGGGCGGCTTCGTGATGGCCGAAGGCCGGCTGAACCGCCCTGAGCTTGCCCGCGAAGCGATGGCGGCGGGGGCCGATTGCGCCACGGTCGGTTCGGCGATCACCCGGATCGAGCACAGCACCGGCTGGTTTGCCGAAGCGGTGAAGGCGGGGACCGATGCGCGCGGACGGTAATCCGGCTTCGGTTCCGGGGCCAAGCGGTCTGGCGGTCGATTTCGGCGGCACCAAGATCGCCGCGACGCGGCTGCGCGAGGGCGAGGTTGACGGTGCTCGTGAAGTGGCCACCGACGGTGACGCCACCCCGGCGGCGCAGCTCGATGCCATTGAAGACCTGCTCGCCAGCCTCGCGCTGAAGCCCGATGACCGGGTTGGCGTGGCGGTGGCGGGGCGGGTCGATGCCGCGGGCCGCTGGCACGCGCTCAACACCGAGACCCTTGCCCAAATCACCCGGGTGCCGTTGCGCGCGGCGCTGAGCGCGCGGCTCAGCCGGCCGGTGCGGGTCGAAAACGACGCCACCGCCGCGGCGATTGGCGAGTATCATTTCGGTGCCGGGCGCGGGACACGCAATTTCGCCTTCCTCACAGTGTCGACCGGGGTTGGCGGCGGGCTGATCCTGGATGGCCGGCCGGTGGTCTCGGCCTCTGGGCTCGCGGGCCACGTTGGCTTTACCACCTCGACGCTGGCCGACCGGCGCTGCGGGTCGGGGCGGATGAACACGGTCGAAAGCCGGGCCAGCGGACGGGCGATTGCGGCCTATGCGGCCGCGGCGGGGTATCCGGGGCTGAGCGCGAAACAGGTCTATGAGGCCAATCTTTCGGGGGAGGGCTGGGCGCGTGCGCTGATCGACACCAGCGCCGCCGCGGTGGCGGAGCTTTGCGCCAACCTGAAATCGCTCATCGACCCCGACCGGATCGCGATCGGCGGCAGTATCGGGCTGGCGGAGGGTTATATCGACCGGGTGCGGGCGCATCTCGCCGGGGAGCCGGAAATCTTCCGGGTGCCGGTGGTGCCCACCGGTCTCGGGCGTGCCTCGGCACTCTATGGGGTGCTTGCGGACCGGGACTGAGCCGCGCGCGGGCCTGGCCTGGGAGTCCGGGGCGCGCGCGCAGGGTTCCGGCATCGGTCATGGACGGCGGGGCAGGGCTGCCCCGCCGCCTTGCGTTCCGGTCAGTCGGTGAGGGTCACCGTGCCGTTGTCCCAGCTCATCAGGAAGACATCGGTGCGCGCGGTGCGTTCCGCGTCTTCCCCGCCGACGGCCAGAACGCCGCCGTCGACCTGGAAGCTGGCGCCATAGGCGAGGCCCGCGGGCAGTTCGCCGGCCACCTTCCAGGCGCCGTCGATGCGGGCGTAGATCTCGGTGTTCCACGCCTTCGGGAAGCCATCATGGGTGAACCATTGTTCGGCGAAGCTGCGCGCCCGGGCGCCGTGGAAATTGGCGCCCCCCGCGACCAGCAGCACGTCATGCGAATAGCCCGCATAGGCGCCCGCGAGGCCCTCTTGCAGATCGGTGCCGGGGATCGCCGGCAGCGGCGCAAGCTGGGTCCAGGCGAGGCTCTCGCCCCCGGTGGCCACATGCTTGATCTGCGGCGTGCGCAGGCCGGGCTTGATCTCGCCGTTGATCAGCAGAAGCCCGTCTTTCTCCGGCACCACCGCCGCACCGCAATTGGGCAGATAGGGGTTTTCGCCGAGGGTCGACCAGCTGTTGGTCGAGATCGTGTAGACCAGCACGTCCTTGTTCCAGCGGTAGTCCGCCGGGGGCATGCCCATGTAATCGTCGACGATCTTCTGCCACTTCTCGGGCTCGGCCTCCTTGTCGGTGGTCAGCACGTCGTGGAGATATTTGTCGAACAGCTCCTTGTTGTAGCCGCCGAAGATCGCGATCCGGTCGTCGTCGAGCGCATAGGCGGCGGCGCCGAGCAGGCCCACCGGGGTTTCGGTGTCGAGCTTGGTCCAGGCGTCGGCGGCGGGGTCATAGGCGTGGACATCGGTGAAGATGATCGGCGAGGCGTCGTCCGGGTCGGTCTTGCCGGAGCCGGAGAACACATAGAGCTTGCCGCCCGCCATGGCGGAGGCCGCACCGTTCGGCACCGGGCCGGGGAAGGCGGCGAGGGTTTTCCAGCCGCTTTCCGGCGCGGCGGTGTCGAGGCTGTAGAGCGCGTCACCCGCCGAGCCGAGCCCGACGAAAACCTGCGCGCCGTCCTGCCCTGCGACGCCGCTTTTCACCCCGGCGGGCAGGCTCGGCCAGTGTTCGGCCTGAGCGGCAAGGCTGCCGGCGGCAATCGCGAGGGTCGAGACGGCCAGTTTGAGGGTTACCTTTTTCATCGCTTTCCTCCTCTGCGGATGAACGGGTTTGGGGGGCACAGCCCTGAGGGCGCTCAGGGCCATGTGATCGTCATGTGATCGTCATGCGTGGATTTCGCCCGCGAAGTGGCAGGCGACGAAATGCGCCTCTCCGCCCCGGTCGAGCTGGCGCAGGGGCGGCACCTCGGCGGAGCAATGGTCGGTGGCGTGGCGGCAGCGCGGGTGGAACGGGCAGCCCGAAGGCGGGTTGACCGGGCTCGGCACGTCGCCTTCGAGCACGATGCGGTTGGACTTCTTGTCGAGATCGGCCACCGGCACCGCCGAGAGCAGCGCCTGCGTA
>PDRW01000055.1 GCA_002746935.1 Rhodobacterales bacterium
CTTGCAATGCTGGCTTTGAGCAGCCTGGCACGATCTCTGTGCAGACCTGACCGTCGCGCTCGAAAATGCCGAAGACCGTGGTCTTGCCGTAGGCCCCACGACCGCGTTTGCCCTTCATACGGCGCGGCCCGAAGAGGCTTTCATCGACCTCGACCACGCCGAACATGGGCCGCGTTTCTTCGCATGCGATCAGGATGTGTTCGCGCAGGCCGAGGTAAATCCGGTTGATCGTGTTGCGGTTTGTGCCGGTGAGTTCGGCGGTCTGGAGGGCGGGAGATCGGCTGAGAAACAGCGCACAATCTCGCGGATCTTGGCCCCGGAAATGCGTGAACGGAAGGAGTATCCATTTTTCATGCTTTATCATGGTCTTGTGACAGAAATCAGTCACTCAGCCAGGCATGACCCTTCTGCTTATGGGGCTACGCCCTGGGGCCGCCGCCAACGCAACGGCGCCACCCGGGCCAGCTTCCGTGTTTTGACCAAAGCCACGGTTTCCCCGGCCACTGCCAGATATCCTGCAAATGACGGATGCGTTATGCCCCGGCCCCCCCCGGAGTATTTGACCCAGGAAAAGGGGGGGCCGGCGGGCGGGCGTCAGCCGGGGGGATCAGAGCCCGAGATCCCGGAACACCCCGGGCAGCGTTTCCGGCAGGTCTTCGGCGATCAGCCCGGGGCCGAAACGCCGTGCCGCCTCGACATGGAGCCAGGCGCCGGTTTCGGCGGCTTGCTGCGGTGCAAAGCCCCGCGCCAGCAGCCCGGTGATGACCCCGGCCAGCACGTCTCCCGACCCGGCGGTGGCCAGCCACGGGGCAGAGTGTTCATAGGCGGCCGAGTTGATCGCACAGCGCCCGTCCGGCGCGGCAATCACCGTGTCCGGCCCCTTGAACAGCACCACAGAGCCCGCCCGCGCTGCGGCCTCGCGAGTCGCGTCCACTTTGGAACAGGCCGGGCCTTTGGTGGCCGGGGCGCGCAGTTTGTCGGCGATGTCGGGGAACAGCCGCGCAAACTCGCCCGCATGGGGGGTGAGTACGCAGGTGTCATGCAGCATGTCGAACAGTGCGGCGGGATTGTCCTGAAACGCCGTCAGGGCATCCGCATCCAGCACCGTCGCCCGGCGGGCCTCCAACGCCACCGGCACCAGCTCGCGCGCGCGCTCGCCCCCCAATCCCGGGCCAAGGCAGAGCGCATTCAGCCGCGCATCGGCCAGCACAGCCTCCAATGCCTGCGCGTCCCCCACCGCAGACAGCATGATTGCATCCAGCCGCGCCGCGTTTTCCTGAAGCGCGCCGGGCGTGGGCGCCAGCGTTACCAGCCCTGCCCCGACCCGCAATGCCCCGCGCGCCGCAAGCCGCGCCGCACCGCCCTTGCCGGAGCGCCCGGCGAGGATCAGGGCATGGCCGTGGGCGTATTTGTGGTCATCGCCCAGCTTCTGCACCAGGCCATCCGGTCCGCCGACTAATGTCACAGCTGCGCAAGATCCCGCATCCGGCTCGAGGCCGATATCCACAACCCGCAGTTTTCCGCAGTATCCCGGGCCTTCATCCAGAAACTGGCCCACACGCGCCTTGTGAAACGTCACGGAAAGCCAGGCATATACGCTCCCCCATTCAGCTGACAGAGGGCGGCCGCTGTCCATACACAGGCCCGTGGGTGCGTCAATCGCCACCATCCGTTCAAAAGTGGCCCCCTTGACATACAGGTCGATCAGAGGCGCCATAATTGCGGCCTCCGGTGCCCGGCCAAGACCTGCACCGAAAATCGCATCCACATAAAGATCAGCCTGGATTGCGGTCAATTCCTCTGCTGACCAGGGCCGCACCTCCCCCATCGCCCCCCACCGCTCATAATTCGCCTTCGCATCCGGGGGCAGCTTGTCGGCATCGCCATAGAGGAAGATCTCCACCTCCCAACCCCGCTCCTTCAACAGCCGCGCCACAACGAAGCCGTCGCCGCCATTGTTGCCCGGCCCGCAGAGCACCACTGCGCGGTGCGGTTTGGCGGCGAACCCCGGCCATTCCTCGAAAATCGCCTCCACCACGCCGCGCCCGGCGCGTTCCATCAACTCCAGCCCGGTCACCTTGCCCGACTCGATTGCCGCCTGTTCCAGGGCGCGCATTTGCGCAGCGGTCAGAAGCTCTGCCATGGGCGTGTCCTCGCCTTTCGCAAACCGCCCAGGCATTGGGCGCCTTGCCTGAAATTTGGGCACAAAGCCGGAAATCCGGCCCTGCACCGGCCTGGCTCCAGACTAGCCAATTGAGCCCGTGGCGGGAAAGTGCTCTTTCGGCCCTGACACTGGAACAGACGGGGGGGATCAGATGAAAAAGATCGAAGCCATCATCAAGCCGTTCAAGCTCGACGAGGTGAAGGAAGCGTTGCAGGAGGTGGGCGTTCAGGGCCTTTCGGTGATCGAGGTCAAGGGTTTCGGCCGCCAGAAGGGCCACACCGATCTCTACCGCGGCGCCGAATATGTGGTCGACTTCCTGCCGAAGGTGAAGATCGAGGTGATCCTGCCCGCCGATCAGGTCGACACCGCGATCGAGGCCATCACCGCCGCCGCGCGCACCGACAAGATCGGCGACGGCAAGATCTTCGTCTCGCCGGTCGAACAGGCGATCCGCATCCGTACCGGCGAAACCGGGCTCGACGCCGTCTGAGCCCCGCCCAAAGAATACCAGGTTCATCAAAGGAAAACCCCAAATGACCAACGCAGACGTTCTCGAAATGCTGAAAGAGGAGAACATCGCCTATGTCGATGTCCGCTTCACCGACCCGCGCGGCAAACTCCAGCATGTGACGGTCGATGTCGATCTCGTCGACGAAGACTTTCTCGAGGAAGGCTTCATGTTCGACGGGTCTTCGATCGCCGGCTGGAAGTCGATCGAAGCCTCGGACATGAAACTCATGCCCGACCCGGACAGCACCTATATCGACCCGTTCTACGCCGAGCGCACGCTGTGCATTCATTGTTCGGTGGTCGAGCCCGACACCGGCGAACCCTATGAGCGCGACCCGCGCGGCACCGCCCAGAAGGCCGAAGCCTATCTGAAATCCTCCGGCATCGGCGATGTCGCCTATTTCGGCCCGGAAGCCGAGTTCTTCCTGTTCGACGACGTGCGCTATGCGGTCACGCCAAGCAAGGTCTCGTTCCAGCTCGACGCGATCGACGCCGCCTGGAATACCGACCGCAAGATGGACATGGGCAACACCGGCCACCGCGCCCCCTACAAGGGCGGTTATTTCCCGGTGAACCCGATCGACGACAGCCAGGACATCCGCTCCGAAATGCTCTCCACCATGAAGCAGATCGGCATGAAGGTGGACAAGCACCACCACGAGGTGGCCACCGCACAGCACGAGCTTGGCCTGGTCTTCGGTGCGCTCACCGAACAGGCCGACGAGTTGCAGAAATACAAGTACATCATCCATAACGTGGCCCAGGCCTATGGCAAGACGGCGACCTTCATGCCGAAGCCGATCAAGGGCGACAACGGCTCCGGGATGCATGTGAACATGTCGATCTGGAAAGACGGCAAACCGCTCTTCGCCGGCGACAAATATGCCGATCTTTCGCAGGAGGCGCTGTGGTTCATCGGCGGGCTGCTGAAACACGCGCGCACCCTCAACGCTTTCACCAACCCCACCACCAATTCCTACAAGCGCCTGGTGCCCGGCTTCGAAGCCCCGGTGCTGCGCGCCTATTCGGCCAGCAACCGTTCGGGCTGCGTGCGCATCCCCTGGACCGAAAGCCCGAAGGCCAAGCGCGTCGAAGCCCGTTTCCCGGACCCCGCCGCCAACCCCTATCTGTGCTTCGCGGCGCTGATGATGGCCGGACTCGACGGGATCCGGAACAAGATCGACCCCGGCCCCGCCTCCGACAAGAACCTCTACGATCTGCCCCCGGAGGAGCTCGAAGGCATCCCCACGGTTTGCGGTTCGCTGCGCGAGGCGCTGGAAGCGCTGGAAGCCGACCACGACTTCCTGCTGGCGGGCGACGTGTTCACCAGGCACCAGATCGAGGGCTATCTCGAGTTGAAATGGGAAGAGGTCTACCATTACGAGCACACCCCGCATCCGGTCGAATACGAGATGTATTACAGCGTCTGACCGCTGATTGCCGACACGCCGGAAGGGCGCCCTACGGGGCGCCCTTTGCCGTCGGGAGGAAGGCGGGGTGCGGGGAGAGCCCGGGCGGCCCGCCGGGTGCGGCGAGACCTCCACTGGACAGCGGCCTCGGCGGATGAGATACCGGCCCGGCAGCCGCAACCCGGCCTGAACTCCCGGGCAGAACGGCAGCCAACCCCAGGCGGAGATACGGCACATGGCTGAAAAGATCGCCCTCATCACCGGTGCGTCGCGCGGGCTCGGCGCGGCGCTGGCGCTGGCGCTGGCGCCCAGCCACCACATCGTGGCGGTGGCGCGGACCTCCGGCGCGCTGGAAGAGCTCGACGACCGGATCCGCGCGGTTGGCGGCGAAGCCACGCTGGCCCCGATGGACATCGCCCTGCCGGACGCCATGGCGCAGCTTTGCCGGTCGATCCACGACCGCTGGGGCAAGGTCGATCTCTGGGTCCATACCGCCATCGAGGCCATGCAACTCACCCCGACCACCCATATCGCCCTTCAGGCCGAGGATTTCGACAAGAGCCTCCGGGTCAATGTCGAGGCCACCGCCCGGCTGATCGCCTATGTCGCGCCGCTGCTCGGCGAGACCGGCACCGCCGCCTTCTTCCGCGACGACCACGCGGGCGAAGCCTTCTTCGGCGGCTATGGCGCCACCAAGGCCGGGCAGATGGCGCTGGCGGAAAGCTGGCAAAAGGAGAGCATTCGCATCGGCCCCAGGGTGGTGATCGCCGAACCGAAACCGCTCGCCACCGCCATGCGCGCCCGCTTCCACCCTTCGGAAGACCGCTCCGGCCTCGCCGCCCCCGCCGACGAGGCACGGCGGCTGCTGCCGGAAATCCTCGGCCGGTAACGCGCGGCACCGGCCGGCCTTCTTGGTGTATGATCCTATTTTATCATTTGATTTCAATATCTTGCAGGGGCCTTAACCTGTCCGTTTTTCCGGACTAATGGACGTCCGGAATACCGGAAAAACGGACCCCTTTCACCCGCTGCGCGCCGGTTCTGACGCCTTCCGACCGGGGCGCGCCGGCCGCGCGCCAGACACGAACCCAACCGCGCCGCCCCGCTTTGCCCCTGCCCGCCATGCGCGCCCGCTTCCACCCTTCGGAAGACCGCTCCGGCCTCTCCGCCCCCGCCGACGCGGCACGGCGGCTGCTGCCGGAAATCCTCGGCCGGCAACGCGCGGTACCGGCCGCTCCAGCTGCCGTTTCAGGCAGATTTTATCATTATTTTTCAATAGGTTGAACGGCTATTAACCTGTCCGTTTTTCCGGACTAATGGATTTTCCCATACCCAGGGCGCGCCATGCCCTGACGTCCCGCACCAACGCCCCGTACCGCCCCAAACCCGGCCCAAACCGCTCCGGCCCCGCTTTGCCCTTGCCCGGCCCTGCCACGCGGTGCAGACCCCGCTTCATGACACAGCCCGTGATACAGCCATGACGCAGCCCAACACCCATCACCCGACCCTCATCATCGGCGCCGGCGCCGCCGGGCTTTTCGCCGCCGCCCGCACCGGGCCCGGCACGCTGGTGCTCGACCACGCGGCAAAACCCGCCGAAAAGGTCCGGATTTCCGGCGGCGGGCGGTGCAACTTCACCAATCTCGGCGCCGGGCCGGACAACTACCTCGGCGAAAACCCGCATTTCCCCAAATCCGCGCTCGCCCGTTACACCCCCCGGGATTTCACTGCCCTTCTCGCCCGGCACGGGCTGAGCTGGCACGAAAAGACCCTCGGCCAGCTGTTTTGCGACCAGAACAGCGGCGCAGTAATCGCGATGTTGCTCGACGAGGCCAGGGCCGCGGGCGCGGCGCTCGGGCTTTCCACCACGGTGCGTGCGGTTGAGCACCGGGGTGGACGGTTCTGCCTCGCGACCTCGCGGGGCGCGCTCACCGCCGACCGGCTGGTGATCGCCACCGGCGGCCGGTCGATCCCGAAGATGGGCGCCACCGGCTTTGCCCACGACCTCGCCCGCCAGTTCGGCCACCGGGTCACCGCGCTCCGTCCCGGCCTGGTGCCGCTGACCTTCGGCGACCGCTTCGCACCGCTGGCGGGCCTATCGCTGCCGGTTCGCGTCAGTACGCGCGGGGCGGCGTTTGAAGACCAGATGCTGTTCACCCATCGCGGGCTGTCGGGCCCGGCGATCCTGCAAATCTCGTCCTTCTGGCGCGAGGGCGAGGCGATCGGGATCGACCTGCTGCCGGGGCTCGACATCGCCGCCGCGCTCCGGGCGAAGCGGCAGCGCAGAGGGCGGCAGGCGCTGACCACGGCACTGGGTGAGTATCTGCCGGCGCGGCTGGTCGCCCATCTCGAGCCGGTTTTCGGTCTCACCGGCCGTCTTGCCGACCAGTCCGACAAGCGCCTTGCCACGCTCGGCGACGCGCTCAAGGACTGGCGCCTCACCCCCACCGGCACCGAGGGCTGGCGCACGGCGGAAGTGACGCTCGGCGGGGTCGCCACCGATGAGCTGTCATCAAAAACCATGGAATCCAGCCGCCAGCCCGGGCTGTATTTCATCGGTGAAGCGGTCGATGTGACCGGTTGGCTCGGGGGGTATAATTTCCACTGGGCCTGGGCCTCGGCCCATGCGGCGGGGATGGCGATTGCGGCGGGTTAAAGTTATGCGAAAAACCTGAGGCGCTGCCTGAAAACAGAAATTTTGGGCGCGTCAGGTGATGCTCTTTGTGTCAGGTATTTCGTCAAACGCTATGGCATATGGATTGATGTTTCCAAAACCAAATTGGACTGCCACCGGTTGAGCGACGGGGCATTTCACACGTTCGCCAACACCAAACCGGGTTTGCGCAGCTGCGCCGCTGGATTGGCAAGCAGATGCGCCTGCGCGTGAAGATCAACATGACCTCAAGGAGTTGCAGGTCTGCTTCAACCCAATCGCAGAACCCGCCCAGCGTGCGGTCGGCGGCGAGCACCGTGCCGACACTGGCGATCAGCGTGTCAAAGGCGGTATCACGCGCTGCGCCTTGCACGACCATCTCGGCGCGGTGCTGGTAGTGGTAGCGCAAGGGCGACAGCGTGACCTCCGGCTCCCCCGGCTCGCCGTCGCGCAGGATCAGCAAGCTCTCGGCCAGACCGCGCTCAGGCAGCACCTCGCCGCGCAGAACGGTGACGGGCAGCGCCGACAGCCACACGTGCAGCGCGGCGAGGATGGTTTCGCGGGGGGTGGGCATTGGCGGAGTCCAGATCGTATGGGTCCGAAGGCGTCAACGGTTGCGGTCAGCCCCCGGACCAGACAGCGTCGTCAACTTTCCGGGCAGGTCGGATCGGCTATGCAGGAAATCGACGACGATCACCCGATCCGGCTCCTCAACGAACACGACGAAATGCTGGCCGCAGCGCGAAAAGCGCAAATCCTCGGACAGGTTCGGGTCAATGAGCCGTCGGCAATCCTGCGACAAGGCGGTTCCCGCCGCGATCTTTACGCAGATCGCAATGAGATCCTCTTCGTATGCACGCGCCTGTCGCGGGCCAAAGGTCTCATAAGTCCAACGCGCAATGTCGATCAGGGAGCGTTCCGCAGCCCGGGTCAACCGCCATGGTTTCGTCATCAGGACACTGGCCGGGCACTGGCGAAGGCACGACGGATCGCCTCTTCGCCCAACCCTTCGGCGAGATCGCCCCGGCGGGCTTCGCCGAGGCCAAGGTTCAACCGGTCACGTAGCGCGCTCAACTCGCTTTCTTCCCGCTCGAGCAGCCGCAACCCCGCCCGCAGCGCCTCGGAGGCGTTCTGGTAGCGCCCCGACGCAACCAGCCGGTCGACAAGGTCGGATTGCTGATCCGTGAGAACAACGTTGCGCGTGGCCATGAGCACCTCCAGACAAGCTATTGGCAATATATGCCAATGAAGGCAGGATGTCGACCTCGACAATCAGAGCCGTGTTTCCATCCAATTCGCCACGATCAGCCCCGGCAACGACTCATGCGCCCGGGCTGCATCCCGCGGCGGTTGCTTTGCGCCGAGCGAGGAGCTGGTGCAGAGCGTGTCAAACGCGGCATCACGGTCCACGCCCTGCACGACCGCCTCGATCTCGGCACGGTGCTGGTAGTGGTAGCACAAGGGCGACAGCGTGACCTCCGGCTCCCCCGGCTCGCCGTCGCGCAGGATCAGCAGCCCCTCGGCCGGCACGCGCTCGGGCAACACTTCGCCGCGCAGCGCGGTGGCGGGCAGTGTCGCAAGCCGCGCATGCAGCGCGGTCAGGATGGTTTCGCGAGAGGTGGGCATCGAAGCGGGCCTTGCTGGTTTTCCGGTCAATGCGGCAACGGAAGCAGCGAACGGTCGGAAGAAAGCTCATTAACCAATTGCTGGAAACTTGCATCCTACGGTTTGTCGGGAGGTTCCATGCAGCACA
>PDRW01000073.1 GCA_002746935.1 Rhodobacterales bacterium
TTGACAGCAAGGTTGTGTTGCTGTGGATGGCGGATCATGCGCCTGAAGATGCGATTGGCGCGCCGACCTTTGATCATGACCCGCTTTTTGTCGATCGTGCCATGCTGAACGCGCTGCGGCCCTTTGTGAGTGATTATGTGGAAGTGGTTGTTTCCAGCAAGGAAATCGAAGTGGGGCAGGAGGGGCTGGTCTTTGCCGAGATGGAAGCGCCCGCGGCAAGCGGTGCGCTGGGCGTCGTCGCGCAGGAACGGGCGGCGCAGGCGCTTACCCCGGTTCTGGACAAGCTGATCGGGTAAAGCAAAAGGCCCGCCGGAGGGGCGGGCCTTTCTATGGTTTTGCTTTGGCTTAAAGCGCGTCGGTCAGGGCCGGAACCGCGTCGAACAGGTCGGCAACGAGGCCGAAATCGGCGACCTGGAAGATCGGCGCTTCTTCGTCCTTGTTGATCGCAACGATGATCTTCGAGTCCTTCATGCCGGCGAGGTGCTGGATCGCGCCGGAGATGCCTACAGCGATGTAGAGATCCGGGGCGACGACCTTGCCGGTCTGACCCACCTGCCAGTCGTTCGGCGCAAAGCCCGAATCGACAGCGGCGCGGGAAGCGCCAACCGCTGCACCGAGCTTGTCGGCCAGCTTCTCGATCAGCGCGAAGTTCTCTTCCGAACCCACGCCGCGACCACCGGAAACCACGACGCCAGCGGAGGTCAGCTCCGGGCGGTCGCTCTCGGCAACCTTGTCCTCGACCCAGGCGGAAAGCCCCGGATCGCCCGCAGCGGCAACGCTTTCGACCGCAGCCGAACCGCCTTCGCCAGCGGCGTCGAAGGTAGAGGTCCGCACGGAAACCACCTTGGTCGCGTCGGAGGATTTGACCGTCTGCACGGCGTTACCGGCGTAAACCGGACGCTCGAACGTGTCGGCATCCACCACGGCGGAAACGTCGGAAATCACCATCACGTCGAGCAGCGCGGCCACGCGCGGTAAGACGTTTTTGGCGAACGAGGTCGCCGGGGCGACGATGTGCGAATAATCGCCCGCCAGCGAAACCACGAGGTCCGCAACCGGCTCGGCGAGGCCATTGGCATAAGCCGCATCGTCGGCGCACAGCACTTTGGCAACGCCATCGAGCTTGGCCGCCGCTTCGGCTGCACCGCCGCAGGAGGCGGAGGCGCACAGCACGGTCACATCGCCCATCGCCTTGGCGGCGGTCAGCGCTTTGGAGGTCGCATCGACGGCCAGTTCGCCGCCGGAGACTTCAGCAAGAAGAAGAACTGCCATCAGATTGCCCCCGCTTCTTTGAGTTTCGTAACAAGCTCCGCCACGTCGGCAACCTTGATACCCGCCTGACGTTCTGCCGGCTCCGAGGTCTTGACGATTTCGAGGCGCGGAGCGGTGTCAACGCCGTAATCTGCGGCGGTTTTCTCGTCCAGCGGCTTTTTCTTCGCCTTCATGATGTTCGGCAGCGAAGCATAACGCGGCTCGTTGAGGCGCAGGTCGGCGGTCACGATGGCCGGAAGCTTCAGCTTCACGGTTTGCAGGCCGCCGTCGATTTCGCGGGTCACGTTGACCGCATCGCCGTCCAGCGCAACTTCGGAAGCGAAGGTGCCCTGACCCCAGCCCAGCAGGGCGGCGAGCATCTGGCCGGTGGCGTTCATGTCGTTGTCGATGGCCTGTTTGCC
>PDRW01000075.1 GCA_002746935.1 Rhodobacterales bacterium
CGGCCAGCATCGTCAGCACGTCGCCACTGCCGTCGCGGTAATCATTTTCCGCCGCCGTGGCGGCATCACGCGCGATGTCCCTCGCCTCGCGGATCTCACCCTCGCGGCGGCGCAGCCACCGCTCGTTGGCCAGCGCCTGCTCCACCTCGCCAAAGGCGTTCAGCACCGTCTTGTGCAAGCTCGCAAGTGCCTCGCGCTGCTTCGACTTGCGGATACGCACCTCGCCGCGAATCCGCCCGCCCGTCAGGATCGGGTAAAACACATTCGCGCCCACGGACCACACCCCGAAGTTACTGTTCAGGATACTACCCAGCGCGTCCGTCGTCGTCCCGGACGAACCTGTGAGCTTAAAACTAGGAAACATCGCCAACTGCGCCTCCCTGATCCGTTTCGAGACCGACGCATACCTCCGCTCAGCCGCAAGGATGTCAGGCCGACGCAGCAAAAGCCCGGACGGCAACCCGGACGGCGGCGACGCGGGCACACGCGGCAACCCCGCCCGACCAGACATTTTTCCGGCAGGATACCGCCCCACTAACAACTCAAGCTGACGCCTCGCCGTCTCAAGGTTTCCCCGCTTCGCAGACAAGTCCGCCTTCGCCGCCGCAACGTCCGCCTGGGCAAGCCGCAGTTGGGAAGCCGACCCACCTTCCGCACGTAAGTCACGCTCAAAGCGCTCACGCACCGCCTCCCCGGTCTTCTCCCGGATAGCCAACGCCTTGCGTGCCAGCGCCACCTGTTCATTCGCTTCAGCAATCGCAAACCACGCCTTGCACACCTGCGCCGCCAGCGAGGCACGCGCGGCACGGTACTCCTGCCCGCCCGCCTGCCACTCGGCAATAGCCGCAGACTTGCCCGCACGGGCACGCCCCCAGATGTCCGGCTCCCAGCCAACTTTCAAGTCCACCCCATACGTCTCGGATGTAATCGACCCGCCAAACGGGAAACCGACAAACCGCATCTTGCGATCCAGCCCGCTGGTCGTCAGCCCAACCTGCGGGCGTGACGCCGCCCCGGACAGCTTCGCAGCCTCGCCAGCACGCTTGACCCGCTCCGCAGCAATCCGCATGTCGTGGTTCCTGCGGAGAGCCTCATTGACCACCTCCGTCAGACGCCGATCCCCGAAACGTCTCACCCAGTGCGAGTCCACCCCGGACTTCGCCTGCCGGGTCGCCGACCACTTTCCGGGAGCCTTCCCGGCCACCTCCCCAATCGTTGAATCAGGAGCCTTTGCCACGCAACCCAGCAGAACCAGCGGGCTGATGAAAATAGCCAACCGTTTCATTTTTCATCTCCTTCCATCGCATGAAACCCAGCTTCGCAAAACACGATCATCTGCTGAAATTGCGTCTCCGCATCCGGGTCGCCACACTCCCCTCCCGTCAGCTTGTGCAGCAAGTCACCGTGCAGCAACGTCTGCGCCATCACCCCAAAGGTATAATGCAGCTTCCACAACACCTGCCCCACCGACAGCCCCGGCACCGCCCGGATCATCGCCTCCGTAAACGCCCCGGCCACCTCCTTCATCTCCACCATCATCACCTCCGGCAGATCGCCACCGTGGTCAGCCACACACCTCCCCACCAGCTTGAAAAACAACTTCTCACTCATCTCGCTGCGCTTCACCGCCGTCAAAAACGGACGCATA
>PDRW01000072.1 GCA_002746935.1 Rhodobacterales bacterium
TGGATCAACTCGGCGCGCGCCTCGGCGACGGTGGCGCAGGGGCGGGTGCCGATCTCGATCTGGCATTGCAGAAATTCCGGGCTGACCTGTTCCGGCAGCGCCGCTTCACAGGCCTCCATCAACCCGTCCGGCGCCACGGCCAGCGCGCCGGTCTCCATATCGACCAGCAGATATTCCTCTTCGATGCCGATGCTGAATGCGGGTGTCTGTGTCATGTCGCTCCCCCCTGCGAACCCCGTGTCTCCTTTGCAGCCTGCGCGAAGTGGGCGGGGTCTGGCAAGGGGGCAGACCGCGCCACAGGCAAAAAAACGCCCCGGCAATTTCTCACCGGGGCGCTTTATCGTTTCAGGTCAGGAGGTTAGTCCATCGCCTTGAAGTGGAACTCGCCGCCTTCCTTGAGGCCTGACGGCCAGCGGGAGGTGACGGTTTTGGTGCGGGTGTAGAAGCGGAAGGCGTCCGGGCCGTGCTGGTTCAGGTCGCCGAAGCCGGACTTCTTCCAGCCGCCGAAGGTGTGATAGGCCAGCGGCACCGGGATCGGCACGTTGATGCCCACCATGCCCACATTGATGCGGGAGGCGAAATCGCGGGCGGTGTCGCCGTCGCGGGTGAAGATCGCCGTGCCGTTGCCATATTCGTGATCCATGGCGAGGCCGATGGCTTCGTCATAGGTCTTGGCGCGCACCATGGAGAGAACCGGGCCGAAGATCTCGGTCTTGTAGATGTCCATCTCCGGGGTGACGTGATCGAAGAAATGCGGGCCGACGAAATAGCCGTTCTCGTAGCCTTGCAGTTTGAAGTCGCGGTTGTCGACCACCAGATCGGCGCCCTGCTCAACCCCGGTTTCGATCAGGCGCAGGATGTTTTCCTTCGCCGCCGCGGTCACAACCGGGCCGAAATCCACGTCGTCGCCATCGGTATAAGGCGCAACCCGCAGCTTCTCGATGCGCGGCACCAGCTTTTCACGCAGCTTGTCCGCCGTGCCTTCGCCCACCGGAACCGCCACGGAAATCGCCATGCAGCGTTCGCCCGCCGCGCCGAAACCGGCCCCGACCAGCGCATCCGCCGCCTGATCCATATCCGCGTCGGGCATGATGATCATGTGGTTCTTGGCGCCGCCGAAGCACTGGGCGCGTTTGCCGTTTTCGGCCGCGCGGTGGTAGATGTAATGCGCGATCGGGGTCGAGCCAACGAAGCCCACCGCCTGAATGGTCTCGTTGTCGAGGATCGCGTCAACGCTTTCCTTGTCGCCGTTGATGACCTGGAACACCCCGTCCGGCAGGCCCGCTTCTTTCAGCAGAGCGGCCAGCATCATCGGCACGGAGGGGTCGCGCTCGGACGGCTTCATGATCATGGCGTTGCCCGCGGCCAGCGCCGGACCCATTTTCCACAGCGGGATCATGGCCGGGAAGTTGAACGGGGTGATGCCCGCCACAACGCCGAGCGGCTGGCGCATGGAATACATATCAATGCCCGGACCGGCGCTGTCGGTATATTCGCCCTTCAGCATCTGCGCTGCACCGATGCAATACTCGATCACCTCAAGGCCGCGCTGCACGTCGCCCTTGGCGTCCGGGAAAGTCTTGCCATGTTCGCGCGACAGGGTTTCGGCCAGCTTGTCCATGTCGCGGTTCAGCAGCGA
>PDRW01000038.1 GCA_002746935.1 Rhodobacterales bacterium
GGCGACGTAGTGGTAATATTCGTCGGCCTTGTATTCGGTCAGCATGTAGGGGCCGGTGCCGACGGCGATGTCGGTAAACTCGCGCGGCTTCTCGACATTTTCCCATTGCGCCTTCTGGATCATCGGCAGGTCGGCGGCGGTGATCTTGTCGAAATTGGGCATCGGCTTCACCGAGGTGAGCCGCACCTTGTACTTGTCGAGGATCTCGACCCCTTCGATCCGCGGCACCGCGGAGGTGTGGTGGGTCCAGCGGTTGGCCGGGCCTTCGCGGTAATAGTTGAAGGTGAAGGCCACGTCTTCGGCGGTGAACTCGGTGCCGTCATGCCAGAGCACGCCTTCGCGCAGCGTGATCTCCCAGACCCGGGCGTCGTCCGACACCTGCTCGACCTTGGTCGCCAGCCAGTTCTCGGCCTGACCCACATAGGGCGAGGGCTCCACCAGCTTGTCGAAGGCGAGCCACAGCATCCAGTCGTTCCAGCTGTTGCCGATGGTGTAGGTGGTGATGTTGCCGGCGGTGTTCCACACGCCGATGGTGAGGTGTTTGGCGGTCTTGGGGCCGTCGTGATCCTCGGTGCTTACGATGCCCGCGGTGGGCTGCTGGGCATGAGCGGCGAAAGGCGCGAGCGCCAGGCTGGCCGCGAAGGCCAGTCGTGCCGCGAGGCGGGGAAGTTTTGACATGAAATCCGTCCTGTCAGGTGGGGTGTCTGGCTGGGTACCGGAAGGCCGGTTGCCTGGCGCGCGGGAACCCGCGATTCAACGGGAAAATATCCGAGAAGTTTACTTGGGTAAAGCGGAATGCAGAACGGCGGGGCCAGAGCGCAACCGGGTGCAACCGGGTGCAAAAGCCGGCCCCGCCGGTTTGCCGGGCTCAGAGCGCTCCAAGCTCGTCGGCGCTGAGCTTGCCGTCGCCATCGGCATCGACGCTGTTGAACCAGGCCACCGACGCGGCGATGAACTCCTCGTTGGTGGTGAGCCCGTCGCGGTCGGTGTCCATCACGAAGATGCTCACCGCGTCATGCACCTTGCGCGGCGCGTCGGACATGCCTTTGCCACGGTGAATCGCTTCCTGGGTTGCCTGATGGGCCTTCAAGGCGCCGTATTCCTCCGGCTCCAGCATACCGTTGCCGTTCGCGTCGAACTTCTTGAAGCCGCCGTTGCGTTTCTTCTTCAACTCGTCGAGCGAAATGAAGCCGTCCTTGTCGAAATCGTAGTTCGACAGGAAATGCTCCGGGAAGGTATCGGCACTGGCCATAGCGGGAATGGCAAGGGCAAGACCCGCGGCGAGGAAGGTGAGGTTGCGTGGTTTCATGGGGGAGCCTCCAGAAGTTGACAGAAACACTCAGAGTTTACGATCCGCCGCCGCCTGCCGCAAGCTTTGCCGGATGCGCCAGCCGATCCATGCCTGCACCAGCGCCATCACCTCATAGACCGCCAGCACCGAAGCGCGGCCCTGGGCCAGCCATGCGCCGGCCCCCATCTTCCACAGCATGAACGGCGGGGTGACGATCAGCGTGGCGAGCGGCAGGATCACCAGCCAGACCGCGCCGCGCGGGCGGTTGCGCATGAACCAAAGACCAAAGCCGGTCATCACCACTGCGGGCACCGCGCCATGGGTGATGGCGCCGGGGTGAAGATAGCCCGCGCCCACCCAGACGAGCTTGACCAGCAGGTAACAAAGCCCCAGCGCGATCCAGACTTGAAGAGAAGTGTTGGCCTTGCCATCCATGGTCGCCTCCCTGACCGGCAGGTATCGGAATCATCCTAACCCTGGGGCCGGGTCGTGACGAGATAAATCTGAGGTTTTTTGTCAGGTACGTTGCGTCAGCACGGTCCGCAGGTGCTCAGGCCGCGACGATCAGCACCACCGCCCAGTAATGCGCCGCAGCAGCGGCCAGAACATGGCCGTGCCAGATCGCGGTGGCATATTTCATTGCACCGTGATGAAAGACGGTGCCCAGGGTGTAGGTGATCCCGCCGGCGAAGATCAGGATCGTGGCTGCGGGTGGCAGCGACCGGACCATCGGCCAGACCGCCAGCGCTCCCAGCCAGCCCTGGGCGAGATACAGCGCGAAGCCGAGGCGCGGCCAGCGGTGAAACCACGCCAGTTTCAGCACGATGCCGAAGGCGGCGAGGCTCCAGGCGGCCGCGGCCAGCGCCACTCCGCGCCCGCCACCGAGGCCGATGATCGCCATCGGCGTATAGGTTCCGGCGATCATCAGATAGATCGCCGCATGGTCGAAACGCCGCAAGACCTGACGGATGCGCGTGTGAAACGTCATGTTGTAGGCCGCCGAAAGCGCGAAAGTGGCGACCAGCCCGACAACATAGGGAATGAGCGGCCAGACCCGGTCGGCAGGCACCGCCATGATCGCCCAGGTGAGCAGCGCCGCGGTGCCGGCGGCGGCAAAAACCACACCCAGCACATGCACCGCCCCGTCGGCGATCTGTTCGGCCATGCTGAGTTCGGGCGCGCGGCGCACGGACATGGGCCCTTCCTCCCTGTGCTCCAGCCTCCCTGCGCTTCAGGATACCAGCCGCCCACCAGACCCGCCACCCGGAAGCGGCCGCCCCGGGTGGTCAGATGCTTTGCAAAAGCCCGCGCTCAGCCCTTTGCCGCTTCCAGCGCCGCAATGATCGGCGAGAAATCGCCCGCCTTCAGCGAGGCCCCGCCCACCAGCGCACCATCGACATTCGCAACGCCGAAAATCTCCGCCGCATTGGAAGGCTTCACCGAGCCGCCATAAAGCACCCGGATCTTGTCGCCTTCCGCGCCATACCGCGCCACCAGCCGCGCGCGGATGAAGTCGTGCACCTCGGTGATCTGTTCGATGGTCGGGATCTTGCCGGTGCCGATCGCCCAGATCGGCTCATAGGCCAGCACCGCATTGGCGCCGGTCAGCCCCTCGGGCAGCGAGCCCGCGAGCTGGGCCCCGATCACCTCGAGCGTCTCGCCGGCCTCGCGCTGCGCGAGGCTCTCGCCAAGGCAGATCACCGCCGTCAGCCCGGCGCCAAGCGCGGCCTTGGCCTTGGCACAGACATCGGCATCGGTCTCGCCATGGTCGGCGCGGCGCTCCGAATGGCCGACGATCACCGCGCTGGCGCCCGCGTCCACCAGCATCGCGGTGGAAATGTCGCCGGTATGGGCGCCCTTCTCGGCGGCATGGCAATCCTGTCCGCCCACGGCCACCGCAGACCCTTCCGCCGCCGCCGCCATACGGGCCACCAGCGTGGCGGGGGGGCAGATCAGCACGTCGACCCTGGGGTCGCCATGCGCCGCCTTCAGCGCCTCGATCTCACCGAGCGAAGCGCCCGTGCCGTTCATCTTCCAGTTGCCTGCCGCAAGTCCACGCCGCATCCCGGCCTCCTTTGGTTGACCATCCGCCGCGAGCCTAGCGCGAAAGGGGGCCGGGGCAAGAAAAATCCTCTCCCCCGAAGCCCAAACCCCGTGCGTGCCCTTTTTCTTGGGGAAAATACTCCCCGGGGGGGGGGTGGTGGGGGGCTGGCCCCCCCAAAGACAGCGAGGCTTGGGGGGCTGACAGCGCTGTTGACCGTGCCCGCTCTGCTCCGCCCGCGCCCCCGTCAGCGGATCAGCCGCGGACGCACCCGCAATCGCGGCAGCCCGGCCGTCGGCAGATGCCGGTTCAGCCGCCGGTTCACCAGCCCGAAACCGCCGATCACCGCGAGCGTCAGCAGGATGAAATAGAAGGCGAGGATCGGGTAGGGGATGAAGGGGTTGAAGGTCTTGTCGGCGAAATAGCTCGCATAATAGAGCGCATCCCCCTTCTGGCCGCGCGTGGGGAAGCCCGAGAAGAACACCAGCGTGGTGGCGTGGAACAGGAAGATCGCCTCGTTGGTATAGGCCGGCCAGGCGAGGCGCAGCATCGTCGGCCAGGTGATCCGGCGGAACCGGTGCCAGCCGGTGAGCCCGTAGGCGTCGGCCGCCTCCACATCGCCCTGGGGGATCGACTTCAGCGCGCCGTGGAAGATCTCGGCGGAATAGGCGGCGGTGTTGAGAAACAGCACGATCCCCGCCCCGAGCCAGGCCGAGGAAAAGGCGCTGAACGCCGGATTTGCCGATTTCAGCGACAGAAAGGCGAAATAGGCGAAGAAGAACTGGATGAACAGTGGCGAGCCGCGAAACAGGAAGATGAACCATTCCGAGGGCTTGCGCAGCAGCCGGTGCCGCGAGCCCTTGCCGAGCGCCACCGCCGTGGCGAGGAAGAAGCCGAAGGCCAGCGCCACCACCCCGAACCAGAGGTTCCAGATCATCCCCGAGCCGATCAGGGTAAACTGCTGGCACAGGGTGAAATCGGAGCGCGGCAGCAACCGTTCGCCGATGCCGATGGAGCGCAGCCCGTAATCCGCGATGGTTTGCACGCAGCTCATCCGACCACCTTCACCATGTTTCCGCCCACCGTGGCCTGGCCGCGGCTGAGCCGCGCCATCAGCCGGTCGAGCACCTTTTCACTGACCCAGGTGAGCAGGAGGTAGAACACCAGCAGCGCGCCGAAATAATACATCCGCCAGTCGCCATGCGGATAGGCCGAGAATTTCGCCGTCTTGGTGGCGCCGAGGTCACGCGCCCAGTAGACGATGTCTTCGATGCCGAGCAGGAACAGCAAGGGCGTCGCCTTGATCAGGATCATCCACAGATTGCCCAGCCCCGGCAGCGCATAGACCCACATCTGCGGCACCAGAATGCGCCAGAAGGCCTGGGTGTGGCTCATGCCATAGGCCTCGGCGGTTTCCATCTGGGCATGTGGCACCGCGCGCATGGCGCCGTAAAGCACCTGGGCGGTGAAGGCGCCGTAGACGATTGCAAAGGTCAGCACCGCGAGAAAGAAGCCATAACTCTCGTGAACCCATTCGGGCGCGCTGTTGAGCGGCAGCTTGGCCGCGGGGCAGACGAGGAAATCATTGCCCTGGCGCACCGGGTCGGTCCAGTCGGAACACAAAACCCGGTGGCGGGCATATTCGAAGGCCTGATCGAGGGCGATCACGAAGAACATGAAAAACGCGATGTCGGGCACGCCGCGGACGATCGAACTGTAGGCCTTGCCCAGCAGCGACAGCGGCCAGATCCGCGACCGCGCCGCCGCCGCCCCGGTGAAGCCGAACAGCAGCGCAACCGGCACCACCACCGCGAGCAGCAGCAGCACGATGCCGAAAGACGCGTAGAATTTCAGATGCTTGCCGGTGGTGAGGTAGCACGACAGCCAGTCGAACCCGCTGAGCGTTGCCGGGTCGGCGCAATAGTCAAACATCAGGCCACATTTTGGTCCGTCTCGTTGATGGGGCCGCGCCCCGCTCGCGCTTCTCCGCAGAGGCAGGGAGCGCGCGCGGCAAATGCACGGCCCCGCCCGTCCGGGCGCGCGCAGGCAGCGGGGGGCAAGGGCAGGGCGCCCGCGCGCGCCCCGCCCGTCTCCCGGGGATCAGAACGGTTCGCCGACGCCGTATTCTTCGATCAGGGCGTTCAGGCTGCCGTCGTCCTTCATCGACTGGATCGCCGCGTCGAACTTTTCCTTCAGCTCGGTGTCGCTCTGGCGCAGCCCCATGCCGACCCCGCCGCCGATCAGCACCGAACCGACCTCGACCAGCTCGCCGCCGCTCTCGGCCACGATCGGGTCGAGAAACGACTTTTCGGCCAGCACCGCATCGGCCTCTCCGGCGCGTACGGCGGCAACGCATTCTTCAAAAGTCGCGAACTCGACCAGCGCGCCATGGTTCTCGGTGATATAGGCGGCCTGGATGGTGTTGATCTGCCCCGCGATCACGCCATTTGCCACATCCACGTCAGCGGACAGCGCCACATAGGACGACGGGTCCGGTTGGGTGTAGCCCTGGGTGAAGGCAATGGCCTCTTCCCGCTCGGGGGTGATCGACATGCCCGCCATGATCGTGTCGTAATTGCCCGACACCAGGTTGGGGATGATCGAATCCCAGTCATTGGTGACCCATTCGCACTCGAGCCCGGCGCGCTTGCAAAGCTCGTCGCCCAGCACCCGCTCGAAACCCGCGACCTCGCCGTCGTCGTCGATGAAGTTCCACGGAGGATAGGCGCCCTCGGTGCCCATCCGCACGGTCTCGGCCGCGGCGGCGCCAGCGGTCAGCGCCAGCACGGCGCTCAGGATCAGTTTGGTCATGTTACCCCCTCCGGTCAGGTCTTTCGGCCCCGTTGACTGCGGGGCGGCTGAGGAAGGGTGCTGTGCTTTTTCGCGGATTTCAAGACAAAGCTTGGGTTTTGCCGGTGATGGCGGGCGGATTTGCCCCAGAGCTCGAACAATGCCGCCCCCGCGCCCCGGAGTGTCGCCCCGGAGTATCGCCCGGTTCGGCGGCTGGTGAGGCGGCTGGTGAGGCGGATCAGGTCAGGCGGGTGCGGAATGCGACAGGAAGCCTTTCAGCCGCTCGGTCCGCGGCGCGCCGAACAGCTGGTCGGGGTGGCCCTGTTCCTCGACCCTGCCCAGATGCAGGAAGATCACATGGTCGGCCACATCGGCGGCAAGGCGCATGTCATGGGTGACGATCACCATGGTGCGGCCCTCGGTGGCGAGATCCTTGATCACCCGGATCACCTCCTGTTCGAGTTCCGGGTCGAGCGCCGAGGTGGGCTCGTCGAACAGCAGCGCCCGCGGCTCCATGCACAGCGCCCGCGCGATCGCCGCGCGCTGCTGCTGGCCGCCGGACAACTGCGCCGGATAGGCGCCGGCCTTGTCGCCGATCCCCACCTTTTCGAGATATTTGAGCGCCGCTTCGCGCACCTCGGCCTTGTCGCGTTTCAGCACCGAAACCGGGGCCTCCATCACGTTTTCGAGGATCGTCATGTGCGCCCACAGGTTGAACTGCTGGAACACCATGGACAGGTTGGTGCGGATCCGGGTGACCTGGGCGCGGTCCGCCGGATGGCGGGCGGCCCCCTTGCCGCGCCAGGCGATCGGTTCGCCCTCGAAATAGATCTCCCCCTGCTGGCTGTCTTCGAGCAGATTGGCGCAGCGCAGAAGCGTCGACTTGCCCGAGCCTGACGAGCCGATCAGCGCCACCACATGGCCGCGCGGCGCAACGAGGTCGACGCCCTTGAGCACTTCGAGATTGCCATAGGCCTTGTGCAGGTCATGGATCTGGATGACGGGCGGTTCGGTCACGGTGTCGCGATCTGGCGCGGTCTGGTCTGGCACAGGCATTTCCCCTTTGGTCCCCGGGGAGTAGGGCGCAAAAGACGGGCGCTGGCAAGGGTGAAACGCAAGCGATGCGCCCGCCTTTTCGGCGAAGGGCCGCGGGTTTGCCGGGGAAAGGCGGGGTAAAGGCGGGTCGGAACGGCGTGGGGGCGGGCGTCAGCCGGGGGTGACGCGCAGCCGGGCGCTGTTCGATTCGCGGTCGCTTACCCCCAGAAACCGCGCCACCATCCGCATCAGCGCGTCTTCTTCACCCGACCGGCTGCCGTCGGCCATCACCACCGCCCAGGCGCTTTCGACCACGCCGGTGCGTTCTTCGAGCGGCACCGCCTCCTTGATGGCGCGGGTGAAGCGCACGGTGTCGGGGGCCTGCGCCTCCAGCGCTTCGGCCTCGGTGAGCAGCGTTGCCACCGCGCCCGGGCTCAGCCGGTAGCGCTCCGCCACGATCCGCTCGATGGTCTCTACCTCGGCGCGGGCATAATCGTGGTCCGAACGCGCGATCCGCACCAGAAGCGCGGTGAGCGCGAGGCGGGCGTCGGTATCGGCGAGCGGTTCCGGGGCGGGGGCGAGCAGGGCGTTGAGCAGACGGTCGAACATGGGATGTGATATAGGACGGATCGGCGCTTCTGCCAATCACGCCCCCGTGTGGTCAGGGTTGGTGTGGTCGGGTTGAAGGGGGCGGTCACTCGCCCGGCTGTGGCCCGTCATAGCCGCCGATGATGATCAGATCGCCCGTGGCCACCGGGTCGCGCAGACGTTTTGCGGTCTGGTACTCCGGGCTGTGATAGCAGGCTTCCGCGGCCTCGAGGCTGGGAAACTCGATCACCACATTGCGGCTGCGGGCGCTGCCTTCGGCGGCGGTGTACGGGCCGCCCCGGACGATGAAGCGCGCGCCGAACCGGGCGAAGGCCCGGGCATTGGCGGCGACATAGCGGCTGTAAACCTCCTCGTCGCGCACATCCATCCGGGCGACCCAGTAGCCCTTCACCGTGGCCGTGGCAGTGGCCGCGCCCGGCGCGGGCACATCATCCGGTACGTCGTTTGGACCGATCCCGAAGGCCGCCGCGATCTCTGCAAGGAACTGCCGTTCGCTGTCGTGCAGGGCGCGGTCGGCCATGGCGACATCCCGAAGCGCGCCGAGCAATGCCGCGCGTTCCGCCTGAGGCGTATGCGCCTGCACCGCGCGGGTCAGCGCATCGGTTTCCGGCGCGCCGGCCTCGATCTTCTCGGCGCGGGCGCGCAGTTTCATCGCGTCGACCGGGCTCAGCCCCCAGGTCCGGACGACGATCCGGTCGATCTCGGCAATCTCTTCGAAAACGTAGCTGGAATCGGCCCGGGCGATGCGCACCAGAAGGGCGACAATGGCGCAGCGGGTGTCGAATTCGGGGTCGGGCGCGGGGGCGGCATGGCCGGACAGGCGGGAGATGAGGCTGTTGAACATGGGGGGAGGCCTGATGGGGTTTCGTGTCTGAAACGGGAATTGCGGGAGCGCGCGGGCGGGGCTGCCCCCGCCCGGCCCGCGACCGGGGCTAGGGGTGCGGCGCCGCTGGCGGCGGCGGTGCCGGTTTGCGCCGCTTCAGCCAGCCCTTGCCTGCCGGTCCGGCGGGGCCGTACCATTCCTCGTTGCGGGTCGCGAACATGGTCGCGGCCAGCGCGGCAAAGGCGAGGCTCGACCCCGCGATCAGCGCGTAATCGGTGGAGTTCAGGATCAGATACAGCACCGCATAGAGCACCACCAGCATCAGCCCCAGCACCCAGCTGCGCCTGCCCAGTTTCAGCCCGAACAGGGCAAACAGGGTCAACAGCACCACCACCGCCCCCGAGGCCAGCAGATAGGCCGGGCCGAAGCCGATCTGTTCGGCATAGGACAGCATCAACAGGGTGAAGATCGCCTGCGCCAGACCGATCAGGATGTATTGCACCGGATGCACCGGGCGTTCGCGCGCGCCTTCGATCAACAGCACGGTCAGGAAGGTCAGCGCCACGAACAGGATGCCGTAATACGATGCACGCCAGGCCTTCTGGTAGAAATCGTTCGGCTGGTAGAACCCCACCCCGAAGTCGGTATTCTCGCGGGCACGGGGCATATAGTCGTCCCGCGCCACCTGCGGCAGGTTGCGCGCCAGATGCGGGATGGTCCAGGTGGCGGTGAAGCCCTGTTCGGAAATCTCCGACCCGTCGGGCAGGAAGGCGCCCTGGAAGCTCGGGTCGGGCCAGTCGCTCTGCATCTCGACCCGCGTGTTGCGGCCCACGGCGGCGATCTGAAGCTCTTCCGCCCCGTTCAGCCCAAGGCTCAGATGCAGCCCCCCAAGGGCGCGCGGATCGCCCAGCGCGGCCTCGATGCCCGGCCCGGAAGGGCTTGGTTCCAGTGCCAGATCGCCGGTCTCCGCCCGCAACACCGCCTCGCCGCGCAGCGCGTGGTTCGACGTCACCTCCACGAGCAGACGGGCCTGATCCCAGAGGATTTCCTCGTTGTCCACCAGCGCCCCCGCGGCCCGGTCCAGCGGGAAGGTCATGTCCATCTCCACCTGCGCCTGATAGACCGGCACCTGAAAGATCCCGCGGTGGCGGATCTGCGTGGCGCTGGTCAGCCGGGTGTCGAACCGGTCGGGGAACATGTAGACAGGCTCACGGCTCTTGATCTCGGTGGTCTCATGGACTTCCTTGACCGGCTGCCCGCTTTGCTCATGGACCATCACCCGCCCGGTCGCGGGGTCGATCACGTCACGGGTCACTGTCACCCGGACTTCTTCCTGCACCGGCAGCACCAGCAGCGGACCGGAGATCAGCTGCCGCCCGCCCCATTCCCGGCCGACGTTGTAGACGGTCTGATCCGAATAGCTGCGCCGCGAACTGACGATTTCCGAGACCATCAGCAGCGGGATGAACATCAGCAGGGTCAGAAGACCCACGATCAGAAAGCGCATGCCGGGGGAGCGCATCATCGGGAAACCTCTCGAATTGTCCGGCACCAGCCTAGGCCCGCCCGGCATCGGGGGCAAGTGTGGCTTCTGCGACCGGCTGGGCATTGCCCTTGCCGGCCGTTGCGGGGCCGTTGCGGGCTGGCAGGCCCGGTGGCGCAAGCAGCCCAATCCGCGCCGGGGGGCTGAATTCACACCCCTTTTGGCGTCACCCCCGGGCCCTGTAGCCCCGGCGGCTCAGACCAGCGTTTGACGGTGGCACCAGCGGCCCGGCTCCGCACCCGGCGCCCTGTAGCCCCGGCGGCTCAGACCAGCCGTTCGGCGGCTTTCGCGGCGCGGATGAAATCGGCGAACAATGGCGCCGGCGCGAAGGGTTTGGACTTCAGCTCCGGGTGGTACTGCACGCCGATGAACCACGGGTGGTCCTTCCATTCGACGATCTCGGGCAGGCGCCCGTCGGGCGACATGCCGGAAAACACCAGCCCCGCCGCTTCCAGCGCCTCGCGATAGGTCATGTCGACCTCGTAGCGGTGGCGGTGGCGTTCCTCGATGCTTTCGGCGCCGTAGATCGCGCGCACTTTCGAGCCCTCGGCGAGTTTCGCGGTATAGGCGCCGAGGCGCATGGTGCCGCCCTTCTTGGCGGAGCTGTCGCGCTTTTCGGTGTAATTGCCGCGGACCCATTCCTTGAGCAGATAGACGATCGGGGTGAAGCGTTTGTGCCCGGCCTCGTGGTCGAATTCCTCGGAGCCGGCATCCTCTATGCCCAGCACATGGCGCGCCGCCTCGACCACCGCGAGCTGCATGCCGAGGCAGATGCCGAGATAGGGCACGCCCTTTTCGCGGGCGAATTGCGCGGCGCGGATCTTGCCCTCGGTGCCGCGTTCGCCGAAGCCGCCGGGCACGAGGATGCCGTGGAACCCGGCGAGATGGGGGGCGGGGTCTTCGGTCTCGAAAATCTCCGCATCGACCCATTCGACCTTCACCCGCGTGCGGTTGGCGAGACCGCCATGGGTCAGCGCTTCCTTGATCGACTTGTAGGCGTCTTCCAGCTGCACATATTTGCCGACGATGGCGATCCTCACCTCGCCCTCGGCGTGGGTGAGCCGGTCTTCCACATCCTGCCAGCGCGAGAGGTCGGGTTTCGGCGCCGGGGAGATGCGGAAGGCGTCGAGCACCGCCTGGTCGAGCCCGACCTTGTGAAACGCCATCGGCGCCTCGTAGATCGAGCCGAGATCATAGGCCGGGATCACCGCCTCCTTGCGGACATTGCAGAACAGCGCGATCTTGGCGCGTTCCTTGTCAGGCAGCGGGTGTTCGGAGCGGGTGACCAGCACGTCGGGGGCGATGCCGATGGAGCGCAGCTCCTTCACCGAATGCTGGGTCGGCTTGGTCTTGAGCTCACCGGAGGTGGCAAGATACGGCAGAAGCGTGAGATGCATGAAGATGCACTGGCCGCGGGGGCGTTCCTGGGCGAACTGGCGGATCGCCTCGAAGAACGGCAGGGCCTCGATGTCGCCGACGGTACCGCCGATCTCGCAGAGCATGAAATCGACCTCGTCGTCGCCGATGGCGATCCAGTCCTTGATCTCGTTGGTGACATGGGGGATCACCTGGATGGTCTTGCCGAGGTAATCGCCGCGGCGCTCCTTCTCCAGCACATTGGTGTAGATCCGCCCCGAGGAGACCGAGTCGGTCCGGCGCGCCGCCACCCCGGTGAAACGCTCGTAATGGCCGAGGTCGAGGTCGGTTTCGGCGCCGTCATCGGTGACGAAGACCTCGCCATGCTCGAAGGGCGACATGGTGCCGGGGTCGACGTTGAGATAGGGGTCGAGTTTTCTGAGCCGCACCGAGAAGCCGCGGGCTTGCAGGAGCGCGCCGAGCGCGGCGGCGGTCAGCCCCTTGCCGAGGGAGGAAACCACCCCGCCGGTGATGAAGATGTAACGTGCCATGTCGGTGCTGCCCCCCCCCCGCGTGAATACCTCCGCGATGCCCCGCCGCGGCCGGTTTGCCATGTTTGCCTGATGCGCCGCCTGCTGTCCGTCCGGTGCCTGTCTTGCCTGGTGCCTGTCTGGTGCCTGTCTGCGCTGCGCGACGCGCTGCGAACCGGGTCGCCAGCGCCCTGTCACAGACCCCTTTCCACGGGGCCCGAGCTTTAGCCGATTCCCCGCCGCAGCGCAATACGGCGGACGCGGCGGTGCGGGGGGTTTCCCTTGTTTATCATGCGGTTACGAGGTAACAGCGGGGCAGATAGCCGGCCCGGCGGCGCGACTTGCCCCGGGCCTTCTGTCGTGCTGGCCGCGCGCTATTCGGCGCGCGGCGGGGCCACCGGGGCTTCGTCCGAGCCTTCGGATTGCGGCGCTTCCGGGGCCACAGGTGCCGCCGGGGCCTCCGGTGCGGTGCCTTCGGTCTGCGGGGCGGTCTCTCCGGTCCCTCCGCTCTCTCCGGTCTGCGGCACCAGATCGTCGATCCCGGGCAGCGCCGGGGCGTCGGGGACAGGTGCGTCGCCGGCGGTGCCCGGCGCGTCAACCCGGTCGATCACCGAGCGTTCGGCGGCGTTGCGCGCCGAGACGATGGTCATCGCCAGCGCCATGCCGAGAAAGGCGATGCCGAGCACCCAGGTGACCTTGCTGAGTGCCGAGGCGGCGCCGCGCGCGGTCATCACCCCGCCGCCGCCGCCAATGCCGAGCCCGCCCCCTTCGGAGCGTTGCAGAAGCACGACAGCGATCAGCGCGAGCGCGAGGATCAGCAGGATGACAAGCAGAACGTTTTCCATATGGACCTCGGGGGCGCGTGACACTCGATGGGGCTATCTAGGGGCAATGGCGCGGCCCCGCAACCCCCAAGCTTCGGGATCGGCGGGCAGGGGCGCGCCGGTACCGCCCGCCCGGGCCCTCCCGGGGTCAGTCGTCGTCGGCATCGTCGACATCGTATTGCCCCGACAGGGCGCGGCGGACGAAGGACCAGTTGAGCCCGATGCCCAGCACCAGCGACACCGCGAAAACCCCGATCCAGAGGTTGAGGTCGGGGTCGGCGAGCGACAGCCAGCCCATGTCCCAGAGCACCCAGATGAGCGCCGCCACCACCGCCGTTACCAGCAGGATGCCGAAGGGGCCGATCGAATGCAGCGTGGCGCGGATGTAGATCACATAGGCGATGAACAGCAACAGCCCCAGCAGCACCACCAGCGGCAACCGGGTTGCGGCATTGGCACTGGCCCAGTGGGCATAGTTCCACGAGGTCGGGTTGAAAGTGGCGGCCACCAGCACGAAGGCGGCGAGCCAGCGCAGGACGAAGCCCATGGCATTCTCCGGTTTGTTTGCCCAGTTGCCGCCTTTGTCGCGGAAACCGCACGCCCTGTCCAGCCGTGCGCGCCCCCCGTGCAGCCCCGTGCCGGCCCCGTCCGGCAGGCCCGGCGAATTGCGGTTCCCCCGGCGCGGGCGCTCCGCTATACCACTCCCGTTTGACCGCCTGATGAGCCGGAGGAGCGAAATGGCCAACGTTGTCGTCGTGGGCGCCCAGTGGGGCGACGAGGGGAAGGGCAAGCTGGTGGACTGGCTGTCGGAACGCGCCGACGTGGTCTGCCGTTTCCAGGGCGGACACAATGCCGGCCACACCCTCGTGATTGATGGCGAAGTCTACAAGCTCAACGCGCTGCCCTCCGGTGTGGTGCGCGGCGGCAAGCTCAGCGTCATCGGCAACGGCGTGGTGCTCGACCCGTGGAACCTGCTCAAGGAGATCGGGGCGATCACCGCGCGCGGCATCGCGGTCACGCCGGACAATCTGCTGATCGCGGAAAACACCCCGCTGATCCTGCCCTATCACGGCGAGCTTGACCGGGCGCGTGAGGCGGCGGCGGCAACGGGCACCCGGATCGGCACCACCGGGCGCGGCATCGGCCCCTGCTATGAAGACAAGGTCGGCCGCCGGGTGATCCGCGTCGCCGATCTCGCCGACCGGGCGACGCTGGACGCGCGCATCGACCGGGCGCTGGTGCATCACGACGCGTTGCGCTCCGGCCTCGGCCTGCCGCCGGTGGACAAACAGGCGCTGATCGAAAAGCTCGACGAGATCGCGCCGAAGATCCTCAGCTTCGCCGCGCCGGTCTGGAGGGTGCTGGCAGAAAAGCGCAGGGCGGGCAGACGCATCCTGTTCGAAGGCGCGCAGGGCGCGCTGCTCGACGTGGATTTCGGCTCGTACCCCTTTGTCACCTCGTCAAACGTGGTGGCGGGCCAGGCCGCGGCGGGCACCGGCACCGGCCCCGGCGGCATCGACTACGTGCTGGGGATCGTCAAGGCCTATACCACCCGGGTGGGCGAAGGGCCGTTCCCCACCGAGCTGTTCGACGCCGACGGCCAGCGCCTCGGCGAGCGCGGCCATGAATTCGGCACCACCACCGGGCGCAAACGCCGCTGCGGCTGGTTCGACGCGGTGCTGGTGCGCCAGAGCTGCACGATCAGCGGAATCAACGGCATCTGCCTGACCAAGCTCGACGTGCTCGACGGGTTCGAAACGCTGAAGATCTGCACCGGCTACGAACTCGACGGCGAGCGGCTCGACTATCTGCCCACCGCCACCGACCGTCAGGCCCGCGTCACCCCGGTCTATGAGGAAATGCCGGGCTGGTCCGGCTCTACCAAAGGAGCGCGCAGCTGGGCCGAGCTTCCGGCGGAAGCGATCAAATATGTCCGCCGGGTGGAAGAACTGATCGGCTGCCCGGTGGCGCTGCTCTCCACCAGCCCGGAACGCGACGACACGATCCTGGTCACCGACCCCTTCGCCGATTGAGCCCTGGCCGGGCGGCGTCGGGAAGAAACGCAGGGCAGGGAGGCCTGGCAGATGAAATTCAGAACGCGCAAACGGCTGGCACTGCTGGTGCTGGTGGTGGGGGTGCCGGTCTATGCGATCACCGCCGCCATCCTGCTGAGCTTCGTGCAGGGCCTGCCGAAACTCGTCGAACTGGCGCTCTATGTCTTTGTCGGGGTGGCCTGGATCTTCCCGCTGAAACCGCTGTTTCTGGGCGTCGGCCGCGCCGATCCGGACGAGACCCCGCGCGCGCCGGCGCCCGAAAACACAGCGCCCGAAAACACGGCGCCCGAAAACACGGCGCCTGACAACGGAAAGGCGCCCCGCTAAAGGGCGCCTTCCGGGTTCCGGACCGGCCCTGCTCCGGGCCGGCAGCCTCAGGCGTTGGCGTCGTAGAACTGGCTGGCCTGCGACAGCGCGAAGCTGCCGCGGCGGATCTTGCTGAGCTTGCCGTCGCCGATCAGCCGGGCGAAGGCGTCCAGCACCGCTTCGCGCCCAAGCCCCGGGCCGGACTGGCTCATGAGTTGCAGTATTTCCAGACGATTGACCGAGGCGCGGCCCACTTCCTGGGTGATATAGGCGACACCCGCCTCGACCAGATCTTCCGCGCTGTCGGCACCGGGAAGGCGTTCGAGATAGGCTTCGAACCCCGGCACCAGCAGAGCAACCGATTCGTGAAGATCCCCGGCTTCCTCCACGTCGTGGCTGGCCTGCGGCCCGGGCGCGACGGCGAGGTTCGACTTGACCACGCGGCGCGGGCGTACCGGGCTGGCTGCGCGGGCCGGACGGGCCGGACGGGCCGGGCGCGTCGGTTTGACCGGACCGGCGGGGTGCGCGGCATGGCTTTCGTCGTCTTCGCCGGCTTCGTCGATGCGCTGTTCCGATACCAGCACCAGCGGCGCGAGACGGCGGACGTTGCGCTCGGCCTTGGCCTTGTCCTTGTCCTTGGTCCTGGCGGTCTCCGCCGGGCGGCGCGGGCGCACCACACGGGCGAGGTCGCGGCGGTATTCGTCCTGCGGCTCTTCCGTGTCATCGAGGTCGTCATCGTCGTCGATATGGGCATCGCGGTCGGCGCGGGTGGCCAGAACGGCGCGCTTGAGGTGCTGGATCGCCGAATGGCGGCGCGAGGCTTCGCCGCTCTCGAGCTGCGAGTTGGTCTTTTCCAGAAGCCGGTCGACGGAGGTGTCGGTATCCGACATGTCGTTGTCGTCGAAGGCCGTGCGCGAGGGGCTGCGGCGGGGTTCGACCCGTGTGCTGCCGGGAGCCTCTTCGGGCTGGAGCGGCAGCGGCCGGCGCGGTGCTTTTGCGTGGGTTTCGGGGGCTGTTTCCGGCTCGTTTTCCCCGGTATCGCCGAAACTGCCGGAGACCGCCACGTCATCCCCGAGCGGCAGGATTTCGTCCTGCGGTGCCGCGGCGGGCGGATGCGTTTCGGCGCTGGCCTTGCGGTCGGCCTTGCGGTCGGCCCTGGCACGCAACACCCGGGCCTCGCGGTCGATCTCGGCCAGTTCGGCGGCAAGATCGGCCTCGTCTTCTTCCGACAGGGTGCTTTCGCCCGGGACCGTGAACGCGGAGTCTTCGTCTTCCTCCAGCTCATCTGCCCAGGTCTCTTCTTCCCTGCCGCCGGCAGCCGGGGTCAGGGCATCCAGCGCGCCTTCGACCGGCTCCACACGCTCCACAGACGGCTCTTGCGGCGCGTCATCGGCGTCCGGGGCGTGATGTCCGAAGGTGTCCAGCAGGGAGCCGAGTTCTGAGGGGTCGATGTCAGCCGGATCGTCGTCTTCGGTCCAGCCATCGGTCATGATGGTCGTGGCGGGCGCGTGCAAGGGTGCGGCGGGGTGTTCGGACTCGTAGCCTTCCTCCGGCTCGTCCTCGGCCTCGGCAATGATCGCCTCTTCGAGCACGTCCTCATAATCGTCGGAATCGTCGGATTCGGCAAAGAACGCGGCGACCGGGTCTTCGGTCGGGGCGGTCCCGTCATCCGGTTCCCCGTCATGCGGCCGGGTTGCGTTTTCGACCCTGTTGCGCAGGCGCAGGAGCTTCGAGACCACCGAGTTGGCATCCGCCTCGGCCGATGCCGCGACCTCGGCGGCGGCAGCAGCGGCGATGCGGCGGGCCTCTTCCTGCTCCGACCGGCGCGCGGCTTTCGCCGCGTCTTCTTCGGCCCGCCTGGCGACCGCCTCGGCCTCTTCCTTCCCGGCACGGGCCTTTTCCGCGGCGGCTTCTTCCTTGGCGGCGAGACGTGCAGCTTCTTCCTCTGCGGCGCGGCGTGCAGCTTCTTCCTCTGCGGCGCGGCGTGCAGCTTCTTCCTCCGCGGCGAGGCGTGCGGCTTCTTGCTCTGCGGCGAGGCGTTCGGCTTCTTGCTCTGCGGCGATGCGTGCAGCCTCTTCCTCGGCGGCGCGGCGTGCGGCTTCTTCCTCCGCGGCGCGGCGTGCGGCTTCTTCTTCAGCAGCGAGGCGTTCGGCTTCTTCCTTGGCGGCGATGCGTGCGGCTTCTTCCTCCGCGGCGCGGCGTGCAGCTTCTTCCTTGGCGGCGAGGCGTGCGGCTTCTTCCTCCGCGGCGATGCGTGCAGCCTCTTCCTCTGCGGCGAGGCGCGCGGCTTCTTCTTCAGCAGCGAGGCGTGCAGCTTCTTCCTCGGCGGCGATGCGCGCGGCTTCTTGCTCTGCGGCGCGGCGTTCGGCCTCTTCCTCTTCGGCGCGGCGTGCAGCCTCTTCCTCTGCGGCGATGCGTGCGGCTTCTTCCTCTGCGGCCCGGTCTTCCCTGCCGGTGGCGTCTTCTGCCTGTGGCGGCAGCGCGGCACCCGGGATTGCCGCTGGCAGCACATCGGGCGCGGCCTCGGCCTGGCGCAGAATCACACCGTTTTCGCTCACCTGTGCCTCGACCCGGCGCTGAACTTCGCGTTCGGCAATCCGGTGCAATGCTTCAGCGTCCGGGGTCGGCGGCTCGGCGCCGAAGTAGCGGTCGTCAGCCGCAAGATCGCGGAAGTATTCGGCGATGGATTTCATCGTCGAAAATGGATCGTCGAATCCTTCCAGCGTACAGCTGAAGGTTCCGTATGATACCGTCAGGATCCGGTTCGTATTCACCATGCCTCGTCGCCTTCTCCCCCGATCCAGCAACAATCGGTCTAACATGACGCCGCCCAGAAATTTGCACAAAACCACGAAAAGTAGGGTGTATTTCAATGGCGGGATTAAGGAACGTTTCCAATCAGGATACAATCTGCCGTATGGAACCGCAATTTGCACCATTTTCCGATAAAGTGACGCTGCTGGGCGGAGGGCCGCTTCCGCCCGGGATCGTTTCCGAACTGCTCGAACTGGCCCCGAATCTGGTGGCCTGCGACGGGGCGGCGGCGCGTGCCCTCGCACTGGGGCTCCGGCCGGCGCGGGTGGTGGGCGACCTCGATTCGCTCGATGAGCAGACCCGCGCGGGCCTCGACCCGGCCCGCGTTTTCCGCATCCCCGAGCAGGAAAGCACCGATTTCGACAAGGCGCTGAGAACCACCGACGCGCCGCTGATCCTTGGAGCGGGCTTCATGGGGCGCCGCCTCGACCACGAACTGGCCTGCTACAACGCGCTGGTCCGCCGCCCGGAAAGGCGCTGCATCCTCGTCGGCGAACACGACATCTGCTTCCACGCTGCCGGAAGGCTGCGGCTGGCGCTGGCGCCCGGCACCAGGGTGTCGCTGTTTCCGATGGCCGAACTGGCGGTCACCACCCGGGGCCTCGAATGGGAGCTCGACCGGCTGGTGCTGGCACCCTGGGGGCGGGTCGGCACGTCAAACCGCGCGGTGCGGCAGACGGTGGAAATCCGGCCCGAGGCGACGGGGCTTCTGGTGATCCTCCCGAGGGTGGCGTTGCGGGCGGCGATTGCGGCTTTCGGCTGAGGCTTTGGATACGGCTTTGCCGGTCCGGCGGCTTCGGCGCGGGGCGCGCGGACCTGGCCGCCAACGCCCCGGGGCAAGCCGTGCCGCCGCGCCGTGCCGGACCGGCGCCCGGGAAATGCCACATGGCTCAGGGGCCCTTGGCCCGCGGGCTTTGACCGGGGGCCAACCGGCGCGGGCCCTGTCCTCCTGTTGCCGTCCGTTTCGTCTGGCTGCTTCGCCCGGCTGTGGCGGCAGGACCGGGGCCCGGCCTTGCGCGGGCCGGATTTTGCCCGGCAGTCCACTCTTGCGGTATGGCATTGGTCCGGTAGTCCATTAGTCCGGAATACCGGACTAATGAAAACCCGATTTTACCATTATATGACAAGAGCTTACGATGCCCGAGCGCGGCGTTGGCAGGCCGTGTCAACCGGTTGTCAGGTCTGCGCCCCGGTTCGTGCGGTCCCGGTCTGCGGGCGGTGCTCTGCCGCCGCTGCGGGATTTCCCTCGCAAGCCGCCGGTCTTGCCCCTATAAACCGCTTTCGAGCATGCCGTGCAAACCGCCGACCGGGTTTGCGCTGCCCGGCATGCGAAACAGAACCACAGGGCCGGGGCGCGACCTGTTCTGGCTGCTGACTTAGGGAGACTGGGATGTCCGGCAATCTTTCCCCAATGGAGACCGCCAGGTTCGTGGCCGCGAAACGCGCGGTGGATTTCGTCGAGGACAAGATGCGCGTCGGTCTCGGCACCGGCTCCACCGCCGCCTGGATGGTGCGGTCGCTGGGCGAGCGGGTGCGCGAAGAAGGGCTGAGACTCAAGGGCGTGCCCACCTCGTCGCGCACCGCCGAGCTTGCGGCCCGGGTGGGGATCAGCGTGGTCAGCCTCGACGAGGCGCGCTGGCTCGATCTCACCATTGACGGTGCCGACGAGTTCGACGCCGGTCTCAACCTGATCAAGGGCGGGGGCGGCGCATTGTTGCAGGAAAAGATCGTCGCCACCGCCTCCGACACCATGGTGGTCATCGCCGACCCGTCGAAACGTGTCGAACATCTCGGCGCCTTCCCGCTGCCGGTGGAAGTGGTGCCCTTCGGCTGGCAGACCACCAGGGCGCTGATCGAGGAGGCGCTCGACGCCACCGATGTGCTTGGCACCGGCAGCGCGCTGCGGATGTCCGGCGACGCCCCCTTCGTCACCGACGAGGGCAACCACATTCTCGATCTGCACCTTCAGCGAATCGGCGATGCCCGCAAGCTGGCGCTGATGCTCAACCAGATCCCGGGCGTGGTCGAGAACGGGCTGTTCGTCGACATCTGCGACCGGGTGGTGATCGGCAATCCCGACGGGCGTGTCGAGGTGTTCGACATCAACGACGGCACCACCGAGGAAAGCCGGATCGACTTCGCCGAAGACGACAACATCTTCTCGGACCTCTGAACCCGGCAACGCCAGTCCGGGGGCGCGGGGGCGCGGGAGCGGGCAGGGCGGTACGGTTCAGCCGGTTGGCCGCCGGACGGGGCCCGTCCGCGGTTGGCAACGGTGGCTGGCGAACCGGCCCCGGCGCTTTCGTCGCGCGGTCTGCCTTGCCCCCGCTGTTGGCGGCGGGCCTGCGGGTCCGCCGAAGACCGCTGCCGGATCGCGGTGCGGCGCGGGCTGTGCCGGCGGCGGTGCGCGGCGGTGCGCGACGGTGCGCGACGGTGCGCGACAAGGGCGCCGAACCGCCCCCGACACGATCCCGAGATGCCAGGAGGGCCGGTGGGAAGGTCTTGAAATGCCGCAGGCGGCTTCCAACCTTGCAGATCATGGACCTCAGCCCGCACCGCGCCCCTATCGCCAACTTTGCCCTGCCGATTCTGGCGCTGAACGTGCTGTTTGTTGCAGGCTTGCCCGGGGACAAAACGCCAAAACTGTTTCTGGCCGGAATGCCGGCTGCGCTGCTCGAGGCTGAGAAAACCCTCGGCATCGCGCTTCTGGCGCTGAGCTTCGCTCTGCCCTTCCGCAGCAACCGCACCGGCTGGATGCTGTTTACCGTCGGAACGCTTGCCTGGATGGCCGCCTGGGGATGGCAGATTATCGCCCCGGACAGCATGGGCGCGCGGTCGGCCATCGGCTTTACCGCCCCTGCCTGGACCGCGGGGATCTGGATCGCAGGGCTCGGGTTTCTCGCCCGGCCACCGGTGTTTTCACCGCACCGCGCCTGGCTGCAAACATGGTGGGGCCTCGCCATCGGCTTCTTCGCAACCCATGTCGCCCACGCGGCTCTGGTCTGGACGCGGCTCTGAAGCGGGCGCCACTGCTCCCACGAGAGCACGCCCGGGGTCATTTGCAGTCACGCCACCTGCTCTGTCGTTTGGTTTTCACATGTCGAAATGCGCAAAACCGGGACACGATCTGCGGGGCAAACTCCAAGACCGGCGGTTTCGGTTTCCTGCATGCACCCGCCCCGCAGCCGCAGCCGCCAAACCGGGCGCGGCCTCAGGGCGCTGCCCCCGCGCCCGCGCCTTTTCCTGGTTCAAATACCCAAACCACGGCGCCGCCGCCTTCATGGCGCCCGCCGCAGGGCGCGGGCTCAGCCGAGTCGTGCCTTCACCAGCGGGCCAACGGTGCCGAAATCCATCCGGCCGGTATATTTGCCCTTGAGCTCGCCCATGACCCGCCCCATGTCGCGGATCGTCTCGGCGCCGACCGCGGCCACCGCCGCCTCGATCGCGGCTTCCACCTCTTCGCCCGACAGGGGCCTGGGCAGAAATTCCTCGATGATCCCGACTTCCGCGCGTTCCTTTTCGGCAAGCTCGAGCCGCCCGCCCTCCTCGTAGACCCGCGCGCTCTCCTGGCGCTGTTTCACCATCTTGCCGAGAATTGCCAGGATCTCGTCATCGGTCACCTGCGCCTCCTCGCCTTCACCGCGCTTGGCGATGTCGCGATCCTTGATCGCGGCGGTGATCAGCCGGAGGGTCGAGAGGCGCGCGGCCTCCTTCTGTTTCATCGCGGTCTTCAGGGCGTCGTTCAGCCGGGTGCGCATGTCCATCGGTCAGGCCTCGGAAGTTGCTGTCGGAGCCCCGCCTTACCCGCTCGGGGGCGCGCGCACAAGCGTGCCCTTCGCCCTGGCGCTCATCCCTTCGCCGGCAAGGCCGCGATCGCACCGCTTGACCCTCCCCCCCGGCGCTCTTAGAAAACCGCCAGTCTGGCCATCCGGGGGGAAGCAGATGCCGCACAGCAAATCGCCCAAACCGACCGCCTGTCTTGCGCTCGCAGATGGCACGGTGTTCACCGGCACAGGCTTCGGGGCCGTGGGCGAAACCACGGCGGAGCTCTGCTTCAACACCGCGATGACCGGTTATCAGGAAATCATGACCGATCCCTCCTATGCAGGTCAGGTGGTGACCTTCACCTTTCCCCATATCGGCAACACCGGGGTGACCCCGGAGGATGACGAGGCCGGCGAAGCGGTGGCCGGGGGCATGGTGGTGAAATGGGATCCGACGGCGCCCTCGAACTGGCGCGCCACCGAAGCGCTGACCGGCTGGCTCGCCGGACAGGGCCGCATCGGCATCGGCGGTGTCGACACCCGCCGTCTTACCCGTGCGATCCGCCATCAGGGCGCGCCGCATGTGGCGCTGGCGCATGACCCGGAGGGGAATTTCGACATCGAGGCGCTGGTCGCCAGGGCCCGCGCCTTCCCGGGGCTGGTCGGGCTCGACCTCGCCAAAGAGGTCACCTGCCGCGCCCCCTACCGCTGGGACGAGATGCGCTGGGCCTGGCCTGACGGCTGTCCGCGTCTCGACCGGCCGAAACACAGGGTGGTGGCGATCGACTATGGCGCCAAGCGCAACATCCTGCGCGCGCTGGCCTCGGCCGGCTGCGATGTGACCGTCCTGCCCGCCACCGCCACCGCGGAAGAAATCAGGGCGCTGAACCCCGACGGCGTGTTCCTCTCCAACGGCCCGGGCGACCCGGCCGCCACCGGCGAATATGCGGTGCCGATGATCCGGGGCTTGCTCGAGGATGAAGAACTGCCGCTCTTCGGCATCTGCCTCGGCCACCAGATGCTCGCCCTCGCGCTCGGGGCGAAAACGGTCAAGATGAGCCACGGCCACCACGGCGCCAACCACCCGGTGAAGGACCACACCACCGGCAAGGTCGAAATCACCTCGATGAACCACGGCTTCACCGTCGACAGCCAGTCGCTCCCCGAAGGCGTGACCGAGACCCATGTGAGCCTGTTCGATGGCACCAACTGCGGCATTGCGTTGAAAGACCGCCCGGTCTTCTCGGTGCAATACCACCCGGAGGCGAGCCCGGGGCCGATGGACAGCTTCTATCTGTTCGAGCGTTTCGCCGCCGCGATGGCGGCGCGCGGTCGGACGGCCCGGCCCGCGTAAAGGCGCCGAGCCGGAAACCCGGGCCCCCCCCGGCGGCCTCGTCGACCCCAGGGATCTGGCGGCCCCGGCGGCCCCGGGGATCCGGACGGGCGCGGAAACCGGGCCACGCCATGGTGGACAGCGCCCGCGCCCGCCACTAAACCCCCCACAAACGCCACGCGCGCCCCGCGCGGCCTACAGACACACCGGAACAAGACCCATGGCCAGCCTGAACGACATCCGCTCCACTTTCCTCGGCTTTTTCGAAAGAAACGGCCACCGCGTCGTCGACAGCTCGCCGCTGGTGCCGCGCAACGACCCGACGCTGATGTTCACCAATTCCGGCATGGTCCAGTTCAAGAACCTGTTCACCGGGATCGAACACCGCGATTACGTCCGCGCCACCACCTCGCAGAAATGCGTCCGCGCCGGCGGCAAGCACAACGACCTCGACAACGTCGGCTATACCGCCCGCCACCACACCTTCTTCGAGATGCTCGGCAATTTCTCCTTCGGCGATTACTTCAAGGCCGATGCGATCCCCTTCGCCTGGGAGCTGATCACCCGCGATTTCGGCATCGACCCGGCGAAGCTGCTCACCACCGTCTACCACACCGACGACGAGGCCTTCGAGATCTGGAAGAAGGTCGGTGTGCCCGAAGACCGGATCATCCGCATCGCGACCCATGACAATTTCTGGCAGATGGGCCCCACCGGCCCCTGCGGCCCCTGCACCGAAATCTTCTACGACCACGGCGAACACATCCCGGGCGGCCCCCCGGGCAGCCCGGAGGAAGACGGCGACCGGTTCATCGAGATCTGGAACATCGTGTTCATGCAGAACGAGCAGTTCGAGGATGGCACGATGGTGCCGCTCGAGATGCAGTCGATCGACACCGGCATGGGGCTCGAGCGGATCGGCGCGCTGCTTCAGGGCAGCCATGACAATTACGACACCGACCTGTTCCGGGCGCTGATCGAGGCCTCGGCCCATGTGACCAGTTCCGAGCCCTATGGCGCCGACAATGTCCACCACCGGGTGATCGCCGACCATCTGCGCTCGACCTCCTTCCTGATGGCCGACGGGGTGATGCCCTCGAACGAGGGCCGCGGCTATGTGCTGCGCCGGATCATGCGCCGCGCCATGCGCCATGCCCATCTGGCGGGCGCGAAAGACCCGGTGATGCACCGGCTGGTGCCGGAGCTGGTCCGCCAGATGGGGCAGGCCTATCCCGAACTCGGCCGGGCTCAGGCGCTGATCGAGGAAACCCTGCTCACCGAAGAGACCCGCTTCAAGGCCACGCTCGACCGCGGCCTTCGCCTGCTCGACGAGGCGCTGGACGAGCTCCCCGAAGGCGCCGATCTGCCGGGCGAGACCGCGTTCAAGCTTTATGATACCTACGGCTTCCCGCTCGACCTCACCCAGGACGCGCTGCGCGAGAAGGCCCGCGGGGTCGACACCGCGGGCTTCGACGCCGCCATGGCCGAGCAGAAGGCCAAGGCCCGCGCCGCCTGGGCCGGGTCCGGCGAGGCGGCCGATGCGGCGATCTGGTTCGACATCGCCGAGGACAAGGGCACCACCGAGTTTCTCGGCTACGACACCGAGAAGGCCGAGGGCCAGGTTCTGGCGCTGGTCAAGGACGGCGCCCTTGTCGACGCCGCCACCAAAGGCACGACGGTGCAGATCGTCGTCAACCAGACGCCGTTCTATGCCGAGGCCGGCGGTCAGGTGGGCGATACCGGCTTCATCAGGACCGCGACCGGCGAGGCGAAAGTGACCGATACGAAGAAGGTCGCCGAGGTGTTTCTGCATCTGGCCGAGGTGGTCGAGGGGCAGATCGAGGCGGGGCAGGGGGCGGAACTGGTGGTCGACCATCTGCGCCGGACCGCGATCCGCGCCAACCATTCCGCCACCCATCTGCTCAACGAGGCGCTGCGTCAGGAGCTTGGCGAGCACGTCGCCCAGCGCGGCTCGCTCAACGCCCCCGACCGGCTGCGTTTCGACTTTTCGCACAACAAGGCGCTGACGCCCCGGCAGCTCGAAAACATCGCCATGGAGGTCAACGCCTATATCCGCCAGAACGCCCCCGTCGAGACCCGGGTGATGACCCCGGAGGCGGCGCGCGAGATCGGGGCGCAGGCGCTGTTCGGCGAGAAATACGGCGACGAGGTCCGGGTGGTGTCGATGGGCGTGGCGCCCACCGGCAAGGGCACCGGCGGCGAGACCTATTCGATCGAGCTTTGCGGCGGCACCCATGTGACGCGCACCGGCGACATTGGCCTGTTCGTGCTGCTCGGCGACAGCGCTTCGGCGGCCGGGGTGCGGCGGGTCGAGGCGCTGACCGGCAAGGCGGCCTTCGCCTATCTGGAAGGCGAAGCGCGCCGGGTGGCGGCGCTTGCGGGGCTGCTGAAGGCGCAGCCGGGCGATCTGGTCGACCGGGTGAGGGCGCTGATGGAGGAGCGCAAGGCGCTGGAGGCGGAGGTGACGCATCTGCGCCGCGAACTGGCGCTCTCCGGCGGGGCCAAGGAGGCGGCGAAGCCGAAGGAGATCGGCGGGGTGGCGTTCCTCGCGCAGGTGCTCACGGGCGTCTCCGGCAAGGATCTGCCGCCGCTGATCGACGAGCACAAGGCCGCGATGGGCTCGGGCGCGGTGCTGCTGATCGCCGACACCGGCGGCAAGGCGGCGGTGGCCGCGGGGGTGACCGACGATCTGACCGGGCGGCTCTCGGCGGTCGACATGGTGCGCGCCGCGGTGGCGGAGCTTGGCGGCAAGGGCGGCGGCGGACGGCCCGACATGGCCCAGGGCGGCGGCAAGGATGTTTCCGCGGCCGGGGCCGCGGTGGACGCAGTAGAAGCGCTGCTGCGCGGCTGATCCGCTGCCCGGGAAGGAGCGGCGCGGCATGCGCCGCCGCCGGCGGGTGGGGCAATACCCTGCTTGTGCCGGATGCCGGAGCCGGCAAGCCGCCTCCGTCAGGCGGAAACGGGCAAAAGGTGCAGGGGGGCCCACGGGCAGGGGTCATCCCGTGCGGCCGGACGCTCAGGGCCGCTCTCGTTCAGGTCCGGGCGGTTCGGGCCGCTCTCGTTGGGGCCGCGCGTTCCGACCTGGGCGGTTCAGGCCCGGTCTCGTTCCGACCCGGGCGCTCAGGCCCGCTCTCGTTCAGACCTTCGTTCCGACCCGGGCGTTCAGGCGCCGCGGCGGAACTGCGACGGGGTGCGGCCGGTGTGCTGGGTGAAGGCGCGGGTGAAATAAGCGGGCGAGGCAAAGCCCAGCGCCGCGGCAATATCCTTCACTGGCATATGCGTCTCGGTCAGCAGGCGGCGGGCCTCGTAATGCACCCGGTCGGCGAGGATCGCCGAGGCGGGCCGCCCGCAGGCCTTGTTGCAGACCCGGCTGAGATGGGTCGGCGTGACCCCGAGCGCGGCGGCATAGTCGCGCACCGTCTTCGAGGAATGAAACTCCTTTTCCACCAGCGCGGTAAAGGCGGCGGCGAGCCGGGTGGTGGCGTCTTCCTTCTGCTCCTCGACCTCATGGGTCTGAAGCTGGCGCTCGATCCACACCGACAGCAGCCCGGCATGGCTCATCAGCGCCCGGTCGGAGGCGGTGGAGCCGCCGTTTTCAAGCTCGTACTGGATCGCCTCGATCAGCCGGTTGAGCTCGATATGCTGTTCGGGATCGGTGAGGCGCAGGTGCACCGGCTCTTCCGGCAGATCGAGCTGCTCCTCGATCCCGGCGGGGAACACCACGATCACCCCGGCGACGGATGACGACATCTCGAAGCCGTGCATGGTGCCGGCGGGCACGAAGATGGCGTTATGCGCGGTATAGCCGTTGGTGCGGCCGTTGACGGTGATCCGTCCCTGGCCGCGGGTGAACCACAGCAGCACCGGCGCGCCGTAGCTGCGCATGGCTTCGGTGCGCCACCGCCCGCCCCTGGCCAGGCGGCCGAGCGGCAGGACACGGAACGGAGAAGTGAATTCGGTGACGCGAGACATGACTACGGTGCTTGGGCTACGGTGCTTGGTTAAGGTGCTTGCGGTGGTGTTTGTGGTGGTGCCTGGTCTGAAAAATCTGCGAGTGCCCTTCCCGGATAGTCGATTCTCCGAAAACTGTCGCTTGACTTGTCCACATGGCGAACGGCTTTTCTGTGGATAAGCTGTGATCTGGCGGAACTGTCGCCCGATAGACACGTATCCGGCCAAAAACAGACATCTGACCCGCCGGAACCGCTTCAGCCACGGAATGCCGGTCACAAAACCGGCTGTTGCATGAACCGACCCGGGGCGCAGAGCCACCGTGCTGCGAAAACGTTCGAATCAGACTATCCCCCTATATGCAAAATATTTTAGACACCGAATCCCGCCTCGACAACATTCCAGTCGCGCATCCTGCCGCGAAACCAGGTTCTCTGCCGCTTCGCGTAGCGCCGGGAGGCGGTGATCGCGCGGGTCCGGGCGGTCTCAAGGTCGGTTTCGCCCCGCAGATATGCGATCAGGTCGCGCGCGCCGATGGCCTTGGCGGAAGGAAGCGCCGGCGACCAGCCGGGCAGATTGGCGCGGGCTTCCTCGAGCGCGCCGGCGGCGAGCATGGCATCGAAACGCGCGGCGATCCGGGCGTTGAGCCAGTCGCGCCCGGCGGCGACCAGCAACGGCTGGGCCCGGGCGAGCGGCAGGAGCGGCGGGGGCGTGTCGTCCTGCCAGGCGGCGAGCCCGCGCCCGGTGCTGCGCTGCACCTCCCAGGCGCGCTGGACCCGGGCGGGGTTCAGCCGGTCGATCCGGGCGGCGGTGGCGGGGTCGAGTTCGGCCAGCAGGGCGGCGCGGCCCTCACCGGCCATGCGCGCATCGGCTTCGGCGCGCACCTGCGGCGGGGTCGGCGGGATCCCGGCAAGCCCTGTGGTGAGAGCCGAGAAGAACAGCCCCGTTCCGCCGACGATGATCGGACGCGCCGGCCCGGCGAGCAGCGGAGCAACCTCCCGCAGCCAGTGGCCCACCGAATAGGCGGCGTCGCCCGGGACATGCCCGTAAAGCGCATGCGGCGCCTGCGCCTCCTCGTCGGGCGAAGGCCGGGCGGTGAGAATGCGCCAGTTGGCGAAGACCTGAAGCGCGTCGGCATTGACGACGGTGCCGCCCTGGCGGGCGGCGATGGCGAGCGCCAGCGCCGACTTGCCGCTGGCGGTGGGCCCGGCGATCAGCACCGGGCGGTCGGGGGTGAGGGTAGTCAGGATCCTGTCCATGGCCCGCAGGATGGTCTGGCCGGGCGGCGGGTGCAAGCGGCGCAAGGGGGCGGTGACCGGCAGCGGACATGATTGGACCGTACTCCCAAGCCTCAAACGGACGGCTCACCAACCCGGGCCGGCCGGCCCCGAGGTCAAGCATGTGGGCGAGATACAGCAGCTTTTGTAGCACAAGATCGGGATCCCTGCCGCGCAGGTCCCAGATCGTCTTTGCCGCTCTCATTGTGCTTATGGTCTACACCTGTTCGTTTCGAAGATAGCACATGTTTCCCGGATTTGCACCTTGGCGCTCGTTCGAATGGTTTTGGCAGCCTTTGATGGCCGGACCCTACAAGTCGTTGCATTCCCCGGCAGCGGGGGCATGCTTCACCGACCGGATGAACCCATCCTTCACTTGGAATTCAACCACCACACCAACATTTGGATAGGTCGCCGACTGGATGCACTTCCCGCGCACCTGCATGGCGCTGGTGTCGCGCAGATCCTCGAAATTGGTCTGCCACCTCGCATCGTCGTGAGAGTAGGGTTTGGTGATGATATTGCCGATCATCTTGGCGTTGATTTCAAATTCGAGCCCCGTCCCGACCATGCATTCCGGATCATCGAATGTCAGTGTCCGCGTGTTGGCTTTGATGGAATGGAGATAGGTGTCCGGGGCTGAGCTCTGGTGATACCAGCACTTGTCGCCGTTTTCGTTGTAAATGAAGCCCTTGGCTGGGTGGTCCGCGTTTGCTCCCGTCGCGATGATCATGGTCAGCGCGGCTATCGTCAGTTTCTTCATAGGTTTCCCTGCGTTTTGCCTGCGATGTTCCGGACACAGCCTGAGCACGTCAAGGATTCGCTGAAACCTTGCCGGCCGGGTGGCCTCACGGCACGGGGCGCGCGGTCTGGCGGCAGAAGGCTCCATTTGTCCGCAAGACCGGTCTTCCAACAGGCCGCACAGGCACCGGTTCCCCTCATCTGCACAGGCTTCTGACCCTCTTTCGGCCAAACAACGGGGGAACAGGCCATGGTGCGTTCGGGAGCCGGGCGATGAAAGCCTCATTCCGCCGCGTCGCAACCCGCGACGGGAAACATCACCCGGCTTCATGGCGATGATCAAGGATGATCAAGCTGGCACCGTTCAGACCATGGATCGGGTTTCATGAGGCGTGATCGGAAGATGTCTGGCGCCCCCTGCCAATCATCCCCAACGAGGGCGGTTGCGGCACCGGGAAGGTTTCGCATCCGGCCGGGGCCGTCACTTCCGGCGGCCGCTGCGCCGCGATGCACCGGAACCCTGCATCGCCCCCGGACAACCGGTGTTTGCCTGCGACACCACCGCCGGGCGGGCTCATTTGAGCGACGGCACCCCGCCTGCCGGGGGTGTCAGCGTTTCGTCGAACTTGACCGACTCGCCGCAGCCGCAGGCCTCGACCACATTGGGGTTGTGAAACTCGAAGCCGGATTCGAGCAGCGAGGTCTTGTAGTCGATCTCGGTGCCGAACAGGAACATCTGTGCCATCGGCGCGATCATCACCCGGGCGCCATCCTGTTCGACCACCTCGTCGGCCGGGTCGATCTCGGTCACATAGTCCATGGTGTATTCCATCCCCGCGCAGCCCCCTTTCCTGACCCCGATGCGCAGCCCCTTGCAGTCGTCGCGCGACATCAGCCGGGCGATCTGTGCCGCGGCCGCGGGGGTGAGGGTGACGGCCTGTTTGCCGGGGATCGAAAACATCGGGCGCACTCCTGGCGGTTCCTGCACGGCCCGGGGGCTGCCGGGCTCACATGCCTTAACCTAGTCGCTCGGGCATTTCCGCTCAAGAGCCGCCCCGGCGCTCACCCGGGCCTCACATGAAGCCAAGCTCCAGCCGGGCGTCGTCCGACATCATGTCCATGCCCCAGGGCGGATCCCAGGTGATCTCGACATTGACCTGCGAGACCCCGGGCACCGTCCCGATCGCCTCCTGCAACCAGCCCGGCATGTCGCCCGCAACCGGGCAGCCCGGTGCGGTCAGCGTCATGATCACGCTCACCACGCCCGCGTCGTCGATCTCGATCGTGTAGACCAGCCCGAGGTCGAAGATATTGACCGGGATTTCCGGGTCATAGACCGTGCGACAGGCCTCGACCACCTGATCGTAGAGCGGATGGTCGATTGTCGAGGACTTTATGATCGGAACGCCCTCCAGATACGGGGTTTCGGTGGTCATCGCGCCGCTCCCATCTGGCTGTGGTTAAACCTGAGCGTTCATATAAGGATCGGCCCGGTGCTGTCCAGACCCGTCCCCGTCCCGGAGCGGGACGGGCTCCGGGCGGGGAAAGCTGCGGGGTGCAATGCGCAAGCGCTCTTGCCGGGGCCGGGCTTTTGCGCCAAACCCGGCCGGAACCGGCGGGACCGGACCGGGCATGCGATGTGTCTGCGAGGGAACCGCGATCCGCCGCAACCGGGGGCCGACATGACCGACCGCTTCTCTTTTGCGCTTCAGGCAACCGATGGCGCCGCGCGTACCGGGGTGATCTCGACGCCGCGTGGCAAGATCCGCACCCCCGCCTTCATGCCGGTCGGCACCGCGGCCACGGTGAAGGCGATGATGCCCGAGAGCGTGGCGGCGACGGGGGCCGACATCCTGCTCGGCAACACCTACCACCTGATGCTGCGCCCCGGGGCCGAACGGGTGGCGCGGCTGGGCGGGCTGCACCGGTTCATGAACTGGGCGGGGCCGATCCTCACCGATTCCGGCGGGTTTCAGGTGATGAGCCTCGCGGAACTGCGCAAGCTGACCGAAAACGGCGTGACCTTCCGCAGCCATATCGACGGCGCGCGCCATGAACTGACGCCGGAACGCTCGATGGAAATCCAGAAGCTGCTCGGCTCCGACATCGTCATGGCCTTCGATGAATGCCCGGCGCTGCCGGCGGCGGAGGAGGTGGTCGAACATTCCATGCGGCTCAGCATGCGCTGGGCGGCGCGGTCGCGTGAGGCCTTCGGCGACCGGCCGGGGCATGCGCTGTTCGGCATCCAGCAGGGCGGGGTGACGCAGGCCTTGCGCGCCGAAAGCGCCGGGGCGCTGCGTGCGATCGGGTTTGACGGCTATGCCATCGGCGGGCTCGCGGTGGGCGAGGGGCAGGAGGCGATGTTCGGGGTGCTCGATTATGCGCCGGGGATGCTGCCCGAGGACCGTCCGCGCTATCTCATGGGGGTGGGCAAGCCGGACGATATTCTCGGCGCGGTGAAGCGCGGCGTGGACATGATGGATTGCGTGCTGCCGTCGCGTTCCGGGCGGACCGGACAGGCCTGGACGCGGCGCGGTCAGGTCAACATCAAGAATGCCCGCCATGCCGACGACCCGCGCCCGCTCGACGAGCACTGCACCTGTCCGGCCTGTCGGAACTATTCGCGCGCCTATCTGCATCATGTCTTCCGCGCCAGGGAGATCATTTCGTCGATGCTGCTGACCTGGCACAATCTGCATTACTATCAGGAACTTATGAGCGGCATGCGGGAGGCGATCGCAACGGGGCGGTTTGCCGCCTTTGAAGCCGGGTTCCACCGGGCGCGCGCCGAGGGGGATATCGAGCCGCTGTAGCCGGCCCCCGGCGCCGCGCCGGCGCCGCGCCGGCGCCTCACCCCCAGCGCCGGGCCGGCGCCTCACCCCCCCCCGGCGCCGCACCGGCGCCTCACCCCCAGCGCCGGGCCGGTATCTCAGCTCTCGGCGCGTACGACCCGCATGATAAACACCGTGCCGGGGGTTTCGTCCTGACTGAACAGCGGATCAACGGGTTTGCCTTCGACGTCGAGATACAGCATGAAGCCCGGGCCGCCGAAGGGGCGGGACGCGGTAAACCTGTTATCGCCCGCGACCTCCCATTGCGGTTCCCAGTCGAGGTAGTGTTTCATCGCCGAACTGACCGAGACCCAGCCGACGTCGACCGGGCCAAGTCCGGCAAAGGACAATGCCGCCACGTTTTCGGCGATGATGCCACCGGCGAGATGGCGCGGAATGCGCAGGATTTCGATGCCGTCCGGGGTCATGCCGCTCTGAAACCCGGGCACCCCGGCAAAGGCGCCGATGAACGACCCCTCGCGCGCGAGCTGTCCGAGCAGGGCAGGGACGATCTTCGCGGGAAGAAATTTGTCGATCCCGGCCTCGCCCGTCGGCTCCCCGGACGGCCCGTCGGGCTGAGGTGAAACGGGGGGCGGGGCAGTTTCGGGCGCTTTTGCTTTGGCGCGGTGGCGGGCAAAGTTGAACATGTGGATCCTGTCTTTGGCGCTTTGGGATCGCTGAAGCATGGATCGCAACAATGTCGGAACTTTGACTGAAACCGGACGATTTCAACTGCCTGTCAGGGTGGGCGACGGCCTGTTGTGATGTCAGGCCCAATACAGGCTTGCGGTGCGGGCTTGCGGTGCGGGGCTTTGCTTGCGGTCTTGCGGTCGGGGGCCTGCCCGGTGCGCGCGGGGCTTTTGCCGGGCCCGCAGCGCTGCCCGCACCTCCCCGGGCCTGCCGCTCTACCCGGCAAGGGTCCGCACCCGCGGGGGGCTGCCGCTCCCCGGGTGCCGTCCGCGCCCCCGTTGCACCCGGAGGTGTCCCGGGGCTCAGGACGCCTGCCGCCAGCTTCGCGCGCTCCCGGGCGCCCTGCCGTCATCGCTGTCATCGCTGTCATCGCGTTCGGTGCTTTCGGTGCTGTCAGCCGCGTCACGCGCCGCATCCGCCCGCCATTCGGCGAAGGCTGTCTGCACGGTGTCGGCTTTGGCGCAGGCCGTGGGCACAGTGCGGTCTGCCTGCTCCCCGGCGGTCTCCCCGGCGGTGCGGTGTTCGATACTGGCGAGGCGGCGGTCGAGCAGCCGGCCGGGGGAATCGTCGAGCCAGGCGAGAACCGCGGTGCCGAGCGCCATCTGCGGGAAGGTGTGGCTGAACAGAACCAGCCTCCGGTCGCCCAGATCCGCAAAGAAAATCTCGCTCATGCCGGCCTGGGTCACGCCATGCCGGGTTTCTTCGCGGGCGCTGAGGCGGATGTGAAAGGGCGGGTCGGCTTCGAGAATGTGCAGGCTGGTGACACGGGCGGCATCGCGGCAGCCTCGGGAGACGGGCTGCCCCGGGCCGGGGGCTGAGGCGTGGGCTGAAGCCGGGGCTGTGCTGGCGCCCTCCACCGCCGCGCAATCGGGATCGCCACAGCGCGGCCCCGTGCCGGGAGCAGGCACCAGCCCGTACCACAACCGGAAAATGTCGGCCCGGGATCCGGCGCGGACCTTGAAACGGGGTGCGGTGAGGACGGGACCGGGCAGGCTCAGGAGCCCGTACCTGAGCCAGCGGGCAATCCCGGCCAGACAGATCCAGGCGGCAAGGGCGGTCAGCGGGTCGTCGCCGGCGCCAGGCCCGGGCCGGTTGCCGGGCAGGGCGGGCGCCAGCAGGAGCAGTGCAAGCCAGGCCATCGCCCCGGCTTCGGCAAGGCTGCGCGCCCGGGGAAAGGCGAGCGCGAGCGCGGCGGATGCCAGGCCGGCAAGCGGCACGAAAACCCATCCGGGCAGGCCGCCGGGCGCGCCCGCAACCGCCACGCCAAGGGTGCACAGCGCCATCACCAGCGAAATCCGGCGGCGTTCGCGCGAGACTCGGCGCAGCAGTTGCACGGGCATGGCACCCCTCGTTCGTTCGATTCATGTTCCTGATATGCCCCGAACAGTTAAGGTCCGGTTTCCCCCTGCACAAAATCTGCCTTCCGCGGTGCATTTCCCGCCGGAAACCCGGCAAAACCGGCCCCCGGAGCCGCTCCCCCCTTGCCGCGGGGCGCCGCTGGGGGCAGAATGCCGCGCGGGCGAGCGGTTGAAACCCGGGTGGGCGCACCCCACTTGTCATCCGCGAAGAAAGGAGCGGGCCTGTGCCGCCAGAGAGGGGCCGGGCTGGCTGCCAGCACGAGGAAATACGAATGACCGAGCAAACCCCCGAGCAAATCCCCACGTCGCATCCGGTGCTTCCGCTCCGCGACATCGTGGTGTTTCCGCATATGATCGTGCCGCTTTTTGTCGGCCGCGAGAAGAGCGTGAAGGCGCTCGAGGAGGTCATGGCGGACGACAGGCAGATCCTGCTGGCCAGTCAGATCGACCCCGGGCTCGACAATCCCGACACCGATGCGATCTACCGTGTCGGCGTGCTGGCCAATGTGCTGCAATTGCTGAAATTGCCCGACGGTACGGTGAAGGTGCTGGTCGAGGGCCAGCGCCGGGTGAAGATCACCGACTTCATCGACAATCCGCGGTTTTTCGAGGCCCATGCGGTGGTGCTCGAGGAGGCCCTGGGCGATCCGGCGAGCGCCGAGGCGCTGACGCGCTCGGTCAACGAGGAATTCGAGCGTTACGCGAAGGTCAAGAAGAACATCCCCGAAGAAGCGCTGGCGGCGGTCTCCGAGACCCATGAGCCGGCGCGGCTGGCCGATCTCGTGGCCGGTCATCTCGGCGTCGAGGTGGGCCAGAAACAGGAATTGCTGGAAACCCTCGTGGTCGCCGAGCGGCTGGAGAAGGTCTACGGGCTGATGCAGGGCGAAATGTCGGTGCTTCAGGTCGAAAAGAAGATCAAGACCCGCGTGAAGAGCCAGATGGAGCGGACCCAGCGCGAATACTACCTCAACGAACAGATGAAGGCGATCCAGAAGGAACTCGGCGAAAACGACGAGGGCCAGAACGAGGTCGCCGAGTTGGAACGCAAGATCGCCGAGACCAAACTCTCCAGGGAGGCGCGCGAGAAGGCCGAGGGCGAGCTGAAGAAGCTCAGGAACATGTCGCCGATGTCGGCCGAAGCCACGGTGGTGCGCAATTACCTCGACTGGATGCTGTCGATCCCCTGGGGCAAGAAGACCCGGGTGAAGAAGGATCTGAACGCCGCGCAGAAGGTGCTCGATGCCGACCATTACGGGCTCGAAAAGGTCAAGGAACGCATCGTCGAATATCTCGCGGTGCAGCAGCGGTCGAAAAAGCTCAAGGGCCCGATCCTCTGCCTTGTTGGCCCGCCGGGTGTCGGCAAGACCTCGCTGGGCAAATCGGTGGCCCGCGCCACCGGGCGCGAATTCATCCGCATCTCGCTTGGCGGGGTGCGCGACGAGAGCGAAATCCGCGGCCACCGGCGCACCTATATCGGTTCGATGCCGGGCAAGATCATTCAGGCGCTGAAAAAGGCCAAGTCTACCAACCCGCTGATATTGCTCGATGAAATCGACAAGATGGGGCATGATTTCCGCGGCGACCCGGCCTCGGCCATGCTCGAGGTGCTCGACCCGGAGCAGAACAACACCTTCGTCGACCACTACCTCGAAGTGGAATACGACCTCTCCAACGTGATGTTCCTCACCACCGCCAACAGCTACACCATGCCCGGGCCGCTGCTCGACCGGATGGAGATCATCCCGCTCGCGGGCTACACCGAGGACGAAAAGCGCGAGATCGCCCGCCAGCATCTGATCGCCAAACAGGTGAAGAACCACGGGCTGAAGCCGGGTGAATTCGAGCTCACCGAAGAGGGGCTCACCGGCATCATCCGCTATTACACCCGCGAGGCCGGGGTGCGGAACCTCGAACGCGAGATCGCCAAATGCGCCCGCAAGGCGGTGACGCAGATCGTCCGCGGCGAGACCGACGCGGTCACCGTCACCAAAGAGGTGCTGGAAGACTTTCTGGGGGTGAAGAAATTCCGCTACGGCCTTGCCGAGAAGGAAGATCAGGTGGGCGTGGTCACCGGCCTCGCCTGGACCTCCGTGGGCGGCGATCTGCTCTCCATCGAGGCGCTCAGGCTGCCCGGCAAGGGCCGGATGAAGACCACTGGCAAGCTCGGCGAGGTGATGAAGGAATCGATCGACGCGGCCTCGTCCTTCGTGCGCTCGATCGCGCCCGAGATCGGCGTGAAGCCGCCGCGCTTCGAGAAATGGGACATCCACGTCCATGTGCCCGAAGGCGCGACGCCCAAGGACGGGCCCTCGGCGGGCATCGCCATGGTGACCTCCATCGTCTCGGTGCTGACGCAGATCCCGGTCCGCAAGGACATCGCCATGACCGGTGAAGTCACCCTGCGCGGCAATGTGCTGCCCATCGGGGGCCTGAAGGAGAAGCTGCTGGCGGCGCTGCGGGGCGGCATCGAGACGGTGCTGATCCCGGAGGAAAACGAGAAAGACCTCGCCGAGATCCCCGACAATGTGAAACAGGGGCTGACCATCGTGCCCGTCGGCCATGTGCGCGACGTGCTCGACCGCGCTCTGGTGCGCCAGCCCGAGCCGGTGGAATGGGACGAGGCCGCCGAGGAAGCCGCCGCGCTTGCCAGGGCGGGTGAGGCGGCCAAGGCCGCGCCGGTCGCCCACTGAGGCCCGGGCGGGGGGCTGCGTTGCCCGGCGGGGACGTGCAGGCCCCCCGGCTGTCGCCCGGGCGCGCCGATTGCCGCCTCCCGCCGCGCGCGGACTGCGGGCCATGACCCGCCACTGCAAGCTTCGGCAAAAAAGCCGCCCCGACAGGCCAAAGACCCCCTTGCAGACAACACCGGGGGGAGATACAAGCCGCGGGCGTCGGGTGATTAGCTCAGTGGTAGAGCGCTTCGTTCACATCGAAGATGTCGGGGGTTCAAATCCCTCATCACCCACCATCCCCCCTGCGGGTTAGACGAGTTGAGCGGGTCCGGCGGTTGGGGTGCAGGGGCCGTCCATGCTCTGGGCCAGTGTTGCCAGATGCCCCGGCGGCTTCGGCCCGCCCCCTTGCCACCGCCCCACCACCCCGTGCCACATGAGGAGCCCGCCATGTATCCCGAGCTGATCGTCATCCGTCACGGCCAGACCCGATGGAACCTCGAAGGCCGTTGGCAGGGCTGGCGCGATTCGCCGCTGACGGCGCGGGGCGAAGAGCAGGCCCGGGCGATGGCGGAGATCCTGAGCCGCGAGGGCATCACCGCCGCCACCCACAAGGCTTTCGTCAGCCCGCTGGGGCGCGCCCGGGCGACGGCGCGGCTGGTGCTGGGCGAGGACTGGGCCGCGACCCCCGACGACAGGCTGCGCGAGATCGGCGTCGGCGGCTGGGAGGGCTGGCTGGTCAGCGACATCGAAAAGGCCGCCGGTCAGCCGGACGATGCCGCCCCCTTCGCCTTTTACGACGCCGCCCCCGGCGGGGAGGGGATCCCCGCGCTGCATGACCGGGTGCGGGATTTCCTCGACAGCCTCACCGGCCCCTCGGTGCTGATCACCCACGGCATCTGCTCGCGGATGATCCGCACCCTCGCCACGGGCCGGACTCTCGACCGGTTCGACGAATTGCCGGGCGGGCAGGGGGTGGTGTTCCGGGTTCGCGACGGCGGCCACGAGATGCTCACCGCCTGAGGCCCTGACCGTCTGAGGTCGCGGCCCGCCTGAGACCGTTGCCCGCCGGTCCCTGACCCCGGGTCACGGCCTCCCGCGACAGCCCCGGTTGCAGCCGCCGCTACAGCCCCCGCTACAGCCCTTCGTGAAATTCCGCCATCAGGTGGCGCACCACCGACCGCAGGGCTTCGTCCACCGGCAAATCGGCCTCGATCGCATCGGCATAGACCCGGCGCTGGCGGTCGGCGGAATTGCCGTCCCGGATGATCTGCCGCGCACCCTCGACCTCGGCGACACAGCCGAGGGCCTCGGCGTCTTCATGCAGCAGGTCGATGAGCTCTTCCACAAGGTCAGAGAACGGCACCAGCGCGCGCTGGCCGAGGTCGATCAACCCGTTGTTGATGCCGTAGCGCATGGCGTGCCAGCGGTTTTCCTCAAGCAGGAAATTGTCGTAGATCCGCCAGCGGCGGTTTTGCGATTTCAGCCGCCACAGGAAGCGGGTGAGCGACTGGATCAGCGCCGCGAGGGTGAGCGTGGTGTCGATCCGGGGGCTGACGTCGCAGATCCGCGCTTCCAGCGTCGGGAAACGGGCGGAGGGGCGCAGATCCCACCAGATCTTCGACGAATCCTCAATGAGCCCGAGACCGACGATGGCCTCCACCGTGCGTTCATAGGCCGACCATGAGGTGAATTGCGGCGGCAGGCCGGTGCGGGGGAGGTTGTCGAAGATCGTCAGCCGGTAGGAGGCCAGCCCGGTGTCTTCGCCCTGCCAGAACGGCGACGACGCCGACAGCGCCAGAAGATGCGGCAGGAAATAGGAGAGCTGGTTGAGAATGTCGATCCGGTCTTCCTCGTCCGGCAGGCCGACATGCACATGCATCCCCGAGATCAGCAGCCGCCGGGCGACGCCGCCGAGCGTGCGGCGCAGCTCGTTGTAGCGTTCGCGGTCGGTATGGTGCTGGTCGCGCCAGGCCGAGAACGGGTGGCAGGAGGCGGCGATCGGGGCGAGGCCGAAGGCCTCGGCCTGGGTCGCGACGGTGCGGCGGAGCTTTTTCAGATCCGCCCGTGCCTCGGTGATGTTCCGGCAGACATGGGTGCCGATCTCGATCTGGCATTGCAGGAACTCGGGGCTGACCTGTTCGTCGAGCTCTGCCTTGCAGGCGTCCATCAGCCCTTCCGGGGCGACGACGAGATCGAGGGTCTGTTTGTCGACGAGGAGGTATTCTTCCTCGATTCCAATGGTGAAGTCCGGGAGTCTCATGGCCCCAGCCTGCGATGAAATGCCGCGTGAGGCAAGCGTGTTGGCGGGCGCGGCCCTCTCCCGCAAGATGAAAACCGCCCCCGAAAGGGCGGTTTCCGTTTTACGTCAGGTGAAAGCTGCCGTCACCCCGAAGGGGACCGCGGACAGGCTGGCGCCTGCCCCCCGGGACCGTGGGTCAGTCCATCGCCTTGAAGGCGGTCTCGGTGCCGTGGGCGATATGCTGGAACCAGCGCGCCGTCACCGTCTTGGTGCGGGTGTAGAAGCGGAAGGCATCGGCCCCGTACTGGTTGAGATCGCCGAAGCCCGATTTCTTCCAGCCGCCGAAGCTGTAGTAGCTGAGCGGCACCGGGATCGGGAAGTTGATGCCGACCATGCCGACATTGACCCGGGAGGCGAAGTCGCGGGCGATCTCGCCGTCGGCGGTGAAGATCGCGGTGCCGTTGCCATATTCGTGGCTCATCACCAGTTGCAGCGCTTCTTCGTAGTTCTCGGTGCGCACCATCGACAGCACCGGCCCGAAGATCTCTTCCTTGTAGATGTCCATCTCGGGGGTGACGTTGTCGAACAGCGTCGGGCCGACGAAGAAGCCGCCCTCCGAGCCCTTGACGGTGAAGTTGCGCCCGTCGGTGACGGCGGTGGCGCCCTGCTCGATGCCGGAGGTGATCAGCCCTTCGACGCGTTCCTTGGCCATCGGGGTGACCAGCGGGCCGAAGTCGAGATCTTCACCGGCGGTGTAGGGGCCGACCTTCAGCGCGGCGATGCGCGGCTTCATCAGCTCGATCAGCTTGTCGGCGGTCTCCTTGCCCACCGGCACCGCCACCGAGATCGCCATGCAGCGTTCGCCCGCGGCACCGTAACCGGCACCCACCAGCGCGTCGGCGGCCTTTTCGAGGTCGGCGTCGGGCATGATGATCATGTGGTTCTTGGCCCCACCGAAGCACTGGGCGCGCTTCCCGTTCTCGGCCGCGCGGTGGTAGATGTAATGCGCGATCGGGGTCGAGCCGACAAAGCCCACCGCCTGAACGGTCTCGCTCTCGAGAATGCCGTCGACCGCTTCCTTGTCGCCATGGACCACCTGCAACACGCCGTCGGGCAGCCCGGCTTCCTTGATCAGCTCGGCGAGCATGATCGCGGTGGTCGGGGTGCGCTCGGAGGGCTTCAGGATCATCGCGTTACCGGCGGAAAGCGCGGGCGCCATCTTCCACAGCGGGATCATCGCGGGGAAGTTGAACGGGGTGATCCCCGCCACCACGCCCAGCGGCTGGCGCATGGAATAGAGGTCGATGCCGGGGCCGCCGGAATCGGTGAACTCGCCCTTGAGCATCGACGGCGCGCCCATGCAGACCTCGACCACCTCAAGACCGCGCTGCACGTCGCCGCGGGCGTCGGGCAGGGTCTTGCCGTGTTCGCGCGCCAGCGTGTCGGCGAGCTTGTCCATGTTCTCGTTGATCAACTGGGCGAATTTCATCATCACCCGGGCGCGGCGCTGCGGGTTGACCTTGGCCCAGCCCACCTGCGCCTCGGCGGCACGGGCGATGGCATGGTCGAGTTCCGCGCGGCTCGCCAGCGGCACCTTGCCCTGCACCTCGCCGGTGGCCGGGTTGTAGATGTCGGCAAAACGGCCGGACGTGCCCTTGACGCGCTTGCCGTCGATCCAGTGTTCGAGTTCGTACATGGTTTCCTCCTCTGCGGCGCGCATGCCGGTCCCGAATGGCCCGATCGTGACTTGCGCGCATGATCGTGTTGAGTTGCGCGCATGTTAGCCTTGCAATAATGCCGGATAAAGAGGCAATGTTCCAAAGGCGCTTTGCAATAATGCAAAGGCGGCGCGGGCGCGGGAAATCCGCCAGAGGTGGCGAGGGTGGCGCCCTGAGCCGGGGGCGAGGGTGGCGCCCTGAAGACGCACCCTGAAGACGCACCCTGAAGCTGGGCCCGGAAGACGCGCCCCCAAAACGGCAGGAGGCCCGATGGACCCGGACTGGGACGATCTCAAGGTGTTTCTCGCGGTGGCCCGGGGCGGCAGCCTGTCGGCCGCGGCGCGGGGCCTGAAACGCGACCCGGCCACCGTCGGCCGCCGCATTGCCCGGCTCGAAGAGGCCTTCGGCGCGGCGCTGTTCGTGCGCACCCCGACGGGCTACGGGCTGACCGAGGCCGGCGGCCGGCTGCGCACCCATGCCGAAGCCGCCGAACAGGCGGTGGCCCGGGGATCGGAGGCGCTGCGGGGCCGTCCGGGTCAGCTCACCGGGCAGGTCCGCATCGGCGCCCCCGACGGCGCCGCGGCCTATCTGCTGCCGCGCGTCTGCGCCGCGATCCGGGCCCAGCACCCGGGCCTCGAATTGCAGGTGGTGGCGCTGCCCGGCCCGGTGAACCTCTCGCGCCGCGAGGCGGATTTCGCCATCACCGTCACCCCGCCCACCGCCGGACGTCTCACGGTGCAGAAGATCGCCGATTACCGCCTCCACCTCGCGGCGCATCGCGACTACCTCGCCCGCGCCCCGCAGATCCGCAGCCTCGCGGATCTGAAACACCACCCCATTGTCGGCTACATCTCCGACATGATCTTCGACAAGGCGCTCGACTATCTCTCCGAACTGCCGGTGGCCGGGACCGGCCTCGCCTCCAACGCCGCCTCGGTGCAGCTCGGCTTTCTGCGCGAAGCCGCCGGGGTGGGCATCGCCCATGATTTCGCGCTCCCCAGCGTGCCGGAACTGGTGAAAGTCCTGCCCGAACGCTTCTCGGTGACGCGCAGCTACCACCTGGTGCGCCACGCCGGCGACGGGCGGATCGAGCGCCTGGCGCGGGTGGGCGAATTGCTGCGCAGCGGCATCCGCGCCGAGGTGGCCCGGCTCGAAGCCCTGACTTGACAACCGCCACCGGGGTCGCGACCCTCCCCGGACCGGCAAGCAGGAAACGGCCGGACAGGCCGCAAGACCCGTGCCCGGCCATGCCCGGGGCACCAGCCAGCGACAGGGAGACCCGCGATGCTCATCAGCCAGATCCTGAAGGACAAACCGATCCGCGACGTGCTTCGGATCGCCCCCGGCGCCACCGTCGGCGAAGCCGCCGCGCTGCTGTCGCAAAGAAAGATCGGCGGTCTGATCGTCTGCGAAGAGGCGGCCGCCACGCCAGAGGGCATCGTCACCGAACGCGACATCGTGCGCGAGCTCGGCACCTGCGGTCCGGTCTGCCTTGTCGAAAAGGTCGAAACGATCATGACCCGCGATCCGGTCAGCTGCGCCCCCTCCGACCGCGCCATTCAGGTGCTTCGGGTGATGACCGAGAAACGCTTCCGCCACATGCCGGTGCTCGACGAAGGCCGAATGGTCGGGCTGGTCTCGATCGGCGACGTGGTCAAGGCGCGGCTCGACGAGTTGGGGACGCAGGCCGAGGCGCTGAAGAACATGATCATGGGCTACTGACCCCCGGACTCAGGCACCGGGTGGGCACCGGGGCGGAGCGGGGGGCAGGGCGGGTGAAGCCGCGCAGTCCGCGGGCTTCGCCGCAGCGCAGAAAACCCTTGCAATCGCCCGCGCAATATCGTTGCGTGCCGCGGCAACCAAGGAGAACGTCCATGCGCATCGGCCTCTACCCGGGAACCTTCGATCCCGTCACCCTCGGTCATCTCGACATCATCGAGCGGGCCTGTGCGCTGGTCGACCGGCTGGTCATCGGCGTGGCGATCAACCGCGACAAGGGCCCGCTGTTCGACCTCGAGGAACGGGTCGCCATGGTCACCGCCGAGACCGATACGATTGCGGCGCGCGCCGGCTGCGAGATCGTCGTCCACCCGTTCGAAAACCTGCTGATCGACTGCGCCAACGACGTCGGCGCACAGATCCTGGTGCGCGGCCTGCGTGCGGTGTCGGATTTCGAATATGAATACCAGATGGTCGGCATGAACCGCGCGCTCGACAGCTCGGTCGAAACCGTCTTCCTGATGGCCGAAGCCCGCTTCCAGCCGATCGCCTCGAAACTGGTGAAGGAAATCTGCCGCCTTGGCGGCGATGTGTCGAAATTCGTCCCCCCCGAGGTCGAAACCGCGCTGGTCCGCCGGTTCCACGGCTGAGGCTCAGGTAAAACCGGCGCCAGACCGGCCCCCATCCCCATTCCCGGCGGCACAGCCCGCGGCCCCGCCCCCGCGCTGCCCCGGCTCGCGCCCCGCCTCTTTTTTTGGCCGAAATACTCCGGGGGTCCGGGGGCAGCGCCCCCGGCCACGGCTCTGGCCGTCAGTGCGGCCTTTGACACTCAATCCGGCCCAAGCGGCCCAAGCGGCCCGAACGGCCCCAAACAAACGGCCCGGGGTCACCCCCGGGCCGTCCTGCCTCAAACCCATGAAAGGATCAGAGGTATTTGCCCATCTCGACCGCGGTATCGAGCATGCGGTTCGAGAAGCCCCATTCGTTGTCATACCACGTCAGGATGCGGACGAAGTTGCCGTCCATCACCTTGGTCTGGTCGAGGTGGAAGGTCGAGGAATTCGGGTTGTGGTTGAAGTCGATCGACACGTTCGGCAGGTCGGTGTAGCCCAGAACGCCCTTGAGCGGGCCGTTCGCGGCGGCCTTGACCGCTTCGTTGATCTCTTCGACGCTGGTGGCCCTGGTGGCTTCGAAAGTGAGGTCGACCACCGAGACGTTCGGGGTCGGCACCCGGATCGCCACGCCGTCGAGCTTGCCGTTGAGCTCGGGCAGCACCAGACCCACGGCCTTGGCGGCGCCGGTCGAGGTCGGAATCATCGACATCGCCGCGGCCCGCGCCCGGTAGAGATCCTTGTGCATCGTGTCGAGCGTCGGCTGGTCGCCGGTGTAGCTGTGGATCGTGGTCATGAAGCCGCGGGTGATGCCGACGGTGTCATGCAGCACTTTCGCCACCGGGGCGAGGCAGTTGGTGGTGCAGGACGCATTCGACACCACGAGGTCGTCGGCGGTCAGGGTGTCATGGTTGACCCCGTAGACGATGGTCTTGTCGGCATTGGCGGCCGGGGCCGAGCACAGTACGCGCTTGGCGCCATTCTCGAGGTGAACGGAGGCCTTTTCCTTCGAGTTGAAGATGCCGGTGCATTCCAGGACGATGTCGACGTCGCCCCAGGGCAGCTCGGCGGGGTTGCGCACCGCAGTCACTTTCATCGGGCCGGCGCCGGCGTCGATGGTGTTGCCGTCGACCTTCACCTGATTGGGGAACCGGCCGTGGACGCTGTCGAACTGCAGCAGATGGGCGTTGGTTTCGACCGGGCCGAGGTCGTTGATGGCGACCACTTCAACGTCCTTGCGACCGCCTTCGTGCAGCGCGCGCAGAACCAGGCGACCGATACGTCCGAAACCGTTGATTGCGACCTTGACCGTCATGATGTTTTCCCTTGTCTGGTGGATGGCGCGAGCAGGAGACCGTGCCGGTGTTGTTGCGGGCAATCTTTGTTACCTGCGGCAAATAGTCAAGCAAAAGCCCTGCATGACCGGTATGCAGCCCTGCGTCCGCTCGCCGGTTCAGCGCCAGAAGGCGAGCCATTCGGTGAATTCGAGCCCCTTGCGGCCGAGGAACACCGGCAGATTGCCGTCGAAAGCGCAGGCATCCACCGCGAAGACACCGATGACGGCAAGGGCGAGAAACAGGGCAATCCGGTTGGTCATGGGGGGTTGTCCCGCAGGGGGGTGCCGAGGGCAAGGGGAAATGGCGTGCGGCTCGCCGGAGGCGGGGACAGAGGCCGCAAGGACCGGGGCGGCCGCAGCGCCCGGGAAGCGCGACCGGGCTTCGCGGGCGCTGCCCGTCGAAACATCGGCCCGGGAGGTGCGCCCGTGGCTGGAGCACGCCCGCGTTCAGTCACAGTCACGCCACGCGCTCCAGCGCCATCGTGTGGATCGGTACCGGAAAGTCAGACTGGTGACCAATCCGCTGGAGCGCATCAACAGGCAGCTCAGACGGCGTACCGAGGTCACCGGCGGTCACCGGCGTCTTTCCGAACCGGGAGGCCGTGATCCGATTCGAGCGTTATGCGAAAAACCTGAATCACCTAACGCTGCCTGAAATCAAAGATTTCAACGCGTTAGGTGATACTCTTTGTATCAGATATTTCGTCAAACGCCCGAAATGGCCACAGGCAGAAGGCGGACTCCCCCGGGGACATCCGGCACAGCGTGCTGCGATCGGCGCCATCCCTGAGGCGGGCAAAGCTGTTGGGCGCCCGCATGACGCCGGCGGCAACGCTTTTCCTCTCTCGGGATCGGTGGCCTGGGTTTCGCATGAGGCGATGCACAGGCCCCCATCTTGCCGGCGCCCGTCCACAGGCCCCCGTCTGCCCCCGTCTTCAGGGGCTTCGCGACAGCAGGTTGCCGCGTGTTGCCGCGTCGGGAAAGGGTCTGCCGAAGCGGCGGGGCGCCGTGGCGCGACTGGGCGGGCCGGCGGGAAAGTGGCGAAAACGCAGGTCCGGACAAGCCCCGGACCCGCGAAAGCCGCAAACGCAAAGCTCAGAATTTGAAGGTCACGCCCAGTTCGAGGGCGGTGAAATCGGTTTTCAGGTCGTCGACAACCATACCAAAATCAACCGTATAGTCTTCGCCTGCAAAGTCATAGCGCATCAGCGCACCACGCAGATTGATCCGGTCGGTGATTTTCTGCTCCAGACCCAGACCAAAGACATAGCCGTTTTGCGTCTTCTCGTCAGGATAAACAGTCCCGGACGAACTTTCGGTATAACCCGTCACCTCGGCACGTGCGATCCCCGCCGTGCCATAGATCAGCGTGCGGTCAGTGGCCAGCCAGCCAAGACGCCCGCGCAGCGCGGCAACAGAGTCGATATCGACACCACAATTCCAATTGATGTTGTGGCAGAGCTCGACCCCGGTGATATCGGTCTTCTGATAGCTCAGCTCGGCGCCGTAAACCATCTGGCCGCTCTGGCCGTTCCAGCCCAGCAGAAGCCCATAGCCGGTCCCATCCAGATCCCCTTCGCCGTCGCCCGGGAAAGGGTTCCCGGTGAAGGGGTAGATTCCGTCATAGCTGCCATTGGCCTTCATCCCGGTCGCGCCGACATAAAAGCCGCTCCAGTCGGGCGCGGGCGGGGTCAGCAGGCCGAGGGCGTGCGGCTCGGGCGCGGGGGCCAGATTGCCGGCAAGGGCAGGGGTTGCAAGGGCGATGAGGGAAAGGGCGGCCAGGGTGGGCGTGAGTTTCATGGTGTTTGTCTCCATCTGCGGTGGGGCAACGAACACTGGTAAACACGGGAACTTTACGATTCGATCATCAATATAATAGCATTTACTTACAAATCTCCAACGTAAACGGTCCGTTTCCGGCCGACCCGGTCTCTGGTGTTGCGCAGATGTCGTTTTTTCCCCTCAACCGCCGTTTGCGATGGGAATTGTGCCCGGTTGCAGGGTATCACGGCATCGGGACAAGGTTTGCCGGAGGACAGCGACATGGCCGAAGAACGCAGCCGGCGCAGGGGACGCGGTGGCGGAGGGGCGGCGCGGCGGGCGGCGCGGAGCGCAAGCGGTCCGGTGGTGGTGCCGCGGATCACCCGCAACATCCCCGATTTCGAGCCGCTCAGCGCCGAAGCGCTGGAGATCATCGAGGCCAATGCCGAAACCGTGCTCGAGGAAATCGGCGTCGCGGTGGTCGACAACCCGGCAGCGCTTGCCCGCTGGAAGGAGGCGGGTGCGGATGTGACCGGCGAGCGGGTGCATATTCCGCGCGGGCTGGCGCGCAAGCTCTGCGCCACGGCGCCCGCGCGTTTCACCCAGCACGCCCGCAACCCGGCCAACAGTGTCGAGATCGGCGGCCGCGATCTGGTGCTGGCGCCGGTCTACGGCCCGCCCTTCGTGCGCGATGCCGCGGGCGGGCGGCGTTATGCGACGATGGCGGATTTCAACAATTTCGTCCGCCTCGGGCAGATGTCGAAATGGCTGCACCATTCGGGCGGCACCGTCTGCGAGCCGACCGACGTGCCGGTCAACAAGCGCCATCTCGACATGCTGCTTGCCCATATGACCCTGTCGGACAAGCCCTTCATGGGCTCGGTCACCGAGCCCTGCCGGGCGGAGGATTCGGTGGAGATGGCGAAGATCCTGTTCGGCGCCGACTTCGTCGACCAGAACCCGGTCATGGTCAATCTGATCAACATCAACTCGCCGCTGACCTTCGATGCCACCATGATGGGGGCGCTTGAGGTCTATGCGCTGGCCGGACAGGCCTGCATCATCTCGCCCTTCATCGTCGGTGGCGCGATGGCGCCGGTGAGCGTTGCCGGGACGCTGACACAGGTCTGCGCCGAGGTGATGGCGGGGGTGGCCTACAGCCAGCTCATCCGCCCCGGCGCGCCGGTGATCTTCGGCGCCTTCGTGACCTCGATCGACATGAACTCCGGGGCACCCACCTTCGGCACGCCGGAAGCCGCGCAGATCACCCTCGGCGCGGGCCAGATTGCCCGCCGCCTCGGGCTGCCCTTCCGCTCGGGGGGCAGTTTCACCGGTTCGAAACTGCCCGATGCGCAGGCGGGCTACGAGACCGCCAACACCCTGCAACTCGCGCTTCAGGCGGGGGTCAATTTCATGCTGCATTCCTGCGGCTGGCTCGAAGGCGGGCTGGTGACGAGTTTCGAGAAATTCGTCATTGATGCCGACCAGCTCGGCGCGCTGCACAAGATGGCGGCCGGCATTGCCGTGGACGAGGACGCGCTGGCGCTGGACGCGATCCGCGAGGTGGGGCCGGGGGGGCATTATCTCGGCTGTGCCCATACCCAGGCGCATTTCCGCACCGCCTTCTGGCGCTCGGAGGTGTTCGACTACAAGCCCTTCGAGACCTGGGAGGAAGAGGGCGCGCGCGACACCCAGACGCTGGCCTCCGAACGGGTGGCGAAGCTGCTCGCGGACTATGTCGAACCGCCGATCGACCCGGCCGTGCGCGAGGCGCTGGAGGCCTATGTGGCGGAGAAGAAGGCCTCGATGCCCGATGCGTTCAGCTAGAGCTTGCCTGGCGCAAATCGGCCCCGGTTCGCGCCTTCCGGGATGTGAAACAAACGCCAGGGCAGGTGGTGTGAATGCGAATGAGCGAAGGCGTGTTCCGGGGCCAATTCCGGGGCCAATTCCGGGGCCAAAGCGGGGTTGCCTGTCCGGCTGTGATGGCCATTTCACTGCGCGGCGGGGGCATCATTGACTGACTGGACTGATTTTCTTCAGAGCCCTGAAGCAGACCAGGCCCGGTTCCTGCTGGATACGGCAATGGCCGCATGGGCGCGCCGGCCGGAAGACGACATGGCAGGCAAGGTCCGTGACTATCTGGCATTGGGCCATGTGGTGCTTGACGGAAACCACAGCAAACTGCCCGAGCTCATGCGTTTTCTTGAAGATCCGGAAATGACGGATGATTTTGCGGCCTTTCATGAGCGTGTTCAGAACGATGCGACCGCTTGTGCGGCTTTGGACCTCGCGGCCTATGCTTGTGGGTTCGTCTCCAGAATGATGGCCAGGGTGTCGGGCCATGGCCCGCTGCCCGACACGGTTCTGGAATCCCTTCCCGAGATTTATGAGTATTATCGGGATCGCGCGGAGTTTCTGGGGGTTTGACCGGTCCGGCCCCGGGCTTGCCCCCCCGAACGGCCGTTTGACCCGGACCACAGCTGCGTCAGGACGTGTCATGTTGACGGCCTGCGCAGACGCGGTGTTTGCAGGCTGCATCCGACAGGCCGGACGGGTATCTCCGGCACGACCGGGCCAGTCCTTGCCTGAAATCCAGGCAGAATTCAGGCGGCCTGCCCGGCCGGAGACAGGGCGTGGGCTTCGGCCATGAGCGCGATCAGAAGCGCGATGTGACGCGCCGGCGAATAGGCCGCGCCGCCCGATTTGCGGGCATGGTTGAGGCGGTCTTCCTCTTCGAGCAGGTGTGGCAGCGCCTTGCCCGGCGCGGGCGTTGCGGGCAGTTGCATCAGACGGCGCAGATCGCGCTCGCGGTCATAGTCTGCAAGGCCGAAGCGGGCGGCGCGGATCAGAAGTTTCGGGCGGCGAAGCCCGGCGAGAGGGGTTTGGGCGGGATCTTTCATGTCGGCTCCTTTGGTGAGTCGGCAGCGATCATCACACAACCCAAGCGGGTGTTGCGCCACCTTGGCAAGCAGCGCGCGGCGGGTGTCGCAAGAGGTAATAATCTGAAATTCATGTTTAATTTGTCACGCTCGGTTAACCATTCGGTAACCAGTTGGGGATCATTGTGACGCTCAAGACTCGCCCTGTGGTTGTCTGCCAGCAACCCTTCGGGCGAGCATTCCGTTTTGGGGATGTCATGGAAACCTGTTGCGCAGACGTCGCGCGGCCAGAGGCGGCCGTGCCGCCGGACTGGGTGCCCAAGCCGGTCCGGGCCTATCTCGCCCATACCGAGGCGGGCATGTCCATCCGTGCGCTGGCACGCCGTGCCGGGGTCCATCCCTCAACGGTATTGCGGCAAGTGCGCCGCTGCGAATTGCTGCGCGACGACCCGCTCGCCGACGCGGCGCTCACCCGGTTGGGACGTTTCTGGCAGGAACGCTGCGTTCTTCGTCCGGACCAGACCAACAATCAGGATCCGCTGCCTATGCTTGCCCCGATGGAAGACGATCTGCGCATCGCGCGCGACTCGCTGCGTGTATTGCGCGCAATGCTTGAACCCGAAACCCTGCTGGTGATTGCCGACGGCGTGGAAGACGCCGTGGTGGTGCACAATTCCGGCGACGGCCGCCCGGAACGCCGGGCCGTACTGACCCGCGACGTGGCCGAGACGCTGGCGCTCAGAGGCTTCATCGAGGGCAGCACCAAAGGGCGGATTTCGCGCTATGTCATTACCGCGGGCGGGCGGGCCGAGGCGCGCCGGCTGATGGCCGAGAGTGAATCGCGCCGGGCTTCGGCGCGCGGCAATGCCGAAGACACCGACGTGATCGACGCGGGCGGGATGTTTCTTGCGCCGGAGCGCCGCCGGCAAGGGCAAAAGGCGCGCAGCGCCGGGGCGGAAACGCCGCTGTCGGTGCTGGCGCGCCGCAAACGCGGCTCTGGCGGGGCCTGGCTCACCCCGGAGCTGGTGGCCGCGGGCATGCGCTTCCGCGAGACCTGGGAGATCGCCCAGATCGGCGGCGAACTCACCCGCGACTGGGGCAAGCTGATGGCCGGGCGGGTGTCGTCCGGTCACGCCCGGGTCGCGGCCCATGCCGGGAGCGCCGCGACCCGGCGGCTGGAAGCCGAACAGGATCTGGCCGCGGCCATCAATGCGCTCGGTCCCGATCTGGCCGAAACCGTCGTCATGGCGGTCTGCCGGGAACAGGGCATGGAAGACATCGAAGAGCGCCTCGACTATCCGGCGCGTTCCGGCAAGATCGTGTTGCGCATCGCCCTGGCCACGCTCCTGCGGCACTACGCCGAAACCGGAGCGGACGGCTACGATCTGGTCTATTGAGCCCTGGCGGGGCCGGTTGCGGAACGCCGCCCGACCGATGGGCCCGGCCCCGCCTTGGAAAGGTGACCACGCGGTCGTTTGCGGTGCCCCCGACAGCGGAGGCGCAGGACGGCGCCGCAGCCCCGTTTCCGCAGCCCCGTTTCCCATGTGTTGTCCGGCGTCGGTCCGGGGCGTTTGCTGCGGCTTTCCGGGCGTTTTACCCTGCCATAACAATATGTTGAACGACATATTCAAATTCCATTATTCCGGAATTCCGGACTAATGGAATACCGGGCTTCAGGGCTTCAGGGCTTCAGGGCTTTGAGGCCCGTGGGCAGCCCTGTGCTCAGCCCGGCGCCGGACAGGCTCCGGCACCGCAAGAGGGGTGGTTCCTGCCGCATTCCGCATCCCGTCGCGCGCCGGGCAGCCCTTGCAACGGGGCTCACAACAGGGGTTTACAACCGGGGCTGAGCTGCATGAAGCTCCCGGCGCCGCTGAAGGAGCCCGCGCCGATGACCCCGCAGGACATACTCACCGCCGTTCCGCTGCCCTGCGCCCATGTGGCCGCCGACGGGCGGATCCGTGCGATCAACGAGCCGCTGGCGCGGATGTTCGGCGCTGAAATCCGTGGCCGCCACTACGTCACCGCCTTCCGCCAGCCGGCGCTGCTCGACCGGATCGAGCGGGCGCTGGAGGAAAGGGAACGGACCAGCGGCACCTATATCGGCCAGCAGGCGGGGCGCGACACCACCCATGAGGTGACGATTTCGCCGATCGCCGGGGGCGGGCGGGCGCCGGGCGTAGTGGTCTGTTTCGAGGACATCACCCATCTCGCCGAGGCCGGGGAACGGCGGTCGGAATTCGTTGCCAATGTGAGCCACGAGCTGCGCACACCGCTGACCGCCATCACCGGTTTCATCGAGACCCTGCGCGGCCCGGCGCGCGACGATCCGGCGGCGCGCGAGCGGTTTCTGGTCATCATGGAGCGCGAGGCGCGGCGGATGAACCGGCTGGTGGACGATCTGTTGTCGCTGTCGCGGGTCGAGGATGTGGAGCGGGTGCGGCCGCTGGATATGGTCGATGTGGCGGCGCTGGTGGAGGCGGCGGCCTCGGGGCTGGCGCCGCAGGCGGCGCTGCGCGGGGTGCGGGTCGAGGTCACCGGCTGCGAGGAGGAACAGCTGGCCCCGGGCGACGCCGACCAGCTCACCCAGGTTTTCACCAATCTGGTTGAAAACGCGATCAAATACGGCCGCGAAGGCGGGCGGGTGCAGGTGCGGCTTGAGCGGCTGCGCGGCACCGCGGTGCTCAAGGGGGCGGGGCTTCGGCTGTCGGTCAGGGACGACGGCGAGGGCATCGACCCGCGCCATCTCGCCCGTCTCACCGAACGGTTCTACCGGGTCGATTCGCACCGGTCGCGCGGCATGGGCGGCACCGGGCTGGGGCTGGCGATCGTCAAGCATATCGTCAACCGCCACCGCGGGCGGCTGCGGATCGAGAGCGTGCCGGGCGCGGGGTCGACCTTTGCCGTGTTTCTGCCGCTGGCGTGAGCGGGGCGGGGCGGGCTGGCTTTCATGCTGTGTTGAGTATTTTCCCAGGAAAAAGGGGGATTCGGGGCCGGGGTGGCCCGCGCGGCGGTTTGGCGGGCGGTTTGACGGTGGGGGCAGCGCTTTTCCTCGGGGCGGTTTCTGTACCTGCAAGGCCCAGGCTCGTGACAATCCCAGGGCCATCCGGGGGATTTGTTACAAAGCTGTTACACCCCTGGCCTAGAAATCTGGTGCGCGGCGCCACGGCCTGCGCCGCCGGACGCCCGCAAGGCGGCCGCGCCGATGACACCCGATGACACAGCCTCAGGAGACAGACATGTCCTTCGTCAAACTGACCGCCTCGACGCTGGCGATTGCCGCCGTTTCGGCCACCGCCGCCGCGGCCCGTGACCAGGTTCAGGTCGCCGGTTCATCCACCGTGCTGCCCTATGCCTCCATCGTGGCCGAAGCCTTCGGCGAAAACTTCGACTTTCCCACCCCGGTGGTGGAATCGGGCGGCTCTTCGGCGGGGCTGAAGAAGTTCTGTCAGGGGGTTGGCGAAGAGACCATCGACATCGCCAATGCCTCGCGCCGGATCCGCGACAAGGAGATCAAGGCCTGTGCCGAAGCGGGGGTGACCGGGATCATCGAGGTGCGGATCGGCTATGACGGCATCGTCTTTGCCTCGCAGCTTGACGGGCCGGCCTATACCGCCTTCACCCAGGCGGATATTTTCAACGCGCTGGCGCCGAAGGTGATGGTGGACGGCGCGCTGGTCGACAACCCGCACCGGAAATGGTCGGACGTCAACCCCGACCTTCCGGCGGAAGACATCCTTGCCTTCATCCCCGGCACCAAGCACGGCACCCGGGAAGTGTTCGAGGAGAAGGTGATTGCCGCCGGCTGCGAGGCCACCGGCGCTTTCGAGGCGATGAAGGCGGCGGGGATGTCGGAGGACGAGGCCGAGGATGCCTGTCTCGAGGTTCACAGCGACGGCCGGTCGGTGGATATTGACGGCGATTACACCGAGACCCTCGCCTCGATCGACGCCAATGCTCATGCCATCGGGGTGTTCGGCCTCGCCTTCTACGAGAACAACACCGACAAGCTCAAGGTCGCCACCATGGCCGGTGTCGAGCCCACTACCGAGACCATCGCGTCGGGGGATTATCCGGTGTCGCGGCCGTTGTTCTTCTATGTGAAAAAGGCCCATATCGGCGTGGTGCCGGGGGTGAAGGATTATGCCGAATTCTTCATCTCCGACGATATGGCGGGGCCTGACGGGCCGCTGGCGGAATACGGGCTGGTCTCGGACCCGGAGCTTCTGGCGACCCAGGAGGCGGTCGCCGCGGAAGAGACCATGAAGTAGGCTTTTCCGGGCAATGCGGGGGCGGTGCGCACCGGCGCGCTCCCGCATTGCCCGCCGGTTGTTCTTCATCTGAACGGGGGCGCATATGTCGCCATTCTGGCTTCTCCTCAGCGTTTTCCTGCTGGCGGTCATCGGTTTCGTGCTCGGGCGCCGGCGCGCGCTCGCGAGCGTCGACGATCCGCGCAAGCTGCATTCCCGCCCGGCCTATTACGGCGCTCACCTCGCCATGCTGACCTTCGTGCCGGCGGTGCTGCTGCTCGGGGCCTGGCTGGTGGCGCAGCCGCTGGCCATCGACCGGGTGGTCGCGGGCAACCTCCCCGAAAGCGTCCGGGCCGATACGGGGGCCGATACGGGGGCCGATACAGGGGCCGATACGGGGGCGGATACGGGGGCCGACAAGGGGGCGCTCAGCCTCATCATGTCGGATGTGCAAAGGGTCGCCCACGGGCTCGATACGGCGGTGGCCCGCGGCGTGCTGAGCCGGGCCGAGGCGCGCGCGCTTGACGCCGGCACCGACGACATTCGCGGGCTGCTCGGCGGCATCGGGGTGGCGCTTGGCGCGGAGGTGAAGCCGGAGGTTCTGGCGGCGGCGCAGAGCTACCGGCGGCTGGCGAAGAGTGGCGCGTGGGCGATGAGCCTCGTGGTGCTGGCGCTGGCGCTGGCGGGGCTGGGCTGGGCCTGGCGCCGCACCGACGGCCGATTGCGCGCCCGCAACCGGGTCGAGGCCGGGATCCTCTGGCTGCTGATCGCGGCGGCCACGGTGGCGATCCTGACCACCGTGGGCATCGTGCTGTCGCTGCTGTTCAACGCCATCGAGTTCTTCCGGCTCTATCCGGCGGGGGCGTTTTTCACCTCGCTGGAATGGGCGCCGAGTTTCTCCGGGCGGGGCGGGGCCTCGGAGCTCGGGATCCTGCCGCTTCTCTGGGGTACCTTCTACATCTCGCTGATCGCGCTGCTGGTGGCGGTGCCGATCGGGCTTTATGCCGCCGTCTATCTCTCGGAATACGCGAGCCCAAGGCTGCGCAGCTTTGCCAAGCCGCTTCTGGAGGTGCTCGCGGGGATTCCGACCATTGTTTATGGCCTGTTCGCGCTGCTCACCGTGGGGCCGCTGCTGCTCGGCGTTTTCGGCAACGAGGGGCTGGGCTGGATGAGCGGGGGCAGGGCGGTGATGACCGCGGGGATCACCATGGGGGTGATGCTCATTCCCTTCGTCTCGTCGCTTTCCGACGACATCATCAACGCGGTGCCGCAGGCGCTGCGCGACGGCTCCTACGGGCTCGGGGCGACGCGCTCGGAGACCGTGCGCCATGTGATCCTGCCGGCGGCGCTGCCGGGCATCGTCGGTGCGGTGCTGCTGGCGGCCTCGCGGGCCATCGGCGAGACCATGATCGTGGTGATGGGGGCGGGGGCCGCGGCGCGGATGAGCCTCAACCCGTTCGAGGCGATGACCACCGTGACCGCGAAGATCGTCAGCCAGCTCACCGGCGACAGCGATTTCGCCTCGCCCGAGGCGCTGGTGGCCTTCGCCCTGGGGATGACGCTGTTTGTCGTCACCCTCGGGCTCAACGTGCTCGCGCTCTATATCGTGCGCAAATACCGGGAGCAGTACGAATGACCGACGCGCCCCAGACGCCCGAAACCGGTGCCCCGCCGCGCCGCACCCGCTCGCTCTATGACACCGACGCCCGCACCCGTCGCCGCAACGCCGCCGAGACGCGGTTCCGCGCCTATGGCATCGCCGCCATTGCCACCGGGCTGGTGTTCCTCGTGGTGCTGCTGGCCTCGATCGTCTGGAACGGGCTGCCCGCCTTCACCCAGACCTACATCACCTTGCAGGTCGAGCTGCCCGAGGAGAAGCTCGACAAGTCCGGCACCCGCGACCTTGAAGTGATGAAGAAGGTTTCCACCTTCGGCTACAACCCGCTGCTGGACGCGGCGCTGGCGCAGGCGCTGGCGGAGAACGGCATCGAGAACCCGTTCCCCAAGGCCAAGGCGCTGCGCAAGATGCTCTCGGCCTCGGCCGCGGCGGAGCTGCGTGAAGCGGTGCTGGCGGATCCGGGGCTGGTCGGACAGAGTGTCAGCTTCCGCCTGCTGGCCTCCAGCCGGGTCGACGGCTACCTCAAGGGCCGGGTGACCCGGGACGCGCTGGCCCGCGACAAGAACCTCGATCCGGCGCATCTCGATCTGGTCGACGCGCTGCGCGACGCGGGCGTGGTGCGGAAAACGTTCAACTGGGGCTTCATCTTCGGCGCCGACGCCTCCGAGAGCCGCCCCGAAGCCGCCGGGATCGGGGTGTCGATGCTGGGGTCGCTGTTCATGATGCTGGTGGTGCTGGCGCTGGCGCTGCCGATCGGCGTGGCGGCCTCGATCTATCTGTGCCGCCCTCGATCCGCGAGGCGGCGCTGGGCGTCGGCGCCTCGAAGATGCAGACGGTGTTTCACCATGTGCTGCCGCTGGCGATGCCCGGCATCCTCACCGGCACCATCATCGGCCTTGCGCAGGCCCTCGGCGAGACCGCGCCGCTGCTTCTGATCGGCATGGTGGGCTTCATCGCCTCCAACGCGCCCGACACGCTCGCCGGCGGCTTTCTCGCGCCCAACTCGGCCATGCCCGCGCAGATCTACGAATGGGCCAAACGCGCCGACCCGGCCTATTACGAACGCGCCTGGGGCGGGATAATCGTCCTGCTGCTGTTCCTGCTGGCGATGAACGTGGTTGCGGTGATCCTGCGCCGCCGTTTCGAGCGCCGCTGGTAAGGGCAGGGGGCCCAGGCATATGAACGACACAATCGAAGGACGCACCCCGGTGGAGCACAGTGAAATGAAATTCCAGGCCCGCGGCGTGCAGGTGTTCTACGGCGACACCCACGCCATCAAGGATGTGAATGTCGACATCCTCGACAAGACCGTCACCGCCTTCATCGGGCCTTCGGGCTGCGGCAAGACCACCTTTCTGCGCTGCCTCAACCGGATGAACGACACCATCCCGATCTGCCGGGTGGAGGGCGATATCCGCCTCGACGGCGAGGACATCAACCACTCCGACGTGGACCCGGTGCAGCTGCGTGCCCGCGTCGGCATGGTGTTCCAGAAGCCGAACCCGTTTCCGAAGTCGATCTACGACAACATCGCCTATGGGCCGCGCATCCACGGGCTGGCGCGGGGCAAGGCGGAGCTCGACGACATCGTCGAGCAATCCCTGCGCCGCGGCGCGCTCTGGGACGAGGTGAAAGACCGCCTGAACGCCCCCGGCACCGGGCTTTCCGGCGGCCAGCAGCAGCGGCTGTGCATTGCCCGGGCCATTGCCACCGCGCCGGAAGTGCTGCTGATGGACGAGCCCTGTTCGGCGCTCGACCCGATCGCCACCGCCCAGGTGGAAGAGCTGATCGACGAGCTGAGGCAGAATTATTCGGTGGTGATCGTCACCCATTCGATGCAGCAGGCGGCGCGGGTCAGCCAGAAGACCGCCTTCTTCCACCTCGGCAGCCTGGTGGAATATGACGACACCACCACCATCTTCACCAACCCGCGCGACCCGCGGACCGAAAGCTACATCACCGGCCGGATCGGCTGAGGGGCAGGGGCCGGAAGAGGCAGAGAAGAGCCCAGAGGAGGCCACAACCATGAACGACCGCAGCCAGCATATCGCCGCCGCCTTCGACCGCGACCTCGAAGAGATCCAGGCCAAGCTGATGAAGATGGGGGGGCTCGCGGAACAGAACATCCGCCAGGGTGCCAAGGCGCTCAAGAGCCGCGACCTCGACCTTGCCGACAAGGTGCGGCTTGCCGACCTTGAGATCGACAAGCTGGAAGAGCAGATCACCCTCGACTGCGCCCGGGTCTTCGCCACCCGCCAGCCGATCGCGTCGGATCTGCGTACCGTGCTCACGGTGATGAAGATCGCCACCAATCTCGAACGCATCGGCGACTACGCCAAGAACATGGCCAAGCGCACCCCGGTGCTCGCCCGGCTGAGCCCGATCGAGGGCGCGGCGGGGGCGGTGAAACGCATGGCCAAGGAAGTGCGGCTGATGCTCTCGGACGTGCTCGACGCCTTCATCCGCCGCGACGCGGACCTCGCCGAACAGGTCCGCCACCGCGATCTTGAAATCGACCAGATGTACAACGCGCTGTTTCGCGAATTTCTCACCTTCATGATGGAGGATCCGCGCAACATCACCGCCTGCATGCATCTGCACTTCATCGCCAAGAACATCGAACGCGCCGGCGATCAGGTGACCTCCATCGCCGACCAGGTGATCTATCTCGCCACCGGCGAATTGCCCGAAGAAAGCCGCCCGAAGGACACCACCTCCGCCTATGACGTGCAGGAGGGTTTTCGGGAATCGGATGAATGACCGCCGGAAAGCCGCTGGTGCTGCTGGTCGAGGACGAACCGGCGCAGCTTGAAGTGCTGCGCTACAATCTCGACGCCGAGGGCTATGAGGTTGCCACCGCCGAAACCGGCGACGAGGCACTGCTGCTCGCCGACGAGCTCCGGCCCGATCTCGTGCTGCTTGACTGGATGCTGCCGGGGGTGAGTGGGATCGAGGTGCTGAGGCGCTTGAAGAACCGCCGCCAAAGCGCTGAAATTCCTGTCATAATGGTTTCCGCCAGGACCGAGGAAATGGACCGGGTGCGCGGTCTCGAAACCGGTGCGGACGATTACATGGTGAAGCCTTATTCGGTCAACGAGCTGATGGCCCGGATTCGCACCCAGCTGCGCCGCACGAGGCCGGCGGCGGTGGGCGGGCAGGTGGCGTTCGATGACATCCTGCTTGACGGCACCACCCACCGGGTGACCCGCGCGGGTGCGGATATCCGCCTCGGACCGATCGAGTTCCGGCTGCTCGCGACCTTCATGGAAACGCCCGGACGGGTCTGGACCCGCGAACAATTGCTCGACCGGGTCTGGGGCCGCGAAGCGCTGGTCGACACCCGCACGGTCGATGTCCATGTGGGCCGTCTGCGCAAGGCGCTGCGCCAGACGGGAGGAGACGACCCGCTGCGCACCGTGCGCGGCACCGGCTATGCGCTCGGGTGAGCTCCGGGGGTTATCGGGGGGAGCACCGTGTGGATCACGGGGGTCGGGAGGTTTCGGCGGTAGGTAAAGTCGCATAATCGGTATTATGTAACATATACCGCAGGCGCAGGTGAACGCCCCAAACGCCCCCGCTGTAAACCCGACCGTAATGCGTCCCCGAACCCTTTCAGTGGAACAACAGCGCGTCGGGCACCCGCTTTTCGGTGGCGAGGCGCATTCCCAGATGCGGCGGCGGCGCCCCGACCGCGCAGCCGCCCCGGGCGGGATCGCGGACAAGAAACGGGATCACGGCCTCATGTTCGCCCTGAACCACAAAGGCCGGACAGGCCTCGGGCGTCGTACCGCTCTGGTAGCAGTCCTGGGTCCATTCCCAGACATTGCCGTTGAGATCCTGAACGCCTTCCGTGGTTTCGGCCCAGGATCCCCGGGGCCGCAAGCGCCGGTCCACAAGGTTTTCCACCAGATAGGTCGACGCCCATGTCAGGCTGGGATCGGTGAAGATCGGGTCCGGCTTTTCAGGCATCACCGGGGCGGCCAGCTCGGACCATTCTTCGGCGGTCATCAGCCGGAACCGGTGCCGCGCCTTCTCGCTGATCCAGGCCAGATATTCGCTGACATCGGCATAGGACAGGTTGGTCGCGGGCCAGTCTTCGCCCTTGTCGAAGGTCGGCGGGCGCAGGTGCTGGGTGCAGCCGCCTTCATCGTAACAGCGGTTCCATTCGGCCAGCGACACCTCGCGGCGCGCCACCCAGAGCGGCTTGCCGCCCACTTCGGCCACGGCCACCATCTCGGGCATATAGGCGGGATCGGGGCCGCGCATCGCAAGGAAGGCGCCGGCCCCGGCGCCCCCCACCCCGAGCAGAACGGCCACGATGGCAATGCGTTTTGCGGTTTTCGGGGAAAGGGGCATTTTGCTGACCTCTCGTCAGAGCGTGGTTCACCGCGGGGCGACGACCTGTTCCATCAGGCTGTTGTCCCAGTCGCCTTCGACAACGAAATGCGCGGTGGCGCCCAGAATGGATGCCTCGATCAGGTTGTGGTTCACATAGGCGTAAACCCCGGGCTGACGCAGCGTGTACATCGCGGCAATGGCGCTGCCGCCCGGCACGAACCAGGTTTCCATGTTGGTCAGCGGCGCATCATGGAACGAGGCCGGCCACATGTAATCCGCATGCCCGCCGATCAGGTGCGGTCGCGAATCGCGGTTCGACTGGTTGTGGATCATCAGCACGGTGTCGCCGACCTTGAACTTCAGCGCCCCTTCCCCGGTGAGCGCGCCGACCGAACCGTTGAACACGCAATGCGAGGGGATCAGCCCGGCCATTGTCTCCAGATAATCCGCATAATCGTCGCCCGCGGCTTCATAGACCTTGTAATCGCCGTTTTCATCTTTCGGCAGGTAGTAATCCTGCTCGCCGATATAGGCGATCTTGTCATAATGCAGCGGGTTGCCGTCCTTGTCCTTCAGCCCGTCGCGCGGCAGCACCATCAGGCCACCGTTCATCCCGTGGGTGACGTGATAGGGGATCATCGCCCCACCCGGCGCGCAGTGATAGGTGAAGCACCCGGCCCGGGTCGCCTTCCAGCGCAGCACGGTTTCCTCGCCGGGCAGAACATGGGTCAGCCCGCCGCCACCCAGAGCGCCGGTCGAGGCATGGAAGTCGATGTTGTGCTCCATGTTCGAGTCTTCGCTGTTGCGCAGGGTCAGCTCGATATAGTCGCCTTCGTGGCAGATGATCAGCGGACCGGGAACCGAGCCGTTATAGGTCAGCGCCCAGACGGATGCCCCGGTGTCGTCATCGACCACCATCAGCTTTTCCTGGATCTCCATGGTGATCTCGATGATCTTCGGCTTGCCGGTGGCGACCTGTTCATGCTCGGGGGCGAAGGGCGGCGCGACCAGCTCCATCTTCACCCGCTCGTAGCCCGACAGATCCGCAGGCTTGGCGGTTGTGGCGGCGACCTGTTTTCCGGCGACCTTGTGAAGCTGGCGCGACACGGCATCGGCGGTGCGCGTCTGAGGCCCACGCCCTGCCGCCTGTGCGCCGGAGCCGGCCACCATCGCGCCGGCGCCACTCGCGGCGGCGGCACCCGCAACAAGCGAGCCACGCAATACGTCGCGGCGGCTGGTGACGAGATGGGGATTGACGACTTTCTTCATGTGTTTCCTCCTGTTGGACCATGCGCATGTCACACCGGTACCGTTTGCCGGCAGCCTGGCCGCCGGCACATGTCAGGGGTGTGACAATATCGGAAAAGGTGCCCGGGAGCTTACTCCCGGGGCGCGGGCTTTCCCGGGCGCATCACCGCGCCCGGGATGGCGTGTTTGCCAGATTACTGGCTCAGGTTCTCAAGCTGCGCCTCGAAGCGCTTCATGGCCTTCTTCGGGATCTTGCCGCCGAGGAAGTCTTCCGGGGCGGCGCCGTCGCCCACGGCAATGGTCATCACCATGCCCATGGCGAAGTGCGGCTTGCACTTGATCCCGTAGAAACCCTCGGTGTTGAAGGTCACCTCGACTTCTTCATTGATCTTGCCGGTGAAGGTTTCGCCGCCCTCGGGGACCATGCCCTTCATCGTTTCGGCGCTGTGACCCTTGTCGGTGGCGACAAACTTGACCGTGTCGCCGGGGGCGATGCGCAGGAAGTCGGGCTCGTACACCATTGCCCCGGCATCGCCTTTGTTGAGCATCTGCACTTCAAACGTTTCGGCCCAGGCCGGCGCCGCGAGCGCCACCGCCACCGCGGTCGCGGCTGTCAACTTACGAAACATCATGATCTCCCTATATGAGTATGCGTAACGTTGATACCACGTTACACCGGCAAGATACGCGAATATTGTTCTGCCGCAACGTTCATCGCAAAAAGTGGTCTGGTGTGGGTCAAAACTGGCTGGTAATTTGCCCGTGAGTGCCTCCGAAAGCCCGACGATGACACGACCTGACCCAGTTTTGTTGCGCGATCTGCCGGCCTTTGCCTCTCTCGACACCGATCAGATCCGGGCGATTCTCGATCTGGCCACGCCGCGGCAGCTGCGCGACGGGGCTCCGGTCTTCCATGAGGGCCATGACGCGGAGCTTTTCTTCCTGCTGCTCGACGGCCATGTGCGCGTTGTGCGGGCCAACGCGGATGGCCAGCAGATCATCGTGCTGTATCTGCATTCGGGATCGCTGATCGGGATCGCTGTGGCGCTCGGGCGCGACACCTACCCGGCCACCGCCATCGCCGCGGGCGATGTCTCGGTTCTTGCCTGGCCAAGCACGCTCTGGGAGGTGTTTGCCGCGCAATATCCCGGTTTCGCCCGCAGCGCCTATGCCACGGTCGGCACGCGGATCGGAGAGATGACCACCAACATGCTGGAAACGGCGACGCAGCAGGTCGAGCGGCGCGTCGCCTGCGCGCTGGAGCGGATCCTGCGGCAATCGGGCCGCAGGGAGGCCGGTGGCATTGTCATCGAAATGCCGATCACCCGCCAGAACATCGCCGACATGACCGGCGCGACACTGCACACGATCAGCCGTCTGCTGAGCGCCTGGGAGCGCGACGGGCTTATCAGGAGCGCCCGCCGCCGGATTACCGTCACCGACCCGGCGGGGCTTGCGCGGCTGTCGGGGGGGCTTTCGGGGCGCTGAGTCCGTCCTGAGGCCGCCCTGACGCGGGGGGCCTGACGCCGGGAAGCGGCCCCAAGACAAAGGGGGCAGCGCAAGCGCCCTGCCCCCTCGTTCTTCAGGCTCTCTGTGGCCGGACTTTCTGGCGGTTTCCCGCGATGCGCCGGCCTCAGCCCTTCGCCTCAGCCCTTCGCCATCGAGGCGACTTCGGCGGCGAAATCGTCTTCGCGCTTCTCGAGCCCTTCGCCCACCGCCATGCGGATGAAGCCGAGGATCTCGGTGCCGGCCTCTTCGGCGGCCTTGGCGACCGTGAGGTCCGGGTTGATGACGAAATTCTGCCCGAGCAGCGTGACCTCGGAGAGGAATTTCTTCATCCGGCCTTCGATCATCTTCTCGATCACCGCTTCCGGCTTGCCGGATTCCTTCGCGATGTCGATCTGCACCTGACGCTCATGGGCGAGCAGGTTCGGGTCGAGGTCGGCTTCGCCGAGCGAGGCCGGGTTGGCGGCGGCCACATGCATCGCGACCTGCTTGCCGAAGGCCTCGTTGTCGCCCTTGAGCGCGACCAGCACGCCGATCTTGCCCATGCCGTCGGCGGCGGCGTTGTGGACATAGGTGGCCACGGTGTCGCCCGCGATGCTGGCCATGCGGCGCAGCGACATGTTCTCGCCGATCTTGGCGATCTTGTCGGTCAGCACCTCCGTCACGGTCTTGCCCTCGAGCGCGGCGCCGGCCAGCGCCTCGACATCGGCCACGCCGAGCGCGGCTTTGGTGATGCCGCCGACCATCTGCTGGAATTCGGCGTTCTTGGCGACGAAATCGGTCTCGGCATTGACCTCGACGGCCACGCCCTTGCCGCCCTCGACGGCGACGCCGACGAGACCTTCGGCGGCCACGCGGCCGGATTTCTTGGCGGCGGTGGCGAGGCCCTTGGTGCGCAGCCAGTCGACCGCGGCGTCCATGTCGCCTTCGGTTTCCACCAGCGCCTTCTTGGCGTCCATCATGCCGGCGCCGGTCATTTCGCGCAGTTGTTTCACGAGTGCAGCGGTGATTGCCATGTCGGCTCTCCTTCGGGAATTCTGTGGAATTTCAGCCCGGGACGCCAAAGCGCCCGCGGCTGGATATGCAGGGATATACAGACGGGATCGCAAAGGCCCCTGCCCTCGCGATCCCGGGGTCGAACGGTCGGCTCAGCCTTCGGCCGGCGCGGCCTCGCCTTCGGTGGCCTCGCCTTCGGGGGCGTCGGCGGCCGTGACCTCTTCCATCGGCAGGTCTTCCAGCGCGCCCACGTCGATGCCCGCAGCCTCCAGCTGGCCCGACATGCCGTCGAGCGCGGCCCGCGCGGCGAGGTCGCAATAGAGCGCGATGGCGCGGGCGGCGTCGTCATTGCCGGGGATGATGTAATCCACACCATCGGGCGAGCAATTGGTATCGACCACGGCGACCACCGGAATGCCGAGCTTTTTCGCTTCGGCGACGGCGAGGTCTTCCTTGTTGACGTCGATCACGAACAGCAGGTCCGGCAGCCCGCCCATGTCGCGGATGCCGCCGAGCGAGGCGGTGAGCTTGGCCTGATCGCGCTCCATGTGGAGGCGTTCCTTCTTGGTCAGCCCCTCGGCGCCCGCGGCGATCTGCTCGTCGATCGCCTTCAGGCGGTTGATCGACTGCGACACGGTCTTCCAGTTGGTCAGCGTGCCGCCGAGCCAGCGGTGGTTGATGAAATATTGCGCCGAACGCTCGGCGGCATCGGCGATCGGCTTCGAGGCCTGACGCTTGGTGCCGACGAACAGCACCTGGCCGCCCTTGGCGACGGTCTCGCGGATCACGTTCAGCGCGGCGTCGAGCATCGGCACCGTCTGGGTGAGGTCCATGATATGGATGCCGTTGCGGGCGCCGTAGATATAGGGGCCCATGCGCGGGTTCCAGCGCTGGGTCTGGTGGCCGAAGTGAACGCCAGCTTCGAGCAGCTGGCGCAGGGTGAAGTCGGGGAGCGCCATGATGGTTTCCTTTCCGGTTTGCGCCTCGGCGGGGCCATCAGGACGTGCGTCCCAACCGGCGGACCGGGCGGGGATGTCTCTCCCGCCGGGCCCAGGCCCTGCCTGTGAAGTGTCGCGCACATAACCCAGGCGCCACCCTATTGCAACCCCCGCCCCGGCTTGCCAAACAGGGGCATGACCCGCGCCAGCCAGACCCCCGACATTCTCTGCATCGGTTCCGTCCTGTGGGACGTGATCGGACGCGCGCATCTTTCGATGCGTCTCGGCAACGACGTGCCCGGCCGCATCACCCGCGGCCCCGGCGGGGTGGCGATGAACATCGCCATGGGGCTCAGGCACTTCGGGCTGCGGCCGGTGCTGCTGAGCGCCATCGGGCAGGATGCGGAGGGCGACGAGCTGATCGCCGCCTGCAACCGCCTGGGGCTGGTCACCGGGCATGTCTTCCGCCCCGGCGATCTGCCGACCGACCGCTATATGGCCATCGAATCGAGCGAAGGTCTGGTTGCGGCCATCGCCGATGCCCATACGCTGGAAGCCGCCGGCAAGCGCATCCTGCGCCCCCTCGAGGCCGGGCCGCTCGGCACGCCGGAGGCGCCCTGGCGGGGGTTTGCCGCCATCGACGGCAACCTGACCGAAACGCTGCTGCGCGAGATCGCCACCGGTCCCGCGCTGGCCGGGGCCGATCTGCGCGTTGCCCCCGCAAGCCCCGGCAAGGCGCGGCGGCTCCGGCCGCTGATCGGCCACCCGGCGGCGACCTTCTACGTCAACCTCGAAGAGGCGGGGCTGATTCTCGGGTCCGCCTTCGCCTCCGCCGAAAGCGCCGCCCGGGCGCTGGTGGCCGCAGGTGTGGCCCGGGCGCTGGTGACCAATGGCGCCGGGCTTGCGGCCGAAGCCACGCCCGGGGGTACCTGCACCGCGGTTCCGCGCCAGGTGGCGCAGATGCGCGTGACCGGCGCGGGCGACACCTTCATGGCCGCCCATATCGCCGCCCAGGCCCGGGGCGCCGCCGGGGCCGACGCGCTGGAGACCGCCGTGAACGCTGCCGCCACCTATGTTTCCGGGCACGACCCGGCCTGACCGCCCTTCCCTCTCCTTTCCCCGGCCCGATGCCAGTGCTGATGCCGGGATTTGCACAGGTTCAAGATCATGATCGACATCACCTATTCCCCCGAAGCCGCCGCCGCCAGGGCCGACGGCGCCCCGCTGGTCGCGCTCGAAAGCACGATCATCACCCATGGCATGCCCTGGCCGCAGAATGTCGAGACCGCCCGGGCGGTGGAGCAGGTGGTGCGCGACACCGGCGCCACCCCCGCCACCATCGCGGTTCTGGAAGGCCGGCTGCACGTCGGCCTCACCGGGGCCGAACTCGACCGCCTCGGACAGGCCGACGGCGTCGCCAAGCTCTCTCGCGCCGATTTCGCCGCCTGCCTCGCCACCGGCGGCACCGGCGCCACCACCGTCGCCGCCACCATGATCGCCGCCCGGCTCGCGGGCATCCATGTCTTCGCCACCGGCGGCATCGGCGGGGTGCATCGCGGCGCGGACCAGAGCTTCGACATCTCCGCCGATCTTGCCGAGCTGGCCCAGACCCCGGTGACGGTGGTGGCCGCCGGGCCGAAGGCGATCCTCGACATCCCCAAGACCCTCGAAGTGCTGGAGACCAACGGCGTGCCGGTGATCGCCTTCGGACAGGACGAGATCCCTGCCTTCTGGTCGCGTGCCTCCGGGCTCAGGGCGCCCCTGCGCATGGACAGCCCAAAGGACATCGCCCGCGCCGCCAGGCTGCGCGCCGCGCTCGGCCTGCCCGGTGGCCAGCTTGTCGCCAATCCGATCCCGAAAGAGGCGGAAATCCCCGCCGAACTCCTCGCCCCGGTGATCGCCGATGCCCTCGCCGCCGCCGAGGCGCAAGGCATCAGCGCCAAGGCGGTCACCCCCTTCCTGCTCGACCGGATCTATCACGCCACCGGCGGCGCCTCGCTCACCGCCAATATCGCGCTGGTGAAGAACAACGCCCGGCTGGCGGCCGAAATCGCGAAGAGCTTCGCCGAAGCCTGATCTGGGGGGCTGAAACGGCGCCACGACCAGCCCCCCGCCGTCCGCTCGTATCAGCCCGGCCCGCCCCGCTCCCGCCGCCCCCTTACAGCCCGCACCCGGGCCGGTTGTCGCGCGTGGCAAACCCGGCCCTGCCCCCGCACTCCTTTTTCCTGGGGCAAATACTCCGGGGGTCCGGGGGCAGCGCCCCCGGGCGGCCGCTGCCTTTGCGCAGGCCGTTTCAATCCATCCCACCGCCGCGCCACAGGCCGGACAAACCGGCGCGTCGGGCGGTGACGCGCGGTTGTGGCTCCGGCCCAAACCCCCTACATACGGTCGGACGCAACTCCGGCTGGCCTGAACACATGGATCTGAAAGACCTCAATCGCCTCTCGGACGAGGCCGACCACCACCGCGGGCATTCCCGCCTGCGCCGCTGGCTGCTGCGTCCGATCACCGGGTTCCGCAACAACTTTCTCGCGGGGCTGGTGGTGGTGGTGCCGATCGCCTTCACCATCTGGCTGATCTGGACCTTCGTCGGCTGGATCGACAGCTGGGTCATGCCCTTCGTGCCGGGCTATTATCACCCCGATGCGCTGGTGGACCGCTGGTTCGGGAAGAGCGAATGGTTCATCGCCCTGTTCGGCGAAAACGTCCATGTCAACGTGCGCGGCGTCGGCGTGGTGGTGTTCCTGATCTTCACCGCGCTCATCGGCTGGATCGCCAAGGGGGTCATCGGGCGCAGCCTGCTGGCCTGGGGCGAAAGCATGGTCGACCGGATGCCGGTGGTGCGCTCGCTCTATTCGGGGGTCAAGCAGATCGCCGAGACGGTGTTTGCCCAGCAGGAGTCGAAATTCGACACCGCCTGTCTGGTGGAATACCCGCGCAAGGGGATCTGGGCGATCGCCTTCATCTCCACCAGTGCCAAGGGCGAAATCGACGACGCGATCCCGGTGGAGGAGCCGGTGATCTCGGTGTTTCTGCCGACCACGCCGAACCCGACCTCGGGGTTTCTGCTGTTCGTGCCCGAACACTCGGTGATCGTGCTCGACATGACCGTGGAAGACGCCGCCAAGCTGGTGATCTCGGCGGGGCTGGTCTACCCGAACGGCAAGGACGCGAAAGAGGCCGTTGAGAGCGCGGATGTGAGCGCTGCCGGCTCCGGCCCCGGCAGCCCTGACGGCGACGACGGAGCGCAGCCCCGGCCCGGTTCCGGCGCGCCCCGCCAATAATCGCCCCATGATTGCCCCCGTGATTGCCCCATGATCGCCCCCATGATTGCCCCGGCGCTGACCGGCTTTTTCACCGGTTTCTTCACTGGCCTCAGCCTGATCCTCGCCATCGGCGCGCAAAACGCCTTTGTCCTGCGCCAGGGGCTGCTGCGCCAGCATGTCTTTGCGCTGGCGCTGTTCTGCGCCGCCTCCGATGCGGCGCTGATCGCCGCCGGGGTCGCCGGTTTCGACGCGCTCACCGCGCGCTGGCCCGGCCTGCCGCTGATCATGAGCCTTTCCGGCGCCGTCTTCCTCATCGCCTACGGGGCGACCCGCCTCCACGCGGCGTGGAAAGGCGGCCACCGCCTCGGCGAAGCCCGTGCCGCGCAAAGCCTCCGCCGCACCCTGGCCACCGCCGCCGCTTTCACCTGGCTGAACCCGCATGTCTATCTCGACACGCTGGGGCTGATCGGCGCGGTCTCGACCGGTTTTGCCCCCGGCGCCGAGCGGGTCGCTTTCGCGGCGGGGGCGGTGACGGCGAGCTTCAGCTTCTTCTTTGGCCTTGCCTACGGGGCGCGGCTGCTCGCCCCGGTGATGCGCTCCGAACGGGCCTGGCGCCTGCTCGACGCCGGCATCGGGCTGACGATGCTGGCCATCGCCGCGAAGCTGGTTCTGGCCGTGCTGTAACCGCGGACCCTGCCGCAGGCGAGACAACGCCCCCGCTCCCCGGGTGTGGCCACCGCCTCTTGTCCCCCGCAGAAAAACCCTCAAAAAAAACGCCGGCACAAGGCCGGCGTCCAGTCATTGAGGCAGGTTTCATACAGGCAAGAAACCTATCGAGCAGTGACCCCATGTTAGCCCTTCGGCTCCGGCTTTCCAAGCTAAAAGTTTGAAATGCCCGGGCCCGCTCTCTACCATTACGGTACCCGAAACGCGGATCGTGGAGGATCCTTGCCAAAATGCGACCCAGCCCTGTTCAGCGCCTGCCCCGGCGAATCCGAAGAATTATTGGCTTTCTGGCGGTTTTTTCGGCCATTCTGAGCCTGCCCGCGACCGCCGGACCGTCCCACGGCATCGCCATGTACGGCGCGCCCGCACTGCCGGCGGATTTCACTCACCTGCCCCAGGCCAACCCCGATGCGCCCAGGGGCGGGCGGATCGTTTTTGCCGAATCGGGGAGCTTCGATTCGCTCCACCCGGTCATTCAGAAAGGCCGCGCGCCCTGGCAATTGCACTACATGCTGTTCGAAACCCTGATGGGCCGCAGCTATGACGAGCCCTTCACCCTCTACGGGCTCCTGGCCGAGACGGTCGAAACCGCGCCCGACCGCTCCTGGGTCGAATTCACGCTCCGCGAGGAGGCGCGGTTCTCCGACGGCAGCCCGGTGACGATTGAAGACGTGATGTGGTCTTACGAGACCCTCGGCACCCAGGGCCATCCGCGCTACGCCGGGGCCTGGGACAAGGTCGCCGCGATGGAGCAGACCGGTCCGCGCAAGCTCCGCTTCACCTTCAACGAGCCCGACCGGGAACTGGCGCTGCTGATGGGCATGCGGCCGATCCTCAAGAAGGCGCAATGGGAGGGGGTCGATTTCACCGAAAGCGGGGTCGACATCCTGCCGATCGGCTCTTCGCCTTACGTGATCGACGATTTCGAGACCGGCCGCTATCTGGTGCTGAAACGCAACCCCGATTACTGGGGCGCCGATCTGCCCTTCATGCGCGGCCAGGCCAATCTCGACGAGATCCGCTTCGAGTATTACGGCGACGGCGATGTGGTGTTCGAAGCCTTCAAGGCGGGCGAGGCCTCGACCTACCGCGAGACCAACCAGAAGAAATGGGAAACCCAATATGACTTTCCCGCGGTGCGGGCGGGCGATGTGGTGCTTTCCGACATTCCGCACCAGCGCCCCACCGGCATCAACGGTTTCGTGATGAACACCCGCAAGCCGCAATTCGCCGACTGGCGGGTGCGTGAGGCGATGATTCAGGCATTCAACTTCGAATTCATCAACGCCACGCTGAACGGCGGCAGCCTGCCCAGGATCCGGAGCTATTTCGACAATTCGGTGCTCGGCGCCGAGATCGCGGCCCCCGCGAAGGGACGGGTCGCCGAGCTGCTCGCGCCTTTCGCCGAAAACCTGCTGCCGGGCACGCTTGAAGGCTATGCACTCCCCGTCTCCGACGGCTCCGAGCGCAACCGCAAGGGCATCGCCCGGGCGATGGAGCTGATGGAGGCCGCCGGTTACCACATTGAAAACGGGGTGATGACGGGCCCCGACGGCGTGCCCTTCACCTTCGAAATCCTGGTCAGCCAGAACGCCACCGAGAGCCGCAACATCATCGACATCTACGTCGCGGCGCTTGCCCGCCTCGGGATCACCCCGAGCGTCACGGCGGTGGATTCGGCCGCCTACAAGGAGCGCACCCAGACGTTCGATTTCGACATGGCGCCCTATACGCGCGGCCTGTCGCTCAGCCCCGGCAACGAGCAGAAGCTCTACTGGGGCGCCGAGATGGCCGACGTGGAAGGCTCGCGCAACTGGATGGGGGTGCAGGATCCGGCGATCGACGCGATGATCGAGGCAATGCTCACCGCGGGTTCGCAGGAAGACTTCGTCGCCGCCACCAGGGCGCTCGACCGGCTGCTGACCGCGGGGCGCTATGTGATCCCGATCTGGTATGCGGACGTTTCCCACATTGCCCATGTCAGAGAACTGCATTTCCCCGAACATGTTCCGATGTATGGCGACTGGCTCGGCTATCAGCCGGAGCTGTGGTGGTGGGAAGAGTGATTGCGCCCTGCCCCACAACGCGGAGTATTTCAACCAGAAAAAGAGGCGCGTGTTTTGTCACCGGGCTGTGCACAAACCGTCGCCGATACGTGCACACGCGCCCCTTTTTCCTGGGACAAATACTCCACGGGGGTCCGGGGGTGTGAAACCCCCGGGCCTGCCCGTTCACGCCTCCCCGGGCATCAGCAGTGACGCGTCACCATAGCTGAAGAACCGATACTCCCGGGCAATCGCATGGGCATAGACCTCACGCATCCGCCCGAAACCCATCAGCGCCGAGACCAGCATCATCAGCGTCGATTTCGGCAGGTGGAAATTGGTGATCAGCGCGTCGGTGACCTGAAAGCGGAAGCCCGGGCGGATGAAGATGTCGGTTTCGCCCCGCCATGGCGCGATCCGGCCGGCGCGTGCGGCGCTTTCGATCAGCCGGAGCGCGGTGGTGCCCACCGGGATGATCCGGCCGCCGGCGGCTTTGGTGGCGGCGATTTCGGCCGCGGCGGCCTCGGTCACCTCGCCCCATTCCGCATGCATCCGGTGGGTCGAGAGGTCTTCGACCTTCACCGGCAGGAAGGTTCCCGCGCCCACATGGAGGGTGACGCGGGTGGTCTCCACGCCGCGCGCGGCGAGCGCGGCCATCAGTGCTGCGTCGAAATGCAGCGACGCGGTGGGCGCGGCGACGGCGCCGGGGCGGGCGGCCCAGATGGTCTGGTAATCTTCGCGGTCCTGCACATCGGCGCGGCGTTTCCCGGCGATATAGGGCGGCAGGGGCATTTCGCCGGCGGCGGCAAGCGCCGCGTCGAAGGCCTCGCCAGAGAGGTTGAAGCCGAGCAGGGCCTCGCCCTCTGCGGTGCGGCCTTCGAACCGGGCGCGCAGCCCGGCGGGAAAGGCGATCTCCTCGCCCGGCTTCAGCTTGCGCAGGGGCTTCACCAGCGCTGTCCAGGCGCCGGAGGTACCGGGAGCGAGCAGGGTCGCTTCGATGGCGGCTTCGGCCATCCCGCGCCGCCGCACCCCGCGCAGCCGTGCCGGGATCACCCTTGTGTCGTTCAGCACCAGCCGGTCGCCGGAGCGCAGGAAGCCCGGCAGGTCGATGGCCTGGGCATCGGTGATCTGCCCGCGCGTGGCCACCAGCATCCGCGCCGAGGAGCGGGGCCGCGCGGGACGGGTCGCGATCAGGCTTTCGGGCAGGTCGAAATCGTAATCCGCAAGCCTTGTGCCTTCGGCCTCCGCGGCTGGCTCCGTTTCGGGCGTCGTTTCGGGCGTCGTTTCGGGCATTGGCCGGGCCTCACTGGCCGGGCGCCTCTGTCGCACCCGGGGTTTCGGGCGGTGCGCGGCGGAAGATTTCCCGCAGCGCGCCGGGTGTGAGGATCGACAACGGGTTGATCTTGACCTCGGGGGCGCCGGCCTCACCCTTGAGGGTAAAGTTGAAACCCACCAGCCCCTCACCGTCGCGCGGGGCAAACATCCGTCCGATCTTGTTGAGGATGTAGAGTGGTGACAACACCCCCTGCATGTCGATCCGGTCGCCGGTCATGTCATAATATCCGTCGAGCGACAAGCCCATGGACGGCCCGACCGCGGCGGCACGGTAGAGGGTGAGCGAGCCGGGGCCGAGGCGGAACCGTCCGGTGACCTCCGAGAAACGGATGCCCTCGCCCTGCAACTGGTCGAGCAGGCCGACCACCGAGACCGCCGAGAGCATTTCGGCGAGCGCCGGGGCGTTGTGCACGCTGATATCGGCAAGGGAGAATTCGCCCTCATAGATACCGGCCCCCGCGACCGGCGCGAGAATCAGTTCGAGCCGGCCGCCGCTTGCGCGTTCGAAGAGCCCGGCGGCTTTCAGCACCTGGCCGGCGCGGCCGCCGGCGATGCGGACCGCCGTGCCCTCGCCGGTCTGGGCGATGGTGCCGGTCAGCTGGTTGCCTTTTGGCAGCTCGCCCGCGAAGGTGCCCGAAAGCCCGCCCGCGAGATCCAGATCGGCGCGCAGGTTGCCGAAGCGGATATTGTCGCTGACGATCAGCCGGTCGAGCGCAAGCGTCAGCGGCTGGCGGGGGCCCGTCTGGCCGGACCCCGCGCCCGCACCGGTGCCGTCATCGAATGCGGTCCTGCGCAGATCGACGCTGCCCCCCTCGACAGCAATGGCCGGAGGCAGGCCGGAGCCGCGCCCGGCAAGGCGCACCGTGGCGTCGCTCAGCCAGCCGCCGAGATCGACCTTTTCGAATGCCGCCTCGCCAAGTCCGCCGTCCTCGGCGGGCGCGATCCGGCCGGTCGCCGAGAGCCCCGGGGCAAACAGCGCGAGCGACGTCACCTCCGGCCGGTCGCCGAGACGCGCTTCGATTTCCAGGGTTCCGATGTCTTCCGGCGCCTTGCGCCAGCCGGTGCCGGGAATGCGCATCCCGAGCCCGCCGAGGGCGGATCTGAGTGTCAGCAGCGGCGTTTCGCCAGGCCCGCCCAGATCAATTTCGAACCGCGCGCGGGTCTTGCCCGAAACCATCCCGGCCAGATCGGCCATGCCGAACTCGCCGAGCGCTGCGGGGGTGATGTCGAGCGTTCCGGTGACGGAAGCGGGAAGGCTGGTGCCGTTGACCAGCGGCAGCATCCAGCTGCCTTCGGCGGTGGCGCGGCCGATGCGCACCTTTCCGTCGATCCCGATCCCGCTGTTGCTGGCGTGCAGCGTGAGGCTTTCGGCGGTCAGCAGCTTGTCTTCGATCAGCGCGCCGGAGGAAACCTCCGTCAGCGTGGCGGCGATGTCGTAGCCCACCCGCCCGGGCGTGCCCCCGGCCCCGGTGGACAGGGGCACGGAAAGCTGTCCCTCTGCGCGGACATTTCCCTGCGCGATGTCCGCGCCGGAACGGTTTCCGGCATCGCTGAACAGGCCGAAAGGCTCGCCCGCGAGGAGCGAGAGCACCCCGGGCACCGGGCCGGAAAGCCTGAGCGCAAGATCGCCATATTCCGCCTCCTCTCCGGCACCCTCCCCGGCACCCTCTCCGGCCCCGCCCCCGCCATGCGGCACCTGGAAGGTGGTCCCCGAAAGGTCGATCCGGCTGTTGTCGGGGGCGGTCATCCCGGCGCTCTCGGCAACGATGCTGACAAGGTCCGGCGCGAGGGTCACATAGCTGCGGGCAAGCTCTGCCGGGGGCATTCCCGCCACCGGGGTGACGCGCGCCTCTTCAACGCCGAAGGTGCCGTTCATCGTCAGATCGCCATCGGCGGGTTTGCGGAAGGCGAGCGTGGCCCCCACCAGCTGCCCGCCGTCGATGTTTCCGGCCACCCAGGCGCGGGTTTCCGGCGCGGTGGAGACCGGCCAGAGCGCCAGCACCTCGCGGCGGCTGGCGCGCGCCACGGCGGCATCGAGCGACAGCCACCACCCCGCGCCATCGGCACCGAGCCTGCCGGACGCCTGATAGCGGTGTGGCCCGCGGATCGCGACGATCTGCCCGAAGTCGATCTGAAACGGGGCCAGCCGGACGCGGATGTCGGCGGTGCCGCTGTCGATCTCCACCGGCGCGGCGAAAAGGTCGCGCGGGGTGAGCGTGGCGTGCGGGATCTGCACCTGACCGATCAGCGAATTCGGCCAGCCGCCGCGGAACTCGTCAAGGTAGACATGGCCCTCCGCCCGCAGCTGTCCCATCTCGGTGCGGACCGACGCGCCGGCGAAGTCGATCCGCTGGCGGACGGGATCGAAGTCTATGTAGATCTCCGCCCCGTCGAACTGGGCGGGGGGCGTGCCCGGGGCGGGCACCAGGGCACCGGCGTCGATCCTGAGCGCACCGGCGAGGTTTTCCAGCGCCCCCCCCTTGTCCAGCGTGGTGCGCAGCGCGCCGGAGATCGGCGCGTCGATCACGCTCAGAAAGGCCATCACCGGGCTTTGGGCGGCGATGTCGCGGGCGGCGGTGTTGTCGAACCGCAGCGAAAGGTTCGCCTCGGAACTCCCCCGGTCGGAGCGGAAGGCGAATTCGGTCGAGGCCAGATCTTCGGTGCCGTTGAACACGTTGAAGCGGATCGTGGTGTCGATGAAGGCGGGTTTGGGTTCGAACATCACCAGACCGTCAGTCACCTGCCAGACCCGGCCGGAGCGGGCGTCTTCGAGCGTCACCGTGAGGTCGGTGGCGCTGAGCCGGACCACGTTTTCCATCGGACCGCTGGCGAACAGCGCGTCGATCTTGTCGAGCAGCGCGGCGAGGCTGCCGGTGGTCCCGGCGGAACCGGCGGCGCTGGACTTGCGGCCAAATGCAAGGTCGAAGGTACCGTTGGCGAGGCGGCGCAGCGTGACCTGCGCGCCCTGCAACTCGATACGCCCGGGCCGGATCCGGCCCCGGAGCGCCGCGCGGCGGCTGAAACTGCCCTCCACCGCATTGATCTGCGCCAGGGTGAGCCCGCTGCCGTCGCGCAGGGACACATCCACCAGCCGCACCCGCGGCCGCCCGCCGCGGGTCAGCCCCAGCTCGACCCGGCTGAGTGAGACCGAACCCGAGGGCAGCGATGCGTTCAGCTCGTCGCGGACCCGTTCGGTGACCCATTCGGGCAGCACCACCACCCGCCCGGTGAAGGCCATGGAACTCAGCACGAGGAAAAGCGCAAGGCCAAACACCGCCACCAGCGACCAGAGCGACAGATGAAACCCCCACCGCCGCCGCCTGGCCCTCTGCCCGGGGGCCGGAGGCGGGGTCATGCCGGGGGCCGCGCTCTCCCCCGGGGGGGCGCCTGCGGGCCCGGCCTGCGGGCTCTCTGTGCGGATGAAAGCGTCACTCATCGTGCCCGGCGCGGTTCTTGCCTGATCCCAGAAATGCGTTCCGGCTTTCCCCGGGCGGTCTGCCGCCGTAAAACCGGTTGAGCCATGGTGACCAGAGAGGCACGAAATGTCCACCGAACTCGTACAGCCCGGCATGGAAGCGCCGGGTTTCACCCTGCCGCGCGATGGCGGCGCGCCGGTTTCGCTCGCCGGTTTGGCGGGCCGCCGGGTGGTGCTGTTCTTCTACCCCAGGGCATCGACCCCCGGCTGCACCACCGAAGCCTGCGATTTCACCGCCAGGGCAGCGGATTTCGAGGCCGCCGGTGCCGTGCTGCTGGGCATATCCAAAGACAGTGTGAAACGGCAGGAAAACTTCGCCGCGAGGCACGGCCTCACCATGGCGCTGCTGTCGGATGCCGAAAGCGACACCTGCGAGCGCTATGGGGTCTGGACGGAAAAGAAGATCTTTGGCCGCAGCTACATGGGGATCGTGCGCAGCACCGTGCTGATCGGACCCGACGGCGTGGTTGAAAAGGTCTGGTCCAACGTGCGGGTGAAGGGCCACGCGGCCGAGGTGCTGGCGGCTGTTCAGGCGGCGGGTCGGGCGGCGGTGGACAACGCTCCCCGGTGAGTTTCGGCCCCGTCTGGCGCGCGGCAGGGTCCGCAGGTGCGGGAGGCTGTTGTTTCCATGTGTTTCCATGGGTGCGACAATTCGCCCGCCGGCCACGCCTTCTCCCCCCCCGCGCCCTGCCACAAACCGCCGGGGTTCGGCCCGCAAGCCTTGCCCGGGCCCCGGCCTCCGGCCCGTCACCCATCGCTGACAGAAAGCCACGGCAACCGGGAGTGTTTCTCTGATCGAAACGATTGCGTGCCCACCGGCGGTTTATCGCTTTCCGGCCAGGGCCCGGAGAGTGACGCCGCGCCCCAGCTTGCCTCCCCTCGTCCCCTCCGGTAAGCAGGGGGCCAGGCGCGGGGGCACCCGGGGGCAACGGGGCGCGCCGGAATGAACTGGGGCAACAGGGCTGGACCTGGCGGTGAAACGAGTCTTCAACCGATTGAACCACGCGTTTGAGCGCAATTTCCCCGAACAGCGGGTGTTTCTGCGTTCGGAAGCCGGCACGCGCTTCGTGATCGTGCCACCGGTGATGCAGGTGACCGGCTGGTTCGTCTCCGCCGCTTTCGTGGCCTGGGCGATCATCGCCACCGCGGTGCTGATGATGGATTCGATCGGCTCGGGCTCGCTGCGCGATCAGGCCGCGCGCGATCAGGCATTTTACGAGCAGAGGTTGCAGCTTCTTGCCGCCGAACGCGATGCCTCGGCCAGTGAAGCCGCCGCCGCGCAGGCGCGTTTCGCCCAGGCAATGGCGCGGATTTCAACAATGCAATCGGAGCTTCTGGCCTCCGAGGAGCGGCGGCTGGAATTCGAGGCCGGGCTCACCAAGATCCAGCAGAATCTGAGCGACGCCATGAGCGAACGCGACCAGGCCCGTGCCGCGCTTGAAGCGATGCTCGCCGAGACCGGCGGGACCGGGCTTGCGCCATCCGGCGAGAGCGTGCCCACCGGCGCCGACGCTGCCGTGGCTTTTCTGACCGCGGCGCTTGAAGAAACCGCCCTCGAGCGCGATGCCCAGGCCGAGGCCGCCGCCGAGGCGGAAGCCCATGCCGAAAACCTGGTTTTCGAACAGCGCCTGCGCGACGAGCGCAACGACCAGATCTTCCGCCAGCTCGAAGACGCGGTGACCGTCTCGCTGGAACCGCTCGACAAGATGTTCGCCGCCTCCGGCATGTCGACCGACGAGATCCTCGACACCGTGCGCAGCGGCTATTCCGGCCAGGGCGGGCCGCTGATGCCGCTTGTGTTCTCCTCGAAGGGCGCCGACACCGATGCCGACACGCTGCGCGCCAACGAGATTCTCGACGCGCTCGACCGCATGAACCTCTACCGCATCGCCGCCGAGAAGCTGCCGTTCGGCATGCCGGTGCAGGGCCGTTTCCGCTATACGTCGGGGTTCGGCAGGCGCTGGGGCCGGCTTCATGCGGGCACCGACATGGCCGGTCCCGTCGGCACCCCGATCGTCGCTCCGGCCGACGGGGTGGTGACCGAGGCCGGCTGGGTGTCGGGATACGGACGTCTGATCAAGATCCGGCACGATTTCGGAATTGAAACACGCTACGGTCATCTTTCTGCCATCAAGGTCCGAAAAGGACAAAGAGTCTCGCGCGGGGAGCGAATTGGTGATATGGGTAATTCCGGCAGATCGACCGGCCCCCACCTGCATTACGAAATCCGCGTGGACGGCAAGCCAATCGACCCGATGATCTACATCAAGGCAGGGAAACATGTTTTCTAAAAGCAGGATCAATGAACCCGGACCGAAGCAGGCCGGAGAACCCGAGACCAAGCCGGGCGCGGCTGGCAGTGCCAAGCCGGGCGGCGCCATGTCCGCACCGACGCCCCCGAGCGCCCCGAAACCCAAGGCCCCGGCCTCGATGCTGTCGGCCGACCTCGTGGTCAAGGGCAACATGAAATCCACCGGCGATATCGTCATCGAAGGCACGGTGGAAGGCGACATCCGCGCCCATATGCTGACCGTCGGCGAAACCGCCACCGTCAAGGGCGAAGTCGTCGGCGATGACGTGGTGGTCAACGGCCGCATCATCGGCCGGTTGCGGGGGCTGAAAGTCCGCCTCACCGCCACCGCGCGGGTTGAGGGCGATATCGTGCACAAGACCATCGCCATCGAATCGGGTGCCCATTTCGAGGGTTCGGTGCAGCGTCAGGAAGACCCGCTCACCAATGCGGGCAAGAAGGTCAGCCCTCCCCCCAAGGCTGAGGCCTGATCCGGAGACCTCCGCAGGCTGGCCCTCACCGGCCCCTCACCGGCCTTGCCACCGCAATCTCAGGCCGCCCGGCACCGGGCGGTTTGTTTGCTTTGGCACCCCTGTGGCACCCCTGTTGCCCGGGCCCCGGAAACAGGGGCCGGACGATCCGCCCGCGCTCCGGGCAGCGTCGCCGCGCGGCGACGCTTCACGCGGGCGCGCGCCCGCGTCTTTCCCGGTAGCAGTCGCTGTGCGTTTCAGAGCCTCCCGGCCGGCCGGCCCGCGCCGCCTCGGTCCTCGGCCTCAGTCTTCGGCCCTGGCCTCGGCGCGGGACTTGCCCGCCACATCCAGCGCCAGCGTCGCGGCCATGAAGGCGTCAAGATCGCCATCGAGCACGCCTTGCGTGTCGGAGGTCTCGTGATTGGTGCGCAGATCCTTCACCATCTGGTAGGGCTGGAGAACATAGGAACGGATCTGGTTGCCCCAGCCCGCGTCGCCCTTGGCCTCGTGCAGCGCGTTGACTTCGGCGTTGCGCCGGTCGAGCTCCAGCTGGTAGAGTCGCGATTTCAGCGCCTTCATGGCGATGTCGCGGTTCTGGTGCTGGGATTTCTCGGAAGATGTCACCACGATCCCGGTGGGCATATGGGTGATCCGCACCGCCGAGTCGGTGGTGTTCACATGCTGGCCGCCCGCGCCCGAGGAGCGGTAGGTGTCGATGCGGATATCGGCGGGGTTGACCTCGATCTCGATATTGTCGTCGACCACCGGATAGGCGCCGACCGCGGCGAAGCTCGTCTCGCGGGTGCCCTTGCCGAAGGGCGAGATGCGCACCAGGCGGTGGGTGCCGCTCTCGGACTTCAGCCAGCCATAGGCGTTGTGGCCCTTGATCTGGTAGGTGACCGACTTGATGCCCGCCTCGGTGCCCGGCGTCTCTTCCTGCAATTCCACCGCGAAGCCGCGCTTCTCGGCCCAGCGGGTATACATCCGCGCCAGCATCGCCGCCCAGTCGCAGGCTTCGGTGCCGCCGGCGCCGGACTTGATCTCGAGGAAGGCGTCGTTGGCGTCGGTCTCGCCGTTCAGCAGCGCCTCGAGCTCGGCGGCGGCGGCCTTTTCCGCCAGCGCGGAGATGGCGGCCTCGGCCTCGGCGACGACCTCGTCGTCGCCCTCCGCCTCGCCCATCCCGATCAGCTCCACATTGTCGGACAGCTCCTGCGCCATGGCCCGGTAGCCCTCCATCGCCTCGACCAGCGCCTGGCGCTCGCGCATCAGCTTCTGCGCCCGGGCCGGATCGTTCCACAGCTCGGGGTCTTCGGTCATGGCATTGAGTTCTTCGAGCCGGTGATCGGCACTGTCCATGCCGATCCGGGTTTCGAGGAGCTTCAGCGAGGCTTCGACGGCCTCGACGATCTTCTGGGTTTCCGCACGCATCGGACGCGGCCCTCGCTGGTGATAAGGTGGCCTCCCGGGATGTAGCCCGGGGCCGGCGCCAAGGCAAGCCGGTGCACGCACGGGGTACGGCCGCGCGGGCAAACCGCCGGCAAACCGCCTGCCCCTTTGACCCCGCCCCCCGGCGGCTCTAGGCTGCGCAAAGCCGCCCGGACTGCCCGGACGGTGCGCCACCATCCGGCCACACATCCGGCCACAACGGAGCCAGCCCCATGCCCCTCACCACGACCCGCGCAGATTTTCCCGACGGCTTCCTGTTCGGCGCCGCCACCGCCGCCACCCAGATCGAAGGCTCGTCCTTCGGCGGCGCGGGCCCCTCGCATTGGGATACGTTCGCCGCCACCCCCGGCAACACCGACAAGGGCGACAACCCGGCCGTGGCCTGCGGAAGCTATACCCGTCTCGACGAAGACCTCGACCTGCTCGAAGGCGCCCATCTCGACGCCTACCGGTTTTCGCTCAACTGGAGCCGGGTGCTGCCCGAAGGCCGCGGGGCGGCAAACCCGGAAGGGCTCGATTATTACGAACGTCTGGTCGATGGCGCGCTCGAACGCGGGCTGAAGCCGATGGCCACGCTCTATCACTGGGACATGCCCGCCGCGCTCGCCGATCTCGGCGGCTGGCGCAACCGCGACGTGGCCGAATGGTTTGCCGATTACGCCGAAGTGGTGATCAGGCGGCTCGGCGACCGGCTGTTCAGCACCGCCACGATCAACGAGCCCTGGTGCGTGTCCTATCTGTCGCATTTCCTCGGGGTCCACGCCCCCGGCCTGCGCGACATCCGCGCCACCGCCCGTGCGATGCATTTCGTGCTGCTGGCGCATGGCAAGGGCATCGGGCGGATGCGGGCGCTGGGGCAGAAAAACCTCGGTATCGTGCTGAACCACGAAGACATCACCCCCGCCGACGACAGTCCCGAAGCCGCCGCTGCCGCCGCCCGCGAAGACGCCACCTACAACCGCTGGTTCCTCGAAGGTGTCTTCCGCGGCAGCTATCCGGCCGAAGCCCTCGAAGGGCTCGGCCCCCACATGCCCCGGGGCTGGCAGGACGACATGGCCACGATCTCGGCGCCGCTCGACTGGATCGGCAGCAATTACTACACCCGTTCGCTGATCGCCCCCGCCGACGGTCCCTGGCCCGCGACCACCCATGTCGCCGGTCCCCTGCCGAAAACCGAAATGGGCTGGGAGATCTTCCCCGAAGGGCTCACCAATGTGCTCGAACGGGTCCGGGCCCATGCCGGCGGCATTCCGCAATACATGAGTGAAAACGGCATGGCGGCGCCGGATGTGGTCGCCAATGGCGAAGTGGCCGATGCCGACCGCATCGCCTATATCGACGCGCATTTCCGCGCCGCGCTCAAGGCGATCGAGGCCGGCGTGCCGCTCAAGGGCTTCATCATCTGGACCCTGATCGACAATTTCGAATGGGCGGTGGGTTATGACAAACGCTTCGGCATTGTGCGGGTCGATTTCGACACCCTTGAACGAACGCCGAAGGCTTCGTATCACGCCCTGAAAGCCGCCCTCGCCCGGGACTGACCCGAGGCCAGCAGCCCGCCCCGGCGCCTGGCGCAGAATGCACCTCCGAAGGAGTTCGCCCATGCCCGCACCCAACACCTATTCGCTGCTCGCCGATATCGGCGGCACCAACACCCGCGTGGCTCTCGCCGAGGGCACGAGGCTTTTGCCGGAATCGGTGCGGAAGTTCCGCAATGCCGATTACCCGGGGCTCGGCGCGGTGCTGGAACGCTATCTCGACGCCAACGGCAACCCCGATTGCGCCGGGGCCTGCGTCGCCGGCGCGGGTCCGGTGAGCGACGGCACGCTGACGCTCACCAACCTCGACTGGAGCATCGACGGCGACATCGTCGCCCGCGCCGCCAGGGCCGAAAAGGTCGCGGTGCTCAACGATCTGCAAGCCCAGGGTCACGCGCTCGGCCATCTGCCGGACAGCGCGCTCACCCGGGTCGTGGACAGTGCCGACAGCCCCCACAGGCGAGGCCCGGAGGCGACCATGCTGGTGATCGGCATCGGCACCGGGTTCAATTGCGCGCCGGTCTACCAGACCCCCGGCGGCCGCCTGGTGCCGCCGGCCGAGGCCGGCCACGCCAACCTGCCGATCCGCTCCGAAGTGGAGCTGGAACTGTGCCGGGCGCTGGAAGACGCCCACGGCTTTCCCTCCATCGAGGAAGTGCTGTCGGGGCGCGGCCTGAAACATCTCGACGCCTTCTTCGCCCGCCGCGCCGGCGAACCGCGTGAACTCACCTCCGACCAGATCATCGCCGCCGCCACCGCCGGCGACGATCCGATCGCGAAAGACGCGCTCAGCGAATTCATCCGCATCTTCGGCACCGTCACCGGCAACCTCGCGCTGATCCACCTGCCCTTCGGCGGCATCTACCTCATCGGCGGCATGGCCCGCGCGGTGACGCCGTGGTTCGAAACCATGGGCTACGGCGACGCCCTCCGTGACAAGGGACGGTTCGCGGGCTTCATGCGGAATTTTTCGGTGAGTGTGGTCGACGACGATTATGCCGCCCTGACCGGCTGCGCGCATCACCTCGATGGCCTGATCAGAGCCTGATACTTGCCGGCTGCGCGGCAGATTGTATCACGGACGGGAACAATTCCATCACCGGGACCATCACCGGGAGCGGCCTGACGGCCGCCGCCTGCGGCGGGCAAGCCCGGGGGCGCTGCCCCCGGACCCCCGGAGTATTTGACCCAGGAAAAAGAACCTGAGGCGGAGGAAGCCGCAGCCCCGGTCAGAACTCCTGGCCGGCGAGCCGAGCCACGACCTGGCCCTCCTGCGGCTCTTCTGCGGCCCGCCCCGCTACATCCCGCCGGATTTCGCCTGGGCGATCATCTGAGCGATGCGCGCTTTCAGCGCCTTCGGAACAGCCTTGCTGTCGAGCGACAGGAAGCCCTGCACGATCAGATCGCGCGCCGCATCTTCCTCCATGCCCGCGGCCATCAGGTAGTTGAGCTTTTCGGTGTCGATCATGCCGACCGAGGCTTCGTGGCTCAGCTGCGACCCTTCGGCCTTCGCCTGAAGCGATGGTACCGCGACGATCTCGCCCGCCGCGCCGAGCTTCAGCCCGTCGCAGCCGAGAAAGCCCTGGGTGCCGCCCACATCGCCCACCAGCAGTGCGTTGTTGACGATCCGCCCGCCCGCCGAGACCATCCGCGTCAGGTCTTCCGACCGCGCCCCCGCGCCCGTCAGGTGGGTTTCGGTGTGGTTGATCCGCTCGGTGCCCTCGGGCGCGAAGCAGATCGCCTGCGACACCTCAACCGCCGCCTCCTCCAGGATCGTGTGCGAATGGCTCACATGGTGGCGGATCGGCGCCAGGGCGATCGACATCGAGGTGTCCTGCGCGCCCTTCTCCATCCGCGAATAATTGTAGGAATGGATCTCCATCCCCGGCCCCCAATGCTCGATCGACACCGACCGGCAGCGCGACCCGGGCCGCATGTAGGTCTCGTGCAGCGAGATGTGGCGCCCGCGATGCACCTCGGAGGGCGCCGCCGCGCCCGAGACCATTTCGACCTCGGCGCCTTCGTCGATCAGGGTGATGTCATGGGTGAACTGGCGCACCTGCGGGGTTTCCATCAGGCTGAAGGTCTGCACCGGCAGGCGGACCTTCGCGCCCGGTTTGACCCAGACGAAATGCCCCAGCGGGTCGTGCATGTGCTCGGCGATCATGGCGATATGCTCGTTCGCATCCGCATCGACCAGGCCGAACATCAGATCCTGCACGAACTCGAACGTCGTGAGCGCCTCGTTCAGCGGCATGATCACCACGCCATCGTCGTTGGTCTCGGCCAGCCTGACCTCGGCATCTGTCAGGATCGCCGTGGCCGCGCGCTTCGACATGTCGTCAAAGCCGACTTCGATCAGCGCCTCGCGTTCGGCGTTGGTGATGGTCGTGGCGTCGGTTCTGGCATGCGTGTCTGTCATCGCTTCGTCTCCTGTTCAGCCCGCTTGCGGGACCGTGTAGCCGTGATGCTGGATATGGCTGAACAGGGCCGCCGGATCGCCGGAATGCACCAGGCGTCCGTCGTTCAGCACATGCGCCCGCGCCGCATTCACATGCGACAGGATCAGCCCGGTGTGGGTAATCACCAGACCGGCACGCGGCCGCCCCTTTGCATCGGGCGCGGCCACCAGGTCGCGGATCGCCTGACCGATGGCGCGCACATGTTCGAGGTCCACCCCGCTTTCGGGCTCGTCGAACAGCATCAGCCGCGGGTCTTGCAGCACCAGTTTCAGCACCTCCCAGCGCTTGATCTCGCCGCCCGAGAAGCCGACGTTCATGTCGCGCGAGATGAAGTCATGAAGATCGAGCTTCGCCGCCGCCTCGGCCAGCCGCGCCTCTGCCCCCAGCGATTGCGCAAAGGCGGTGACGGTGACGCCGTTGAGGCTCGGCGGGCGCTGAAACGCCATGCCGATCCCGGCCGCGGCCCGCGCGCGCAAGTCGAGGTCGCGGATGTCCTCGCCATCGACGAGGATGCTGCCGGAGGTCACCTTCCAGGGCGGCAGCCCCATGATCGCCGCCAGCAGGCTCGACTTGCCCGACCCGTTCGGCCCCAGAAGCACATGGGTCTCGCCCGGCATCACCCGCAGCGATATGCCGTCCACGACGGTCTTGCCGCCCACCCAGACGCTCACGTCACGCAACTCGAGAATGGCTGTTTCAGACCGCATGTCTTCCTCCTTGCGGTGTTCGCACACCGCCTTTCGGGCCACGCCCCAGGCGCAACCCGGACGCAACCCGGACGCAACCCCGCTGACACCCGATGATCCCGGCAAACCCGGAACCGGAAACACGCCCCAACGCCGGGGCAGTTCAAGCCACAACCCGCCCACGACCCGCAGCGTCCACTCGCACCAATTATATTCGGATTACTCCCTTGTCGTCGTTGATTCAGATCATGCGCCGGCTTCGCCGAACTATAGGGACACGATGAAAACCTTTGATAGATATATGAATTCCTTCATATCTGGCAGATCAGAGGCGGTCAGAAAAGCGCTTGGAGGCCGAAACGCGGTTTGCGGATCCAGCCGTCCTTCGGCATGCCAACACCCGTCAGCAGGGCGAACGGGATGAGACCTTCGCCAGTTCGGCACAGGCGCGCAGATGCCCCCGGCCGACGGCGATCAATGCGGCCAGAGAGCGCCCGGCCGCTGCCGTCCTGTCTGGCGCATCCGTGCGATACCGAGGGTGCGGCGGGCAGCCCGGCCCGGGTGTCTGGACATGCGGGGCGAATGCGTGGCTAATGGGCGCACGTGCGAAGGGGAAGCGGCAATGGCGGTTGAGGTGAAAAGCCGGTTCGACAGGCTCGCGGAGCGGCTCGAACTCAAGGCCTTCGGGATGATCTACGGGTCGATCACCGTGCTGGCGACGGTGCTGGCCTTCGGGCATTCGGCGGAAGATCCGGTCAGAACCGCGCTGATCCTGTTCGGCTCGGTCCTTGCGATGACACTGGCGAAGGCCTTCGCACAGGTGTCGTCAGATGCGGTGCGCGACCGCCGCAGGCCGGGCCGGGCCGATTTCAGGCAAGCCTGGCACCACACCGCGCCGACGCTTGCCGCCGCCAACGTGCCGGCGCTGATGATCGCGGGCGCCGCCACCGGGCTCTACGACATCCACAGGGCGCTGGTGCTGTCGCAGCTCTATGCGATTGTCGTGCTGGTGCTTTTTGGCTACAGCATCGGCTGGGTGATCTACCGCCGGGTCTGGCCGGCAGCGCTCAACGGCGCCTTCACCGGCGCGATCGGACTGGGGCTGGCGCTGCTGAAATATGTCATGCACTGACCGCTGGCGGACAGGCAGGAGCGGAGGACAGTCATGAACAGGATCATTGCGCGGGCCTGGGGCGCGCGGGGGGCGATCTTCGCCATTCACCTTGTGATGAGCGTGTTGGCGGTGGCGGTGGTGACGCCGCTGGTCGGGCTTTCGGTGCGGCTCGGCGTGTCTTTCTCGGGCAACGCGGCGCTGACCGATCAGGACATCGCCCGTTTCCTGCTGTCGCCCGTGGGCATGGTCGTGCTGATCGCCGTGGCGGCCATCATGCTGACGGCGGGCATCCTCGAACTGGCGGCGCTGCTGAGCGCCCTGCGCGACGGTCCCGGGGTCGCCGGACGGCTCGCCCGCACGCTGCCCGCGCTGCTCACCTTCGCGGCGCTGCTGGTGGTGCGGGTGCTGGCCGTGGTGCTGCCCTTCGCGGCGGCGATCGCGCTGATCGTCTTCAGCCATATCGGCGCCTATGACATCAATTACTATCTCTCCAAACTCCCGCCTGAATTCATCCGCGCCATCCTGCTCTCGGCGCCTTTGCTGCTGGTGGCCATCGGCTGGCTCATCTGGCTGCTCGCGGGCTGGGTGATGGCGCTGCCGCTGGTGCTCTCGGGGCAGAAGGCGCGC
>PDRW01000039.1 GCA_002746935.1 Rhodobacterales bacterium
GGCCGCCCGGCCGCCCCGCCAGCGCCTCAGCGCCGCCGGTGAAGGCGTATCTACGGGCGCAGACCAAAACACGCAAGAAGTTTTTTGAAGAAATATGGCTTTTTTTGGAAGCCGTCCTGAAAGTGTTTTGAAACCAATTGGTTATATGATGTGAGTTAACCGCAAACCCGCTGTACGCGGCAATGGCAGGGCAAGCGGTGGTGTGGAACACCGGTTTTGGGCGGGTCATGCCGGGTTCACATGGGGAATCGCGGGGGCGGTTCCCGGGTTTGGCCGGTTTCGTGGGGCCGATTCCGCCCCGGGTCACGCGGAATTGGCCGGCGTCGTGATGGTTTCGGGGGGAATCGCCGCTTCGGGATCGGTTTCCGTACCCCCGGAGGAAGCCCCGAATCGTGTCGGGTGAAGCGGCGCCCCCCTGGGGCCCCGCGTTGAAACTGGGAGCAGATATGTGAGCGAGAAGCAGAGCGACATTGTGGCAGTCTACCGGGGCGTTCGCGTTCCTGCTTCTCCGTTTCTCACCGAACCCCGCATCACCCGGCTCAACGAAGGGCGCTACGAGGCCGAAGAGGTGGCCGGGGCGCTGGAGGTGGTGCGGGCGGGCGACCGGGTGCTGGAACTGGGCGCCGGGCTCGGGGCGGTCGGCGCCGCCATTGCGCTCAACGCCCGGCCCGCGGCGCTGCTGTCCTTCGAGGCGAACCCCGATCTCATCCCCCATATCCGGGCGCTCCACCGGGCGAACGGGCTCGAGGGCGTCATCGAGTTGCGCAATCAGGTGCTGGTGAGCGCACCCAACCGCCCCGGGACCGTCACCTTTCACCGGCGCAGTTCTTTTCTCGGGTCATCGCTGCTGGCGCCGGAGGGCAAACCGGTGCGGCCTGTCGAGGTGGCTACGGCGGATTTCGCTGAAGTGGTGGCGGCGTTCCGGCCCGATGTGCTGGTGATGGACATCGAGGGCGGCGAGCTTGAGCTTTTGCGCCACGCGGATCTGGCCGGGTTGCATGCGGTGGTGCTGGAGTTTCACCCAAGGTTTTACGGCAAGGACGGAATGCAGAGCTGCAAGGCGGTGTTGCGACGGGCAGGGTTTCGCAAATGCGAGGGGTTTTCGAGCCGGCTGGTCTGGACCTGCACCCGGCGCGGGCACAGCGGCCCGGTCGCTGCCCTTGCGGTCGACACGCCACCGGACCCGGGGGGCGGCTGGTCGCATGAGATCGCCACGGTGGATAGCGCGATCGTGCAGGCGTCCGGGGGGGACGAGAAATTTTCGCCCGCGGGGGTGATGCGCCCCGATGGCAGCGACATGCCGGAAGCCGCCGTCTGGATCGGCAACCGTCGCAGCACCCGGCCTTTCCGGCGCCCCGAACGGGTGGCGGAAGAGATTTCCGGCACCTGGCTCTGGGGCGGGACGCTGTGGAACTATTTCGCGCATTTCATCGTCGAAAGCTCCGGAAGGCTCTGGGGGCTCGACCGCCTGCGGCCGCAACCCGACGGCATTCTTTATATTCCCCGCCGCCACTCCCGGGAAGACGGGCTCGCCGCTTTCCAGAAAGGCTTCTACGCCGCGCTCGGGATCACCCTGCCAATCCGCGTGGTGCGCGACAGCGCCCGGGTCGAACGGCTGATCGTGCCGGGGCAGGGCTTCGGGCTCGGCGCGATTTCCGCCGGAACCGCACCCTTCCGGGCGTGGATCCACGCCAATTTCGGCAAGGGCATTGCCCCTGACGGCCCCGAAAGGCTCTATATCTCGCGCAGTCTCATGGGGGCGGGCCGTGGCAGGCTCATCGGCGAGGACCGGATCGGGACGGACCTCACGCGCGAGGGCTACGAGGTCTTTCACCCGCAGAAACACGCCATCGCCACCCAGATCGCGCGTTACAAGGCGGCGAAACGGGTGGTGGCGGCGGAGGGCTCGGCGCTTCACCTTTTCGCCTTTGTCGGACGCCCGGACCAGGCGGTCGCGGTCATCCCGCGGCGGCGCTCGCGGGCGACGGCGCATCTCCTGTCGCAGCTCACAAGCTTCACCGGCACCGCGCCCACGGTGTTGAAAGTATTGCGTGAGGTCTGGCAGCCGGTCCATTCGCGGCGCAAACGTCTGGCGGCCGGGGAGCCGGACCTGCCGCTCCTGCAGGCGGGGTTGCGTGCGGCGGGGTTCATCGGCGATGGTCCGCAATGGGCACCGCTCGACAACGAGGCGGTGCGCGCGGCCCTTGGGAAGGGCTACCGGCCGACGGGCGAGACCCTGCTGCCGGATTGAGCCGGGCCCGGGCGTTTCAGGCCCGCGCCACCCGGCCAGGGCTGCGCCCTTTCGGGAGCCACCTCAGTCCGACCAGCAGCGCCAGCAGCCCGAGATACACCAGCGGTTCGAGCTGCCAGCCCTTGCGCAGCATCACGAAATGGGCCGCGCCCAGAAGTGCCGCCGGATAGACCAGCCTGTGCAGCCTGCGCCACGCCGGGCCCAGCCTGCGGATCGCGGCATTGGTCGAGGTCGCGGCCAGCGGCACGAGCAGCAGAAAGCCCGCCATGCCGACGGCGATATAGGGGCGCTTCACGACCTCGCCAAGCGCAACCCGGAGAGCGCCCACGTCAAGCACCAGCCAGACCGCGACATGGGCGGCAATGTAATAGAAGGCGAGCAGCCCCAGCATCCGGCGGAACCTCAGGAGGTTCAGCCCGGTGAAGCGTCTGAGCGGCGTGACCATGAGCCCGGCGGCAAGAAATTGCAGCCCGAGGAGCCCCAGCCGGTGTTCCAGCGCCTCGACCGGCTCGATCCCGAGCCTTCCGCTGGCCGCGAGGTAGACGTACCACAAAGGCACCGCGAGACCGGTGAGGTAGAAGGGCCAGGTGGGCAGCCTGCGGGCCGCCGCATTGAGGCGGTCTGTCACGGCCATCAGAAATATGTCTCCAGATCCATGCCCTCATAAAGATGCGCCACCTCGTCTTCGTAGCCGTTGAACATCAGGGTATCGACCTTCGGGGCGAACAGCCCGCCGCCGATCACCCGTTCGCGCGCCTGGCTCCAGCGCGGATGCGACACATTCGGGTTCACATTGCTGTAGAAGCCGTATTCGCGCGGGTTGGCCCTGTTCCAGCTGGTGGGGGGCTCGTCTTCGGTGAGGCTGATCCGCACGATCGACTTGATCGACTTGAAGCCATATTTCCACGGCACCACCAGACGCAGCGGCGCGCCGTTCTGCTTCGGCAGCGCCTCGCCATAGAGCCCGGTGGCGAGCAGGGTGAGCGGGTGCATCGCCTCGTCAAGCCGCAAGCCTTCGACATAGGGCCAGTCCAGCACCGCGCGTTTGACGCCCGGCATTTCGTCAGGGCGCAGCGCGGTTTCGAAGGCCACATAGCGGGCCTTTGACTGCACCCCCAGCCTGTCGAGCAGCCGGTTGAGCTCGAACCCGTTCCACGGGATCACCATCGACCACGCCTCGACACAGCGGAAGCGGTAGATCCGTTCCTCGATGTCGATCCCGTCGATCAGCTCCGCCAGATCGTAGGTGCCGGGCCTGTCGACCAGCCCGTCGATCTGCACCGTCCAGCCTTCGGTGGACAGCCGGTGGGCGTATCTGGCGGGATCGTCCTTGCCGGTGCCGAATTCGTAGAAATTGCAATAGCCGGAAATCTGCTCAAGGCTGTTCGGCGCGCCGCTGGCCGGCGCTTGCGCCGCCGCCGGCCCGCTGAAAGAGCGAACCCCCAGCCCGGCGGCCCCGGCGAGCCCCAGCCCCGCGGCCCCGGCCATGATCCGGCGACGGTTGATGAAGGCCGCCTTCGGCGTCACATCCGCCCGGGTCGGTTTGTTGCTCGGCTTGTGCGTGGAAACCATGCCATTCTCCTCTTCAGCCGGACGACCTTAGCCGCCGCCCCCGGAAAAGCCAAAACACGTCTTGTCACGCGGGTATCACACAAGCGCGCGCGTGGTGTAACTCGGATAGATCTCGTTCATCGGCACCGAACGCCCGTCAGGCTGAACGATGCGCACATGGCTGCGGCGCATCTGCCGCGGCTCGGGCACGCCGCAACTGTGGGCGATGGTCTCCACCTCGTCCACCAGGCTCTGCACATAATGCGCCACCCGCTCGGCCTTGTCCTCCGGCACCAGCCCCTTTTGCAGCCGGGCGTCATGGGTGGTGATTCCGGTCGGACAGGTGTTGCGGTTGCATTTCAGCGCCTGAATGCAGCCGAGCGCGAACATGAAGCCGCGCGCGGAGGTGACGAAATCGGCCCCCGCACAGATCGCCCAGGCAACATCGGCGGGGTTCACCAGCTTGCCGCTGGCGATGATGCGGATGCGTTCCGACAGCCCGCGCTGGTCGCGCAGATCGACGATCCTGGGCAGGGCCTCGCGCACCGGCATGCCGACGAGGTCGATCAGCGGCATCGGCGCCGCACCGGTGCCGCCCTCGCCACCGTCGATGGTGATGAAATCCGGCGCGCTCTCCGGGCCGCGGCGCAGCACCAGATCGAACAGCTCCGCAAACGGGTCGATCCGCCCGACCGCCGCCTTGAACCCCACCGGCTTGCCGGTGACCTCGCGCACATGGGCGATCATGTCGAGCAGATCGCCCCAGCTCTCCACCTCTTCGTGGCGGTTCGGGCTGCGGCTGGCCTCGCCCACCGGAATACCGCGAATTTCGGCGATTTCTTCCGTAACCTTGGCCCCGGGCAGGATGCCGCCCTTGCCGGGCTTGGCGCCCTGGCTCAGCTTGACCTCGAACATTTTTATCTGCGGATGACTGGCCACCTTGCGGAGTTTCTCGTCCGACAGCCCGCCCTCGGGGTCGCGCACGCCGTATTTGGCGGTGCCGATCTGGTAGACGATATCCGCGCCCCCCTGGAGGTGAAACGGCGAGACCCCGCCTTCGCCGGTGTTCATCCAGACGCCGGCCTGTTTCGCGCCCCGGCTGAGCGCCAGCACCGCCGGCCGCGACAGCGCGCCGTAGCTCATGCCCGAGATGTTGAAGAACGACGGCGCCAGATAGGGCTCGCGCGCACCGGCGCCGATCATCAGCGGTTCGGTTCTGGTGAATTCCGACCCCAGCGGCGGAAAGGCCGCGTTCATGAAGATCGTCGTCCCCGGCATGGTGATGGAGCGGGTGGAGCCGAAGGCCACGGTGTTGTCATGGCCCTCGGCGGCGCGGTAGATCCATTCGCGCTGCGCCCGGTTGAACGGCATTTCCTCGCGGTCCATGGCGAAGAAATACTGCCGGAAGAATTCGCCAAGCGAGGTGAACAGGGCACGGAACCGGCCGATCACCGGATAATTGCGCCGCACCGCATCCGCCGTCTGCACCCTGTCGATCACATAGAGCACCATGGCCAGAACGATCGCCAGGCCAATCGCGGTGACAAACGCCAGAGCCAGCCACTTCAGCCAAAACATCATGTCCATCGAACTCTCCCCGGTTTTCAGGGACTATCCTAGCCGATTGGCAGAAAAGAGCAGCAAAGATCGCTCCCCCAACCGCGAAAACCTGCCGCGAAGATCCACCGCGCAGGCCCGGCAGAAAGCGCTGGCGGCAAGGACTGGCGGGAAAAGGATCGCCGGGGTTTTCGCACGGTTTCGGCGCCGCCTTGCCGAAACCGCGGGCACCACCCGGAGAAGCTCCGCCGGCCCGCCTTTGCCCCTCTTGCAGCGGCATGAAACCGCCCGCTGCCAGCCCCGAAACCCGCGGGTCCACGCCCATTCCTGCGGATTTCACCGGCACCGGTGCACCCCGGGAGCAAAGCTGGCCAAATGACCCTGCGCAAAGACGCAAAACCAGAACCAAAACGTAAGGAGAGGATCCATGAAAATCACCAAGTTCGCGCCCGTCGCCCTCAGCCTGCTGCTCGCCGCCCCGGCCTTTGCCGAAGCGGCGAACCCGGATGCCGACGGCGACGGCGTTGTGTCGATGGAAGAATTCGTGGCCGCCTGGCCCGATCTCAAGGAAGACAGCTTCGCGCTTGTCGACACCAACAAGGACGGTACGCTCGACGCCGAAGAAATCACCGCAGCCACCGAAGCGGGGCTTCTGCCCGCGCTCGATCTCTGAGCCATCTCTGAGCCAACCGCCCCGCCGGACCACCGGCGGGGCACCCCATGCCGCCGGAGGGTTTCGCAGGCGGGCTCCGGGGCGCTTTCGGCTTCGCCCCCCTCTGCCTCGAGTAAAGCGCAACCCCGCCTGCACGACCCCGCACCCGGACCTCTGCCAACTCCCCGCCAGGAAAGCACCGCCCAGGAAAGCACCGCCATGAAAAATTCCATCACGACCGCCGCTCTGATCGCCGCCGCTTCCGGCGCCGGTTTCACCGCGGCCTTTGCACAGGACGCCATGGACGGCGACACCAACGGCGACGGGATGGTCTCGATCGCCGAGTTGAAGGCGCTCTACACCGATATGCCGGAAGAGACGCTCACCGCCGGGTTCGAACAGGTCGACATCGACCGCGACGGGCTGCTGAACGATTACGAAATCGCCCTTGCCCGGGAAGCGGGCATCTTCCCGCCCCGCGACTGAGCGCTCCGGTACGTGGCGCCAGGCCCGGGGAACGCAGACCCGCGTCTGCCCCCCGGCGCTTTCACGCGTGAACAGCCGCCGGCCCTTCGATCCCGGCCCCGGCCATCAGCCGGTCGGAATGGGTCTCGATCGCCTGTTCCACCCGTTCCATGAAATCCGCCATCTCCAGCCCCGCCTCGATCGCGGGCAGAAACTCCACCACCGCCACCCCCGGCCAGCGCATGATGCCGTGGCGTTTCCAGAACACCCCCACATTGGTGGCCGCCGGAATCACCGCCTGCCCGGTCTCGCGGTAGAGCACCCCGGTGCCGATCTTGTAGGGCCGTGTGGCCCCGGGCGCCACCCGGGTGCCCTGCGGAAAGATGATCAGCTGCCCGGGCCGCGACCGCCCCGCCTTCACCGCCGCCACCATCTGCCGGACCGCCGCGCCGCGCTTGCCCCGGTCGACGGGGATGCACCCGATCCTGCGGGCGAAGAAACCGACGATCGGCGTATGGACCAGCTGCTTTTTCATGATGAACTTCGGCCGCGGCACCGCGGAAACGATCAGGATGATGTCGAAGAAGCTCTGGTGCTTAGAGGCGATGATGACCTCGCCGGTGGGCACCTCGCCACGGATCTCGGACTTCAGCCCCACCAGAACCCGCGCCAGCCAGCGCACGAAATTGCAATAGGAATGCACCGCCCGGAAGGCACCGTCTTCGGTCAGCAGAACGGCGGGCAGCCAGGCCAGCGCCATGACCGCCATCGCGAGATACATCGCAAGGATGAACACCAGCGAGCGGAGGCCCTGAACGGCGGTTTTCATGGGCGTTCCCTCAGGGTTGCAAAGGCCGCCCGGCGGGTGGCGGCAAAGGCCACCAGGGCCGCGAGCGGCGGGATCAGCAAAGGCAGGCCCCATTCCGGCCCGGCAAAGCCGATCCCGGTCAGAAGACCCTCGCCAGCCGCGCCGGAGGGCATCAGCCACACCCCGGCCATACCGGCCAGCATGCCCCCGGTCGCGCCGAAAAAGGCGCGCAGCGTATAGCGGCGCACGAAAGCGCGGGCGATATAGCTGTCGCGCGCGCCCACAAGGCGCAGGACGCCGATCACCCTGGCATTGGCCGACAGCGCGGCGGTTGCGGCCAGCGTGATGATCGCCGCCGTGGTCGCCGCGATCAGTCCGAGCGCGACCAGACCGAAAGCCCGCATCCGGCGCGCGGCCTGCGCCAGTGGCGCGCGCCAGCGGCGATGATCGTCGAGCACCGCGCCCGGCGCTTCGCCCGCGAGCCGCGCGCCGAGCCCCGCCGCGTCATAGCCGCCGGGGCTTTCGGTGATCGCCACCAGGCGGGGCACCGGCAGGGTGTCGAGCGGCAGATCGGGGCCGAACCAGGGTTCGAGCAGCGCGCGCTGATCGTCATCCGACAGCACCCTTGCTCCGGCCACCCCCGGCGTGCTTTCCAGCACCTCCAGCACCCGCGCAAGCTGCGCCTCGACCTGCCCCGGCGGCGCCGAGACCCGCACGGTCGAGCTTTGGGCCAGCGCCGCGTCCCATTCGGCGGCGATCCGCCCGGTGGCGAGCGACAGCGCCAGCGCGAATACCGCGAGAAAGGCCATCGCCCCCGCGGCAAACACGGTCAGCCGGGCGGTGAAACCGGTCGGCGGCACCACCCGGTCGGCCTGCTTGTCGCCGGCGACGAGGCTCAGAGCGTTGCCCAGCCCGCTCACAGCCCGGCCCCCGCAAGCTGCACCCGCCGGTCCGAAATCCGCAGCACCCGGGCCTGCACCTGCGCCTTGGCCGAGCGGATCAGGTTGAGGTCATGGGTGGCGATCATGATCGTCTTGCCCATCCGGTTGAGTTCAACCATCAGCATCAGAAGCCGGAGCGACATTTCCCAGTCGACATTGCCGGTGGGCTCGTCGGCCACGATCACTTCGGGGCTCATGATGATCGCCCGGGCCAGCGCCGCGCGCTGGCGCTCGCCGCCCGAAAGCTCCGGCGGGCATGCCGCCTTCTGATCCGCCAGCCCGACCCAGGCGAGCAGATCGTCCACCTCGCCCATGTCCACCGGCCTGCCCGAAACCGTGAGCGGCAGGGCGACGTTTTCGACAAGCGACATATGGTCGAGAAACTGCTGATCCTGATGCACCACCCCGATCCGGCGGCGGGTCATCGCCATCTCGTCGCGGCTCATGTCGCGCACATCGGTTCCAAAGATTCTCACCCGTCCCTGCTGCGCGGTGAGCGCGCCATAGCACAATTTGAGAAGCGTCGTCTTGCCCGCTCCCGACGGCCCGGTGAGAAAGTGAAACGAGCCCGCCGTAAGATGCAGCGAAACTTCGCCGAGAAGCGGGGCTCCGCCATAGCCGTAGGTGACATCTTCCAACTCGATCACGCGGCAGTGTTCCCTGAGTGTTTTTTGTTTGTTCAGCACATTGGGCGCGTTCTGGCCAGGCCCGGCCACCACGCGCGCCTTCGGCCCTGATTTGTCGCGACAGTTTTGCCCCAGGGTGCGGTTTGTTGCAATCGGAGGATTGCAAAGGTTTGATTTTGGGTGTCTTCCTGCACATAATCATCCCGGGGAAGAAACGGCACGGTTCTGAAGTGCCCGTGCCGGAGGAGCGAGGTCTGGATGCGTCTGGTTTGTCCGAATTGTGGTGCGCAATACGAGGTCGACGATCGCGTCATTCCCGAAGGCGGCCGGGATGTGCAATGCTCCTCCTGCGGCGACGCCTGGTACCAGATGCCGGCCCAGGCGGAGGGTGGAGAGGGCGGAGAAGACGAACCTCCCCTCGCCGACACGGGTATCGGGCCCGATGACGTCTGGCCTGAAGACGAGATTGAAGAATTCGACAGCGACACGGAAGAGCCGGAAGACGAGCCGGAAGAGTTCGGAGACGAGCCGGAGGAGTTCGGAGAAGAACCGCAGGAGTTCGGAGAAGAACCGCAGGAAGCGGCGGCAGAAGACCCCGGAGACGAGCCCGAACCGGACCCCGAATCCGATCTCTCCCCCAACATCTCGCCGCAACCCGGGATCGACGAAAACCTGCGCGCCATCCTTCAGGAAGAGGCGGAAGCCGCAGAAGCGGCAGCGGCAGCATACGTCGCGGAGCACGAGCAGGAGCAGGAGCCCGAAGAAAGCGAAGAAGGCCCTGTTCCCGACACGCCCCCGCGCCGCCCGCTCGACGAAGACCTGCGCACGATCCTTCAGGAGGAAGCGACCCGCGAGATGGAGGCCCGCGCCGCCGAAAGCACGGCCCTCATCTCCCGGCCCACGACCATCCCCGACGGCGGACGCGCGCCAGATGCACCGGACGACGACGCCGAACCCACAATCACCGACGCGGCAACCTTTGCCGCAACCGCCAAAGCCGCCCGGCGCGATCTGTTTCCCGACATCGAAGAGATCAACTCGACCCTCGACAGCCATGGTCCCTATGGCGGCGACGAGACCGAAGACATGCCCAGGCCGCGTGGCGGTTTCAGACGCGGCTTTCTGATGACGCTTTTCATCGCGGGGCTGGCGCTGGCGCTCTACCTCCTCGCCCCACCCCTCGCCCGCGCGGTGCCGGCGCTCGAACCGGCCCTTTCGGTCTATGTCAGCGGTGTCAACTTCGCACGCGCCGCCCTCGAAACGCTCATCGGCAGTGTGACCGCAGCGATCGAAAACAGCCAATAGCGCCGTTTGATCCTTCTCGGTGCAAAACCCGCCGTGACCCGCATATATGCCAGATCCGCTTCAGTCTCGCTTCAGGGACGCGCCACCGCTGCGCTTGCCTCAAAACAGATCCAGAAGCCGCCTGAGATAGTCGCGCTCAAGCTCCGGCCGGTCGGTCTCGCCAGACCGCCTGCGCAACTCGTCCATCAGATCCTGAGCGCGGCGGTAAACATCGTCACGATCCGCCAGCGGGCCATCGTCACCCGCCGAACCGGCACCGCCGGGGGTGCGGCCAAGCGGGTCGGCGCGGAGCGAATCGCCTGATGGCCCCGCGGTTTGCTCTCCCTCGCCCGGCTCGCCCGCCTGCGCTTGCCGCCGCATCCCCTCTTCGATGCGGCGCATCCCCTCACGCAACGCTTCCATCGCCTCGGCCTGGCGATCAAGCGCCCCGGTGGTGTCGCCCTGGTCGAGCGCTTCGGCGGCCTCGTCCATCGCCCGGCCCGCCCGGTCGAGCGCATCGCGCGCGGCCTCGCCTTCGGGCGTTGCCGCCCCCGGCAGCCCCTGTTGCTGGCGGCGCAAACGCTCTTCCAGCGCGCGCTGCCGGTCGGCCAGGCGGCTGTTTTCGCCACCCTCCTCCCCACGCGCGCCCTCGCCCCCGGTCCCGGCATCGTCGCCCTGGCCGTCTTCCGGGGCGCCGCCCGATCTGCCTTCCGCTGCGCTTTCGGGCAGCCCTTCCGGCCTGCCCTGCGGGTCGTCTTCCGGGTCACCCTGGGGGGCGCCGTCTTCCCCCGGTTGCTCAGCCTGCCCGTCCGGCCTGCTGTCCTGCCCGGATCTGTCCTTTCCCGGCCGGTCGCGGCGCTGGTTCTGAAGGTTACGGAAGGCCTCGTCAGACAATCCCTGCTGCTCGCGCAGGGTTTCACCGAGCTCTTCGAGAGACCGCTGCCCCTGCCCCTGACCCTGCCGGCCGTCGCCCTCGGTCACTTTCATGTTCTCCATCATCTGCTGGAGCATATCGAGCAATTGCTGCGCCTCTTCCGTCCGGCCCTGCTGCATCAGCTCTTCGATGCGGTCCAGCATCGCCTGAAGATCGTCCTGGGTCATCTCGGTGGGCTCGCCCCGGTCGGGCTCGTCGGTGCGGTTTTCGGGCTCCCGGCTTGCAAGTTCGTCCATGTAGTCGCGCATCGCCTGCCGGTACGCGTCCATGAGTTCCTGCAACTCTTCCGGGCTCGCCCCCTGGCGCATCGCCTCGGCAAGCCGTTCGCGCGCCTGACGCAGAGCCTCAAGCGCATCGGCCAGCCTGCCATCCTCGATCTCGACCGCCAGCGCCCAGAGCGCTTCAGCCAGCGCGTCGCGCTGTTCGGTGCCGAAACCCTCGGCCTCCAGCCCGGCGATCACCGCCCGCAGAGCGAGATACTGCCCGTTGTCCGGGAAAAGATCCGCAGGCCGGTTGGCAATCGCCCGCAGCAGCCGCGCGGCACGCGGGGCATTGGCCCCGCTCCACAGAATGTCGCGCCGCTGCTCAACCAGGGCGCGGGCCAGCGGGTGCAGGAAGCGGCGCCCCGGCAGCGTGATCTCCACCGGCGCACTGGCCCCCTCCTGCCCGATGGCATCGGCGGCGGTAAAGGTGATCTCCACCGGCAGCCCGGCCCAGGGGTGTTCGGCGAGGTTCTCGACCAGCACCTCATCGATCGCCGCCCGGTCGCCGCGAAAGGGCATCGGCAAATCGACCACGACAGCGGCCCGGGGTTCGGGCTCGGCCGCCAGCCCGTGGCGGCGCTCGACCCGGGCCAGATCGAGCACGATCCCGGCGCTGCCCGAAACCACGCCATAATCGTCCTCCGCCGCAAACGGCAGGCGCATTTCGCCGTCGAGCCTGCGGGTCAGCTCGCCCGCGGCCCGGATCCGCGGCGCGGTATCGGGAATGGCGGTAATCTCCCAGCGGTCGGCGCCAATGGCGATGCTCCCGTCGCCCTCGATCCGGAACACGCGCGTCGGCTCCGGTTCCGCCGGCCCGTCGCCGCTGAAACTGTCCTCGACCCTGAGCGCACCGGGCCGCCCATAGAGGCGCAGCGTCACCTGCGCGCCGCGCGGCAGGGCGAGCGGTCCGGGCGGCAGGTCGGGAAGATAGAGCGTCGGCCTGCCGGTATAGGCGGGCGGCTCGATCCAGCCTTCCCACGCGGCGCCCGCAACCGCCGCCTCGGCGCTGCCGGGCACCAGCCGGGCAAGGTCACCGCGCTCGGTGCCCGGGCCGAACAGCAGCGCGGCGGCAAGGGCGGTCGCGGCGATCAGCCGCAACGCATAGGGGTCGGCCGCCGCGAGCCGTGGCCGGGGAGGCACGGCACGGGCGGCATCGAGCTCGGCCCCGGCACGGGCACGGTGGGCGGCCCAGACCGCGCGCGAGGCGGGGTCGTCGCGCCCCACCGCCTGGGTGTCGCTCAGCGCCGCGATCGGACGGCCCCTGAGGCTGGCATCGAGCCGGGCCAGCGCCGCCTGCCGGGTCACGGGCCGGTAACGCCGCAGACCGGCCACGAGGCCCGCGAGGGTGGCGAGCCCCAGCCCTGCCACCGAGCCCGCCGCCAGCCCGTCCGGCCAGCGGGCGGGCCCGCCCGACATCAGAACCGCGCCGAGAGCCATTGCCGCGGTGGCAAAGGGCCAGAAGGCCTCGGCCAGACGTTCCACCGCCATCCCCGCGCGCGTAAGCCGCAGGGGCCATTTCAGGCGCTTCAGCGCCGGAGGGGGAAGCTTCAGACCAGGCATGTCGGTCACAACCCTAACGCTCCCGCGCACCGCTGCCAACGCCAAGGGCACCGGACAGCGGCAAAACGGCGCTGCCCGCCGATGGCCCAGGCGGCAGAGCCATGGCGAAACCAGCCCGCCGGCAAGACCGCGCCGCCCGGCGCGCGCCCACCGGCAATCGCGTTTCCCGCTGCACCGGGCCGGTCCGCCCGCCGCCTCAGCCGCAGCAACAGGCTGGCCGCACATGCACCAGCGAAGCATCCGGGAAGCCCGGGGGCCGTCCGGGGCCGGGCTTGCCCGCCCCTCAGCACCATCGCCCACTCTTCTTCCTGGGGAAAACACTCCGGGGGTTCGGGGGCAGCGCCCCCGATAGTGCCGCCGACAACTTTCCCGGCCGGATCCTCACATCGTCTCGACGCAATGCCGCCGGAACGCCCGTTTCAGCAAGTCGAGCTCGGCACGCAGCAGGGCCATTTCGGACCTTATGTCCTCGTCGAGCGGCTGGCCCATCACCACGGTGAAACGCGCCAACTGCGCGCCGGTCGCGGCGTCGGAAATCACGAAAGCCTGGATACCTTCGCCGAGCAGGGACACCGGGATCGGCACCCGCACGAGAAACTGCCCCGCATGGCCCGGGTCCGGCGCCACACTCACCCCGTCCACCGGCCCGGAAAGATGGGTCACGGCAATCCCGGGCGGTGTCTTTGCACCGGTCAGGATCCCCTCCCAGACCCCTGCCACAATCCGCGTTCCGGTCAGTTTCATCTCGCTCATGCCGGCTCCTAGAATTCCGCCCGCGGGCGGCGTGAGAAGGTGAGATCGCGCAGGATCACCTGGTTCATCGACGGCTGCTCGAAGATCAGATCGACCCAGGCCTTTTCCACCCGCTTTTCGTTGAGTCTGGAACAGGCAAGGTCGAACTCCACGGCGATCTCCCCCTGACCGGCCGGCAATTCCTGCACCAGTTGTTCGGTGTTGGGGCCGTGGCGGATGTTGAGCCGGGCGAAAACCTCCAGCCGTCGTTCGGTCTCGATCACGGCGGTCAAGCGCAGCAGATGGCGCCGTTTCAGCCCGGACACGGCAGCTTCGGGAAACCCGACCGCCAGCGAGACAAAGGATCCGTCGAAGTTGAACACATCCATCCTGAGCCCGAAGGGAGCAATGTCGGCCTCGCGGGTATTGCGGATCTGGCGCACGGTCAGCTCCGAGAACCGGCAATCGTGGAAAAGCGTGACCTCCGAGCCGAAACGCGTCCTGGTTCCCACCGAAGCCTGCCCGGGCGGGACAATCGGGCCGCGCCAGAGCTCCGGCCGCCAGGCCCAGTCACAGTGGAGCGGCTTTGCGAAGGCATTCGAGCCGAGGCGTGGCAGGGTGAGACGTTCGTCCGCTATGAACAGAACCCGGTCGATTCGCGATCGCGTGAGCAACGCGCGGCGACGCAGCGACCTCAGGCGCGGCAATTCCATGGTCCGAGCCCGCCTGACCATGCCTTCCCAATGCCGCAGGCTCAGCCTTTGGCAAATGTGTTCGATCAGACCGGAAATGACGCTGGCCATCGGCTCGGGATTCGTCTTTGAATTGCGACTGTCGCCATTCTTAAAACGAAATGTTCGAGATGAGCAAACCGTTGCGAACAATACGACACCGCCCTGCCGCTCCCCGGACGCAGGCACAGGCACAGGCACAGGCGGACCAGACCGGACTCGTTCTGCTTCGCAACGCCCATTGCATCCGATCTCTCAAGCCGCCTTCCCCATCCGGTCGGCACCGCCACGGCGGGTTGCCTTGCCGGCAGCAGATATTCACATTTCAGTATGTCTGCTAATCCGGACTACCGGAAAACTGAAACAGGATAAAACGTCATGAAATTAATCCGTTAGACGAACTCTTCCGGCACAGGAGACACCGCGTTTACACTATGTTAACTGTTTTGCCGGGACGTTCTCCCTCCCACCCACTCAACGCTTCCCATCCTGCGCCGACCCAAAGGACCACCCATGACCGACCCCGCCTTCTGGACCCCTGCCGCCGCCCGGCCCCAGCTCTGGCGCACCGCACTCGGCATCTTCCTTGTCGCGCTCATCTGGATCGGCACCGCCTACGGCCTGATCCTGCTCGCCGCCCGGGTAAGCGGACTGTCTCCGCAGATGGTGATGGACACCACCCGCTGGGCTGGAACGGCGCTTTTCTTCCTCACCTTCATCGGCCTCCACCTCGGCCTCGCGATCGTGCTGCCGCTGCTGCACAGGCGCGGCTACACCAGCCTGTTCGGCCCCCGGGGCAGACTGAACCACCGCCACCTTCGCAATGGCGCCGCCGTGATGCTGGCAGTCGCGGGCGGGCTCTACGCGCTGATGGCAGTGGAACATCTGGTTCTGCCCGAAGGCGTCTCGCCGGCGGTGACGCGGCTGCGCCCCGCTGGCAGCTGGCTCATCAGCCTCGCCCCGGCGCTGGCGCTGATCTTCATCCAGGTCGCCGCCGAGGAAGTGCTCTTCAGGGGCTATCTGCTGCAACAACTGCGCGCCCGCGCGGCCTCGCCCCTGGTCTGGGCCCTGGCCCCTGCCCTTGTCTTCGGCGTGCTGCATTTCAACCCCGCAACCTACGGCTACGTCAACGCGAGCGCCTATGTGTTCAACGCCGCCACCGTGGGTACGCTGACTGCCTTCGTCACCCTGCGCACCGGCAATCTCGGTGCGACCATCGGGCTTCACTTCGGCAACAACGCCTCCATCGCGCTGTTCGGCATCGAAGGCGAGCTTTCGGGCTTTGCGCTCTACGGCATCGCCATGGATCCGGCCTCGGGCTACGCCACCTATTCGATCCTGACCCAGACCTTCGCCGTCGTCGCGGTCTTTGCACTCTGGTGGCGGTGGATGGCGCGGCACCGTCCGATTGCAAATCCGCCCCATGCCGCTTAACTAGAGCCGCATCAGCCTCGGGGGACCCCAATGAACTGGATCTCGAACTACGTCCGGCCACGCATCAACTCGCTGTTTTCGCGCCGCGAGATCCCGGAAAATCTGTGGATCAAATGCCCCGAATGCGGCCAGATGCTGTTTCACCGCGAGCTCGAAGACAACCAGCGCGTCTGCACCAATTGCGAGCACCACATGGCGATCGCCCCGCGCGAGCGTTTCCACCACCTGTTCGACGGCGGCATCTTCACCGAGATCGACGTGCCCGCGCCGCTGGCCGATCCGCTGCATTTCAAGGACCAGAAACGCTATCCCGACCGGATGAAGGCGTCGCAGAAAGCCACCGGCGAGCACGAGGCGATGCTGGTGGCCGAAGGCGAGATCGGGCGCACGCCGATCGTTGCCGCGGCGCAGGATTTCGCCTTCATGGGCGGCTCCATGGGGATGTATGTGGGCAATGCGATCATCGCCGCGGCCGAACGCGCGGTGGCGCTGAAACGTCCGCTGGTGCTGTTTTCGGCGGCCGGCGGCGCGCGGATGCAGGAGGGCATCCTGAGCCTGATGCAGATGCCGCGCACCACCGTGGCGGTGGAGATGCTGAAGGATGCGGGGCTTCCCTATATCGTCGTCCTCACCCACCCGACCACCGGCGGGGTGACCGCGAGCTATGCGATGCTGGGCGACGTGCATATCTCAGAGCCCAACGCGCTGATCTGTTTCGCCGGCCCCCGGGTGATCGAACAGACCATCCGCGAAAAGCTCCCCGAAGGCTTCCAGCGCGCCGAGTATCTGCTCGACCACGGCATGCTTGACCGCGTGACCCATCGCAAGGCGCTCAAGGACGAGCTGGTGACGATCCTGCGGATGATGATGCGGATGAGCCCGCCGGTGAAGGGCGACCTTCCCGCACCGGGAGAAGCCGGAGAGGCCCCCGGGGCGTGAGCACCCAAGGCTCGGATGTCATCCTCGAACGGATGATGACGCTGCATCCGAAGGTGATCGACCTCACCCTCGACCGTGTCTGGCGTCTGCTCGCCGCCCTCGACCACCCCGAACGCCGCCTGCCGCCGGTGATCCATATCGCCGGAACCAATGGCAAGGGCTCGACCCAGGCGATGATCCGCGCCGGCCTCGAAGCGGCCGGGCAGAGGGTTCATGCCTATACCTCGCCGCATCTGGCGCGGTTCCACGAACGTATCCGCCTCGCGGGCGAGTTGATCACCGAGGATCACCTCACCGAAGTGCTCGACCGTTGCGACCGCGCCAATGCCGGCGAGAGCATCACCTATTTCGAGATCACCACCGTCGCCGCGCTTCTGGCCTTTGCCGAGACCCGCGCCGACTGGACCCTGCTGGAAGTCGGCCTCGGCGGCAGGCTCGACGCCACCAATGTGATCGACCGCCCGGCGCTGACCGTGATCACCCCGGTTTCCATCGACCACACCCGGTTTCTCGGGACCACGCTCGCAGAGATCGCCGGTGAAAAGGCCGGGATCCTCAAGCGTGGCGTGCCGGTGGTGGTCGGGCCGCAGCCCGAAGCGGCGCTCGAAGTGATCGAGGCGCGGGCCGCGCGGCTCGGCGCGCCGATGCTGGTGCACGGGCAGCACTGGCATGTGAGCGAGGAGCGCGGACGGCTGGTGTTTCAGGACGAGACCGGCCTGCTCGATCTGCCGCTGCCAGCGCTCCGGGGGGCGCATCAGCTGCAGAACGCCGGCGCCGCGCTGGCGGCGCTGCGCCATCTCGGCTTCGGCGAAGCGGCCTGTGAGGCGGCGCTGCGCGATGTGCGCTGGCCCGCCCGGATGCAGCGCCTGCGCCACGGGCCGCTGGTTGACGCGGCAGGGGGGGCGGCGGGTGGGTCAGCAAACCGGCCACCAAACCAAGCAGAACTCTGGCTCGACGGCGGCCACAATCCGGCGGCGGGTCAGGCACTTGCGGCGTTGCTCGCCGAGCTTCCGCCCCGGCCGACGCATCTTGTCTGCGGCATGCTCTCCACCAAGGATGTCGCGGGCTATCTCCGCCCGCTCGCGCCCCATGCGGCAAGTCTCACCGCGGTGTCGATCCCCGGCGAGGCGGCAACGTTGCCCGCCGCTGAAACCGCTGAAATCGCGGCCGAAACCGGGCATGACGCCACCACTGCGCCGGACCCCGCCGCAGCCATCGCCGCGATCGTCGCGCGCGATCCCGCTGCGCGGATCGTGATCTGCGGTTCGCTCTACCTGGCGGGGCAAGTGCTGCGCGACAACGGCTGAGGGGCGGAAACCCGCCTACGCACCCCACGCGCGGGCCGCGACTCACATTTGCCCGACTGCTCATATTTCCGCCGGCGTCAAGCCTGCATATTGACCGGATCGGCACCAATCGGCTACACGTTAACCAAGTGAACGACCCGGGATCAAACCACGGGGCAAATGGCAACCACCTGTCGGGCAGGCAGGGTACAGGGGACTGGCTGATGATGCGGCTTGGAATCTGCGCCTTTGGGGCAGTACTACTTTCATTTTCAACGAGCCTGGCCGAAACCGCGCAAACCGCGCCCGGCCAGTCCGGTCTCATGGCGGATTTCCGGGCGGCGGAGGTGCTGGCTTCGGCAAACGGCACCTATCTGATCGGCAACGACAAGAATTCCGTGCCTTGCCCGGCTTTCTGCATGCCGAAGCGGGCAACCTCCCCCGCCGAAGCGACCGTCGGCGAACGCGATGTGCTCGCCTATACCGCCGCGATGGCGGTCAGCCGCTCGAAACTGCATCTCGACAGCCACCGCGCGACCCTTGCCCGCCTCGACAAGCTGCCCTGGTCGCCCGCGACCATGGCCACCCAACGCGAATTCCGGCCTGCGCTGGATCCGGTTCTGGCCGAACCGGTTAACGAACCCACGGAGTGACCGGCCAGGAGCACTCCGAAAAACAGGACAGGGCCGGACCGGGCGAAGCACCGCCCCGGCCCTGTCCGAAAGGTGCACCCTTCCGCCCCGGTCCCCCCACCGGGGCGGCTTTTTGTTGCGCTGCGGCGCAGGGCTGTCGCGCGGCAAGGAAAACGCCCCGACCACCGGGCCGGGGCGCTGGTGTTTGCAGGCTGGTGTTTGCAGAAGGGAACCTTCAGCCCCCGATCAGTTCGGCCATGCGCACGATCACTTCGGCCTGTTTCATCGAGGCGATGTCGATGAGCTTGCCCTTGTAGGTGGTGGCACCGAGGCCGCTGGCCTTGGCCTCTTCCATCGCGGCAAGGATCTCGCGGGCCTCGGCCACGGCTTCCGGCGAAGGGGTGAAGACCTCGTTGGCGAGTTTCACCTGTTTGGGATGGATCGCCCATTTGCCGACCATGCCAAGCGTTGCCGCGCGTTTCGAATGCGCAATATAGCCCTCGTCATCCGAAAAGTCGCCAAACGGCCCGTCGACCGGCAGCACGCCATGGGCGCGGCAGGCGGCGACAATGGCCGAGACCGCATAGTGCCATGGGTCGGCATAGTCTGTCTGACCCTCATGGGTCATGAAGTAGTTCGCCTGCGTCCCGCCGATACCGGTGGTCGCCATGCCCATCGAGGCGGCGAAATCGGCATAGCCGAGGCTCATGCCCTGCATCCGCGGGCTGGCGGCGGCGATCTCTTCCACATGGGCAATGCCCGCGGCGGTCTCGATGATGACCTCGAAGCTGATCGGTTTGGTGCGCCCCCTGGCGCGTTCGACCGCGGTGACCAGCGCATCTACCGCATAGATGTCCTGCGCATTGCCGACCATCGGGATCATGATCTGGTCGATCCGGTCGGAGCCGTTTTCGAGCAGTTCGATCACGTCCTTGTACCAGTAAGGCGTGTCCAGCCCGTTGATGCGGATGGAAAGATACTTGGTGTTCCAGTCGATGTCATGGGTGGCTTCGACGATGTTCTTGCGCGCGGTTTCCTTGTCATCCGGGGCAACGGAATCCTCAAGGTCGAGGTTGATCACATCGGCGGCCGAGGCGGCCATCTTCTCGAAGATCTGCGGCCGCGAGCCCGGGCCGAAGAGCTGGCTGCGATTCGGTCGGGCGGGAGCAGGCGGTTGCGGGCGAAACGACATGGGGCCTCCGGGGCTGGTGTGCAAGTTTGTTACGTGGATACTGTGTTGAGGGATAGATAGTTGCCGGGGCCTCGGCAAGACGAATCTCGCAGGTGCAGCACCGGCCTGCGGCGGTGCAGCATGGGGCAAGGCCGGTGGATGCCGGAACCGCATCGGGGTAGCGTCAGCGGCGAGCCCGGAGGCCAGCCCCCGCACCCCAAAGGGGGGCCAGAAGCATCACCGGGGGCCAGCCCCCGGACCCTTGGAGTATTTGACCCAGGAAAAAGGAGGCGTCATGCAACTGACGGTGACCGAAGAGCATTTCCCGCTGGCGGAGGTATTTACCATCTCGCGCGGGTCGAAGACGGAAGCGGCGGTGCTGACGGTGACGGTGGAGGACGGTGGCCTGGCCGGGCGCGGCGAATGCGTGCCTTATGCGCGCTACGGTGAAACGCTGACGTCAGCGCGCGCCGCCATCGAGGCTCTGCCAGCGCGGTTCAGCCGGGGTGAATTGCAGCACCTGTTGCCGGCCGGGGCGGCGCGCAATGCGGTGGATTGCGCGCTCTGGGATCTGGAGGCGAAGCGCGCTGGCAAGCGGGTCTGGGAGTTGGCCGGGCTTGACGAGCCGGGGCCGGAGCTTTGCACCTATACGCTGTCGCTCGCCGCACCCGACGAGATGCGGGCGAAGGCGGCGCGGGAGGCCCACCGGCCGCTGCTGAAGGTCAAGCTCGGCACCCCCGACGACATGGCGCGGCTGGAAGCGGTGCGGGCGGGGGCACCGGGGGCACGGATCATTGTCGACGCCAACGAGGGCTGGAGCGCGGAGGTCTATGCCGATCTGGCGCCGCATCTGTTGCGGCTCGGGGTGTCGCTGGTCGAACAGCCTCTGCCTGCGGGGGCGGATGACAGCCTGCGGGGGCTCGCGCGGCCGGTGCCGGTCTGTGCCGACGAATCCTGCCATGACCGGGCATCGCTCGCGGGGCTGAAAGGCAAATACGATGTGATCAACATCAAGCTCGACAAGACCGGCGGGCTGACCGAGGCGCTGGCGCTGAAACAGGCCGCGCAGGCCGGGGGCTTCGGCATCATGGTGGGCTGCATGGCCGGCTCGTCGCTGGCCATGGCGCCGGCGGTGCTGGTGGCGCAGGGGGCGATGGTCACCGATCTCGACGGGCCTTTGCTGCTGGCGCGCGACCGTGAGGTGCCGATCCGCTATGGCGAGGCGGGGATCTTTCCGCCGGAGGCGCGGCTCTGGGGCTGACCGGGGGGCTGACTGGGGCGCAAGTTTCCGGCCTCGGGCGCAAGGGACGGCTTTTTCTTTGGCCGGTTTCGCGCTACCCGGGAGACAGGAGCAGACGCCCCGCCCGGGGTCAGACCCCGCAGGCCCCAGCAAGGAGACCGCCATGAGCCGCATCGTCTACGTCAACGGAGAATATCTGCCCGAGGAGGAGGCGACGGTCTCGATCTTCGACCGCGGCTTTCTGATGGCCGACGGGGTCTATGAGGTCACCTCGGTGATCGGCGGCAAGCTGGTGGATTTCGACGGCCATGACGCCCGCCTCACCCGCTCGCTTGGCGAACTCGACATGCCCCGGCCGCTCTCGCGCGAGGCGCTGCTCGACATCCACCACGAACTGCTGGCCCGGAACGCGGTCGGCAACGGCCTGCTCTACGTCCAGATCACCCGCGGCAACCCCGGCGACCGCAGCTTCCTGTTTCCCGACCCGGACAAGATCCCCTGCACGGTGGTCGCCTTCACTCAACCGATGCCGGATCTCATCGACAACCCCGCCGCCGCCTCCGGCATCAGGGTGATCTCGCTGCCGGATCTGCGATGGCACCGGCGCGACATCAAGACGGTGCAGCTGCTCTACCCCTCCATGGGCAAGATGGCGGCGAAGGCGGCGGGCGCTGACGACGCCTGGTTCGTCGAAAACGGCAAGGTCACCGAAGGCACGTCGAACAACGCCTATATCGTCAGCGGCGGCAGGATCATCACCCGCGAATTGTCGCATGACATCCTGCACGGCATCACCCGGGCGGCGGTGCTGCGTTATGCCGCCGAAGCGCAGATGGAGGTGGAAGAACGCGCCTTCACCATCGCTGAAGCGCAAGCCGCGGACGAGGCTTTCGTGACGTCGGCGTCCACCTTCGTCACCCCGGTGGTCGAGATAGACGGCGTGGCGCTGGGCGGTGGCACGCCTGGTCCGGTGGCGAAACGGCTGCGTGAAATCTACATCGAAGAAAGCCTGAAAGCGGCGGTCTGACGTTGCAGGACGGACACAAAAGGGCCTCAAAAACGCCTTCTTTTGGCCCATGAGAAAAACACTCGGGCTTTCCCCCTTGCCAAGTGACGCTGCCTTTGACCTTTCTTGAGGTATTGGCTGCCGGAAAGCATGGGGGAAATCATGAGTAAGGGCCTGGGCGCGCTTGTCTTCGTCGCTGGGGTTGCGGGCCTCACCTATTGGGGCGCGAAATCGCACGCCGTATCCATGGAAAACCAGATCGCCGCGGCGGCCAGTGCCGTGGCGGCCAAACACATCCATCCGCTGGCGATGCGGGTGAGCGGACGCGACATTGTCGCCACCGGTATCGCCGACACTGAAGAAGACCTTGCGGCAATCCGGAAAGAGCTCGACGGGCTGCGCGGCCGCCGGGTGGTCCATACCGACGGCATCGAGGTGCTGCCGCGGGTCGACCCGTTCGAGACCGCGCTTGCGAAAGGCGCAGGTGACAGCGCGATCGAGGCCATGGGCTACGCGCCGACCGAAGCCGCAAAGGCCGCGCTGGTCACTGCCGGTGTGCCGGTCGCGGATCTGCCGCTTGCCTCCGGCGCGCCCGGTGGCTGGGGCAACGCGGTCAGCGGCGGGGCCGCGGCTCTTGGCCCCCTTGATGAGGGCGGTTTCGCGCTGACCGGCGGCACGCTGACCCTCAACGGCATCGCGGCAACCCCGGTGGAGGACGCCGCCGCGCGTGCCGCGCTGGTGGTGCCGGAGGGGTACGACAGCGTTGTTGCGATCGAGGTGATCGACCCGGGGGTGATCGACTTTTCGCTCGACTACGACGCCGACACCGGCTTCAGCCTCGCGGGCATCCTGCCACAAGGCTCCGGCACCGAAACGATCGCCGCGGCACTCGGCAGGGAGGTGAAGACGGGCGAGGTGACCGGCACCTTCGCCGAACTGCCCGGCGTCGACAGCGCGGCTGCCGCCCTTGCCAGCGGGCTTGCAAGTGTCGAGAGCCTCACCCTCCACGGCAGCAACGATGGCCTTTCCGTTTCGGCCGAAGCGCTTGCCGGGCTGGCGCCCGAAGGGGTGGCCATGGCCCTCGCCACGGCACTCGGCGACGGCGTGGCGCTGAACGTGACCGGGGCTGTCGAACAGCCCGCCGACGGCACCGAGCGGCAAAACGCCTATACCGGCCAGCGCCAGTACGCCTTTGGCGGCCGCTGGGTCGACGACCCGGGGGTGATCGACTTTTCGCTCGACTACGACGCCGACACCGGCTTCAGCCTCGCGGGCATCCTGCCGCAAGGCTCCGGCACCGAAACGATCGCCGCGGCACTCGGCAGGGAGGTGAAGGCGGGCGAGGTGACCGGTACCTTCGCCGAACTGCCCGGCGTCGACAGCGCGGCTGCCGCCCTTGCCAGCGGGCTTGCAAATGTCGAGAGCCTCACCCTTCACGGCAGCAACGATGGCCTTTCCGTTTCGGCCGAAGCGCTTGCCGGGCTGGCGCCCGAAGGGGTGGCCATGGCGCTCGCCACGGCACTCGGCGACGGCGTGGCGCTGAATGTGACCGGGGCTGTCGAACGGCCCGCCGACGGCACCGAGCGGCAAAACGCCTATACCGGCCAGCGCCAGTACGCCTTTGGCGGTCGCTGGGTCGCCCTGCCCCCGGGGTTCGAAGAACCGACCGCCGAGCTGTGCACCGAAGCCGCGATGCAGCGGGTCGCGCAAACCCCGATCCGCTATGTCACCGGCTCCGCCAAGCTCGATCCCGCTTCGATGCCGGTGCTCGACGATCTCGCCGGCATCCTCAATCTCTGCACCCGGGGGCCGGGGATGCAGGTGACCATCGGCGGCCATACCGACGCGCAGGGCGATCCGCAACGCAACTTCCTGCTGTCGAGCCAGCGCGCCCGCACCGTGAAACAGGCGCTGGAAGCCCGCGGTGTGCCGGCGGGCAAGATGATCGCCATCGGCTATGGCCAGACCAGGCCGGTTGCAACCAACGAAACCGAAGAAGGACGGGCGCATAACCGGCGCACCACCTTCGAGTGGCCCAACAACTGAGCGCGGCCAGGGAAAGGAAAAAGACATGTTTCAGGAATGGGGTTTTCTGATCAGCGAAATGCTGCTGCTGATCGTTCTTGCAGCGCTGCTGGGGCTCCTGGTGGGCTGGATCATCTGGGGCCGCCGCAGGGGCGACGCCGAGGCGGAAGCGCGGCTGCGTGCCGAGCTTGACGCCTGCAACGGCAAGGCAAGAGCCTGCGCGGGCGAGCTTGGCACCGTGAAAGCCGAGCTTGATGCCTGCCGTGGCGAGGCGCACGAAAAGGACGCGCGGATCGCCGAACTCGAAGCCCGGGTGACGCAGGCCGAAGAGCTGGCAGAGGCGGCCGAAGTTGCGGCGATGGAGGCGGCAGCGGAAGCGGTGGCGGTGGCCGAAGCGGTCGAGGCCGATCACGGTGTTCACCCGGTCCACCCGGACGGGGCCGGCGACCGCGATTTCGACGGCGACGGCGTTTTCGAAGGCGAGAACGAAGGCGTGAAGCCTACGACCCTCACCGAAGCCCGCGATGGCAAGCCCGACGATCTCAAGCAGATCAAGGGCATCGGCCCGGGGCTCGAAAAGCTCTGCAACGAACTCGGGTTTTTCCATTTCGACCAGATCGCCGCCTGGACCGCCGAAGAAGTTGCCTGGGTCGATGCCAATCTCAAGGGTTTCAAGGGCCGCGTCAGCCGCGACAACTGGGTCGATCAGGCCAAAACCCTCGCCGCCGGCGGCACCACCGACTTCGCCGACAAGGTGAAGAAGGGCGGCGTCTACGAATAGGCCTGACAGCGAATGACGTGACCGGGGCCGGCCCGCTGGCCCCACCACCACCCCCCGCCCGGTCGATCAACGGCCGGGCGGGGTCGTTTCTGGCTCAGCCCTTTGGCGGATCCGCGGGCGCCAACCGCCGCCGGGCGATCAGCGGCCCGTCGCCCTGCGCCTCGATCCGCGCAAGGGCGGCGTCGATCTCTTCATGGGCCACGGCCATATGATGCGCATTGGCGTGGATCATCCGCGCCCCGTCCACCACCATCGCCACATGGCCCTTCCAGAACAGCAGATCGCCGCGCCGGTGCGCCCCCGTCGCCGCTTCACCCAGCGTCATCTGCATGTCGCTGTCGCCCGGACAGTCCAGACCGCAGGCGTTGAGCGCCGCCTGCACAAGCCCCGAGCAATCAATCCCGTAAGCCGTATTGCCGCCCCAGAGATAAGGCGTGCCGAGGAAGCGTTCGGCAACCTCCACCGGGTCTGCCTCAAGGCTCTCCACCGGCGCGAGATGCGCCGCCGGCATCCAGGCTTCGCGGAACCAGGCGGCGTCCGGCGGGGTCTGGATGGTGAGCTTCGCCCAGGGCCCCACGACCCGCGCCACCCGGACGCGGGCGCCGAAGGACAACGGAAACACCCGCAGCGCGCGTTTGATGTCGGGCTCCTCCTGCCAGTTGGAGCGGATCGCCGAAACCCGGTGGGTGGGCGCAAGCTCCGGGAACAGGAACTCGGCAAACACCCAGCCCACATAGCCGTCGCGCGCCGCGAAGCCGAAGGCGAAGCCATCGTCGCGGTCGAGCACACAGAAACGGTCACCCTGCAACAACTCACGGATGCGCGACCCGTCCGGCGCGTCAAGCAGCGGCAGCGAGGGCGCCTCGACCTGCCGCCATTCGCCTTCGGTGAAGCGCACGCCCTCGATCTGGCCGGCGAGGGAGGCATGGGCGACGCGGCCGTTGGAGCGCAGAAGACGTTTGTCGGTCACAGCGCCAGAAGCTCCGGAAGGGCGTCAAGCAGCGCGCGTGCGCCCTGGCCAACGCCGCCTTTGGGGCGCGCCGGAGCGGCATCAGGCTGCCAGCCGTAGATGTCGAAATGCATGTAGCGCGGGCTTCGGGTCACGAAGCGTTTGAGAAACAGCGCCGCGGTGATCGACCCGGCCATGCCGCCCGCGGGGGCATTGTCGAGATCGGCAATCGCGGGCTCGATCTTCGCTTCATAGGGCGCCCAGAAGGGCATCTCCCAGACCGGATCGGCGACCCGTTTCGCCGCACGCTTCACGGCTTCGGCATCCGCCGCTTCGGTGGCATAGAACGGCACGAGGTCGGGGCCGACGGCCACCCGCGCCGCGCCGGTGAGCGTCGCCATCGACACCACGAGGTCCGGCGTTTCCTCATCGCCCAGCGCCAGCGCGTCGGCCAGCACCAGACGGCCCTCGGCATCGGTATTGTTGACCTCGACGCTGAGCCCCTTGCGGCTGGTGAGCACATCGCCCGGCCGCATCGCATTGCCGCTGACGCTGTTTTCCACCGCCGGGATCAGCACCCGGAGCCGCAGCGGCAGGCCCAGCGCCATGATCGAGCGCGCGAGCCCGAGAAGGGTCGCCGCACCGCCCATGTCCTTCTTCATCAGCCCCATCGACGCGCCGGGCTTGAGGTTGAGCCCGCCGGTGTCGAAGCAGACCCCCTTGCCGACAAGCGTCAGCGCCGGGCCGGTCTCGCCCCAACGCAGGTCGATCAGCCGCGGCGCCCGGGTCGAGGCGCGCCCGACCGCGTGCACCATGGGGAAGCCTTCCGACAGCAGATCGTCGCCCAGCGTCACCCCGATGCTGGCGCCGAACTCGCCCGCCAGCGCCTGGGCGGCGTCTTCAAGCTCATGCGGGCCCATGTCGGCCGATGAGGTGTTGATCAGGTCGCGGGTCAGCGCCTCGCTGGCGGCGATGGTCTCGAGGCGGGCGGCATCGACGCCATCGGGCGCGATCAGCTCGGCCTTCGGCGCCGTGCCCGCCTTGTAACGGGTGAAGCGGTAGCCGGCGAGCAGCCAGCCGAGGGCAAACTCCTCGAGCACCGCGCCTTCGGGCCCGGTGATCAGCCGGTAGGTTCCCGCGGGCAACCTGGTCCGGATGCCGGCGGCACCGAACCGGTTGCGGGCGCGGGTTTCATCGGTGCCGAGCCCGCCCAGAGCCACGGCCGGGGCACCGTCCGGCCCCGGCAGCACCAGCGCGCTCCCGAGCCTGCCCTTGAAGCCCGCGCTTTCGAGCCAGCTGCGCTGGGCGGGCTCAAGCTCCCCGGCCAGCGCGCCGACCCCGGATTCGTCGACAAGGATGAGCGGCAGGGCTTCGGCCCCGGAAGGTGCGAATGTAAGCGGCATGGGCATCGTCTCCGTCTGGATATGCGGCCAGCCTACAGGCCCGTTCGCCGGGGGCAAGCCCATGCGCCCGGTCTGATCAGACACTCATGTCCTGCAAATCCCAGAACGCTGCCAGCGAGCATTCGCCGATGCGTTCGAGCCGCGCCATGGCGGCGCCGAAGGCCGCCGCATCATGGCTCGATGACAGCTCCAGCACATCGCGCCCGACGCGGGCGAGCGTGGTCATGCCGATCTGCTGCGCCACCGCGATCAGGCCCCGCACCGAAAGGCGGAGATCGTCAAGCCGGCCCTCACGGTATTCCCTGTCCCCCCGCGACAGCGCAACGGCAAGGTCTTCCAACGCCTGGCTCACAACCTTGTCCGCACCGATCGCGCCCAGGCTCTGGTAGAGTACATCGAGTTGCGACCGGTCGAGACGGATGGAATCTTCATATTTCAGTTCGAGAACGGCGGTCACTGTTCCACCCCTTCATTCCCCATTTTCCCACACCGGCACCCTGCCACCAGCGTCTCAAGAAAACGTTTCCATGCAAGCGGGAAATCCTTTGCATTTCTTTCGAATTTCGCACGAAAACGCCTTGCCGCACCCGGCAGACGCAAACCCGCGCTTCAAACATGGCGCGGTTCGGCCTAGAACGCCCGAAACGATCCAACAGAGGTGCCCCATGCCCATTGCCCAGCCACTTCCCGCCAGCCTTGCCAAGCGGCATCTCGCCTGGAAAGCCGGGCGATCGTCCGAAGCCAAGGCCCGCATGAGCGCGCTTGCCGGCGCCCAGAACCCGGCGGCGATGGTGATTTCCTGCTGCGATTCCCGGGTGATCCCGACCAATCTGTTCGGCCTGGCGGAGGACGATTTCTTCGTGCAGCGCAGTGTTGCCAACCTGGTGCCGCCTTTCGGCGCGGGCGGACCGGAGCAGGGCACGGCGGCTGCGGTGCAATTTGCGCTGACGGCGCTCAAGGTGCCGCATCTGATCGTCATGGGGCATTCGAATTGCGGCGGGGTGCACGGTTATCACAGGATTGCCACCGGCAAGGCCCCGGAACTTGCCGACAGTACCAATTTCGTTGGCCGCTGGATCAGGCATCTCGCCCCCGCTTACGAAAAGCTGCGCGCGACATGCTCGGGCGATGCCTGCGCCGATGCGCTGGAAAAGGAAGGCGTGAAGATGTCGCTCGACAATCTGATGAGCTTTGACTTCGTGCGCGAGGCGGTCGAGGCCGGACGGCTCACCCTGCACGGGCTCTGGAACGACATCGGCAAGGGCGATCTGTGGTGGTATGATGCAGAGGCCGACGCGTTCAGGCTGATCGAGGCGGCTCGCTGAAGCTTTCGGCACGATAACGGCTGACCATGAGCCTTTCCGACCAGTGATCTTCCGCCAGCCCCGCCTTGCGCCTGAGCTGTTCCAGAAAGGCGCGGGGTTCCGGCAGGCTGTCCCAGATCATCGGCAGGAAGGTGGCGCAGCGGGGTCCGTCGGTGAGGATCAGCCCGTCTTCGCCGGGGCGGAGCTGGGCGAGAAGGTCGGCCCCACCGCTGAAGCATCCGACCTTTAACCAGATGAGACCGTGACAACCGCTTGCGAAACCCAACCGAGCCGTCCGAACACGCCCCGTGAAGTTGAAAAACCTGCTTTGCAAGGTCGATACCGACAATGCCAACTTCGGACATGGATGCCTCCCTATTGCTGTTGGTCATAGCCAACATGGCACATTGCGATGCCGTTGAGTGGGGGCATCCACTCCATCAGGTTTTTTGCATAACGCTCCAGGCCGGGATTGACGGGCTGTTGACAGGGCTGATGGCCGGTGGCGGCATCGGCCTGTTCATGATCGGCTCGTGGATCATGATGAACAACGCCTGTGGCAATCGTCCGTTCAGGCTGACGCGGGTCGACTGCGGCCATGCCACCATGGGTTGCGCCATCATTGGCGTGATCCTGATCTTGGTCTTGTTCTGATACGAAAAGGAGGGTTCCGCCCGGACCGGAACCCTCCTTCCACCCCACGTGCTCCCTCAGCACCACACGTGTCTCTTGAAAAAGGTCCGGCCGTCCTGGCCACATCGGAACCATAGGCGAAACAGGGGTGCGCCGCAATCATGAAATGCTGAGCCCTTTGAATCGCCGGGCGCACCGCGTATCGGGGGTCAGCCGTAGACGCTTTCCTTGTGGAAGTGTCTGGTGAGCAGGTAATAGACCACGGGGCGGTATTTGTTGCGCTCCGAGCGGCCGTAAGTCTCCATCACCGAATTGATCGCGTCCATCAGTTCCGGCCCGTCGGCGAGGCCCAGCTTCTTCATCAGGAAATTGGTCTTCACCAGCTCCAGTTCACTCGCCTGGCTGGCCGCGACCGTCCCGGCGTCGGCATTGTAGATCGACGGTCCGCAACCGATGGTGACCTTGGTGAGCAGGTCCATATCCGGCTCGACACCGCATTTGTTCTTCAGGTCATCGGCGTATCTGGCGATGAGGTCGTCTCTCTTTCCCATGTGAAATCTCCCTCTGGGTTACGGTTTCATGCCACTTTGGAAACAAGCCTACCGCACCCGCGAATCGCCGACAAAGGAAAAGTAGAGGGTACTTTTCCCCGTCAATCGGGAGCATTCCCGGCCAACATGCTTGCCCGGACGGGAAAAACCTTTCAATCCTTGCCCTGGACCCAACAAGAAGGACCAGCCCCGTGAGCTATCTCAAATCCCACCCCACCCGCGACGGCTATTTCGGCGAGTATGGCGGCGCGATGCTGCCGCCGCCGCTGGAACCGCATTTCAGGGACATCCGCGAAAGCTATGAGCGGATTTCCAAGTCGTCGGATTTCATCGCCGAGCTGCGCCATATCCGCAAGCATTTCCAGGGCCGTCCGACCCCGGTGAGCTATCTGCGCAACCTCTCCGACCTCGTCGGCGGCGCCCGGATCTATGCCAAACGCGAAGACCTCAACCACACCGGCGCCCACAAGCTCAACCATTGCATGGGCGAGGGGCTGCTCGCCAAGTTCATGGGCAAGAAGAAGCTCATGGCCGAGACGGGTGCCGGCCAGCATGGTGTGGCGCTGGCCACCGCGGCGGCCTATTTCGGGCTGGAGTGCGAGATCCACATGGGTGAGATCGACATCGAGAAGGAAGCGCCGAACGTCACCCGCATGAAGCTGCTCGGCGCGAAGGTCGTGCCGGTGGGCTTCGGCGGCCGGTCGCTGAAAGAGGCGGTCGACAGCGCCTTTGCTTCCTATGTTGAACAGGCCGACACCGCGCTCTTTGCCATCGGCTCGGTGGTAGGCCCGCACCCGTTCCCGATGATGGTGCGGGATTTCCAGCACATCATCGGCATCGAGGCGCGTGAGCAATTCTTCGACATGACCGGCGAGTTGCCCGATCTGGTTGGCGCCTGCGTCGGCGGCGGGTCCAACGCCATGGGGCTGTTCTCCGGTTTCCTCGACGAAGAAGAGGTCGCGCTTTACGGTGTCGAGCCGCTGGGCACCTCTTCGAAGCTCGGCCACCATGCCGCGACCATCACCTTCGGCGAAGATGGCGACATTCATGGTTTCCGCACCCTCGTGCTGAAGGACGAAAATGGCGAACCCGCGCCGGTGCATACCGTGGCTTCCGGCCTCGACTATCCCGGCGTCGGCCCGGAACATGCCTATCTGCACAAGACCGGCAAGGTGAATTACACCGCGGCCGACGACAAGGAAGCGCTCGACGCCTTCTACAAGCTGTCGCGCCACGAAGGCATCATCCCGGCGCTGGAAAGTGCCCATGCGGTGGCCTGGGCAATGCGCGAAGCGCCGAAGAACCCCGGCAAGTCGATCCTCATCAACCTCTCGGGGCGCGGGGACAAGGACATCGACTATGTGACCGAGACCTTCGGCTTCGGCAACGAGGGCTGACGGGGGCTGATGGCTGTGCCGGAAGAGGGTTGGCTGTGACCCTTTTCCGGCCGTTTCAGCTCTGGCGGCATTTTCATCATGAGTGTTTCCCGCTTGTCTCTGGCGCTTTCAACCGGCGCTCCCGATCTGTCCGACGGGCGGATCGCGGTGTTCGGCCCGCCGCCGGGCTACGATCTTTCCGCTCTGCCACGCGCGCGCCTGACACTCGTCAGCCACGATGCCGTGGCCACGGCGCAGTGGCAGGCGGCGGGCTACGAGACCGTCCGAACCCCGCAAGGGCGCTTCGCCGCCGCGCTGGTGGTCCTGCCCCGCGCGCGCGACGCCCAGAAGGCGTTGATCAGCGAAGCGGCGGCGCTTGCGCCCCTGGTGCTGGTGGACGGACAGAAGACCGACGGGGTCGATGCAACGCTCAAGGCGGTGAAACGCCTTGTGCCGCTGGCCGGGAGCCTGTCCAAGGCCCATGGCAAGCTGTTCTGGATCGAAGACGCCCGCTTTCCCGACTGGACGGCGCGCCCCCGTGAGATCGGCGGTTTCATCACCCGGCCCGGGGTGTTTTCCGCCGACGGGCCCGACAAGGGCTCGCTCGCGCTGGTCGAGGCCCTGCCGGGGCTCAGCGGCCGGGTGGCCGACCTCGGGACCGGATGGGGCTTTCTCGCCCGGCATATCCTCGCAAGCGGCACGGTGACGGAGCTGCATCTTGTCGAGACCGACGCCATTGCCCTCGACTGTGCCCGGGCGAACCTCCCCGACCCCCGCGCGCGGTTTCACTGGGCCGACGCCACCTGCTGGCACCCGCCCGCGCGCTTCGATGCGGTGGTGTCGAACCCGCCGTTCCATATCGGCCGCGCCGGTGACCCGGGGCTCGGCCGGGCCTTCATCACCGCCGCCGCGCGGATGCTCGCACCTTCCGGCAGCTTCTGGATGGTCGCGAACCGGCATCTGCCTTATGAGGCGGCGCTGGGCACCGCCTTTGCCGAGGTCAGCGAGACCGGTGGAAACGGCGGCTTCAAGGTGATCCATGCCCGCAAACCCCGGCAGAAGCCGGGCTGAGGCCGCAAAGGGCAATACGCACCCCTCAGGGGCATGGTTGCCCCCGGCCAGCCCGCACAACCCCCGGGCGAAACCCCGTGCAAAGGCCACACTCCCCGACCAAACCGCCCCGGGCCGCGGCAATGGGCTTCACATCGCCCGCCACGGGCATAGGCTCGGCAAGAGGGAATCAGGAGAGGCAAATGTCTTTTTCGATCACCGGCAAGACGGCCATCGTCACCGGCGCCGCCAATGGCGTCGGCCTTGCCATCGCCCGGCATTTCGCGGCTCAGGGAGCAAATGTGGTCTGCGCCGATGCCGACGAGGCGAAGCTTATCGAAGAATTCGGCCGCAATCCGGAAACCAGCGACGGCGCCGAAGGTGAGGACCGCAACGTGCGGATCCATGCGGGTGATCTGCGCACCAAACTCACGATCACCAATCTGATCGCGGCGGCGGTGGATGCCTTCGACCGGGTGGATATTCTGGTCAACGCGTCGCGCCAGATGGTCGCCTCCGATCCGCTCGACATGAAGGACAAGACGGTCGAGACGCTGCTCGACCAGAACCTGATGACCGCGCTCAGGCTGTCGCAGGCGGTGGCGAAACGCTTCATTGCGCAAGGCGAGGCGGTGGCCGACGATTCCGCCGAACCGCTGGGCGCGATCATCAACCTTTCGTCGATCGCTTCCAACCGCACCCAGCCCGGGCTGATGGCCTTTTCGATCGCCGCGGCAGCGCTGGAACAGGCCACCCGGGCGCTGGCGGTGGCACTGGCGCCCTACCGGATCCGGGTCAACGCCGTGAGCTTCGGCTCGGTGATGAGCGCGACCCTGCACGAGACCCTCCGCGAAGACCCGGCGCTGCGCGGCATGATCGTCGACGGCACCCCGCTCGGCCGCATCGCCGGCGCCTCGGAACTGGCCGAAACCGTGCGCTATCTCGCCTCCGACGGCTCCGGCTTCATGACCGGACAGGTGCTGACGGTCGATGGCGGCCGCTGTCTGGTCGACGCCGTGGGCGCCCCCGCCCATTGAGCCACCGTCTTCCCCGCGCCCCGATGGACCCGCGACCATGACCGAGCACCAGATCATCGAGGTCGACGACCGGATGCAGCAGGGCTACGCCTACCGGCTCGAAGCCCCGATGGGCGCGGAATTCGATCCCGGCTTCGCACCCGCTTACAGCCCGGCGGAAATGCTCGCCATGGGGGTGTTCGAGGGCAAATATCTCAACGATTGCCGGGCCGAGTTTCCCGCCGACTGGTATGACGGGGCAAAACTGTCAGACCGCCCGGACCCGCGGCTCAATTTCTTCGGGGTAAAGTCGCGCCAGCCGCTGTCGGTCTGGCGGCAGAAGGGCTGGATCATCGGCCCCGACCCGCGCGGCTGGTTCCAGTGGTATTGCCGCTACTACATGGGCCGCCGCCTGCCCGAAACCGACGCCGCCCAGATCAAACGCTGGCGCGCCTTCGCCCGGCACGCAGGACAAGTGCGGGCCAATTGCATGAGCGGCGATCTCTCCTGCCGCCCGCGCCAACGTCAGGCGCTGCTGCAATGGGCGCATGACGCGATGATCTGACATCAGCCGCACCCTCAGCCGCGCGGTCAGCCACGCACAGTGTCGATCATCAGCTGCACATTTTCCGGGTCGGCATCCGGGGTGATGCCGTGGCCGAGGTTGAACACATGCGGCCCCTGACGAAACGCCTCCACCACCTCGCGGGTCGCCGCCACCAGCGCCGCGCCGCCGGTCACCATATGGCCCGGCGCGAGGTTGCCCTGAACGCAGCCGTCGACCTGCACCTTCTCCGCCGCCCAGACAGGCGACACCGAATTGTCGAGCGCCACGCAATCGGCGCCGGTGGCCCGGGCAAAGCCGATATAGCGCTCCCCCGCCTCGCGCGGAAAGGCGATCACCGGCAGGCCCGGGTGGCGCGTCTTGAGTTCGGAAATGATCCGCTTCGCGGGTTCCAGCGCGTAACGGGTGAAATCCTCACCCTTCAGCGATCCGGCCCAGCTGTCGAACAGCTTCACCACCTCGGCCCCGGCCTCCACCTGCATCGACAGATAGTCAATGGTCGCCTCGGTGAGCCGCTCCATGAGCGCCTCGAACAGCGCCCGGTTTTCGGCCTTCAGCGCATGGGCCGGGCCCTGATCCTTCGTGCCCCGCCCGGCGATCATATAGGTCGCCACGGTCCAGGGCGCCCCGGCAAAGCCGATGAGTGTGGTCTCGTCGGGCAATTCGCGGGTGAGGATCCGCAAGGTCTCATAGACCGGCGCCAGATGGTCGTGGATCGCGCTTGCGGGCTTCAGCCTGTCGAAATCGCCCTGCCCGCTAATCGTCGACAGCCGCGGCCCCTCACCGGTCACGAACCACAGATCCGCCCCCAGAGCCTGCGGCAGAAGCAGAATATCGGCAAAGAGAATCGCCGCGTCGAACCCGAAGCGGCGGATCGGTTGCAGCGTCACCTCGGCGGCCAGCTCCGGGTTGTAGCACAGGCTCAGGAAATCGCCTGCCTGTGCCCGGGTGGCGCGGTATTCCGGCAGGTAGCGGCCCGCCTGACGCATCATCCAGATCGGCGGCACGGGAAGGGTTTCGCCCGCCAGGGCACGCAGGAGAAGTTTGGTCATCGTCGGTCCTTTCGCTGGCATCTGGTTCCCAAGGCCGCCCCGCATTGTCAAGCGCGGGCGGCGTGGACAGACCCGTCCGCCAGGGGTAAACCTCCCTCCCATGACGCTCGCCCTGCCCTCCCCCGCCCGGCCGCTCAAGATCGGCACCCGCGGCTCGCCGCTCGCGCTCGCACAGGCCCATGAGGCCCGCGCCCGGCTGATGGCCGCCTTCGACCTGCCCGAAACCGCCTTCGAAATCGTGGTGATCCGCACCTCCGGCGACGACGCCGCGCTGATCGCCGCCGACCGGCCGCTGAAGGAGATCGGCAACAAGGGCTTGTTCACCAAGGAGATCGAGGACCGGCTCAGCGCCGGCGGGATCGACATCGCCGTCCACTCGATGAAGGACATGCCGGTCGAACAACCCCAGGGCCTGCTGCTCGATTGTTTCCTGCCGCGCGAAAGCACGGCGGATGCTTTCGTCTCGCTGAGCTACAAGGCGGTGGCGGAGCTGCCCGAAGGCGCCACGGTCGGCACATCCTCGCTCCGCCGCAAGGCGCAACTGCTCAACCGGCGGCCGGACCTCCGCGTGGTGGAGTTCCGCGGCAACGTCCAGACCCGGCTCGGCAAGCTCCGGAACGGTCTCGCCGAGGCCACCTTTCTCGCCAGAGCCGGGCTCAACCGGCTGGGCATGACAGACGTGCCGCACAGCCCGATCGCGCCGGAGGTGATGCTGCCCGCCATCGCTCAAGGCGCCATCGGCATCGAGCGGCGCGCGGCCGACAGCGCCACCGCCGCGCTGCTCGAGGCGATCCACCACCGCGAGACCGGCCAGCGCCTCGCGGCGGAACGCAGTTTTCTGGCCGCGCTCGACGGCTCTTGCGAGACGCCAATCGCCGGGCTCGCCACCCTCGACGGCCAAAGCCTCCGGCTTCGCGGCGAAATCCTGCGCACCGATGGTTCCGAAGCGCTCGCCGAAGACATCACCGGCGCAGTGGAAGACGGCCCCGAGATCGGTCGTGACATGGCGCAGACGCTCCTTGCCCGCGCCGGCGAAGGCTTCTTCGACTGGCGCAAACCCCCGCGTCCCTGACCACGCCCTCACCAGGGCGCATTAACCTTGACGCCGCCTCAAACCGGCCTCAACCCGCGCACCACCGCCGGGCCAAGGCCCCGCGCCCCCCCCCTTTTCCTGGCAAAAATACTCGCCCCCCGGGCCCCGCTAACAGCCAAAGCCAACAGCCAAGGCCCGGGGCAGCGCGCTCAATCCGGCAGCACCTTGCCCGGGTTCATGACATTCCTCGGGTCCAGCGCCGCCTTCACCTGACGCATCACCTCCAGCGCCACCGGATCCTTGCGCCGCGCCATAGAGGCCTTTTTCGACAGCCCGATCCCGTGTTCGGCACTGAACGACCCGCCGAGCTGGCCCACCACATCCTCGACCGCTTCCATGATCGCATCATTGAGCGCCGGATCGTCGCGGGTCGGATAGACCGTATAGTGGATGTTGCCATCCCCCAGATGGGTCACGGAAATATCGGTCGCGCCGGGGTCGATCTCCGCAAGCACCGGCCGGAAGCGCTCGAAGAACGGCACCACCCCGTCGAGCGGCAGGGCGATGTCGTTCATCACATTCGGCTTGCGGGTGAGCATCACCTCCGCCGCCGCCTCGCGCAGCGCCCAGATGTCGCGCCGCTGCCCCTCCGACCGCGCAAGGGTCGCGTCCAGCAGCCGCCCGGCTTCAAGCTCTTCGCCGAGCAATTCCTCGAGCTGTTCCAGCGCCGGCGGCACGCCGTGCGGCCCGGGCTCGGCCTCGCTCCGGGCGCTGACGCCAAGCTCCAGCATCACGTTCACCTCGCCCGGCGGCACCGGCAGCCGCAATTCGGGAAACATCTCCACGATCCCGTCGACATAGGCGCGCGGCATGTATTCGAAGGCTTCCACCGCCCCCCGGGTCTCGATCTGAAGCCGGTTGAGCAGCGTAAGCGCATCACCGAGCGAAGGCAGGGTCACCCAGGCGGTCACATAGGCGCGCGGCAGCGGCACCAGTTTCAGCACCGCCGCCGTGATGATCCCGAGCGTGCCCTCGGCGCCGATCAGAAGATCGCGCAGGTCATAGCCCGAATTGTCCTTGTGCAGCGCGCTCATCAGATCGAGCACCCGCCCGTCGGGCATCACGGCCTCGATCCCCAGCACCAGCGCCCGGGTATTGCCGTAGCGCAGCACGTTGGAGCCACCGGCATTGGTCGACAGCACCCCGCCGATGGTCGCCGAACCCTTGGCGCCGAAGGTGAGCGGGAAGGTGAGGCCGTGTTCGGCGGTCGCCTCGTGGAGCCGTTCCAGCACCACCCCCGCCTCGACCCGGGCAATCCGCGAGGCCACGCCGATCTCGCGGATCGCGTTCATCCGTTCGAGCGACACCAGCACCGCCCCCGGCGCATAAGCCCCGCCGTTCACCCCGGTATTGCCGCCGATGGGCACCACCGGGGTGCGGGTCTCATGCGCCAGCGCCATCAGTGCCGAGACCTCACCGGTATTGCCGGGACGGGCGAGGCAGAGCGGTTCCGCAACGTATTTGCCGGTCCAGTCCGTCGCGACATGCGTGGTTTCTTCGCCGGTCAGCACATTGGCTTCGCCAAGGATGTCCCGCAGTTTTTCGATGATCGACATGGTTTCCCTCCCTGAGGCCGCTTTCCCGGGCGCGCGGCCTATCCGCCCTTCAACCGCTGCATCAGAAACACTTCCGCGCCTTCCGGCACCTCCGCCGAACGGTCGCCGTTGACGATCTCGCCGTCGATGGCCACCGAGACCCCCGCCTCGACAAAGGGCCGGAGCCCGGGATGCGCCGCCACGAGGGCGTCGAGCAGCGCGCCCACCGTGGCCGCCTCGACCTCGACCACGGCGCGGCCGCCGGTGAGCGGCCGCAGCCCCGACCAGAGGTTGACCTCAACCATCCGCCCGCTCGCGCAGCGCCGCCAGCACCCGCGGCGGGTTCATCGGCAGATCGGTGAGCCGCACCCCGGTGGCGGCGGCCACCGCATTGGCGATCGCCGGAAGCGGCGGGGCGATGCCGGTCTCGCCGACCCCGCGCACCCCGAACGGATGGCCCGGGTTGGGCACTTCGACGATCACCGTGTCGATCATCGGCAGATCCGAGGCGATGGGGATGCGGTAGTCGAGGAAGGAGGCGTTTTCCAGCCGCCCGTCCGCGCCATAGACATAGCCCTCGTTCAGCGCCCAGCCGATGCCCTGCGCCGCGCCGCCCTGATACTGGCCTTCCACATAATCGGGCTGGATCGCGCGGCCCGCGTCCTGCACCACGAGGTACCGCAGCACCGTCACCCGGCCGGTCTCGGGGTCGACCTCCACATCCGCCACATGGGTGCCGAAACTCGCCCCCACACCGCGCGGGAAGCCTTCCCAATGGCCGGCGATCGGCCCGCCGGTGGAAGACATTTTGCCGGCGATCTCGGCGATCTTCATCGGCGGGAATTTCCCGGCGTTGGGCCCGGCGGGCTGCGCCGCGCCGTCGACCCATTCGACCGCCTCCGGGTCGATCCCCCATTCGGCGGCGGCCCGGCGGCACATCTCGCCAATCGCCGCCTCGGCCGCGAGCACCGCCGCCTTGCCGGTGGCAAAGGTGGCGCGCGAGCCGTGGGTGGGCTCGTTGATGCCGAGCGCGCCGGTCTCCACCACATTGACCCGCACGGCCTCATAGGGAATGCCCAGGGTCTCGGCCACCATCAGCCCGATGGAGGCGCGGCCGCCGCCGATGTCGGGGGTGCCCACCGCCACCTGAGCGCCGCCATCCTCGGCAATCGCCAGCGACACGGAGGTGTCGCCGTTGTAGTTGAACCAGAACCCGGTGGCGACGCCACGCCCCTGGTTGGGGCCGAGCGGCACCGTGTAGTTTTCATGCGCCTTCGTGGCCTCCAGCACCTCGCGCAGCCCGATCCGCCTGAACTTCGGCCCATAGCTCGCCCGGTCGCCTTCTTCGACGGCATTCTTCAGGCGGATATCAATCGGATCGAGCCCAAGCTCACGGGCCATCTCGTCGATCAGGCTTTCGGCCGCAAAGGCCGCCATCGGCGCGCCCGGGGCACGGTAGGCGGCGGCCTTGGGGCGGTTGGTGAGCACGTCATAGCCCACGTGCTGCACCGCATCGAGCTTGTAGGGCGCAAAGGCGCATTGCAGCGCCTCGGCCACCGGCGAACCGGGGAAGGCCCCGCCCTGCATGCGAAATTCGGCACGCGCAGCGGTCATGGTGCCGTCGGATCTCATGCCGATCTTCACATCCATCGAGGCCGAGGCCGTCGGCCCGGTGGCGCGCAGCACCTCGGCGCGGTTCATCAACAGCTTGACCGGCTTGCCCCCGGCCTTGCGCGACAAGGCCAGCGCCAGCGGCTCCATGAACACCGTGGTCTTGCCGCCGAACCCGCCACCGATCTCCGAGGCGGTGACCCGCAACTGCGCCACGTCGAGCCCGAGCACATCGGCGCACATCTTGCGCACATACCAATGGCCCTGAGTGGTCACCCACATCTCGCCCTTGCCATCGGCGCCAAGCTGGCCGACGCAGGCCTGCGGCTCGATATAGCCCTGATGGGTGGCCTCGGTCGTGTAGCGGCGTTCGCGCACGAGATCGGCCTCGGCGAAGCCCGCCTCGACATCGCCGCGGCCAAACTCGATATACTGCACCACATTCGGCGCCATGCCCTCCGGCACCGTATCGCTGGCGCTGCCCGGACGGATCGCCGGGGCCTCCGGGGTCATCGCCGCATCGACATCGGTCACATGCGGCAGCACCTCATAGTCCACCTCGATCAGCCGCGCCGCATCCTGCGCCAGCAGCGCCGAAGTGGCGGCGACGGCGCAGACGGCATGGCCGTCATAAAGCGCCACATCCCCGGCCATGGCGTTTTCCTGGAGGTTCCAGTCCTCGCCCGTCAGCCCCTCGGGGAAGTCGGCGCGCGTCACCACCGCCTTCACCCCGTCAAGCGCCAGCGCCTTCGACGCGTCGATCGACAGGATCCGCGCATGGGCATGCGGGCTGCGCACCACCGCGCCGTAGAGCATCCCCGGCATGGCGAAATCGGCGCCGTAGCGGGCGCGGCCGGTCACCTTGTCGAGCCCGTCGGGCCGCAACACCCGCTTGCCGACCAGCTTGAACTGGGTCTGTTCCGTCATCACGCCGCCCCCCGCATCTCGGCCGCCGCGTCGAGCACCGCGCGGACGATCTTGTCATAGCCGGTGCAGCGGCAGAGATTGCCCGCGAGCCAGAACCGCACCTCTTCTTCGGTCGGGTCCGGGTTCTTCGCGAGCAGCGCCTTCGCCGCGACCAGAAAACCCGGGGTGCAGAAGCCGCATTGCAGGGCGGCATGTTCGAGGAATTTCCGCTGCAACGGGTGCAGCGCCTCGCCTTCCGCCATGCCTTCGATGGTCTCGATCCTGTGGCCCTCGGCCTCGACCCCCAGCACCAGACAGGACGACACCAGCCGCCCGTCGAGGATCACCGAACAGGCGCCGCAATCGCCGGTGCCACAACCTTCCTTGGAGCCGGTAAGGCCGAGACGATCGCGCAGCACATCGAGCAGGGTTTCGCGCGGGTCGGTCAGAAACTCAACCCGGTCGCCGTTGACATCGCAACTCACATGGACCTTGCTCATGCCGCACCTCCCTTCGCACCGGTTTCCGCCCGGGTTTTCGCGCGTTCAAACGCCACCTTGGCGACCCGCCGCGCCAGCACGCCCGCCACCTCGGTGCGGAACGCCGCGGTGCCGCGTTTGTCGCTGATCGGACGCGCCGCGGCCTGAGCGGCGGCGTCCAGCGCCTTGAGCGCGGCACCGTCGAGTGTGGTGCCCATGAGCGCGTCGGCCGCCTCCGGCACCAGAAACACCTTCGGCGCCACCGCGCCCAGCGCCACCCGCGCCGTGCGGATCACCTCGCCCTCGAGCGTGAGATTCACCGCGCAACCGACCACGGCAATGTCCATCTCGGTGCGCGGGATGAAGCGCTGATAGGCATCCGCCGCCGCCGCGCCGCGGGCGGGCAGGAGGAGCGCGGTGACCACCTCGCCTTTGGCGAGCGCCGTCCGGCCGGGCGCCACCGGCACCTCTTCGGCGCGCAACTGCCGCAAGCCTTGCAGCCCCATCACCTCGACCATCGCCCCGGCGGCCACCAGCGCGGGCACCGAATCGGCCGCGGGCGAGGCGTTGCAGAGGTTGCCGGTGAGGGTCGCGCGGCCCTGCACCTGGGTGGAGCCCACAAGCTCCATCGCCTCGACCACGCCCGGCCAGTCGGCGCAGAGCGCCTCGTGCTCGCCAAGCTCCGCCCCCGCCACCGCAACGCCGATCCGCCAGCCGCCGTCGGGCAGGCGGGTGATGTCGCGCACCCCGGGGATGTGCTTGATGTCGATGAGATCGTCGGGCGTCACCATGCCGGCGCGCATCTGCACCAGCACATCCGTGCCGCCCGCCAGAAAGCGGGTGATCCCATCCCCTGCGGCAGCGATGCGCACCGCCTCGTCAAAAGTTGCCGGTGTATGATACCGCATGACGCTCCCTCGTCATTTCGTGTCGCCCGACACTACCCATTCTCCCCCGGCTGTCGACAGGATTCTTCCGCCCGGACAGCCCCCAGGCGACAGGACCGTGGCCCCGGATCCAGACGGGGCCAGAGGGGCCAGAGGGGCCAGCCCCGGGATCATTCGTCCCATTCCTCCGGGTTCCAGACCACGAAGAACTGATACGCGGTGTAACCGGCCATGGCGAAGACCAGGGCCGCCCAGGTGTAGGTTTCATTCATGAGTTCCATCAGGGTCCACCCCGCCAGCAGCACCACGACCAGCACGCGGCGCCAAAGGGGCAGGAAGAACGGATGCCTCAGATCAAACATGCGCGTCGCCTCAAAGCCCCAGCACGTCTGCCATGTCATAGCTGCCCGGATGCCGCCCGATCCCCCAGAGCGCCGCCTTCAGCGCGCCGCGGGCAAAGATCGCGCGGTCCGACGCGATGTGGCGCAGCACCACCCGTTCCCCGGGCCCCGCGAAGATCACGTCATGCTCGCCGACGATGTCGCCCCCCCGGATCGCGGCAAAGCCGATATGTCCGGCCTCCCGCGGCCCGGTGATCCCGTCGCGTCCACGGTCGGCATGGGCCTCGAGCGGGATCCCGCGCCCCTCCGCCGCCGCTTCGCCCAGCATCAGCGCGGTGCCCGAGGGGGCGTCGACCTTGTGACGGTGATGCGCCTCGACAATCTCGATGTCGAACGCCTCGTCCAGCGCCTCGGCCACCTTGCGGGTGAGCTGCACCAGCAGGTTCACCCCGAGCGACATGTTCCCGGCGCGGATGATCGTGGCATGCCGCGCGGCGGCCTCGAGCCGGGCGATATCCTCGCCGCGAAGCCCGGTGGTGCCGATCACATGCACCGCGCGGGCCTGCGCGGAGATGCCCGCCAGCGCCACCGTGGCCGCCGGCACGGTGAAGTCGATCACCGCCTGCGCCTTGGCCATCGCTTCCAGCGGATCGTCGCCCACTGTCACCCCGAGCGGCGCGCCGCCCATGGCCTCGCCGATGTCACGTCCGATCCAGCCATGGCCGGGCCGCTCCAGCGCCCCCGCCAGCCGCGCCTTCGGGCTGTCGCTCACCAGCTTCACCAGCATCTGCCCCATCCGGCCGGAGGCCCCGTTGATCACGATCCCTGGCGTCTCGCTCATCGCATTCTCCCGTTTCCCGCCGGTGTAAGCCCTGTTGCCTGCGCGCACAATCTTGCATAGATGCCGCCTATGTCAAAACACCGCTCTCACCAGGGCGCCTCGCAGCGCCAGCTCCGCGTCGGCGAACTCATCCGCCGGACGATTTCCGAAATGCTGATGCATGGCGACGTGCATGATCCCGACCTTACCCGGCTGTCGATCACCATTTCAGAGGTGCGCGTCACCTCCGACATGCGCATCGCCACGGTTTACGTCATGCCGCTCGGCGGCGAGCACCGCGAAGAAGCCATCGCCGCGCTGGCGCGCAACAAGGGCGCGCTGCGCCACCGGGTCGGCAAGGCAACCGCGCTGAAACACACGCCCGATCTGCGCTTCATGATCGACGAGACCTTCGACCGCATGGACGAAACCCGCCGGCTGCTGGCGGAGCCGCAGGTGCGGGCGGATATCGAGAAGGGCGGGCAGGAAGAGTCCGGCGAGACGGACGGAGAGGACTGATGGGGCGCAGGAAGAAGGGCCGCGACATCCACGGCTGGCTGATCGTCGACAAGCCCGCGGGGCTGAGCTCCAACGCGGTGGTCAACAAGGTGCGCTGGGCGCTGGACGCGAGGAAGGCGGGCCATGCCGGCACGCTCGACCCGGAGGCCACCGGCGTGCTGGCGATCGCGCTCGGCGAGGCGACCAAGACCGTGCCCTATGTCACCGACGCGCTCAAGGCCTACCGCTTTACCGTGCGGCTGGGAGAGGCCACCAATACCGACGATGCCGAAGGCGAGGTGATTGCCACGTCCGACGCGCGCCCCTCCGACGACGAGATTCGCGCCGCACTCAGGGCTTTCGAGGGCGACATCATGCAGGTGCCGCCGAAGTTTTCCGCCGTGAAGATCGACGGCGAACGCGCCTACAAGCGGGCCCGCGAAGGCGAGGATTTCGAGGTCGCGGCGCGGCCGCTCTGGGTCGACGAGATCGCGCTGGCGGCGCGGCCCGATACCGACCATGCGGTGATCGAGATGATCTGTGGCAAGGGCGGCTATGTGCGCGCCGTGGCACGCGATCTCGGCGAGGCGCTGGGGTGTTACGCCCATGTGTCCGAACTGCGCCGGGTCTGGTCCGGTCCGTTCGAGGCCGACGAGGGCGTGAGCATGGATCTGGTGGAAGAGCTGGCGAAATCGCCCGAGCTGGACAGCTATCTGCGTCCGCTCGAAGAGGGGCTCGACGACCTGCCGGAGCTTAAAGCCACCCCCGAAGGCGCGACCCGGATGCGGCACGGCAATCCGGGGATGGTGCTGGCATCGAATGCCGAATATGGAGACGAGGCCTGGGCGAGCCTCGACGGCAAGGCGGTGGCCGTGGGGATCTATCGTTCCGGCGAGCTGCATCCCTCCCGGGTGTTCAATCATTGAACGGGCACTGAACCGGACTGGCGGCCCGGTCTCGGGTGGTTTCAGCCGATCGCCTGTAGCACCGGGTCGGGCACCTGCCGGGCCGCGCCGATCTCATAGGCCGCGCGCACCTGAGCTTCGGCCCGGTCGGCGGCCTCTTCGCAATCGGCATGGATCAGGCAGAGCGGATCGCCCTTCGCGACCGCGACCCCGAGGTCGAGCAGGCCGGTGATGCCGACGGCGGGGTTGATCACATCGTCGGCCCGCCGCCGTCCGCCGCCAAGTTCCACCACCGCGAGCCCGATGTCGCGCGAGCCGATGGCGCTGACATGGCCGGTATCCGGCGCCGCCACCGGACGGATGGTCTTCGCGCGGGCAAGGTAGCGCTCCGGCGCCGCGACGAAATCCGCCGGCCCCCCGAGCGCCGCCACAGACCGACCGAACACCTCCGCCGCCGCCCCGCTCTCGAGCACCTTGCGGGCGGCGGCAACCCCGGCGGCCCGGCTCTCCGCCAGCCCGCCGATCGCCAGCATCTCGCCCGCAAGCGCCAGCGTCACCGCTTCGAGCCGGGCGTCGCGGGCGCGTCCGGTGAGGAAATCCACCGCATTCGCCACTTCCAGCGCATTCCCCGCGGCCGAGGCCAGCGGCTGGTTCATGTCGGTGATCAGCGCCCGGCAGGCCAGCCCCGCCTCCCGCGCCACCCCGGTGATGCTTTCCGCCAGCGCCACCGCGTCATCAAAGCTCTCCATGAAGGCGCCATTGCCGGTCTTTACATCCATCACCAGCCCTTCGAGCCCGGCCGCGAGCTTCTTCGACAGGATCGACGCGGTGATCAGCGGGATCGATTCCACCGTCGCGGTCACGTCGCGGATGCCGTAGAACCGCTTGTCGGCCGGGGCGAGATCGGCGGTCTGGCCGATGATCGCGCAGCCGGTCTCGCGCACCACCTTGCGAAACAGCGCGTTGTCCGGTGTCGAGACATAGCCCGGGATCGCGTCCATCTTGTCGAGCGTGCCGCCGGTATGGCCGAGCCCGCGCCCGGAGATCATCGGCACATAGCCCCCGGCGGCGGCGACGATCGGCGCCAGCATCAGCGAGACATTGTCGCCCACACCGCCGGTCGAATGCTTGTCGACCACGGGCCCCGGCAGATCCCAGGCAAACACATCGCCGGAATCGCGCATTGCCAGCGTCAGCGCCGCCGCCTCCGCGTGGGTCATGCCGTTGAAGAACACCGCCATCGCGAAGGCCGCGACCTGCCCCTCGCTGGCCTCGCCAGAGGTGATCCCCGCGACCATCTGTTGCAGATCGTGGGGCGACAGGTCGCCCCCGTCGCGCTTCTGGCGAATGATTTCCTGAAACAGCATTGGCGGCCTCCCTGAAACATGTCGCGCAAACCCGGGGTACGGCTTCGCGCCTTCCGGCATGCGAAAACAAAAGGACAGAGCATGCAAGCGCGAATACGAATGCGCGTCATGCTCCGGCCATCATTTTGACCCTTTGGACAAACTCCGCAAGACCCCGGTTGTGCAAACCCCCTCTGCCCGGCATAAGCTTACCATGATTACCCGCCGTCATATCAAGGACGACGCCCCTTCCACGGCGGTCTATTCCGATTGCGAGCGCTACCGCTACGAGCTGACCCGCACCTGGAATCCCGCCGGGCGCAAGGCCTTGTTCGTGATGCTGAACCCCTCGACCGCGACCGAAGTGCAGAACGATCCCACGGTGGAGCGCTGCGAACGTCGCGCCCGGGCGCTGGGCTTCGGCGCCTTCCGGGTGACCAACATCTTTGCCTGGCGCGGCACCGATCCGCGAGAGATGCGCGCCGCGGAAGACCCTGTCGGCCCGGCCAACGATCAGGCGATCCGCGAGGGCGCGCGCTGGGCCGATCAGGTGATCTGCGCCTGGGGCACCCATGGCGAACATCTCGGCCGCGGCGCCCATGTGGAGGCGCTGCTGCGCGGCACCGGGCGGGCGCTGTTCCATCTCGGCCTCACCAAGGCCGGGCACCCGAAACATCCGCTCTATATCGGCTATGCCAAACAGCCGGAGCCCTGGGAATGAGCGCCGCGCGCGGCAACAGGAGAGAATGATGGACAGCGAATCCCCCGCAGGCCAACAGCCCCTCGACAGCAAAACGCTCTGTGACATCAGCCGGGAACTCGAAGCCCTGCGCGGCGAGGTCGTCCGTCTGAACGAACAGCGCTACTTCCGCCACGAAAGCTCGTTTCTCTGGATCGCTGCCTGGAGCCTCACGCGGGGGCTGTTCTTCGGCCTCGGCTCGGTGCTGGGCGCGTCGATCCTCGTGGCCTTCGTGGTGCAGATGCTGGCTTCGATCGACTTCATCCCGATCATCGGCGACTGGGGGCAGCAGCTGATCGAGGAGATCGAGCTCAACGTGCCGCAGAAGACGAACGGCCCGCGCTGAGACCGCTTCGCCTGAAGCCCCACCGGCCGCTCCCCGCCCCGCTACGCCCGGGATGCGCTGATATGGCGCGCTTGTCCGGCGCGTCCATTCCGGCGAGACTGCGCGTCGCAGAACGGGAGTTGCACCATGTGCCTTGGCATACCAGGACAGATTGTCGAAATTACCGATGAATCCCGCATGATGGCGCTGGCGGATGTCTCGGGTGTGCGCCGTGAGGTCAATGTCGCGCCGGTGCTTGAGGGCGACATCGCCGATCTGGTGGGCAAGTGGGTTCTGATCCATGTGGGCTTCGCCATGAGCCTGATCGACGAGGCCGAGGCCGCCGCCACGCTCGACGCCCTGCGCGAGCTCGGTGAGGCGCAGGAAGCGCTGCAACAGATGGCCGAGGCCGATGCCGCGCTGGAGGGGCTCCGGTGAAATTCGCCTCCGAATTCCGTGACCCCGCCGCCGCAAGGGCGCTGCTGGCCGCCATCGCCGCGAAGGCCGACCGGCTCGGGGCAACGCGCGCCAGACCGATCCACATCATGGAGATCTGCGGCGGCCATACCCATTCGATCTTCCGCTACGGGCTCGACAAGCTGGTGCATGAGGGTATCGAATTCATCCACGGGCCGGGCTGTCCGGTCTGCGTGTTGCCGCGCGCCCGCGTCGATGAATGCATCGAGCTGGCCGAGCGGCCGGAGGTGATCTTCACCACCTTCGGCGACGCGATGCGGGTGCCCGGCTCGGAAAAGTCTCTGTTGCAGGCCAAAGCGGCCGGGGCCGATATCCGCATGGTCTATTCGCCGCTCGACGCGCTCGAGCTTGCCCGCCGCAACCCAGGCCGCGAAGTGGTGTTCTTCGGCCTCGGCTTCGAGACCACCACCCCCTCCACCGCGCTGTCGATCCAGCAGGCCGCCCGCGAAAACCTGCGCAATTTCAGCGTCTTCTGCAATCACATCACCGTGCCCGAGCCGATCAGGGCGCTGCTCGACTATCCGCACATGCGGCTCGACGGTTTCATCGGCCCGGGCCATGTGTCGATGGTGATCGGCACGAAGCCTTACGATTTCATCGCCCGCGACTACGGCAAGCCGATCGTGGTCGCCGGGTTCGAGCCGACCGATCTGTTGCAGACGATCCTGATGATCCTCACCCAGCTTGAAGACGGCCGCGCCACGGTGGAAAACCAGTATGCCCGCGTGGTGCCGGACGAGGGCAACAAGGTGAGCCTCGCCGCGATTGCCGATGTCTACGAGCGCCGTCCGAGCTTTGAATGGCGCGGGCTTGGCGAGATCGACGCCTCCGGCCTGCGGGTGCGGCCGAAATATGCCGCTTTCGACGCCGAGGAGAAATTCGGCATCGGCTATGCGGGCCTGCGCAAACAGGTGCCCGAGGTCGAGGGCACGGATTGCGGGCTGGTGATGACCGGACGCCGGAAACCGCCGCAATGTCCGCAATTCGGCAAGGGCTGCACACCGGAAATGCCGCTCGGGGCGCTGATGGTGTCGTCCGAGGGGGCCTGTGCGGCCTATTGGCAATATGGCGGCGCGCGTGGCGCGGCAGCGGAGTAGGGTGCGGAGTAGGGTATGGCACTCAGAGACGATCGGGTCACGCTGGCCCATGGCGGCGGTGGCAAGGCGATGCGGGATCTCATCGAGGAGGTCTTCACCACCGTGTTCGAACCGCCCGGCATGGAGGATCAGGCCCGGCTTGAGGCGGAGGCGCTGGCCGAGCCCGGCGCCCGTCTGGCCTTCACCACCGACTCTTATGTGGTGACGCCGGTGGAGTTTCCCGGCGGCGATATCGGCAAGATCGCGGTGGCCGGGACGGTCAATGACCTCGCCGTCGGCGGCGCGAAGCCCTTGTGGCTGTCGGCGGCCTTCATCATCGAGGAAGGCACCGAGGTGGCGCTTCTGCGCCGGATCGTGGCGACGATGAAGGCCGAGGCCGACAAGGCCGGGGTGAAGATCGTCACCGGCGACACCAAGGTGGTCGGCCGTGACGCGGCCGATACGCTCTTTGTCACCACCGCCGGGGTCGGGGTGATCCCGCCCGGCCGCGAGATGGCGGCGGGCCGTGTGCGTCCCGGCGATGTGGCGCTCGTCAACGGGGTGCTCGGCGACCACGGCGCCACGATCCTCGCCGCCCGGGGCGATCTGGCGCTGCAATCGCCGATCAGATCCGATTGCGCGGCGCTCGGCCATCTGCTGGAGGCGGTGATCGATGCCGCCCCCGGCGCCCGTGCGGCGCGTGACCTCACCCGGGGCGGCCTTGCGTCGGCGCTGAACGAGATCGCCGGGGCGACGGGTTGCGGCATCGAGATCGACGAGACCGCGCTGCCGCTCCGCGACGAGGTGGTGGGCATGTGCGAGATCCTCGGGCTTGACCCGCTCTACCTTGCCAATGAAGGCCGCGTGGTGGTCTTTGTGCCCGAGGCCGAGGCCGGGGCGGCGCTGGCAGCGATGAGGGCCTTGCCCGAAGGCGAAGGGGCGGCGATTGTCGGGCGTGCGGTCGCGGCGCATCCGGGGCTTGTGCATATGCGCACCGCCTTCGGTGGCGCCCGGATCGTCGACATGCTGGTGGGCGAGCAATTGCCGCGGATCTGCTGACTGTGCCCGGGTGGGGCGCCCGGGTAGGCGCTGGTGGGCGTGAAGGGGCGCGAAGGGAGGTGTGAAACCGCTTGCGCCGGAGCCGGGGCGACACGATAACCCGGCCATGCGCCTTCTGCCCCTTCTTGCTCTCCTGTTGTTCGCCGCCCCCGCCCGCGCCGACAGCATCGTGGTCTTCGCCGCCGCGAGCCTCAAGACCGCGCTCGACGAGGTGGCCGCCGGGTTTACCGAGGCCACCGGCCACCAGATCGCGGCGTCCTATGCGGGCTCATCGGGGCTTGCGCGGCAGATCCTCCACGGCGCCCCGGCGGATGTGTTTCTGTCGGCCAATACCGCCTGGATGGACGAGCTCGAGGCCGCCGGCGCCCTCGCCCCCGGCACCCGCAGCGATCTGCTCGGCAATGGCCTCGTGCTGGTGGCCCATGGCGATGCCACCCCGCTCGATCTCACCGACCCGGACGCCCTTTCCCACCGTCTCGGCACCGGCCATCTGGCCATGGGTCTGGTGGAAGCGGTGCCCGCGGGGATCTACGGAAAGGCTGCACTGGAGACGCTTGGGCTCTGGGAAGGGGTGCGGCCCCAGGTGGCGCAGTCGGACAATGTGCGTGCCGCGCTGGCGCTGGTCGCCACCGGGGCGGCACCGCTCGGGATCGTCTATGCGTCTGACGCCATCGCCGAGACCCGCGTGAGCGTCGTGGCGCATTTCCCCGAGGCGAGCCATCCGCCGATCACCTATCCGGTCGCCATTGTCGAGGGCCACGACACGCCCGCCGCCCGGGCGCTGCTCGACCATCTCCGCAGCCCCGACGCCCGCGCCATCTTCGAGGCGCAGGGGTTCCGCTGGCTCGGAGGATAGCGCGTGGACTGGTTCGGCCCGGAGGAATGGCAGGCGGTCACGCTGTCCTTGCGGGTGGCGCTGGTGGCGGTGCTCGCGAGCCTGCCGTTCGGGCTGCTCACCGCCCATGCGCTGGCGCGGTGGCACTTCCCGGGGCGGGCGCTGCTCAACGGGCTGGTGCATCTGCCGCTGATCCTGCCGCCGGTGGTCACCGGCTATCTGCTGCTGCTCACCCTCGGCCCCACCGCCCCCGCCGGACGGCTCCTCGAGGCCCTCGGCCTGTCGCTGGCCTTCCGCTGGACCGGCGCAGCGCTGGCGGCGGCGGTGATGGCCTTTCCGCTGATGGTGCGCGCCATCCGGCTTTCCATCGAGGCGGTGGACCCGAAGCTCGAACAGGCCGCCGCCACCCTTGGCGCGGCGCCCATGCGTGTCTATTTCACCGTAACTCTGCCGTTGGCGCTGCCCGGCGTGGTCGCGGGGGCGGTGCTGGCCTTCGCCAAGGCGATGGGCGAATTCGGTGCGACCATCACCTTCGTCTCCAACATTCCCGGCCAGACCCGCACCCTGCCCTCGGCGATCTACGCCTTCCTTCAGGTGCCGGGCGGCGAGGCGCCGGCGCTGCGGCTGGTGGCGGTCTCGGTCTTCGTCGCGATGAGCGCGCTGGTGCTCTCCGAATGGCTGGCGCGGCGCGCGGCCCGGCGGGTGCAGGGCCAATGAGCCTCTCGGTCACCCTCCGCCACGCCCTGCCGGGGCTCACGATGGACCTGCACTTCGACGCGCCCCGGGGCGTCACCGCGCTGTTCGGCCCCTCCGGCGCGGGCAAGACCACGGTGCTGAACGCGGTCGCCGGGCTCTACCGGCCCGACGCGGCGCGGGTGGTGGTGGAAGGCGACGTGCTCTGCGACACCGAGGCGGGCATCTGGCTGCCGCCGCACCGGCGCGGGCTCGGGGTGGTGTTTCAGGAGGGCCGGCTGTTTCCGCATCTTTCGGTGGAGGCCAACCTCACCTACGGGCCGCGGATGCGGGGGCAACGCCCGGACAGGGCCGAATATGCCCGGCTGGTCGAGATGCTGGGTATCGGCGCCCTGCTCGGCCGCCGTCCTGCCGCGCTGTCGGGCGGTGAACGCCAGCGGGTGGCGATCGGCCGCGCGCTGCTGGCGCGTCCACGGCTGATGCTGTTCGACGAACCGCTCGCCGCCCTCGACAGCGCCCGCAAGGCCGAGATCCTGCCCTATCTCGAACGTATCCGCGACGAGGCGGGGGTGCCGATCCTCTATGTCAGCCATTCCGCCAGCGAGGTGGCGCGGCTCGCGACCACGGTGGTGGTGATCGAGGCGGGCAGGGTGCGGCGCGCTGGCGCGGCGGCGGAGGTGCTGGGCGACCCGGCGCTTGCACCTGCGGGTGGACGCGAAGTGGGCGCGCTGCTGGCCGCGAGGGTTGTCGCACGGCATGACGACGGGCTGACCGAGATCGACGCCGGTGGCACCCGGCTGATGCTCGCGGACACCTGGGGAGATCCGGCGCCGGGCACCCATCTGCGGCTGCGCGTCGCTGCGCATGACGTGATCCTGTCGCTGGGCGCGCCCGAGGGGCTCTCGGCGCTCAACACCCTTCCCGGCCGGGTGACCGCGCTGCATGACGAGCCGGGGGCCAGCACCGTGGTGGCGCTCGACACCCCCGCGGGGCCGCTGCTCTCGCGCATCACCCGCCGCTCTGTCAAACGGCTCGGACTTGTGCCGGGCACCCGGTGCCATGCGATCCTCAAGACGGTGGCCATCGCGCCGGAGGATATCGGACTCGGGTGAGCGGCGCGCAGCACGGGCAAGCGGCACGAAAAAGGGCGCCTTGGGAGGCGCCCTTCCGCTGGATCAGAGACTGTTTCAGAGCATGTCGCTCAAAAGTGGGCACCGGTTTTGAGCTCTTCGACATGCGACCACAAACCATAACGCACGCCGCGTGAATGCGAATGAACGAGAGGCGTGCGTCAGCCGATGATCTCGTTCAGCGTCGCCGAGGGGCGCATCACATGAGCCATCTTCGCCGGGTCGGCATGGTAATAGCCGCCGATATCGGCCGCTTCGCCCTGGGTGGATTGCAGCTCTTCGACGATCTTTGCCGCGTTGGCGATCATCGCTTCGGCCAGCGGCGCGAAGGCTTCGGCGAGACCCGCGTCCTGCGTCTGCTTCGCCATCGCTTCGGCCCAGTAGCGGGCGAACCAGAAATGCGAGGTTCGGGTGTCGTTCTGGCCGGGTTTGTATTCGGGGCTGTGGTCGTTCAGCAGCACCTGCTGGGTGGCCTCCTCGACCGCCTCGCCGAGCACCTGCCCCGCGGCGACACCGCGCGATTCTGCAAGGAACTTGAAGCTCTCGCCCAGCGCGCAGAACTCGCCCAGCGAGTCCCAGCGCAGGTGGTTCTTCTCCATCAGCTGCTGGACATGTTTCGGCGCCGAACCGCCGGCACCGGTCTCGAACAGCCCGCCGCCGTTCATCAGCTTCACGATCGAGAGCATCTTGGCGGAGGTGCCAAGCTCGAGGATCGGGAACAGATCGGTGAGGTAGTCGCGCAGCACGTTGCCGGTGATGGTGACCACATCCTTGCCTTCCTTCTGGGCGGCGAGGGTAAAGGCGGTGGCTTCGCGCGGCGCGAGGATCGGGATGTCGATCCCGGCTTCGGCCAGCGCGGGCTTCACATATCTGATCAGCTCCGCATCATGGGCGCGGTTCACGTCGAGCCAGAAGGCAGAATGGCCGGTGGCCTTGTGGCGCGCGATGCCAAGCTGGATCCAGTCGAGGATCGGCGCCTTCTTCGCGGTCGCGGAACGCCAGATGTCGCCCTTCTCCACCGCGTGTTCATGCAGCACCTCGCCGCTGTCGAGCACGATGCGAACGGTGCCGGCAGAGGGCAGTTCGAAAGTGGTCGGGTGCGAGCCGTATTCCTCGGCCTTCTGCGCCATCAGCCCGACATTCGACACCGCCCCGGCGGTGGTCACATCGAGCGCGCCATTGGCCTTGAAGAAATTGATCGTCTCGTCATAGACGCCGGCGTAGCAATTGTCGGGGATGCAGCATTTCACATCGGCCTTGGCGCCATCCGGCCCCCAGCCCTTGCCACCGGCACGGATCGCGGCGGGCATCGAGGCGTCGATGATCACATCAGAGGGCACATGCAGGTTGGTGATGCCGCGGTCCGAGTCGACCATATACATCGGCGGCTTCGCGGCCAGCGCGGCCTTCAGCCCGGCTTCGAGCGTGGCGTCGCCCGCAATGCGCTTTTCGAGGTCGCCGATGCCGTCATTGGGGTTCCAGCCGAGGGCGTCGAGCTTTGCCCCATGTTCGGCGATGAAATCCTCGAGATAGACCGAGACGAAATGGCCGAACAGGATCGGGTCGGAGACCTTCATCATCGTGGCCTTGAGGTGGACCGAGAACAGCACACCGTCTTCGGTGCTGGCGACCTCTTTCCTGATGTAGTCGCGCAGCGCCGCGGCCGAGAGGAAGGTGGCATCGACCACGGTGCCTTCTTCGTAGGTGAGGCCGTCCTTCAGCACGGTCTCGCTGCCATCGGCGGCGGTGAAGGTGATCTTCGCGCCACCGGCTTGCGCGGCGGTGATGGTGGCCGACTTCTCGTTGGCGAAGAAATCATTGCCCGGCATCGAGGCGACATGGGTCTTCGAACCGGCCTCCCAGGCGCCCATGGAATGCGGGTTGGCCCTGGCATAGGCTTTCACCGCCCTGGCGGCGCGACGGTCGGAATTGCCCTCGCGCAGCACTGGGTTCACCGCGGAGCCTTTCACCGCATCGTAACGCGCCTTGATGTCGCGCTCCGCGTCGGTGGTCGCTTCCTCCGGGTAGTCGGGCAGCGCAAAGCCCTGATCCTGAAGCTCCCTGATGGTCGCCGCGAGCTGCGGCACCGAGGCCGAGATGTTCGGCAGCTTGATGACATTGGCCTCCGCCTGTTTCACCAGTTCGCCAAGCTCGGCGAGGTCGTCGGGGCGCTTCTGGTCTGCGGGCAGCAGGTCGGCAAAGGCGGCGAGCACGCGGCCCGACAGCGAGATATCGCGGGTCTCGACATTGATGCCGGCTTTCGCGGCAAAGGCGCGCAGGATCGGCAGCAGCGAGGCGCTCGCCAGCTCCGGGGATTCGTCAACCTTGGTGTAGATGATGTCGGGGGTGTCGGTCATGGCTCGTCTTTCTCTGTGTCACATGGCCGCCCTCTGCGGCGCCTGGGTGCGGAATCGCCGATTCCGGGCATCAAGTCAAGCGAATGTGTGCAATTGTATACCGAACGCACCTTCCGGCCCGGGCACTACCGGACGCGCGTCCGGTTGTGCCCGCGATCTGCCCGATGCCCCGGAACGCATCCTGGTGCCCGGGCGTCTGGGCGTCCGGGTTACAGCGCCTCGGCAATATTGCCCGACAGATGCACCCCCGGCCGCAACAGCGGCACAAGACAGGCCTGGAAGGCGTGGTAGAGGTCGGGTTTGCCGGTGAAGATCGCCTCGCCCGGACGGCCTTCGGGCAGGATCTCCGGGTACCAGCCGCCGCGCTCATGGTCGATGAACTGCGCCGCCACCACGTCCCAGATCTTCGCGTACCAGTCCTCCGCCATCGGATCGCTGTCATGTTTCCACAGCGTCGCCGCGGCGCCGATCCCCTCGGCATTGGGCCACCAGAGCCGCAACGGCTGCAACGGCCGGTCGTCCCAGTCGAGGGTATAGACAAAACCGCCCCGCGCCCTGTCCCAGCCGGTCTCGCAGGCCCGCGCGAACAGCTCCTTTGCCGCCTGCACCATCCAGCCGTCCGCCTTGCCGGAAATGTCGTGCAACTGCACCAGCAGCCGCGCCCATTCCAGCGCATGGCCGGGGGTGGTGCCCGCGGGGCGGAACATCGGGTCGCCGCTGTAATCGCGATCCACCTGCCACAGCCGGTCGAAATGCTCCGCCACCCGCCAGCCCTCGGACCGGGCCGCCTTGTTGATGATCAGATGCGCGATCCGCTTGGCCTTCTCGATATAGGCGCGCTCGCCGGTGGCCTCGAAGGCGGCCATCAGCGCTTCGGTGGAATGCATGTTGGAATTCTGCCCGCGATAGGGGCCGGTCTCCGTCCAGTCGGCTTCAAACTCCTCCGCCATCGCGCCCGGGGCCTCCTCCCAGAACCGCGCCTCGATCACCTCCGTGACGTCGTCGAGCAGGGCTTGCGCCCGCGGATGGCCGATGTTGCGCGCCGAACTGGCGGCGAGCAACACGAAAGCATGGCCATAGGCCTGTTTGCCCGCCTGCACCGGACCTTCGGCGCTGACGCTCCAGAAATAGCCGCCGTTTTTCTTGTCGCGGAAGGCCGACCACAGAAAGTCCATGCCCTGGTCGATGCCGTCGAGCAGGCCGGGAATGCCCATCTGGGTCGCCAGCGAAAAGATGTGGACGATGCGGGTGGTGTCGTGAATGCCGAACACCTCATCCGCACCGAACATCGGCTTGCAATCATGGCCCAGCATCCGGAAACCGGCCGGGCCGCCGGTGGTGCCACGGAACAGCTTGACCAGAGTTTCGGCCTGGTTCAGCAGCCACAACCGGTGGGCGGGACGTTCCAGCAAGGCATTCATCTCGTCACCTCCCTCTGTTGGCGCGCCGGGCATCTGTGGCACACCGGTTTCCCGCCCTGTGGGGAGCCTCTGCCCGGCTCCCGAACCGGGGCCCCCACGCGCGGCACACCCCCGCGCCGGGGGGGGGGGCCATTCGCCCTCCGCAGCCGGGCTGGCGGGGTTACTTCAGACGATTGTAGGCCAGGATCCCCTTGTTGACGAGGTTGAGAATCTGGATACCCGCCACCATCGGCGCTTCCGTCACCATAACCAGATCGTCGGGGTGAATCTCGAATTCCCGCGCGGCAAACAGCCCGTCGGCCGTGGTCAGGTTCACGTTGAACACCACCTGTTGCTTCGGCGGCCCGCCGCGACCGTCTGCCCGCACCGCCGAGGCGGGATAGTCGCGCAGAATCAGAATGCCGCCCGGATCGGCCCGCGATTCGCTCAGGCCCCCCGCCATCGACAGCGCTTCCATCGCGGTGATGTGCTCGCGGTTGAACTGCACGAGCCGGTCGCCGGTCGCCCCGGCGATCACGAAACGCCGCTGGTCCTCGTCGACGATCACCTTGTCACCGCCGCGCAGGGCGATGTTGTGCACCCCGTCGGAAAGCAGCCGTTCTGCGGGAATTTCGTAGGTCTTGCCATCGCGAATCAGCCGCACCAGCGGGTTTCGCAGGTTCGTCCCGATCCCGCCACCGGCGGAGATCGCGTTGAGGATGGTGAAATTGCGAGAGGGCAACGGCACCGGCCCGGGTTTCTGCACCCCGCGCACCAGATCGACACTGTTGGTCGTGCCGGGCACCACCGTCAGCTGAACCTGCGCGGAGGGCGAAATCCGCTCGATCTCGCGCTGAACCACCTGACGCGCCGCCTGGGGCGACAGCCCGCCAAGCACCACTTCGCCCACATAGGGCACGAAGATCGTGCCGCCGGGAGAGACAACTAGATCGGCCATGTTGGTGGCCCTGGCGCCGGGGCTTGCCAGCAGTGAATTGTCCTGACTGTCCCAGATCACCAGGTTGATCCGGTCATCGGCACGCACCAGATTGGTCGGCCCGCCCCCGCCGGCGGTGAGCCACCGGTAATGCCCGCGCCAGCCGGTTGCGGGCCATTTCCGGAGCTGCCGCAGGTTGGCCTGCGTTACCTCGACGACTTCGAAAGACGGATCTTCAGCATCAGCCTGGGCCAGAATCTGGGACTGAAGCGGGGCCCCGGCCGGCAAACCGCACCCCGCAAGCCCGCTGGCGGCCAACAATACCAGCAGCATTCCGCGCAAAACCAACTGAACCTCCCGGGTAACTGGTACTCACAGGTGTGGCCTGTTTACACCGTGGCTGCAATGGGAGATACGATCAGGTGCCTTTACCATCGGAGCTTTTCCCGGAGTGCGACCCGAATGCCATAATGCCTCGTCGCGAGCGCATTGCGCCTCGAGCGGTTTCGGGGGATGACGGCGTGACTCCGGCCAAGCGCACTGCCGATCTGCTGCTGGCGATCACGATGGCGCTGCTGCTGTCGCCGCTGATCATCGGTATCGCGCTCGCCATTCTGATCACCGATGGCAGACCCGTTCTTTTCGGCCATACCAGATCGAAGACCCCGGATGAAGAGTTCACGCTGTGGAAGTTCCGCACCATGCATCCGGCCCGCAACCATCAGGACCACGGCGTGTCCGGCGGGCACAAGCGGCGGCGGATCACCCGGACGGGCGCACTCCTGCGCAAGACCCGGCTTGACGAATTGCCGCAGCTCTGGAACGTGATCCACGGCGATATTTCCTTCGTCGGCCCGCGCCCGCCCGATCCGCGCTATGTGCGGATGTTTCCCGAGCTCTATGCCGAAGTCCTGAAATCGCGTCCTGGCATCACCGGACTCGCCACGGTGGTCTACCACAAGACCGAAGACAGGCTGCTTGCCGAATGCAAGACCCCGCAGCAGACCGAAGCGGTCTATACCCGCCGCTGCGTGCCGCGGAAGGCGAAGCTCGATCTGATCTATGCCGAGAACCGCACGCTGGTCTACGATGCCGTGCTGCTGTTTCACACGGTGTTCCGCGTGTTGCCGCTCCATCTGAAGAAATGGCGCTGAGCTCCGGCGCATGCCTGCCCGCCGGAGCCGGGCTTACCGTACCGCCTGTTTCTCCACCTGGGCCATTGTCACCCGGAGTTCCAGCGAGGTCAGCATCCTTTGAAAAGCTGTGTAGCTTTCCATCGCTTCGGATGCGATTGACAGCTTGCCGTTGCGGTGCGTGATGTAAAGCCAGGGTTCGCCCTTGCCGGCATCGACCTTCAGTTCGGTAATCCCGTCATAGGAAAGCGACACCATCCGGCGACCGTCGGGCGCGGCGGGTGCGATGATCTCGCCACTGCCGAGTTCTATCGGGTGCTGGGTTTTCGCCTCGAACCGCTCGCCCTGAACCTCGCTCCAGGCGAGCCAGCCCCCCAGGGCGGCAATGCCAAGATAGACAAGCGTGGCCGGTTCCGGACCGAAATGGGTGTCACCGATCCAGATCCCCTCCGCGCTCGACATGGCGAGCCCCGCGCCACCGAGAATGACAATGGCGAAGAACAACAAGAACCAGATGCCTGTCCCGCCACCGCGCCCATACAGATAGGTTTCGTGTCCCATGGCAAACTCCGGGGCTCCATCCATGCTTCACAGTTACTCAATGAAAACGGCAACATGGTGACAGTTTTCGGCCAAGACCGTGTTCCGCCGCGCCAGGGCCTTGATCCGGCGGGGCAGGATGCCAAATGGGATAGCACTGATCGTGCCGCACCAGACCGGATTGGAAGCGCCCATGAAACCCATCGCCAGATCTTTTGCGAGATCCTTCGCCATGGCGCTCGCACTTGCGGGGGCCTGCCCGGCCATGGCCACTGCCGAAACCCGGGTGCCGGCCTCTGCTGCGGAAGTGACGCTGAGCTTCGCCCCGGTTGTCGCCGCCGCCGCGCCTTCGGTGGTCAATATCTACGCCACCCGCATGGTGGCCGAGCGCTCGTCCTCGCTGTTCGACGACCCGTTCTTCCGCCAGTTCTTCGGCGACACCGCCCCGAGCCGCACACGCAAGCGCACGGAGCTTGGGTCCGGTGTGATCGTCGGCGGCGGTCTTGTGGTCTCCAACTACCATGTCATCGAAAATGCCACCGGTATCCGCGTGGTGCTGACCGACCGGCGCGAATACGAGGGCACGCTGGTGCTTGCCGACGAAGCCGCCGACCTTGCGGTGATCCGGCTCGACGAGGCCGATGCCGCAGACCTCCCCGCACTGCCCTTCGCCGACAGTGATGCGCTGGCGGTGGGCGATCTGGTGCTTGCCATCGGCAACCCCTTCGGGGTCGGGCAGACGGTGTCGTCGGGGATCGTCTCCGGCCTGGCCCGCACCGGGCGCGGCGGTGGTGCTTATAATGGCAGCGGCTATTTCGTGCAGACCGACGCGCCGATCAACCCCGGCAATTCCGGCGGTGCGCTGGTCGACATGCGCGGCCGCCTCGTGGGCATCAACACCCAGATCGTCACCCGTTCCGGCGGTTCCAACGGCATCGGCTTCGCGGTGCCGGCCAATCTGGTTGCCCGGGTGGTCGAACAGGCCGAGGCGGGGGCCGCGAGCTTTACCCGTCCCTGGGCCGGGATCGGGGTGCAGCCGGTGGATGCGGGGATTGCCGAGGCGCTGGGGCTCGACCGGCCCACCGGGGTACTGGTGCAGGATCTGGCAGCGGACAGCCCTTTCGCGGCCGCGGGCGTGCAGCCCGGCGATCTGGTGCTGACCGTCGCGGGCCATGCGGTCAACGCGCCTGAAGAACTTGGCTTCCGCCTGTCGCTTCAGGAGATGGGCACGGAGGTGCCGGTGAGCCTGCTGCGCAAGGGGCGTGAACTCGAGGTCAGCGTCACCATGCGCGCCGCGGTCGAGGCCGATGAGGCGCTTGATGGCGGGGCGGCCTTCCGGGTCTCGGGTTCTGGCCCCTTCGACGGGCTGGTGCTCCAGGAAATCGGCCCGTCGCTGCGCGACCGCCTTGGCCTGTCGCCGGAGGCCGCCGGGGTTATCGTCGTCGGCCTCGAAAACCCGCGCAGCGGGCGCAATTTCCAGCCCGGCGACATCATCGCCGAAATCAACGGCGTGCCGATCACCGGCATGGAGGATTTCAAGGCCGTGGCCGAGGCTGCCGAGGCCGATGGCCGACGGAACTGGAGCGTGGTGATGAACCGCCGTGGCGGGCTGGTCTATCTCACGTGGCGGGGCTGAATTCTCTGCCCGATACCCGTTGACCAAGCCCCCAACCCTGCCTAACCATTGAGAAAACGGAGGTCGAGATGACGAAACATGCAAATGAAGCCATCATCGTGATCGACGTGCAGAACGACTTCTGCCCGGGCGGCGCATTGGCCGTTGAACGCGGCGATGAAGTGGTGCCCGAGATCAACCGGATCGTGCGGAATTATCCGGTGCGGGTGTTTACCCAGGACTGGCACCCCACCGGCCACAGCTCCTTTGCTTCGGCCCATCCGGGTGCCGAACCGTTTCAGACCATCGACATGCCCTACGGGCCACAGGTGCTCTGGCCCAAACATTGCGTCCAGGGCACGGACGGGGCGGATTTCCACGAAGGGCTGCATGTGGAAACCGCGCATATGATCCTGCGCAAGGGCTTCCGCTCCGAGATCGACAGCTATTCGGCCTTCTTCGAAAACGACAAGACCACCGCCACCGGGCTCGAGGGCTATCTGCGTTCGCGCGGGGTGGAAAAGGTCACGCTGGTTGGGCTGGCGACGGATTATTGCGTCGCCTGGTCGGCGCTCGATGCGGTGCGGCTTGGCTTCTCGGTCAAGGTCCGCCTCGACGCCTGCCGCGCCATCGACCTTGACGGCTCGCTCGACAAGGCGCTGGCCGGGATGGAAGCGGCGGGCGTGCAGATCGTCGGCGAGCAGGCGTAACCGGGGGCCGGGAGGCTGCGACAACGGCGCGCCGCACAGGGGATTCATCTTTTGGTAACTCTGTAACGCATTGAAAATGCGCTAGTATTCGACATATTCAAAGTCCATTATTCCGGACTATTGGAAGACCGGTATTCCGGACTACTGGTCTTCCGGTAGTCCGGAATACCGGATTCCCGAGCGGCCACCAGCGCCTCGTTCAAAGCATCCGGCAGCCCTACGGCACGATCACCAGCTTGCCGCCGATCCGCCGCGCCCCCATGTCGATCAGCGCTTCGCGCGAGCAATCGAGCGAGGTCACCTCGCCGACCACCGGGGTGATACGCCCGTCGGCCACCATCTCGAGCAATTCCACAAGCGCCTCCGGCCCTTGCGGCACCAGCAACAACCCCACCCGCCGCTCGGTGAAGCGGGTCCAGAGCGAGGCGAGGGCGGCGGCGATGACGGCGCGCATCCACCCGCCGACCATCAGATATTGCCCGCCCGGCGCCAACACCCGGCGCACCCGGCGTATCGGCCTTGTGCCGAACAGATCGAGCACCAGATCGAAGCGATCGTCCAGCGCGGTGAAATCCTCGCGCTCGAAGTCGAGCACCCGCACCGCCCCGGCCTCGCGCATCACATCCGCCTTGGCGCCGGTATCGACGCCCCAGACCTCCGCCCCCTCGGCCGCCGCAAGCTGGATCGCCAGCGGCCCCGACCCGCCACCGCCGCCGTTCACCAGCACCCGGTCGCCCGGCGCCACACGGCCGCGGATACCGGCAAGGGCAATGGCGCCCGACTGGGGCAAGGCGGCGGCGAACACATCGGAGACCCCGCCGGGCACGGGAACGAACTGCCTTTCTTTTGCCACGCAGCTTTCGGCAAAACCGCCGAAGGTGCCGAACGTGTCGGCCAGCACACGTTCGCCCGTCCTCAGCCGGGTGCAGCCCTCGCCCAGCTTGTCGACCACGCCGAGCACGTCCGACCCGAACACATGCCGCCGCGAGGCCCAGCGCGACATCCGCGCATAGAACGGCCGTCCGGTGACGAATTCCCAGTCCGAGGCATTGGCGCCGCAGGCCAGCACCCGCACCCGTACCTCGCCCGGCCCGGGCTCCGGCGCCTGGCGCACCTCGAGCGTCAGGTTCTCGCCAAAGCCGAAACCGGAACAGACCAAAGCGCGCATCGCCCCCCCTTTCACACCTTTCCGGTGCCAGAATGCGCTGTCAGGGGCCGTGCGTCCACTGCGGAGCGCAAGCTTTCGCGCTTGCACCCCCCCCACCGGCCCTGATCTAACAAAGGTGCTGCCAGGGAGGATCACATGGTCGACATCGCCACACGCGTCTACAACCATCACTGGAAGATCGACCCGATCGTGCGGTCGCTGATCGACACCGATTTCTACAAGCTTCTGATGTGCCAGTCGGTGTTCCGCAACCGTCGCGACACCCGGGTGACCTTCAGCCTGATCAACCGCACCACCACGGTGCCGCTGGCAAAGCTGATCGACGAAGGCGAGCTGCGCGAACAGCTCGACTACATCCGCGGCCTGCGTCTCAGACGCGGCGAAAGCACCTGGCTGCGCGGCAACACCTTCTATGGCAAACGACAGATGTTCCGCTCCGATTTCATGGAATGGTTCGAGGCCCTCCGGTTGCCGCCCTACCACCTCGAACGCGTCGGCGACCAATACGAGCTCACCTTCGAAGGCCGCTGGCCCGAGGTGATGCTGTGGGAGATCCCCGCGCTTTCGGTGCTGATGGAGCTGCGCTCGCGCGCGGTGCTGCACCAGATGGGCAAGTTCGAGCTTCAGGTGCTCTATGCCCGGGCGATGACCAAGCTCTGGGAAAAGATCCGGCGGCTGCGGCAGGCCGAAGGTCTGAAGGTGGCCGATTTCGGTACCCGGCGGCGGCACAGTTTCCTGTGGCAGGACTGGTGCGTGCAGGCAATGACCGAGGGGCTGGGGGAGGCTTTCGTCGGCACCTCCAACTGCCTGATCGCCAAGGAGCGCGACCTCGAGGCCATCGGCACCAATGCCCACGAATTGCCCATGGTCTATGCCGCGCTCGCGGAGGATGACGATGCCCTGCGCCGCGCCCCCTACGACGTGCTCGCCGACTGGCACGAGGAGCACGAGGGCAACCTGCGCATCATCCTGCCCGACACCTACGGCACCGAGGGTTTCCTCAGGAACGCCCCCGACTGGCTCGCCGGCTGGACCGGCATCCGGGTCGACAGCGGCGACCCGGAGGAGGGCGCCAATACCGCCATCGACTGGTGGAAATCCCGTGGCGAAGACCCGCGCGAAAAGATGGTGATCTTCTCCGACGGGCTCGACGTCGACAAGATCGCCGAGCTGCACGAAAAATTCGCCGGCCGGGTGCGGACGAGTTTCGGCTGGGGCACCCTGCTCACCAACGATTTCCGCGGCCTGACGGCGGGTGACGCGCTGGCGCCGTTTTCACTGGTCTGCAAGGCCGTTGCGGCAGACGGCAAACCGACCGTCAAGCTCTCCGACAACCCCAACAAGGCGATGGGCCCGGCGGCGGAGGTGGCGCGTTACAAACGGGTGTTCGGCGTGGGCGAACAGGTGCCACTGGAGGTGGTGGTGTGAACCGGGACCGGCGCTTGACCTACCAGGTTATAACCAGTTATAACCTTCAGACACTATAACTCCATAGAAGTTCCTAGAAGCATGGACCCAGTGCGAAACCCCTTTGCCCCGGGGGCAGGATCTCAGCCGCCCGAACTTGCCGGCCGAGACAGCATCGTCACCAGCGCCGAAACCGCGCTTCAACGCATTCTCAGAGGCCGGCACGACCGGTCTCAGATGCTTCTCGGTCTTCGGGGCACGGGAAAAACCGTGCTGCTCAACACGATCGGCAATTTGGCGGAGGATTTCGGCTATCTGACCTCGTTCATCGAGGGGCCGGAGGACAAACCGCTTACCGACCTGCTGTATCCCAGAATGCAGCAGGTGCTGCGAAAGCTCTCGCTGATCGAAAGCGCAAAGGAGAAGGCCCACAGGGCAACCCGCGCGCTTCGAAGTTTCGCCAGCGTTTTCAAGGTGAAGGTGGGGGACTTTTCGGTGTCGGTCGATCCGGAGCCCGGCATCGCCGACAGCGGCAATCTCGAATACGACCTCAGCGACATGTTTACCGCAATCGGCCAGGCCGCGAAAGCGGCGGGCAAGGGGTGGTGTCTGCTGATCGACGAAGTGCAATATCTGAAGGAACCCGAACTGGCGGCCCTGATCGTCGCCCTGCACAGGATCGGCCAGAAGCAACTGCCGGTCATGCTGTTCGGCGCGGGCCTTCCGCAACTGGCCGGTCTGTCCGGCGATGCCAAGTCCTATGCGGAAAGACTGTTCCTGTTCCAGAACGTCGGACCGCTGGATGCCGAAGCGGCCAGGCGCGCCATCGAGATGCCGATTGCCGAAGAAGAGGAAGAAATCGAAAGCGCCGCCACCGACCGCATTCTCGCGCTGACCGGGGGCTATCCCTACTTCCTTCAGGAATGGGGGTATCAGGCATGGAATGCCGCCGAGGCATCTCCGATCGACCTTGCGGATGTCGAAACGGCAACAGTGGCTGCCCTGGCCCGTCTCGACGAAGGCTTCTTTCAGGTCCGCTTCGACAGGCTGACGCCGAAGGAACGGGAATATGTGATTGCCATGTCACGGCTCGGCAAGGGGCCGTACAGATCTTCCGAGGTGGCCGAAAAGCTGGGCGAACCGCCAAACCGGCTTGGGCCCCGGCGGGCCCGGATCATCGCGAAGGGCATGATCTACAGCCCGCAATATGGCGATATTGATTTCACCGTCCCGATGTTTGACGACTATTTGCGGAGACACTGGAAGAGCCCTGACGTATAGGGCCGGGCGCTGCCCGGGCTGCCTTCCGGCTGCCTTGGTGTCACTCCTCCCCCGAAACCCGTCCCCGGAGCGCCTTCACCTCGCCGCGGACCTTCTTGGCCTTCAGCCGCCGCCGTTTCGAGCCCGGCGTCGGTTTCGTCGGCCGCCGGCGTTTCGGGGCCACCAGCGCTTGCCGCACCATTTCGGCGAGGCGTTCGGCGGCGATCTCGCGGTTGCGGGTCTGGCTCCGGGTTTCTTCGGCGCGGATCACGATGGCACCGTCGAGGGTCCATTTCCGTCCGGCGATCCGCTTCAGGCGGCGTTTCACCGCTTCGGTCAGATGCGGCGAACGGGCAGCCTCGAAGCGCAGTTCCACCGCCGTCGCCACCTTGTTGACATTCTGCCCGCCCGGCCCCGAGGCGCGGGTGAAGCTCTCGGTGAGCTCCCAGTCGGCCAGCGTGATGTTGTCACTCACCCGGATCATGATGTCTCTCTAATCCACCACGAAACCACCGCAAAACCCCCGCGTCCTTCGGGTCGAACGCGGGGGGGCGCGCATCAGACGAAATCCGGTGTCAGCCGGGCGACCAGCATCCGGAACGGCACCAGCGCCATGAGGGCCAGCGTGAGTTTCACCATCCAGTCGGCGAAGCCGAGGCTGACCCAGAGCGGCACAACCGGGCCGAAGCCGAGGAAGGGCACCGCCTCCCAGGCCCAGTTCACCGCCGCGTCCGCCTCCGGGCCAAACAGCGTGACCGAGGCCGAAAACGCGATGGTGAAGAACAGCACGGTGTCGAGCACGGACCCTGCGATGGTCGAGACCAGCGGCGCGCGCCACCAGCGGCCCTGGCGGAAGGCGTCAAACACCGCCACGTCGAGCAATTGCGCGGTGAGGAAGGCCACGCCCGAGGCCACCGCCACCCGCAGCGCCACCGCCGGATAGGTGAAGCCGTCGCCGGTGAGCATGATCTGGCTGCCGATCACCGAGCAGACGACACCGACGAGAAACCCGGCGAGCACCACCTTGCGGGCGGCGGCGGGGCCATAGACGCGGTTCATCACGTCGGTCACCAGAAAGGCGACCGGATAGGTGAGCGCGCCCCAGGTCAGCCATTGGCCGAGCAGGAATTGCACCAGAATGTTGGAGGCCACCACAACCGTGGCCATGGCGAGAACGCCGTAGAGAATACGCATATGTCTGATCCGTTTTGACAAGGTTGCGGAGACTTGTCTCTCGTGCGAGAGCGCTGCCGTTTACGCCGGGGGGCGGGGGCGGTCAAGTCATTCGGGCAGCAGTTGCTCGGCGAATCCGGTCTTCCGAAAACACCGCTGCCGCCGGAGTGAACCGCTGCCGCCCCGGGGCGTCGCGCAGGATCAGGGCGCGGCGAGCACGGAGGCGCATTGGCCCGGCAGATCGTCAAGCGTGAGCGGCTTTTTCGGCGGCGCGGGCCTGGCGTCCGGGTCGGGCGGCGGCGGGTTGAGGATACGGTCGACCCAGCCCTCGGCCTCCTTGCAGCCGTCACCCGGCGGCGGCGGCGGCTGGTCAACGCAAGCCCCGTCGCCCTTCGGGCAGGAAAGCCGGACGTGGAAATGGTAGTGATGCCCATACCAGGGCCGGATCTTGCGCAGCCATTCCCGGTTGCCGGTCTCGTGTTCGCACATCCAGACCTTGGCGCCGGGAAAGACGAAGATCCGTGCGACGCCCGGGTCCGAAGCCGCGGCCTTCAGCACCTCCATGTGGCTCTCGGTCCAGTTGTCGCCGACATAGGCACCCCTGGCCCGCCGGGTCGAGATCGAGGAGAGGTTTTCGCGTTCGGTGGCGGTGAGGTCGAGCCGTTTCGGCGGCAGCATCCAGATATCGGCGTCGAGCCCGATCTGGTGGCTGGCATGTCCCGACGACATCGGCCCGCCCCGCGGCTGGCTCATGTCGCCGATGTAGAGCCCTTCCCAGCCGGGGATCCGCGCCACCTTCGCCGACAGCCGTTTGACATAGTCGATCAGCACCGGATGGCCCCAGTTGCGGTTGCGGCTGAGGCGCATCGCCTGCCAAGTGGGGCCGGTCTCGGGCAGTTGCTCGGCCCCGGCGAGACAGCCTTTGGCGTAGCTGCCGAAGCTCTCGGATTGCTGCGCCGAGGGGGTCGCCACCGGCCCGAACAGCGCCTTTGCGGGCTCCCCGGAGGTCGACACCCGCAGTTTCGTCGCCCGTGGCAGGCCGTTGCCCTCGCCGGCGCCGCCGGACGGGCTCATGCAGCCCGTGAGCGCCAGCCCGAGTGCCAGAATGATCGCAAATCCACGCATGTCAGCCCCTTTCGCCATCGGGTTTGACCCAGACTAGCAGCAACAGCCCCAGAAGGAACAGCCCGATCAGCGGCGAGACCCCGAGCCGTGCCGAGCCGGTCATGGTGGTGACGGTGCCGATCAGTGCCGGCGCGATGAAGGCCGTGGCCCGTCCCGACAGCCCGTAGAGCCCGAAGCTCTCGGTCGGCGCCTCCGGGTCGGCATGGCGCACCATCAGCGTCCGCGAGGCGGCTTGCAGCGTGCCGCCCATGCCGCCGATCAATATGCCGCAGATGAAGAACACGATGTCGGGGAGGTTCGAGCCTTCGGCCAGCGCAATGCCGAAGATCGCCTCGCGGCTCATGAACAGCACCGTGGCCACCACCCCGGTCAGCACCAGGATCGAGACGAAAATCACCGGTTTCGGGCCGATCGCGGCGTCGATCCGGCCGCCGATCCAGGAAAACAGCGCCGAGGAAATCAGCGCCATGATGCCGAACACCCCGACCAGCGTGAGGTTCCAGTCGAGCACCAGCGCCGCATAGACGCCGCCGAAGCCATAAAGCCCGTTGAGCGCGTCGCGGTAGAACATCGAGCTGAGCAGAAACGCCCCGAGCGAGCGTTTGCGCACCACCGATTTCAGCGCGTCGCGGATGATGCCGAGGGCGGCGGCGAAGGCGATGCGTCTGCCCGTGGGCCGGTCGTGGACCCACATGAAATAGGGGATCATGAAGACCACATACCACAGCGCCGAAAACGGCCCCACGGCGCGGGTGCCCTCCCACGTGGTCGCGTCGAGCAGGCCGAAGCCCGGAGCGAGCCCGGCAAGCGTCCGTCCGCCGGGCTGTTCGACGAAGAACACCAGCATGATCGCCAGCGACACCAGCCCGCCGACATAGCCGAACGCAAAGCCCGACCCCGACACCTTGCCGATCTCGCTGTCCTCCACCAGCCCGGGCAACTGGGCGTTGACGAAGATCAGCGCGAATTCCACGCCCACCATGCCGAGCCCGAAGAAGACAAGCATCGTCCAGGCGTTGGCGCCATGGGGATCGGTGAACCAGAGCGCGGCCGAGCCGACCGCGACCATCGCCGAAAAGGCATGGACCCAGGGCCGCCTTTGCCCCGACGAATCCGCCATCGCCCCCATGACCGGCCCGCCGAAGCCGATGACAAGGCCGGTGATCGTCAGCGCCAGCGACCACAGCGCCTGCGCCTGCGCATCGGCGACGCTCTCGCCGAGCCCGGTGCTTCTGAAAAACGCCGCCGCGGCCACGGCGAAGAACGGGCCGTAGACGAAGGTCACCAGCAGGGTGTGATAGGGCTGGCTGGCCCATTCGAACCACCACCACCCCCAGATCCGCCGCTTCACCGATACCTCAGCCACGCCCATCGCCAAGCCCATGCCTCCCGTTTCGCGTGACAGAACACCAAACCTGCCCTTGCAGCAAGCCCCGGCGGCTTTCAGCGTTCCGGCGGCCAGGGCCGCTTTGCTTCCGCCGCGATCCAGGCGGCCACCCAGTCCGGCAGCTCCGGCGAGGCGGTGTCGGCGCCCATGGCCTCCAGCACCCGTTCCGGCGCCACGATGCCGTCCTTCGAGGTCACCGCCGAGCGGATCAGCGCCTGGGTGGTGCAGGTCTCGCCCTTCCACATGGTCTGGTCGACATAGATGAACCGTCCGTCATGGCCGACCCCGCGCGAGCGCATCTCCACCCGGTCGAACAGCCGGATCCGCTGGCGGTAACGCACGCTCACCCCGGCCACGGTGATCCCCCAGCCGTTTTCGCGCATCGCGCTCACCATGCCGTTGCGCCAGGCGAGCGGCATCCGGCCGAGGTCGAACAGGGTGAGCGTGCGGCCGTTGTTGAGCTCCATCCACAGATCGAGATCCCAGGGCCAGCAGATGTGAGAGCTGACATGGGTGCCCCAGACCGGCAGGCTGCCGGCCCGCGCGTGCAGGGCGAGTTCCTTGAGCATTCGAACGACTGGATACATGGGCGCCTCCGTTTGCCGTCTCCCTGCCTGCCTGCGTCGCCCCCGTCAACTGGCCCGTCAACTGGCCCGTCAACTGGCCCGTCAACTGCCGGGCCTTGCGAAGATGCCGCCAACCCCCTAGATCGCACCCAGAAACAACACCGGGAGTGCCCATGCTGTCGCCCTTCGTCGCCACGCTTTTCCAGCTTTTCATTCTGGTGCTCGGCATCGTCTGGTTCATCGTGATCGCGCATGTCGTGGTCTCCTGGCTGGTGAATTTCCAGGTGCTCAACATGCGCCAGCCGCTGGTGAGCCAGATCTGGTACGGGCTCGAACGGCTGGTCGAGCCGATGTACCGGCCGATCCGTCGCTATATGCCCGATCTCGGCGGCATCGACCTCGCGCCGCTGGTGGTGCTTGTGGTGCTGTTCTTCGTGCGCAACCTCGCCACCAATTATTATTACGCCTATGGCGGCTCGGGGTTCTGACTTGCGGGGGCCCGGCCCGCGTCAGGCCCCGCCCGGCCCCGCCTGAAATCCCCGCCTCAAGCCTCATGCCCCGCGATCTCGACCTCCTGCAATCGGTCTTCGGATACGACAGCTTCCGCCCCGGCCAGGGCGAGATCGTCGCCGCGGTGACGGCCGGGCAGAACAGTCTCGCGATCATGCCCACCGGCGGCGGCAAGTCGCTCTGCTTCCAGCTGCCGGCGCTGTTGCGCGAGGGCGTGACGCTGGTGATCTCGCCGCTGATCGCGCTGATGCGCGATCAGGTGCGTGCGCTGCGGGCGGTGGGGGTCGAGGCCGGGGCGCTCACCTCCGGCAATACCGAAGAGGAGACCGCAGAGGTCTTTGCCGGCTTGCGCGACGGTCGGCTGAAACTGCTCTACATGGCGCCCGAACGCCTCGCCTCCGGCGCCACGCTCGCCCTGTTGCGCAACCATGTCACCCTGATCGCCGTCGACGAGGCCCATTGCGTCAGCCAGTGGGGCCATGATTTCCGTCCCGATTACCTGCGCATCGGCGAGCTGCGCCGCGCCCTCGGGGTGCCGCTCGCCGCCTTCACCGCAACCGCCGATGCCGACACCCGCGCCGAGATCGTCGCCCGTCTGTTCGACGGCACCGCGCCCCAGACCTTCCTGCGCGGTTTCGACCGGCCCAACCTCCACCTTGCCTTCGCGGTGAAAGACAGGCCACGGGCGCAGATCCTCGAGTTTGCCGGGGCGCGCAAGGGGCAGTCCGGCATCGTCTACACCGCCACCCGCGCCAAGACCGAGACCCTCGCCCGGGCGCTGAGCGAGGCCGGCCACCGCGCCACCGCGTACCATGCGGGCATGGAGGCCGATGCCCGCCGCGAGGTCGAACGCCGCTTCCAGCAGGAGGACGGGCTGATCGTGGTGGCGACCGTGGCCTTCGGCATGGGTATCGACAAGCCCGACATCCGCTGGGTGGCCCATGCGGATCTGCCGAAGTCGATCGAGGCCTATTATCAGGAGATCGGCCGCGCCGGGCGCGATGGTGCACCGGCCGACACGCTGACCCTGTTCGGGCCGGACGACATCCGCCTGCGCCGCGCCCAGATCGACGAAGGCCTCGCCCCCGAAACCCATCGCGCCGCCGACCACGCCCGGCTCAACGCCCTGCTGGGCCTCGCCGAAACCCCCCATTGCCGCCGCCAGGCGCTGCTGGGCTATTTCGGCGAAACGGCCGCAGCTTGCGGCAATTGCGACACCTGCAAAAGCCCGCCCGAGACCTTCGACGGCACCATCCCGGCGATGAAGGCGCTCTCGGCGGCGCTGCGCACCGACGAATCCTTCGGTGCGGGCCACCTGATCGACATTCTCACCGGCCACGAGACCGAGCGCACCCGCGCCCGCCGCCACCACGATCTGCCCACATGGGGTGTCGGGCAGGAGCTGAGCCGGCGCGAATGGCAGGCGGTGTTCCGCCAGATGATGGGGCTCGATCTGCTGCGCCCGGACCCTTCCCGTCACGGGGCGCTCCGGGTCACCCGCAAGGCGCATCCGGTGCTTCGGGGCGAAGACCGCGTGACCTTCCGCCGCGACATCTTCCAGAAAGCAAAGAAACCGCGCCCGGCGGTGAAAATGCTGGTGTCGGAAGAAGATGCGCCGCTGCTTTCGGCGCTGAAGGCCAAACGGCGCGCGCTTGCGGAGGCGCAACGGGTGCCGGCCTATGTGGTGTTTACCGACCGGACGCTGATCGAGATGGCCGAGACCCGCCCCGCGACGCTCGACGAGATGGCGCGGATCTCGGGCGTCGGGGCGAAGAAGCTCGAGACCTACGGGCGCGTCTTCCTCGAGGTGATTGCGGGTGCCGGGGTGGCGGAGGTCCATCCGGCGCGGCGCAAGCTCGCGGGCCGCGAGGCGGGGCCGCTCTACGACCGGCTTCAGGCGGCCGCAATCGAGCTGGCCCGGGGGGCCGACGGCACCGCGAAACCGCTGTCGCTCTCCGCCTCGGCGCTGCGCCATGTGGCCGAACGGCGGCCGGGGTCGGAAGCGGAGCTCGCCCGCCTGCCGGGCATGGACGAGGCCCGCGCGCGGCGCTTCGGTCCGGCTTTCCTCGATATTCTGGCGGAGGAGGCCTGAGGCTCCCCCAACAACAGACCCGGCTTCGCACCGCGCTCTTCGCCATGCTTGCCGTGAAGGCAAGAGGTGAATGCCTCCCTGACGGATTGACCCAGGCCTATCCCGGGTCTTTTGGAACGAGAAGGAACCGTGGTCCCTCACCTTCGTTCCCGGCGGTATCGTTTGGGTTGTACAGGGCGCAGTTTTCCAGGCTCAGACAGCCGCAGCCAATGCAGCCATCCAGCCGGTCGCGCAGCCGTTCGAGCTCCGAGATGCGCGCATCCAGATCTTCGCGGATTGCGGCGGAGATTTTTGCCCAGTCGCCGGCCGTGGGAGTGCGCTTGTCGGGCAGATCATGCAGCCAGAGGCGGATCCGCGCGAGCGGAAAGCCGAGTTTCTGGGCGATCATCACGAAGGACAGGCGCCGGATGTCGGAGCGCAGAAACCGGCGCTGCCCGGAAGCCGTCCGCTCCGGCGCCACCAGCCCCTCCTCTTCGTAGTAGCGGATCGCCGAATGCGCGAGCCCGGTCCGCCGTGCCACCTGCCCGATCCCGATCTCTGCCTTGCGGTCCGCCATCACATACCCCTTGAGCTCAAGTTCACTTGAGGAATTACACGAAACCTCCATGACATCGAATCAAGGAGAAAACCATGTCCCGTCTGGAACATGTGAACATCACCGTCCGCGACCCGGCCACCACCGCAGCCTGGCTGTCCGACGTCTTCGGCTGGAAGACCCGCTGGAGTGGCAGCAGCATCCACGGAGGCACCTCCTGGCATGTGGGCGGGGCGGAGGATTATGTGGCGCTCTACACGCCGCCGACACCCACCCGGGCGACGCCGGAGAGCTATTATATCCATGGCGGGCTCAACCATGTCGGCATCGTGGTGGACGATCTCGACGCGGTGGAGGCGCGTGTAAAGGCGGCGGGGTTCGAGCCTTTCAACCACGCCGATTATGAGCCGGGACGGCGGTTCTATTTCCGCGATGGCGACGGGATCGAATGGGAGGTGGTGAGCTACCGGTGAGGCCGGCCCGGGGGGTTTTGCACCCCCGGACCCCTGCAGAGTATTTCTTCCAGGAAAAGAGGCGGTTTCGTCTCGGGGAAACAGGCGCTACCCTCCGCCGCAAGCCGCATTGGAGACCCGCATGAGCTTTACCCTCGCCACCTGGAATATCAACTCGGTCCGGCTGCGGGCCGGTCTTGTGGAACGTTTGATGCGGGAAGAGGGGCCGGATGTGCTCTGCCTTCAGGAATGCAAGAGCCCGGTGGAGAAGATGCCGCTCGAGGGGTTTGCCGCGCTTGGCTATGCCCATGTGGTCGCGCGCGGGCAGAAGGGCTACAACGGGGTTGCGATCCTGTCGAAGCTGCCGCTGGAGGACATGGGCGACATGGATTTCGCCGGGCTCGGGCAGGCGCGGCACGCGGCGGCGCGGCTGGAAAACGGCGTGGTGATTCACAATTTCTATGTGCCCGCGGGGGGCGACAAGCCCGACAGGGCGGTGAACGAGAAGTTTGGCCAGAAGCTCGACTATCTCACCGGGATGCGCGACTGGTTCCGTTCGGAGCGGTTTGAGAGGACCATTCTGGTGGGTGATCTCAACATTGCGCCGCGCGAAGACGATGTGTGGAACCACAAGCAGCTGTTGAAAGTGGTCAGCCATACGCCGGTCGAGGTGGAGCATCTGGCGGAGGTGCAGGAGGCGGGCGGCTGGGTCGACATCACCCGCAAGGACATCCCCGAGGGCGCGCTGTATTCGTGGTGGTCCTACCGGTCGCCCAACTGGGATGCGGCCGACAAGGGGCGGCGGCTCGATCATGTCTGGGCGACGGCGGATATTGCTGCGGCGGGCCATGGCAGCCGGGTGTTGCGCGACGTGCGCGGCTGGGAGAAGCCGTCGGACCATGCGCCGGTTTTTGCGACGTTCGATCTTTAGAGCAGAAATCGCTAAATCTGAATCAAAATTCTCTGCCTCTCAATCAGCATCCTGCTGATTTCGAACGTGAATTTTGATGCGCAGTGTTGCAGATTCGCGCCCGGCAATGGGCCGCGAGCACCGGCGCAAGCCCGGCGCTGACCGCCGCGCCACCGAGGAATTCACCGGTCTCGGGGCCGACTTCCTCGATCGGGGCGGGGCAGATCACCAGCACCGCGAACCCGTCGTGGCGCGCCTGCATCGGCTCGGACAGGGCGATGTCGACCAGCCCGGAAATGCCCGAGACGATGCGTTCCGGCGTCGGGTTGAAGCGGGTCTTTGCATCGTTGGTGCCAAGCATGATGATCAGCAAATCAATCGGCCCATGGCTTTCGAGGGCGATCCGGAGCCCGGTCTGGCCGTTCATGTGGGCGCCCATGAGCGGATCGTCGAACTGGGTGGTGCGCCCAGGCAGCCCCTCCTCGATCAGCGCCCAGCCCGGCCCCAGCGCCCGCGCCATCACCTGCGGCCAGCGGATCGCCGCATCATAGCGGAGGTATTCGTCGTGGTTGATGCCGGGCGGCGACCCGTGGCTGTTGGAATCGCCGAAAACCAGGAGGGTGCGTGACATCGGCTCACTCCTTCAAATGGCTCCTGACGGATGTTAGGAAGCTCAAAGCCCGAGGTAAAGTGTCGCGCGCTGGCGGGGGTTGGAGCGCCCGCGCGGCGTCTCCATATAGGGGCCAACACGAGACATGAGGAATGAGACATGCTTGAAACGGCACAACCCGGCACAGCGGGCGATCTGATCAAGGACATTACCGAAGCCACCTTCATGGAAGACGTGATCGAGGCCTCGAAAGAGGTTCCGGTGATCGTCGATTTCTGGGCGCCGTGGTGCGGCCCCTGCCGGACCCTCGGGCCCGCGCTCGAAGCGGCCGTGACCGCGGCCGGCGGCAAGGTGAAGATGGTCAAGATCAATGTCGACGAGAACCAGCAGATCTCGGCGCAATTGCGGATCCAGTCGATCCCCACGGTTTATGCGTTTTACGACGGACAGGCGGTGGACGCCTTTCAGGGCGCGCTGCCGGGGAGCGAGGTCAACGCCTTTGTCGCCAAGCTGGTGGCGATGGGCGGGGAAGGCCCGCTTGGTCAGGCGATCGCCGCCGCCGCCGAGATGATGGAGAGCGGCGAGCTTGATGGCGCGGCCCAGACCTATGCCGCGATCATCGAAGAAGACGACAAGATGGCCGCCGCCTATGCCGGACTCGCCGGGGTGAAGCTGGCTCAGGGCGATATCGACAGCGCCGAGGCGGTGCTCAACGGCGCGCCGGCCGAGATTTCCCATGCGGCCGAGATCGAAGCCGCGCATGCGAAGATCGCCCTCGCCCGGCAGGCCGAAAGCGCCGGGCCGCTCGATGAGCTGCGCGCGAAGGTCGAGGCCGACCCCACCGATCTCGATGCGCGGTTCGAGCTGGCGCAGGCGCTCCATGCCGCGGGCGAGGTCGAGGCGGCCGTCGAGGCCCTGCTCGAGATCGTCCGCCGCGATGCCGGCTGGAACGACGGCGCGGCCAAGACCCAGCTGTTCACCATCTTCGACGCGCTGGCGGCGAACGACCCGGTGGCGCTCAACGGCCGCCGCAAATTGTCGTCGCTGCTGTTCGCATGATCGCCCGGGTCGATCTCCCGGACCGGATCGCGCTGTTTCCGCTCACGGGCGCGCTGCTGCTGCCGCGCGCCCGGTTGCCGCTCAACATCTTCGAGCCGCGTTACCTCGCCATGCTCGATGATGTGCTGAAGACGCCGCAGCGGCTGATCGGGATGATCCAGCCGGTGGAGGCGTCGGGCGACCGGCTGCATGCCATCGGCTGTGCCGGCCGGGTGACGACCTTCAACGAGACCGAGGACAACCGCTACATGATCACCCTGACCGGGATCAGCCGGTTCCGGCTCGGGGCGCTCGAGAAAGGCACCACGCCCTACCTCGTGGCCGAAGCCCGTTGGGACGGGTTCGAGCGCGACCTCGGCCCCACCGAGCTCGACAGCAGCTTCGACCGCGAGCCGTTCCTCGACACGCTCGCGCGTTACCTCGATCTTGCCGAATTGCGCACCGATTGGGACAGCCTCAAGGAGGTCGACAACGAATTGCTGGTCAATTCACTGGCGATGCTGCTGCCGCTCGGCGCGGAAGAAAAACAGGCGCTGCTCGAAGCGCCATCGCTGACCACCCGGCGTGAAACCCTGGCGGGGCTGATGGAATTCGCCCTCGCCGCACAGGGCCAGGGCGGGCACGAGGACAAGATGCAATGACCGATACGCCTCAGAGACATCCGGGAGCCCAGGAGCCCCGGAACTCCGGGCGCCACGGCCCCCAGAGTTTCGACCGCCGGATGCTGGAGGCACTGCTATGCCCGCTGACACTGGCGCGCCTCGTCTATGATGCGCAACGGCAGGAACTGGTATCCGAATCGGCACGCATCGCTTTCCCGATCCGCGACGGCATCCCGATCATGCTGGTGGACGAGGCCCGCAAGATCGACGCCCACAAGATCGACGAGTGACCCACCGCCCGGGCGACCCGCGCGGCGCGGGCCGGACCTTGCCTTGTTCCGAAGCGGCCCGGGACTACAACCCGCGCTTGTCGACCTCGGCGGTGATCGAAAACGTCGCCGTGGGGTATTTCTTGCCGGTTTCGATCTCGCCGAGAATCACCGTGGTCTGTGACCCGGTGTCATCGGTAACGATCCATTGCCGAAGCTCCACCGGACCGCCGGTGAACATCATCTGGATATTGCCGTATTCCGGATGTTCCGGATCCTGCGCGGTAACGATCGTGGCCGTGCCGTCATAGCTGTGGCCCACCACCATCCCCGAGCGCCCGAGATCCACCTCGCGCGCGAGGATCAGATTGAGCGGGGTCTTTTTCAGCGGATATTGTTCGGGGCCGGTGTTGGACTTCGCATCAAACACCGCAAGCTGCTGGCCGCCGGCGATCACCAGCGTTTCTTCCGGCGGGTTGTATTCGAACCGCGCCCGGCCGGGGCGCTGCACCTTGATCAGCCCGGTGGAGATCGTCTGATCGGCATTGATCTGGGTGAACTCCGCCTCGAAGGTCGTCAGCCCGTTGAGATAGCGCGAAATCTCCGCGAGCGAGAGCTGTTGGGCACTGGCGGGCCAGGCGGTCAGCGCCAGAACGGCGGCGAGGATACGGAACATGGTCATGGCACCTTACTTGGGGTCTGTTGCGGGCAAGTCCAGCCTGCCCGCCATCAATGTCGCCCATATGGCCCGCGTTAGGCCATATCACGCCTGTTCGGGCACCAGAATCTCGCGCTTGCCCACATGGTTCGAGGCGCTCACCAGCCCTTCGTCTTCCATCCGCTCCACCAGCCGCGCGGCCTTGTTGTAGCCGATGCCGAGCTTGCGCTGGATATAGGAGGTCGAGCATTTCCGGTCCTTGATGACGATCGCCACCGCCTGATCGTAAAGCGCGTCTTCGGCATTGGTGTTGCCGCCGGTGTCGAGCCCGAGCACCGCGTCGATATCCGCGGCCCTGTCGCTGTCGGGCCCCTCGACCACGCCCGAGACATAATCCGGCGCGCCGAAGCTCTTGAGGTAGGACACGATCTCCTCGACCTCCTCATCCGACACGAAGGGCCCGTGCACCCGTTTCAGCCGTCCGCCACCGGCCATGTAGAGCATGTCGCCCATGCCGAGCAGCTGTTCGGCGCCCTGCTCGCCGAGGATGGTGCGGCTGTCGACCTTGGAGGTCACCTGGAAGGAAATCCGGGTCGGGAAGTTGGCCTTGATCGTGCCGGTGATGACATCGACCGAGGGGCGCTGGGTGGCCATGATCAGATGGATCCCCGAGGCCCGCGCCATCTGCGCCAGCCGCTGGATCGCCGCCTCGATCTCCTTGCCCGCGACCATCATGAGGTCGGCCATCTCGTCGACCACGACGACGATATAGGGCAGTTTCTCGGGCGCGAATTCCTCGGTTTCGAACACCGGCTCGCCGCTTTCCTCGTCGAACCCGGTCTGCACCGTGCGCGAGAACATCTCGCCCTTGCCGAGCGCTTCCGCCACCCGGCCGTTGTAGCCCTCGATGTTGCGCACGCCCATCTTCGACATCTTGCGGTAGCGCTCTTCCATCTCGCCGACGACCCATTTCAGCGCCACCACGGCCTTTTTCGGGTCGGTCACCACCGGCGACAGCAGATGCGGGATGCCGTCATAGACACTGAGTTCGAGCATCTTCGGGTCGATCATGATCAGCCGGCATTCGTCCGGGCCGAGCCGGTAGAGCAGCGACAGGATCATGGTGTTGATCGCCACCGACTTGCCGGAGCCGGTGGTGCCCGCGATCAGCAGGTGCGGCATCTTGGCGAGGTTGGCCACCACCGGCCCGCCGCCGATATCCTTGCCCAGCGCCAGCGGCAGCACCATGCCGGTGTCGCCGAAATCCCGCGCCGAGAGGATCTCGCGCAGCACCACCTTTTCGCGGTGGGCATTGGGCAGTTCGATGCCGATGACGCTGCGCCCGGGCACCGTCGACACCCGCGCCGACAGCGCCGACATCGAACGGGCGATGTCATCGGCCAGCCCGATCACCCGGCTCGCCTTGAGGCCGGGCGCCGGCTCGAGCTCATACATCGTCACCACCGGGCCGGGCCGGACCGAAACGATCTCGCCCTTGACGCCGTAATCATCGAGCACCGTCTCCAGCATCCGCGCGTTTTCTTCCAGCGCCTCGTCGGAGAGATGATGCCGCTCCACCGAGGCCGGGTCGGCCAGCAGCCCAAGCGGCGGCAATTCGTAGGCCGCTTCCTGGTCGCCGAAATTGAGGCTCGGCTGGGCTTCGGCGATGGCACGGGTGGATTTCGCCGCGCGGCGCCGGCTGTGCTGAACCACCGGTTCGGGCTCCGGCGCGGGGGGCAGGCTCATTTCACGCGGTGCAGGCGGCATTTCCGGCTGATGCGGGGCTTCGGCAGAGAAACCGGCTCCGGCATCGGGCTCCCACAGCGCATCTTCCGCCACGGGCGTTTCGTCGCGCTGAACCGGCGGCTCGTGGCGAAACACGTCTGCCGGCGCGCCGCCAATCCGGCTGCGCGCGGCGGCACGGGCCACGGCCGCCGAAACCGCTGAAACCGGTGCCGCGGGTTCCTCGGCAGGGCCGGCTACAGGCGCCGTGCGCGCGCGCAGGGCGTTTGCAATCTTTGCGCTGATCCGCTCGGAACAGCCGTCACTCCCGTCCGGCACGACCGCTTCCGCGCAAGGCTCCGCCGGTTCGTTCGCCCGCCGGGCAAGGCCGACACGGGCCAGCAGCCCGGGGCGCTGGGGCTCGCCAGCGGACGTGCGGCTCATTGGCGGCTCTTCATGAACTGCCCGGCGCGCCTTGAGCGGCGGCGGCGCGGCAAACCCCGGGCCTTCTTCTTCGGCGCGGGCGGCCCGTTCTGCCTTGCGTTCCGCAGCCCGCGCTTTCAGGGCCTCCGCGCCCGTTGCGGCGCCAAGCGCCGCGCGGCGCGCGGCCCCGCGCACACCATGCCCGAGAAACGACATCAGCCCGGCATAGAGCAGCACCGTGCCGCCGGTCATGTAACGCAGCGCCGTGTCGAGCTCGCGCCGGTCCACCCCGAGCGCAAAGCCGCCCGCTGCCAGGGTTGCGAAAAAGAACACCACGGCCAGCAGCTTGAGACCCAGCGCGCTGCTTACCGGCAGGATCGCCATAAGCGCCCCGAGAAAGGTATCGCCAAACAGCCCGCCGAGCCCGAAGGTCAGGTTCCAGCCGGGAACCGGATCGAGCGTGGAGGCATAGGCCGCGCCAAGTGCGATCGGGATCGGCACGAACAGCGCCCGGGGAAGCGCGCGGTCTTCGCCAAAATGGGCCACAAGGCGCAAGCCCCAGACGCCAAGCGCCACCACGATACCCCAGGCCGCCTTGCCGATGATCACCGCCAGAGGTGAGGCAATGGCCGCACCGACGGAGCCGAGCAGATTGTGGGTCGGCCCTTCGCCGGCGGCCATCATGCCCGGATCGTCCGGGCTGTAAGACCCGATCAGCAGTGCAAACGCCACGGCAAGCGCCAGCAGAGCCAGCCCGATGAGCTCCTTGCCGCGGCGCTCGATCAGCGCCTGGGTGGTGCTGTCAAAGATGGGGGCCCGCCCTCTCGCCTGATAAGCCATGTGGTCCTCGTCAATCAGTTGAACAGCACACGCCGGATTTCTCCCAGCGCGGCTTCGGTTTCGTCTTTCGGGCCGACCAATGCGACCCGGATATAGCCTTTTGCGGGGTTTTCACCGTCCACATCGCGCGCCAGATAGGCCCCGGGCAAAACCCGGACCCCGGTTTCGGTCCACAGCCTGAGCGCGGCCTGTTCGCCGTTTGCAACCGGCAGCCAGAGGAAAAACCCCGCCTGCACAGGCCGGTACCCCGTGACATCGTGGAACACCGCATCGGAAATCCGGTATTTCTCGCGGTAGAGCGCGCGGTTTGCCGCGACATGGGCTTCATCGGCCCAGGCGCGTTCGGCCACCCGTTGCAGCGGAAGGGGCAGCGGCGCGCCGGCAAAGGCGCGCAATTGCGCGATCCGGGCGAGGCATTGCGGCCCGCCGGCAACAAACCCGGAACGCAGGCCGGGCAGGTTCGAGCGTTTCGACAGGGAATGGAAGACCACCACCCTTTCGGGATCGGCCCCGCCTTCGGCGGCAACCTCAAGCGCACCGGGGGGCGGGGTTTCGCGATAGATCTCGCTGTAGCATTCGTCGGCAAAAACACGAAAATCGTATTGCTCCGCCAGCGCGATCACCCCGGCCCAGTATTCGCGGCTGGCGACCGCGCCTTGCGGGTTCGAGGGCGAACACAGATAGGCGGCAGCGGTCCGGTTCAGAATGCTTTTGGGCAACGCACTGAAATCGGGCAGAAATCCGGTCGCGGCGGTGGCGGGCACAAACACCGGCTCGGCGCCCACCGCCTGTGCGGCCACTGCATAGACCTGATAGAACGGGTTGGGGATCAGCACCGCCGGACGCTGGCCGCGAACGGTTTCAGGGATCAGCGCGGGGCCGATGTTGAAAAGGGCTTCGCGGGTGCCGTTGACCGGCATGATCTGGCTGTCGGGATCGGTGCTGACGCCATAGCGGCGCCTGAGCCAGGCGGAAATTGCCGCGCGCAACTCCGGGGTGCCGTCATTTGGCGGATAGCGGCTGAAACCGGCCAGGTTTTCGGCGACGATCTCACCGACGAACCCCGGCATCGGATGGCGCGGCTCGCCGATGGTCATCTGCACCACCGGTCCGCCCGGCGCATATGCGTCGAGCAGCCGCCTGAGACGCGGAAACGCGTATTCGGGTAGCCCTGAGAACCGCTCGGGGAACGTCATTGCCTTGCTGCTGCCTCTGTGTTCCGGGATCGTGATCGCCCCGTTCCCCTCCAGCATAGCCGCAGCGCGCGCGGGGGTCCAGAAAAACGCGTCCCCGGTCCGCCCGCTTGTTGCGCTCAGGCAAGTGCCGCTTCGACCGCCGAACCGATGCGCAGCAGTTTTTCTTCCCCGAAAGGCGCGCCAAGAAACATGATGCCGGTGGAGGCCACCCCCGTCGGCAGCGTCAGCGCCGCCGAACCCATCAGATTGCCAATCCGGGTGTTGCGCAAGGCGAGCAGGTTTTCGGTCACGTAATAGTCGTGATCGTGCATCAGCCGGCTGGCATCGGGCGGCCGGCTGGCGGCGGTTGGCAGGATCACCGCATCGTATCCGGCCACAAGGCTCTGAAACTCGCGCCGGATTTCCTGAAGCCGTTTCCACGCCGCAATGCAGTCCACCGCGCTGAACCGGCCCCCCGCGCGGAACCGTTCGAGGATCGGCGCATACATCCGCCCCGGGTGCGCTTCGATCACCTCGCGCCAGATTGCATAGGCCTCCGAGGTGAACAGCATCGCCGACATCGCGAGCGCTTCGTCGATGATGTCGAGCGAACCGCGCTCCACCCCGGCACCCGCATCCATCATCCGCCCGACGGCATGGTCGAACCCCGCCCGCGGCGTTTGGCGGACATCCCTGAGCCCGTTCGCGAGGATCAGAAACCGCGCCCCGCGCAGGTTTGCCCCTTCAAGGTCGGCCGGCCGTGCCCGGCCTTCGAGCGCCGCCAGCATCAGTGCCGCATCTTCCACGTTGCGGCAAAGCGGCCCCACCGTGTCGAAACTGGCCACCAGCGGCACCACGCCCTCGAGGCTGAGCCGGCCGGAGGTGGTCTTGAGGCCGACGAGATCGTTCCAGGCGGCGGGCAGCCGCACGGAGCCGCCGGTGTCAGACCCGATCCCCGCCGCCGCGAGACCGAAGGCCACCGAGGCCGCCGCGCCAGACGAGGATCCGCCCGAAACCGCAGCGTGATCGTTCACGCAAGGTGGCGAGGCGGTTACCGGGTTGAGGCCAAGCCCGGAAAACGCCAGCTCCGACATATGCGTCTTGCCAAGTCCGACCAGACCCATGCCCTGGCCGTTGTCGACCACCTCGGCATTGTGCTCGGGCACACGGCCCTTCAGCAGTGCCGATCCTGCTTCGGTCGCAACGCCTGCGGTGTCGAACAGGTCTTTCCAGCTGACCGGTACACCGTCGACAAGGCTGAAGCGGGTGCCATTCTTCGCCCGCATCGCCGCCGCTTTGGCCTGGGCCAGCGCGGTTTCTTCGGTGAGGCGCGCATAGATCCGGTCCGAGAACCCGTGGTTCCGGATCGCTTCGAGATAGCCACCCACCAGCGCCACCGGATCAATGTCGCCCTCGCCGATCCCGCGCCCGAGATCGCCCGCACTCATCCAGAGCCAGTCCGTGCCCATGTTCGCCTCCAGTCTGGCGCGACGGTATCCGCGCTGGCCGACAGGAACAATGGCGTTTCGCCGGGGTCAGCGCAGCCCGCAGAACCGCAGCTGGGTGTCGTACATCACCGCGCGCGCGCCCACCTCGTCGGAAATCCTCAGAAGCCAGGGTTTTGCCTTGTGGCTGCCGCGCAGATAGCCGGCGCGGCCATCGTGATAGGCAAGGTACTGGTTGCGTGCGTCGTTGCGCGGAATGCCGGTTTCGCGCTCGGTCTGGGCCATGTACCAGCCCATGAAATCGGTCGCGTGATGAATCCTGTCGCGTTTTGCCATCCGGCCGCCGCGTTGCTGCTGGTATTCGGCCCAGGTCGCGTCGAGCGCCTGAGCGTAGCCATAGGCCGAACTCTGACGCCCCATCGGGATGATCCCGAGGACGTATTTCATCGGCGTCCGGTTGTTGCCGATGAATTTCGACTCCTGGTAGATGATCGCCATTTGCACCGGCACCGGGATCTGCCACTCGCGCTCGGTGGCTTCCATGGCCTTGAGGTATTTCGGTCGCTCACGCACGATGGAACAGGCGTCGTCGAGGTTGCGCGGCGCCCGGAAGTCATTGCCGCCACCTCCGCAGGAGGCAGCAAGAAGACAAAGTGCGATCGTGCGAAGAAGTCTGCTCAATTGCCCCTCGCATCATTTGATTGTTTGCGGGCACTCTAGCGGAAAGCGTCCCGCAAGGAAATGGTTTTGGGCGGCAGCGGTGGAAATATGATCGCTGTACCATTTGCCACGCCTCTGGTCTGACAGCGGACCCGCAGGGGTCGCGTCACTGTCAGGAACACGGGCACAATCTGTTTCCTTCAAACTTCTGCCCATTGCATGGACAGCCAAAGGGTCTCACACTACTAAGAGCTTGGGTGGCGGGAAGACATGCTGAAGACACGTGCAAAATATCATCTGGGACAGATCGTAAGACATCGGAAACACCCGTTTCGGGGTGTGGTTTTCGATGTCGACGCGATGTTTTCGAACACCGACGAATGGTACGAGGCGATTCCGGAGGACAGTCGGCCTTCGAAGGATCAGCCGTTTTACCATCTCCTGGCGGAAAACGACCAGAGCTACTATGTAGCCTATGTATCGGAACAGAATCTGGTCGCGGATTATTCCGGGGAGCCGGTCAATCACCCCGATCTTGACGAATTGTTCGGTGATTTCGAAGACGGACAATACCCGCTTCATTTTCAGATGAACTGATCAACCGGCTGATCACCCGGGCTACAACGGGGGGCAACGGGCGCCGACCGGGTCTCACCCAAAAGGTATGATCCTGCGGCGAACTGTTCCGACCCTGCCAGGCCTCATTCCCGGAACCTGCCCGCCCGGAACCTGCCCGCCCGGAATCTGCCCGGAGCGGGACGCGTGAATCCGGCGGAGCATTCGGCGCATCCGCCAATCCTCTGGGCCAATCCTCTGGCGCAAGCTCCAACCGGCATCCGGTCGTCGCTCCACCGTCTCACATGGCCCAAAGCCACACGGCCAGAAAGCCGCATTTGTGCCTCGGTGCCACGAACTGGGTGGGGGCTGTTAATCGCGGCACCGAGGGAAGCCTATGCAGCTACAAATCCTGTATCACTCCGCTTTCTGTCCCTCATTGGGACTCAAACGGGCATTTTCAAGGCATTTTGGATCCGGCCCCCTCATGACGAAAGCCGCGCATCCAGCGCGATGCGGAAGGTCAATTCGTTACCCGTGCCAGTCCGGGCATAGCTGAGATCCTGCGTCAGTTCCCGAATCAGAAACCAGCCGAACCCGCCCTCGGGCAGGTCGTCCGCCATGGCGTCGAGATCATGCGCCCGGCCTTCTGGCATATCTCCCCCCGGCATCGGCAACCCCTTGTCGCGCACCGAAAAGGCGAGCGCCCTCTCCTCGCGAACCACCTCGAGCTCGACAATCCCGCCCCCATCCCCGGCATAGGCATGTTCGACCACATTGTTGAGCACCTCCGCCAAAACGATCTCCACCACATCGGCAAGCACCGCCGCGACCGGCATCTCACCAAGGGCGGCCATTGCCGTCTTGAGCGCCTGCCGCACCGAGGCGGGATCGGCCGGCAACCACAGCTTCAGCCCTTGCGGGCTCAAGGCAGCCTGTACGCTTCGGTTGTCGTTTGGGTTTCCCATAAAGGCAAATGCCCTATCCCGCTTCGGCAAACTGTGCCGCAACGTCGCCGGCACTCGCGTGAATGGTGAATACGCTGTCCATCCGCGTCAGCTTGAAAACCTTTTCGACCGTCGGCGAAAGCCCGGCAAGCTCCAGCCGCCGCCCGGGGGCGGCCTGCTTGTAGGCGGCGACCAGAGCGCCGAGGCCAGACGAATCGAGAAACCCGACCCGCGAAAGGTCGAGCAGCAACCTTGGGGGCGCGTCATCGGTCAACTCGCGCATCCTGTCCTTGAACTGGATCGCCACCGTGGCGTCGATCCGGTCTTCCTGCGCCTTGATCACGCGCAGATCGCCAATATCTTCGAAACTGAGCTCCATATCCCTCTCCTGAGCTGGGCGGGTTGGCCGCAGCTTACATGCCGAGGCTTACCATTCCGTAACCGCCGGTTGAGGCCCGCCCCTCTCGCCGCCAGGCTCAGACGGCTTTCACGCGCCTGAACTGCGCATCCTGAGTGAGGACTCTGCACAATGCTGAAAGGATCCTGTCTCTGCGGCGATGTCACCTTCACGGTCACCGGAACCCCGTTCGACCCCGCCGCCTGCCATTGCAGCCAGTGCCGCAAGATGTCGGGCCATGTCTGGGCGGCCGCGGTGGTGGCCGAAGAGGGGATCGAGATCGCAGGCCCGGTGCGCTGGTTCCAGTCGAGCGCACGCGCCCGGCGCGGCTTCTGTCCGCGCTGCGGGTCGTCACTGTTCTGGCAGGAAACGGGCTCCGGCAACATGGATTTCGCCCTCGGCGCGGTGGACGGCCCGACACATATGCATCTCGGCCGGCATATCTTTACCGAGTCGAAGGGCGATTATTACGACATCGCCGCAACCGAACCGCAACAGGAGGGTGAGGGTGAGCCTCCGACTTGACCCTGCCACGATCTTCACCTTTCCCGGCGCCGGCATTCTGCTGAACCTCCTGCCGGGCCGGACGGGATGTTCGCCATCGCGTCGGGGGTGAACGGCGGGCCCCGGGCCGGTGTCGCCCTGCACCTCCTGCTGGACTGAGGGCCCCGCTTCTGCGAGACCGCCCCCATGAGTGCCGAAGACTATGCCCCGCCGCAGGATCCGCTGCGCATCATCCATCAGGACCACGAATTGCTGGTGGTCGACAAGCCCGCCGGGCTGTTGAGCGTGCCCGGCAAGGGCGCGCATCTGGCCGATTGCCTGCTGGCGCGGGTGCAGGAGGTGTTTCCCGAGGCGCTGCTGGTCCACCGGCTCGACCGCGACACCTCCGGGGTGATGGTCTTTGCGCTCAGCCCCCATGCCCAGCGCCACCTCGGGCTGCAATTCGAACGGCGGCACATGAAGAAGGTCTATGTGGCACGGGTCTGGGGGGAGATCGCGGAAAAGACCGGGACGGTCGATCTGCCGCTGATCGTCGACTGGCCCAACCGGCCATTGCAGCATGTGAATTTCGAGACCGGCAAGCCCGCGCAGACCGATTGGCGCGTGGTGCGGGTGGAAGACGGCACCACAAGGGTGCGGCTCTACCCCCACACCGGCCGGTCGCATCAGCTCAGGGTTCATATGCTGGAGATCGGCCACCCGATCCTTGGCGATCCGTTCTATGCCAAGGGCCCGGCGCGTGACTTCCCGCGGCTGATGCTCCATGCCGAAAGCCTGCGCCTGCGGCACCCGGATGGGGGCAAAGGCCTCACCTTCTCGGCCAAATGCCCGTTCTGAACGGGCATTTTCCGCTGGAACAGAGACTGAACCCGCTCTGATCCGCCAAGGCCTGCCCACCCCGGGGCGGACAGGCTCTTTCCTTCAAAGCGTTACTTGCCCGCCGCTTTCGCCGCCGCAAAAGCCTCGGTCAGCACCTCGCGGTCACCGATATGGTTGGCGAGGATCAGCACCAGACGGGCATTGAGCGCGTCACTTTCCTGCTTGGTCAGACCCTCATGGGCCTCGATCAGCTCGGCATAGAAATCGTCCGCGCCGGGGATGTTTGCCGTGAGTGTAAGCTTGGACATGGGATCATTCCTTGCCGGTGGCGCGGCGGATCGCGAAACGGACCTGCGCCTCGTTGTATTCGGGGAAGCGGGCGGCGACATGCTGGTCGGGGCGGATCAGATAGACCGCCGAAGGCGCCTCGCCGAGGTAGCGCGCGGCCAGCGCGCCGGTGGGATCATCGGAGGCCGAAAGCGCGAGCCGGCTGGCAACCACGCCGCCTTCCTCGATCGCGTCTTCCGCCTCCGCGTCGATGGTGAGCAGGGTGAACCCACCGCCGAGCTTGTCGAGCAGGAAGCCTTCGCCCAGCGGCGCATCCGGGCAGGGCGAGCCGGGACGGCTGCGCGCCGGCCCGCCTTCGAGCGCATCGGGCGTGTTCAGCGGCGAGCCGTCATAGGTGCAGGGCACCGACAGCCGGCCGGAATTCACCAGCGGCCGGGCGAAACCGTAGTCCTCCGAGAGGTCCAGCACCGCATCGCGGAACACCCGGCTGATCTCCGATTTCGGGGTGATGAAATCGGTGGAGCGGGTGGAATTGAGAATGTTTTCCTCGGCGCCGTAAACCCGCTCGGCATCATAGCTGTCGAGCAGGCTTTCGGGCGCCTTGCCGTCGATGATGAGCTTGAGCTTCCACGCGAGGTTGTCGACATCCTGAAGCCCGGAATTTGCCCCCCGTGCACCGAAAGGCGAGACCTGATGCGCCGAATCTCCGGCGAAGATCACCCGGCCGTCGTGGAATGTTTCCATCCGGCGGCACTGGAAGGTGTAGATCGACGACCATTCGAGCTCGTAGTCGATCTCCTGCCCGAGCATCGCCCTGAGGCGCCTGTCGATGTTTTCCGGCTTCAGCTCCTCCTCGCGGTCGATGTCCCAGCCGAGCTGGAAGTCGATCCGCCAGACATTGTCGGGCTGCTTGTGCAACAGCGCCGACTGGCCGCGGTTGAACGGCGGGTCGAACCAGAACCAGCGTTCGGTCGGAAATTCAGCCTCCATGATCACGTCGGCGATCAGGAAATTGTCTTCGAACACCTTGCCGACGAAGTCGAGATTGGCCATCCGCCGGGTCGGAGATCCGGCACCGTCGCAGGCGACCAGCCAGTCGGCATGAAGCCCATAGGGCCCTTCCGGGGTCTCGATCTCGAGGCGGACGTGATCTTCGTGCGCGCCGACCGCGGCGACCTTGTTGCCGCCACGCAGCTCGACCGGCTTGCCCTCTTTCTGCAACTCGCGGATGCGCTCCACCAGATATTCTTCGAAGTAGTATTGCTGGAGGTTGATGAAGGCCGGGAAGCGGTGACCGTCTTCGGGCAGCAGGTTGAACTCATAGACCTGGCGTTCGTCGAAGAAGACCTTGCCGATGTTCCACTCGACCCCCTTCTCGACCATCCGCGTGCCACAGCCGAGCCGTTCGAGGATCTCCAGCGGACGTTTGGCGTAGCACACCGCGCGCGACCCGAAGGAGACCTTTTCGTTGTCGTCCAGCACCACCACCGGCACATCGGCCTGGGCGAGGTCGATCGCGAGGCCGAGGCCGACCGGACCGGCGCCGATGATCGCCACCGGATGGCGGACCGGGTCGAGCGCGTCCTGGTCCGGGCTGCGTTCATACGGGTAAAGGGGGACTTCGAAAATCTTGTTCATTGCGGGTCTCCGGTAGCTGGCGGGAAAGCTGGCGCCGCCGGATGCGGGGCGGCACGGTTTGATCTGGAGCGGAGCGGAGTTTGTCGCGGGCCCCGGCCCCCGTTTCACATGCAACGGGGACCGGAAGCCGCAATGACCGCTCAGCCCTGAAGCTGTTCCCACATCTCGAGGTCGCGCTGGGCGGTCCAGATGCGCGGGGTGTCGATGCCGCGGGCCTCGTCATAGGCGCGCGCCACGTTGAAGGGCAGGCAATGCTCATAGATCGCAAAGTCGGCGAATTTCGGGTCGCAGGCGGCCCGTACCGCGTCCCAGGCCTCCTTGAGCGAGCCGCCACGGGCCGCGACCCTCGCCGCCGGAAGGTAGGTACTGTTGACGAAATCGCGGGTTTTCTCGATCGCGGCGTTGACCATTTCCTTGCCGACCAGCGCATTGCCCCGTCCGGGGGCGATGGCATCCACGTCGAACCACTTGATGTTGTCGAGCGTGTCGCCCCAATCGTTGAAATGGCCGTCGCCGCAATAGCAGGCGGAGTGATATTCGACGATGTCGCCGGTGAACATCACGTTCTGGTCCGGCACATGAACCACGATGTCGCCCGCCGTATGGGCGCGGCCGAGATGCATCAGGTCGATCCGGCGATTGCCGAGATAGACGCTCATCGTGTCCGAAAACGTCGTGGTCGGCCAGGTGAGGCCGGGGATGCTCTCGTGCCCTTCGAACAGCCGCGGGAAGCGCTGGAATTCGCTCTCCCAATCCTCCTTGCCGCGCTCGACCACCATGGCGCGCGCGGTGTCGGACATGATGACCTGGCCCGCCCCGAAGGCCGAGGCGCCGAGCACGCGCACGGCGTGGTAATGGGTCAGCACCACATGGGAGATCGGCTTGTCGGTCACTTCGCGGACCTTCCCGATCACCTTGTTTGCCAGCCGGGGCGTTGCCTGCGCCTCGACAATCATCACGCTGTCATCACCAATGATCACGCCCGAATTCGGATCGCCCTCAGCGGTAAAGGCGTAAATCCCTTCGCCCACCTCCGTGAAGCTGATCTTCTTTTCCGTCATGTCGCCCTGAGAGGCGAATGCCTTGGCCATGGGTCATTCCTCCAGGATTTCGACCAGAGCGGGCAGGTAGTCCTGCTGGCGCTTCTGGATCACCGGCAGGAATTCGGCCATGAAGTTCTGGTAGAACGGCTGCATCTTGCGCATCACCGAGGCACCTTCGGGCGAGGAGTAGAACTCGATCAGCGCCTTGAGCTCACCGGCGGTGAAGTGTTCGGCCATGCCCTCGATCATCTTTTCGGTGAGTTCGGGGCGCAGCGAAGCCATCATCTCACCCATCACGTCGCCGACCCTTTTGAGCTGGTCGTCGCTGATCTCATACCCGGGCGGAAGGCCAAGGCGGAACTGTTCGGCAAGGGCCGCAGGCGAGAACAGGTCGTCGAACATCAGCTGAACGTCCGGGATCTCGGCATATTGCCGGGCGAGCGCGGTGGTGTCCTCTGCCAGGGCAGGGGCGGTGAAGGCCATCGGGGCCGCAAGGGCGGCGGCGAGCAGAAGGTGTTTCATTGGTCTCTCCTGATTGAAAAACGTGGAGTGAGATGGATGGGTTCAGCGTTTGAACGGGTCGGCGGCGGCGGGCTGGATGGTGCCGGTGCAGGGACCGAAACCGATCTGGTAGCCGTCGCCTTTGGCGGCGCCATGGAGCGCGAGGGTGTCGCCGTCTTCGAGGAAGGCGCGGGTCTCGCCGCTGTCGAGGGTGAGCGGTTCCTTGCCGCCCCAGCTGAGCTCCAGAAGCGAGCCGCGCGCGGATTTCTCCGGGCCGGAGATCGTGCCGGAGCCGAGCAGATCGCCGACATTCATCGGGCAGCCGCTGGTGGTGTGGTGGGTCAGCTGCTGGGCGGCGGAGTAATACATCTCGCGGTAATTGGTCCGCGAAATACTGGTCGGCGCCTTGCCTTCGGGCGCCAGCGTCACCTCGAGGTCGATGTCATAGAGCCCCGGGGTCTTCTCCTCAAGATAGGGCAGAAGCGCGCGTTCGCGCGGCGGGATCGCCACCCGGAAGGGCTCGAGCGCTGCCTTGGGGACGATCCAGGGGCTGATGGTCGTGGCCGTGGCCTTGGCCTGGAACGGCCCGAGCGGCTGGTATTCCCAGGCCTGAATGTCACGCGCCGACCAGTCGTTGAGCAGCACATAGCCGAAGATCATCGCCTCGGCCTCTTCCACCGAGACCGGGCCTTGCGAGGCCTGGCCGACAATGGCGCCCATCTCCAGCTCGAGGTCGAAGCGCTTGCAGGGCGCGAACACCGGAAGCTCGGCGTCGGGCGCCTTCAGCTGGCCCCACGGCCGGGTCACCGGGGTGCCCGAGACCACCACCGAGGAGGCGCGGCCGTTATAGCCGATCGGGATCGACAGCCAGTTGGGCGGCAGCGCATTTTCGGGGCCGCGGAACATCGTGCCGACATTCATCGCATGGTGCTTGCCGGCGTAGAAATCGGTGTATTCCCGCACCCTCAGCGGCATGTGCAGCGTGGCTTCGGCCATCGGCACCGAATAGGTGCAGAGCGCTTCCTGATCGGCCTCTCTGGCGGTTTCGGCGAGCATCTCCGTGAGCCGGGCGCGGTAGGCGGCCCAGACCTTCGGCCCGAGCTCCATGAAGTCGTTCCAGAAGGCCGCGTCGAGCACGTCGGCATCGGGATCGGCGCGCAACACGCCCGCGGCTTCCAGCCCGGTGGCGTCGAGGATGCGGTTGCCGATGGCGATACCGCAGCGCAGATCGCTGTCGCCCACGGAAAAGACGCCATAGGGCAGGTTATTGAGCGGGAAGGGCGTGTCAGGGCTGTTGGCACTGTCAAGCCAGGATTTCATCAGCGGCATGGTCATGTCCTCGGATCGGCGGCCGGTGGGGCCACGTAGTGATGGCTGTCTGGGCGGAAGCTCATTTCACGCCCGGGGTGCCGTCGAATTTCTTGTCGAGCCCGTCCCAGCAATCGATGTATTCGTCCTGCAACGGCGCTTCCCTGGCAGCGAAACGTGTCAGGTGCTGCGGGAACCGGGTCTCGAACATGAACGACATGGTATTGTCCAGCTTGTGCGGCACAAGCTCTTCGTTCGACGCGGCGTTGAAGGCCGGCTCGTCGGGCCCGTGCGGCAGCATCATGTTGTGGAGGCTCACCCCGCCGGGCACGAAACCTTCGGGCTTGGCGTCATATTGGCCATAGATATTGCCCATCAGCTCCGACATCAGGTTCTTGTGGTACCACGGCGGACGGAAGCTGTGCTCGGCCACCATCCAGCGTTCACGGAACAGCACGAAGTCGATATTGGCGGTGCCTTCCTCGCCCGAAGGCGCGGTGAGCACGGTGAAGATCGACGGGTCGGGGTGGTCGAACAGGATCGCGCCGACCGGCGAATAGGTGGTGAGGTCGTATTTCACCGGCACGTAATTGCCGTGCCAGGCGACCACATCGAGCGGCGAATGGCCGATCTTCGTGACATGGAACTGGCCGCACCATTTCACCGTCACCGTCGAGGGCACTTCACGGTCTTCGAAAGCGGCCACGGGGGTGAGGAAATCGCGCGGATTGGCGAGGCAGTTGGCACCGATCGGGCCGCGCGAAGGCAGATCGAACTTCTGGCCGTAATTCTCGCAGACGAAGCCGCGCGCCGGCCCCTCGACCACCTCGGCGCGGAACACCATGCCGCGCGGGATGATGGCAATCTCCTTCGGCGCGAGGTCGATCGTGCCAAGCTCGGTATGGAAGCGCAACAGCCCTTCCTGCGGCACCACCAGCAGCTCCGAATCGGCAGAGAAGAAATAATCGTCCTCCATCGTGGTGTTGGCGAGATAGATATGCGTGGCCATGCCCACCTGCGTGTTCACATCGCCCGCCGTGGTCATGCTGCGCATGCCGGTGACGAAGGTGAGCGCCTCGTCGGAATGCGGCACCGGGTTCCAGCGATACTGGCCGAGCGAGATCACGTCGGGGTCGACATCCGGGGCCGAGCGCCAGTAGGGCATGTCGATCTTCTCGAACCGGCCGGTATGTTTCACCGAAGGCCGGATGCGGTAGCACCAGGTGCGTTCGTTCTGGCCGCGCGGCGCGGTGAAGGCGGTGCCGGACAGCTGTTCGGCATAGAGGCCGTAATTGCATTTCTGCGGCGAGTTCTGCCCGCGGGGCAGAGCCTCCGGCAGGGCTTCGGTTTCGAAATCGTTGCCAAATCCGGGCATGTATCCGGGCGTAACCCCGACGCTCGGGGCACGGGTCATTTCGCGGGTCATGACGTTTTTCCTCATGGTGCTGCGCCCTGTCGCAGGCGCTGGAGCGGGGCGCGTTCGTCGGCACTCGCACCTGGTGCTCTATCCTTTTGTTTTCGCGTGCCGAAACGCGCAAAACAGATACCGTCTTCTGCGCGACATGCCTTTGGTATCGTTGTAGGCGCAACGACGTCAAGGAAAAGCATGGCACCCGGCGCGTGCCGCAGCGGCGGCCTCACAGGGGCCCCATTGGGGCCTCACCGGGCCGGCCCGGCGGAAATCTGCCGCTCAATGTGCATTGAGGATCGTGGTCGCGTAGCGTCTGAGAAACACAAGCCCCGTCGCCATGGATACCAGCGCAAAGCCCAGGACATAGGGCACCGACACATATTGCGGATCGTAGGTGCTAAACACCCCGGCCCGCATCAGCCCGGTGATATGCACCAGCGGGTTGAACCACAGCAGATCCGCAATTCCCTCCGGCAGGTCTTCCATCGTGTAGAATATGGCGGAAGCGAGCAGCAGCGGGCGGTTGACGAGGCCGTAAACCGTGTTCCAGATCGGCCAGAGCCCGATCAGCAGCGCATTGAGCACACCCACGCCAAGCCCCAGGAAAGACGCAAGGCACATTGCCTCGACCATAGGCCCGAGGTCGATCATCGTGCTGACATCGGCAATCTGGATCATGCCCCACATGATCAGGATCGTATTGAGAACGCTGGTCAAAAAGTTCAGGATGAACCGCGCCAGGATCGCATCGAGCCATGTGACGACCGGAAATTTCAGCAGCCCCTGAGCATAGGGCAGGGCGCGGGTCACAACGATTTCCAGATCGCGGTACTGGTTGAAGGCCAGAAGGCCGCTTGCATAAAACAGGATGAAGCTGTTGCCGAGCGGCGGGTTGCGCGTGATCAGCGAGAAGCCGAAGGCGAGCACCGCGATCATTGACACCGGCTCCACGATCGCCCAGATGTACCCGCCCGGTGTGCGGCCGTATCTGGTGGACATCTCCCGCAGCATCAGAGCCAGAATGACCCGTGTTGTCGCCAGCATGTTGTTTCTGCGCCTCGCCGGGCCGGCGACCGGCTCCAGCGCGGGCAAGACCTGCGTTGTCGCGTTCCCGGGCTCGATCGGCTTCAAGCTGCGCTCCATATGGCTGGCGTTACGAATGGCGATTATGTAAGACAGCCGGGCGGAATTCAAACCCGAACACGAAAGGCGCGCAGGTGTCAAAACAAGCAGGACACGCGGTCAAGGACGGAGCGGGTGTTGCAGGACAGCCCGGCAACGAGCGTCCGACATCTGCGAACAACAAGCCCGGCGGACCTGGCGGACCCAACAAGCCCGGTGGACCCGGCGGACAGGGCGGCCCCAACAAGCCTGGCGGGCCCAACAAGCCCGGTGGACCCGGCGGACAGGGCGGCCCCAACAAACCTGGCGGACCGGGCGGACAAGGCGGGCCCAACAAGCCCGGCGGACAGGGCGGACCCAACAAACCCGGCGGGCCCGGTGCACCAAAAGTGATCGAAATCCGCCCGATGGCGGCCGAAGCCCGGATGCAATCGCGTCACTGGGGCTTGTTCGGCGCTTTTCTGCTCATGGTCGTCTTGCCGCTTTCCGGCATGAGCTACTACCTTTTCGCTGTGGCCTATGACCAATACGCCTCTACCGCTGGTTTCGCGATCCGCAAGGAAGACACGACCTCGCCCGCGGGGCTCATGGGCGGGCTGACCCAGTTCATGGGCGGCGGCGATTCCGAAGCGGATATGCTCTACGCGGTTATTCAGGGCCAGGATATGGTGAAAACGCTCGACGAGCGTCTCGACCTCAACGCCCATTATACCGCGCCCTATGCAACCGATCCGGTCTTTGCGCTCGAACCCGGCGGCACGATCGAAGACCTGGTGAAATACTGGTCCCGGGTGGTGAAAGTGTCATACGACCAGCGGACCGGGCTTATCAACCTGCATGTGCAGGCATTCAGCCCCGAAATGGCGCACCGGATTGCCTCCGAGATTATCGCCGAGAGCCAGTTGCTGGTGAACGAGCTCAATGCCACCGCCCGCAACGATGTGCTGCAATATGCTGAACAGGATCTCGCCGATGCCGTCCTGCGCCTGAAGGAAACCCGCGAAGCGCTTGCGCGTTTCCGGAGCCGCACCCAGATCGTCGATCCGCAAAGCGATCTTCAGGGGCGGATGGGGGTGCTCGCAAGCCTTCAGCAGCAACTGGCCCAGGCGCTGATCGAACACGACCTTCTGATTGCGGAATCCCGCGTCGACGATCCGCGTGCCGTCACGGCCGCCCGCCGCATCGAGGTCATCCGCGAGCGCATCCGGGAAGAACGCGGGACCATCGCCGAAGAAGAAGCCGTTGAAGGCACCGAGAGCTATCCCGAGTTGCTTGCCGAATACGAGGGCCTCATGGTCGACAGCGAGTATTCCCAGGGAGCCTACAGCGCCGCCCTGGCCGCGCTCGACCTCGCCCGCGCCAATGCTGCCCGGAAAAGCCGCTACCTCGCCGTCTATCTGAAACCGACGATCCCGGAACAGGCGGAATATCCCCGGCGCGGCATGATCCTGGGCCTTGCCGGTCTGTTTCTCGCGTTTCTCTGGATGATTTCATCGCTGATGTTTTACGCCCTGCGCGACCGGAAATAGCCGGCCTTCCGATGATCCGCTTCGAGAACGTCACAAAGAGTTTCTGGGTGAACGGCCGCCGCATGACGGTGATCGACAACCTCAGCTTCACGCTGCCTTCCGGAAAGGCTCTGGCGCTGCTCGGCCGCAATGGTGCGGGGAAAACCACACTCCTGAGAATGGTGGCGGGCATCATGTCGCCGGATCGCGGGCGGATCACGTCCGACGGGTCGATTTCCTGGCCCGTCGGGCTGGCCGGTGCGGTTCATGGCGAGATGACCGGGGCGCAAAACGTTCGTTTTGTTGCGCGTATTTACGGCGTGGACACCAACATGCTGGTCGATTTCGTGAGCGATTTCGCCGAGCTCGGACGCCATTTCTACATGCCGGTGCGCAGCTATTCCTCGGGGATGCGTTCGCGCCTGCTGTTCGGCAGTGCCATGGGTATCCGGTTCGATACCTACCTGATCGACGAGGTCACCGCCGTTGGCGATGCTGCGTTCAAGCGGAAATCGAAAGCGGTGTTTCGCGAACGCGTCAGATCCGCCGGCGCGGTGATGGTCAGCCACAATCTGGGCGAACTCAGGGAATTCTGCGATTCCGCCATCATTCTCGAAAACGGTCGTGTAAGCTATTACGACGATGTGGGCGACGCGATCGAGGTCCACAAGCGCCATATGCAGGCCTGACCCCGCCCTTCGCTTCCGAATTCCGGTCTTTCCGGTAGGGCACATGGCGCGCGCGGAGGAAACCGCCGTAGCCCGCCCTGCCCCGGGTTATTCCGGGAATTCGATTTCCGGAGAAAAGCGGTATCCGGCCAGAAGCGCACGGTATATCCTGAAACGCAGGGAGACCGGAATCCGGGCAGCTTTCATTTTCCTGTATACAAATACGGCATAAGACAGAAAGCCGAAATGGCCTTCGTCCCGCAGGCGGCGCGAGGCCTGATTCCGCACGCCATACCTGTGCTTCCAGAGGTTTGCTGGCGTAAGGTTTGCAAGCGTGGCCCCCTCATTCCGTTCGGTATCGTGAACGACCACGGAGTTGAGGCAAAACAGGCCGGGATGATCCCGTGACAGGCGCAAAGTATATTCCACGTCATCGTGCCAGATGAAATAGTCGCGGATCGGCAACCCGTATTCGGCGACCGCCCACCGGGGCAGAAGAACCGACACGAACGAACAGGTGTTGACCAGAAGAACATCAAGCTCGGGGCTGAACCAGCGGGGGAAATCCCAGGCCGGTGCGGGGGTATTCATATGGCTGAGGCTGCCATCGGTCCAGTTGACACGGGAACAGGCAAAAGGCGCCCGGCGGCCGCTTGTCCGTTCAAAAGCGGCCAGCATGTTTTCGAGACCAGCGATCGCATCGCCGGCGGGGTAGGCGTCGTCATCCGAAATCCAGAACAGATCGTGACCGTCTTCATAGGCCAGGCGAATGCCCGTGTTGAACCCGCCCGCCCCGCCAGTATTGGTGTCAAGCCGCCGGTAGCGGATACGCGGGTCGTCAAGACCGGCCATGACGTCAGGGGTATCGTCGGTCGAGGCGTTGTCTATCACATAGATCGTGTCAGGGGCGCGGGTCTGGGTGAGAAGAGCGGCAAGCGTCTTTTGGAGTTTTTGTGCGCGGTTACAGGTAACGACAACCGCGGCGAGCGATCTGGCCGGAGCTGAATCTGTTGCACTCATGGCGAGCCTCCCGGTCATGCCCGTATTGGCGAAAGCCGGAGAACGCCGGCACTGGCCCGACCCGTAAATCCGCGTCCTGTGTTTTGCAAGCGACAGCGGCGGGCGGTTAACCAGCCTTTCGGAAAATGCGGGATTCTGGAGGGAATTAAGACCACCTTAAGGGGAAGGCGCTACACCGGCGCTCGGGTGAAATGAGAGGTGGTGGGATGAGCGCACAGGAAACTGCGCCCGTCATCATCAAGAAGGTGAAAAAGGGTGGTGGCGAAGGTCACCACGGCGGGGCCTGGAAAGTGGCCTATGCCGATTTCGTAACCGCCATGATGGCCTTCTTCATGTTGATGTGGCTTATGAATGCAACAACCGAAACCCAGCGCAAGGGTATTGCGGATTATTTCTCGCCGACGATTCCGGTCGTGAGAATCTCCGGCGGAGGAGATGGCAGTTTCGGCGGCGACTCGGTGTTTACCGAACAGACCTTGTCTCACACCGGGGCCGGTGGTGTGCCGGACATCGCGAAAGATGCCGGGTCAGACGATGAGGCAGATACGCCGGCCGACGGTCCGGGTCTTGAAGAGGTGGAGGAATTGCTGTCCGGCAATTCCGGTGAAAGCATGGTGAGCGATCTCGCCCAGCGTCATATCATGACCGAGCTGACCGACGAAGGCCTGGTGATTTCGATATTCGACACCCGCGACGAGCCCCTGTTCAAAACCGGAACCGCCAGTCCGACCGAACTGACCCTCGATATCGTCGACATGCTGACGGAGGTGTTTTCGCTTGTGTCCAACGGGATTGCTGTCGAGGCCCATGTGGCAGCGCAACCCGTGGTGGTGGCTGAGAACGAAAACTGGAAACTCTCCGCCGAACGTGCCGATACCATGCGCCGGTTGCTTGAAGACGCAGGCGTGCCAGCGGAGCGGGTGCGGCGCGTAACAGGGCATGCCGATCGCCGTCCGGCGGTCGCCAACCCGATGGCAGTGCGCAACAATCAGATCGAAATGATCCTGCTTCGTGCGAAGCGCTGACAATGGCGGAGGTTGGTGTGGGAAAACCGGGAAGAATTTTGGCTGTTAGCGGGATGTTAAGGGCCAGCGCGTATCCCGGGGGAAACCAAGGGTGCAGCAGAAAGGTGCAAGCATGACGATTTCTTCCTCGCTCAGCGCGGGCGTGGCCGGGCTCAATGCCAATGCCACACGGCTGGCAACGATTTCCGACAATATCGCCAACTCCTCAACCTATGGCTACAAAAGAGCCACCGCCGATTTCGAATCACTTGTGATCGGGGGGATCGCCGGAGCGGGCACCTATTCCGCAGGTGGCGTACGCGCGACGACCCAGCGTCTGATCGACGAAAGAGGGCCGCTGATCTCCACCTCCAACCCGATGGACATCGCCATTTCAGGGCGGGGAATGCTCCCGGTGACACAGGAGGCATTTCTGGGGTACCCTGGTGAAGACAGGCCGATGATGGTCACAACGACGGGTTCGTTCCGAACCGACGAGAATGGCTATCTTCTGTCGGAAACCGGCATGGCGCTGCTCGGCTGGCCGGCCGATGCGGATGGTGTGGTGGCGACCTATCCCCGCGACACCGTGACGGCGCTTGAGCCGGTTCGGGTCCAGGTCAACCAGCAGGCCGGCGACCCGACCACGCGGATGAACCTTGGCGTCAACCTGCCGGCGATCGACACCCATGCCGGCGCTTCCGGCGATTCGCTGCCTCTGTCGATCGAGTATTTCGGCAACCTGGGCACGTCGGAAAACCTTGGCGTGACCTTCAAACCCACCGTTCCTGACCCCGGTGATCCGCCATCGAACACCTGGACGATGACAATCACCGATTCCGCGTCGAATGGCGCGACCATCGGCGAATATACACTGGTCTTCGACGACAGCAGGGCCAACGGCGGTACCCTGGCTTCGGTGACGGTGGTGTCGGGCGGCACTTACGATCCGGCCAGCGGCGTGCTGTCGCTGGATGTGGCCGGCGGGCCGCTCGCCGTCACGATCGGCACGGTGGGCGACCCGAACGGTCTCACACAGCTTTCTGACAACTTCGCCCCCACGTCTATCACCAAGGACGGTTCTCCGGTCGGCAACCTGACTTCCGTGGAGATTGACGTGAACGGCTTCGTCACGGCAACCTACGACACCGGTTTCACCCGGGTGATCTACCAGGTTCCGCTGGTGGATGTTCCGAACCCCAATGGGCTGATCTCGCAATCGAACCAGACCTACAAGATCTCGCCGAACTCCGGTTCGTTCTTTCTGTGGGATGCCGGAGAGGGGCCGACGGGTGAAGTGATCGGTTTCACCCGTGAAGGTTCGAAGACCGATGTCGCGGGAGAGTTGACCAATCTGATCCAGACCCAGCGGGCCTATTCGTCCAACGCCAAGGTTATCCAGACTGTCGATGAGATGTTGCAGGAGACCACCAACATCAAACGCTGATCCGGGTGGGGCCCAGGAGTAAAACATGACTATCACCAGCTCTTTGTCCAATGCTCTTTCCGGCCTGACCGCCGCGTCCCGCGCGGCGGAGCTGGTGTCCTCGAACGTAGCCAATGCACAGACCGAAGGTTATGGCCGGCGCGAGATCGTGCTCGCGTCGCACCGGTTGGGCGGCGTAAACGTCGTCGGGGTTCGGCGCGAAGTCGATATGACCGTCGTTCAGGAAAGGCGGCAGGCCGATGCCTCGGTCGGCTACAACGGCACGATCGCCGAGTTTTACGCCGGGCTTGAACGCAGCCTCGGCACCCCGGATGAACCGAACTCGCTGTCGGGCCGGATGGCCGCTCTGGAATCGGCGCTCATCGAAGCCCAGTCGCGCCCTGACAACGCCGCACGCCTCGCTGCGGTACGCAACGCGGCAGCAGACCTTGCGGGCAAGCTCAATATGGCGTCCGATGCGGTACAAAACGCCCGGATGCGGGCAGATTCCGCCATTGCGGCGCAGGTGAAAAGCCTTGGCGCCGGTCTCGAACGCATCCAGAATCTGAACTACAAGATCAGGGAGGCCGAAGCGCTTGGTCAGGATCCGTCGTCTTTCATGGACCTGCGCCAACAGACCGTCGATGAAATCGCCTCAATTGTTCCGTTGAAGCAGGCCAACCGCGAAGGCGGCCAGATTGCGCTCTACACACCAGGCGGGGCCATTCTTCTCGATGGAAAGGCCGCCGCGCTTGGCTTTACCGGGGTCGGGATGATCGTCCCCGAAATGTCAAAGCAAAGCGGCGCTTTGTCGGGGCTTTCCATCAACGGCACCGAAGTGCGCACTGATGGCGACCGCAGCCAGATCCATGGCGGGTCACTCGCGGCGCTTTTCAAACTGCGTGACGAGTTGGCAACCAACGCTCAATCCCGCCTCGATGCGGTCGCCCGCGACCTGATCGAACGTTTCGAGGCTCCGGGCGTCGACCCAACGCTGTCACCGGGCGAACCCGGCTTGTTTACCGATGCCGGTGCCGCGCTCGACACCTCCACAGAGCTCGGGCTGTCGTCACGGATTTCGCTGAACGCAATGGCTGACCCCAGCCAGGGCGGCGAATTGTGGCGGCTGCGGGACGGCCTTGGTGCGGCAACCCAGGGGGATGTGGGAAATACAACCCTGCTTCATGCCCTGAACACGGCCCTGACAGCCGAACGGGCCGCCAATTCCGGCGACTTTTCCGGTGTTTTCCGGTCAGCTTCAGGCCTTGCTGGCGATCTTCTTTCCAGGGTGGGAATGGAACGCACCGCCGCCGAGGGACAACAGGCCCACGCCGTTGCTCAACAAGACAGCCTCACGCTGATGGAACTCGAAACCGGCGTCGATACCGATCACGAAATGCAAAAGCTCATGTTGATCGAACAGGCCTTTGCGGCCAACGCCAAGGTCATTTCCACCGTGGACGCAATGCTTCAGGCAATCATGGATATTTGACGATGACCGCACTCTCCATCGGCGATCTTGCATATACGTTCCAGATCCGGAGGCATACAACGGGGTTGAAAGCCGATCTGACCCGGCTTGGCAACGAGCTGGCAACAGGCCGCAAAACCGATCTCGGGACATCTCTGGCGGGCGATTTCGGCCCTTACGCCGGGATCGAACGCGCCTTGCGTGTTGTAACCGCCTGCACCACTGCCAACACCGAGGCGGCGACCATGTTTGATGCGTCACAGCTTGCACTCGAAAACATCCAGTCCATGGGCCAGGATATCGTGCCAGCGCTACTTGCGGCATCTTCGTCCCGCGACATTGCCCTGATCGGCGCAACCGCAGAGGACGCCCGGCACAAGTTTTCGGCGATCGTATCGTCGCTCAATACCTCGGTAGCAAACCGCACACTTTTTGGCGGTTCTGCTACAGACCGGCCCGCGCTTGCCGGTGGTGAGGAGATGCTGTCGGCTCTGGTGCTGGCCACGACCGGCGAAACCACCGCCGACGGGATCGTGGCTGCGGTCGATGCCTGGTTCGACGACGCCGGAGGTGGGTTTGAAACGAGCGCCTATCTTGGCTCGTCGAACGACATGGGGCCACTGATCATCGCCGAAGACGAAACAGTATCGGTCAATATCCGAGCCGACAGCCAGGCCGTGCGTGACACGCTCAAGGGCTACGCGCTTGCTGCCCTGATCGCCAAGGGGGCGCTTGACGGGAATATCGAAGAGCAGGCCGATCTGATCTCCACAGCATCGAGCAGGATGCTGGCTGCCGATGACGATCTTACCGATATGAGAGCGCAGGTCGGAAGCGTCCAGGCTCGTATCGAAGACGCCCAGGCAAGAAATGCTGCAGAAACGGCGGCTTACGATCTCGCCCGGAGCAAATTGGTCGGAGTCGACCCCTATCAGACGGCGACCGAGTTGCAGGCCGTCTATTCTCAGATCGAAACGCTCTATACCGTAACGGCCCGGATTGCCGGCCTCAGTTTCACGGATTACATGCGATGACCCGGATTCCCACGTTGCTGACAGCCATTCTCATGGTTCTCCTCACGGCCGGGGCGGCCAGTGCCAACCTGATCCGGGTGAAGGATCTGGTGGAGTTTGATGGCGTGCGGGGCAACGACCTTGTCGGCTATGGCCTTGTCGTCGGCCTCAACGGTACCGGCGACGGGATCCGAAATGCGCCGTTTACCGAAGACATCATGTCGAATATTCTCGAACGGCTCGGTGTGAACATCACCGGCGAACAATTCCGGCCCAAAAACGTTGCCGCGGTTTTTGTAACGGCGGAGCTTCCGCCATTTGGTCGGGCCGGATCCACCATCGACGTCACGGTTTCGGCGATCGGCGATGCCAAGAGCCTGTTGGGCGGAACCCTCGTGATGACCCCGCTCAATGCGGCCGATGGCGAAATCTATGCTGTCGCCCAGGGCACGGTGATCGCCGGAGGCGCTTCGGCAGAAGGTGACGGAGGCGGCGTAGTTCAGGGAGTCCCGACTTCGGGGGCAATTCCCTCGGGCGCGAGGATCGAGCGGGAGATCGAGTTTGATTTTACCCAGCTCAAGTCTATCCGTCTGGCACTGCGCGATCCTGATTTCACGACCGCTGGGCGAATCGAAACTGCGATCAACCGGCACTATGGAAAGACAGTCTCCCGGATGCTCGATGGAGGAACCGTAGTGCTCGACATCGCCGCTACCGGAGCGCCAAGCCCAGCGCATGCGCTGGGCCAAGTCGAAAATATCGGGGTTGAGCCTGAGCGCAAGGCGCGCGTCGTGGTGGACCAGCGCTCAGGTACGATCGTTCTGGGAGATGACGTGCGGATCAGCCGGGTCGCAGTAAGCCAGGGCAACCTGACTTTGCGGATCGAGGAGAAACCGATGGTCGTTTCCCCGAACCCTTTCACTGATGCAGCCCCAATTGTCATTCCCAGAACAGATGCAAGCATCACAGAAGAGCCCGGGCCCGGTCTGGCGGAGGTAGCAGGGGGGACTTCCCTTGCTGAGGTGATCGCAGGCCTGAATGCGTTGGGCGTTTCGCCACGTGACATGATCGACATTCTGAAAAGCATCAAGGCAGCAGGCGCGCTACACGCGGAATTCATTGTTCGCTGACATGGGTAGTGTCTGATCCAGCTCCTGTTTTGCCGGACAAATGGTCGGCTTCGATTCTTGCCCTGATGAACTCGTGAAGCGCCCGACCTATAGAGCGTTTGACGAAATACCTGACACAAGAAGCATCACCTAAAGCGCTTCCATCTTACGTTGAATCGCGCGGGGTTCACATTTGGTCTGATTTCTGATTCATCCTGTTCAGGAGGATCAGTTCATGCCCAACCCGC
>PDRW01000040.1 GCA_002746935.1 Rhodobacterales bacterium
CCTCACAGAAATCTGCGATCTCTTCTCTCCGGAAGAGTGCTGGAACTACTTCAGGGCTGCCGGATATGTCTCAGGTTAAAGGTCGGGCGCTTTAATGGATTCCGTTCCCCCCCGCAATCCAGCCCGTGCCCGTCACCGCCTTCGTGAAACGCGCAGGCACCCGTCTTCCCGCCACCCACAACGCCTTCCGCGCTACCTGCTCGGCCCGATACTGAAACCGCTGATCGCCGCCGGCTCGACGCCCGCGCGCTCGCCAACTGGGTGCTGCGGCTTGCGGAACACGGCTGGCCGTGGGGTACCACCGATTTCGCGACCGCCGGGCATTCCACCATGACGCGGGCCTTCGCCGCCGCGCCGATGAGCCTGACCCGGCCCGTGAGCCTCCTGCAACTGCTCTGATCGGTGCCGGCGGGCCAGCGGGTTTCATCCCCTGGCGGGAGGCGGTGTTGAAGTGGCGTGTGACACCGGTCGGGTCACAGCCGGAGGTATGACAGGGCAGGAGACTGTCCATAGATTGGCAACAATGCATGAAATTACATACTATTGACCCTCAATCGCGACAAAATCAGATTGAATACGCGAAACGAGCAAGCCTGTAGCACAAACCGTGCTACACTAAAGCCGTCACCCCCGCGGATTGAGCAGCCGGGCGAGGACCATGTCACGGGTAATCCGCCCCACGGCCATGCCGCCTTCGACAACGGTGACGGTCTCGGTCTCGGTGGTGAGCAGTCGCATCACCTCGCGCACCGGCGTGTGCGGCTCCACCTCGGCCAGCGCCACGCCGGAAGGCGGACCCATCACGTCGCGCGCGGCAAGCACGCCGAGCGGGTTCATGTGGGCCACGAAATCGGCCACGTAATCGTCAGCGGGAGCCTTGAAAATCTCGCGCGGGGTGCCGGTCTGCACGATCCGCCCTCCCTCCATGATCGCGATCCGGTCACCGATCTTGAAAGCCTCGTCAAGGTCGTGGCTGACGAAGATGATCGTGCGCCGGAGCTTTTGCTGCAACTCGATCAACTCGTCTTGCAGGCGGGTGCGGATCAGCGGGTCGAGCGCGGAAAAGGGCTCGTCCATCAGCAGGATCGGGGCTTCGGTGGCGAAAGCCCGCGCCAGCCCGACGCGTTGCTGCATCCCGCCCGAAAGTTCCGCGACCATCCGGTCGGCCCAGTCGGTGAGCCCGACCATCTCGAGTTGCCGGTCAACCGTTGCGCGCCGCGCCGCACGGCCGACGCCCGCAAGCTCCAGCCCCAGCCCCACGTTGTCGCGCACACTGCGCCAGGGCAGCAGGCCGAATTGCTGGAACACCATGGCGACGTGGTGCAGGCGGATGCTGCGCAGGGTGGCGGCATCGGCATTGGTGACTTCCACCAGCCCGCCGCCGTCGGACACGCGCACCCTGCCACGCACCACCGGGTTCAGCCCGTTCACCGCCCGCAGAAGCGTCGACTTGCCGGAGCCGGACAGCCCCATAAGCACCAGGATCTCGCCGGTCTCCACGGCAAGGTTGCAGTTGTGCACACCGAGCACCTGTCCGGTGGTGTCATGCACCTCCGCGCGGCTGGCGCCTTCGTCCATCATCGGCAGGGCGCTGGCCGGGGCGTCTCCGAAAACGATGGAAACGTTGTCGAAATCCACAGCAGTCGTCATGCGACGGCCCCTTTCAGAATTGCGATGAATTGCAGGCGAATGGTGGCGCTTGGGCGCCATATCGTTTCAGGATTCATGCAATTCGGGGTCATTTGCGCTCCACCCGCAGCATCCGGTCGAGCATGATGGCGACAACGACAATGACGAAGCCACTCTCGAAGCCGAGCGCGGTGTTGACCGTGTTGAGCGCGCGCACCACCGGCACGCCGAGCCCGTCGGCCCCCACCAGCGCGGCGATCACCACCATGGAGAGCGACAGCATGATGGTCTGGTTGAGCCCGGTCATGATCTGCGGCAGCGCCTGGGGAAGCTCCACCTTCCACAGAAGCTGGCGCGGCGTGGCCCCGAAGCTTTGCGCCGCCTCCTTGAGCGCCAGCGGTGTCGAGGAGATGCCGAGATGCGTGAGCCGGATCGGGGCGGGCAGCACGAAGACCACGGTCGCGATCAGCCCGGGCACCATGCCGATACCGAAGAACACGATCGCCGGGATCAGATAGACGAAGGTGGGCAGGGTCTGCATCAGGTCCAGCACCGGACGCATCCATGCGTAAAGCCGCGGCCGGTGGGCGGCGGCAATGCCGGCCGGTACGCCCAGGCCCATGCAGACCACCGCCGCCGAGAGCACCAGCGTCAGGCTTTCGGTGGTCTCTTCCCAATAGCCCTGGTTGAGGATGAACAGAAAGCCCATGACCACCAGCAGCGCTGTCTTCCAGTTGCGTTGCAAAACCCAGGTGAGCGCCACGAACAGCGCGGTGATCAGCACCGGGTGCAGCGCCTCAGGATAGGCGGGCACCCAGCCGCGGCTGCCATCCTCGAGCGTGCCGGGGACATGCAGCGGCACCTGAAGCACCGTGAGGATGCCCGCGATCAGCCCTTCGAGCAGCCAGGACAGCCAGTCGAAAAACGGCTCGCCCGCCTGCTGAAGCCAGTCGAACGCCTCGCGCGCGTTCTTGCCCACGCGGATGGTTCCGTCGGGTTCGATGAACTTCCACCCGACCATCCGGTCGAGCAATCCGGTCCAGAAAGTCGTGTCCGCCATGGCTTACTCGGCCACATCGCCGGCACGGCCGGCCCATTGATAGGCATAGGCCGGGGTGACCGACCCGTCTTCGCCGATCTGGCCGGCGGAAAGGATCACATCGAGTTCGGGCGCGTATTCCACCCTGAAGGCCGCCCCCGCCCCGTCGCGGTCGTGTAGCGAGGATCTGACCGTCCAGGTTTCGAAGCGGCACTCGCCCAGCGTAACCGTGCCGTGACCGAGGAATTCGAGCTCCAGTTCGACGGGGGTTTCGCCCAGCGGCCCCCTGGCGATGCCGGAGATTGCGGCCCGGCCTTTCTCGGGCAGCTCGCTCACCGGGCGCAACTCGTCGACATAGGTGATCTCCACATGGCCGGCCGGGCTGTGTTCGCCGGTCATCACCAGCCCGTGCCGGTAGAGCGCCATGACCTCCTGCACCTGCCCGCCGATCTCGATGACCCGGGTTTCGACAAGGCCCTCGGGTGCCGCCTTGAAATCGCCACGCATGAAAAAGGGCTCGTTCTGCGCGAGAACGATTCCTTCGGCAAGGTCTGCGCCGGTGGGGCAACCGGCGAAGGCCGGCGGGGCGAAGAGGACAAGAGCGGCGAGGGCTTTGGTAAGATACATGAAGGTGCCTTGCAGGTTGGCGGTCTGGAAACGATATGAGGCAGCGCGCCCGTTTGCGCTATCCTGACAGCGGGGCGCGCCCGCGGCAAGGCAAAGGCGGCGCAAAAGACGCACCGGCCCCGGCTGGCATGCCGGGGCCGGGCGGTCGGGCCTTGTCAGGGACTTATTTCAGCGCCGCGGCAACGGCCGCCGCCGCATCGCTCCCATCTGCGGCGGTCACACCCTCCAGCCACGGGGTCCAGGCCTGCGGATTTGCCGCGAGCCAGACCCGCGCCGCGTCTGCCGGATCTTCGCCGTCATTCAGGATCGCGCCCATGATCTCGTTTTCCATGGCGAGGCTGAACGAGAGGTTGCCGAGAAAGGTGCCGACATTGGGGCATTCTTCCGCGTAACCCGCGCGGGTGTTGGTGTGCACCGTGGCGCCGCCGTAATCGGGGCCGAACCACTCGTCGCCACCCGAAAGATAGCCCATCTCGAAATTGGCATTCATCGGATGCGGCTCCCAGCCGAGAAACACGATCGGCTTGCCGCCCTTGTCGGCCCGGGCGACCTGGGCGAGCATTCCGGCTTCCGAGCTTTCGACCACCTCGAAGCCCTCGAGCCCGTAGGCATCGGCCGCGATCATCTCCATGATCAGCCGGTTGCCGTCGTTGCCGGGCTCGATGCCGTAGATCTCGCCGTCGAGCGCGTCCTTGTGGGCGGCAATGTCGGCGAAATCGTCAATGCCGAGCTCCATCGCCGCCTTGTTGACCGCCAGCGTATACTTGGCGCCTTCGAGATTCGTGCGAAGCGTGTCCACCGTGCCCGCCGCGCGATAGGGGGCGATGTCGCTTTCCATCGTCGGCATCCAGTTGCCGAGAAACACGTCGATATTGCCTTCGGCGAGCGATGTGTAGGTCACCGGCACCGACAGAACCTTGATGTCGGTGTCATAGCCCAGCGCCTCCAGCACCAGCGCGGTGGCGGCGGTGGTCGCGGTGATGTCGGTCCAGCCGACATCGGAGAAGGTGACCTGGCCGCAATCGGCAAGCGCCGGGGCGGCGGTGAGGGCAAGAACGGCGGTGGCGGTCTTGAGGTTCATACGATACTCCCTGTTTTGTTGATTGACGAGTCAATCAAAAATATGGTTCCTGTGGCCCGGGTCCGCGCCCCGGGCGATGCCAGGGCGAGCAGGAGGTTTCCCATGCCCCGAACAGGAATGGAGCCTATACGCCGCGAGGCTCTCGTCAAAGCCACGATTGCCGAGGTTGGCCGGAAAGGCTCGCTCGACGTGACCGTTGCCCATATCGCTGCCCGCGCCGGGGTCTCGCCCGGGCTGGCGCATCATTATTTCGGCGGCAAGCAGGATCTGCTCTTCGCCGCCATGCGCCATATCCTCAGGCTCTACTTTGCCGCCGTGCGCCAGGCCCTTGCCCGCGCCACCACCCCGCGCGACCGGCTCGATGCGATCATCCGCGCAAGCTTCGGCCCCGGCAATTTCGCCCCCGGGGTGATCGCCGCCTGGCTCAGCTTCTATGTCCACGCTCAATCCGAACCGGGCGCCCGGCGGCTGCTCGCGATCTATCAGGCACGGCTCGCCTCGAACCTCACCCATGCCCTGCGCCCGCTCGCCGGCGCCGAGGCGCCCGACTGCGCCGCCACCATCGCCGCCACCATCGACGGGCTCTATATCCGCCACGCCCTCGGTGGCGAGGCCGACGGCCACAAGGCCGCCACCCTGGTGATCCGGCTGGCCGACAAGCTGCTTGCAGGCCCCTGATCCGGCCCAAACCCCAAAACCCGCAGCACGCCCGGGCGCCCCGCACCGCCCCTCCTTTTTCTTGGCTCAAATACTCCCACCGGAGGTCATCACATGCACAGCGACTATGTCATCGTCGGCTCGGGCAGCGCCGGATCGGCGCTCGCCTACCGTCTCGCCGAGGCCGGCCACTCGGTCACCATCATCGAATACGGCGGCAGTGACGCCGGCCCGCTGATCCAGATGCCGGCGGCCCTCTCCTACCCGATGAACATGCCCCGCTACGACTGGGGCTTCGTCTCCGAACCCGAACCCCGCCTCGACAACCGCCGCCTCGTGGTGCCGCGCGGCAAGGTGCTCGGGGGCTCCTCCTCGATCAACGGCATGGTCTGGGTCCGCGGCCATGCCCGCGACTTCGACCATTGGGCCGCCCAGGGCGCGACCGGCTGGGCCTATGCCGATGTGCTGCCCTATTACCTCCGCCTCGAAAACTGGCACGGGCCGGCGCCCTCCGACTGGCGCGGCAATTCCGGCCCGCTCCATGTGCGCCGCGCGAGCCAGTGGAACCCCTTGATGCACGCCTTCGTCGAGGCCGGCCGCGAGGCGGGCTATCCGGTGACCGATGATTACAACGGCCATCAGCAGGAGGGGTTCGGGGCCTTCGACATGTCGGTGCATCGCGGCCGCCGCTGGTCCACTGCCAACGCCTATCTCAGGCCCGCGCTGAAGACCGGCCGCGTCACCCTGCTGCGCGGCCTCGCCAAAAAGGTGGCGATCGAGCAGGGCCGCGCCACAGGTGTCGAGGTGACCACCAAAAGGGGTGCCGAGACCATCCGCGCCAAACGCGAAGTGATTCTCTCGGCCTCGTCGATCAACACCCCGAAACTGCTGATGCTCTCCGGCGTCGGCCCCGCGGCGCATCTCGCCGAACACGGCATCGGCCTCGTGGCCGACCGGCCCGGCGTGGGGCAGAACCTGCAAGACCACCTCGAGGTCTATGTCCAATATGCCGCGAAGCACCGCAACACGCTGTTTCGCTACTGGAACGCCCTCGGCAAGGCCGCCATCGGCGCTCAGTGGCTGCTCACGAAGACCGGCCACGGCGCCACCAACCAGTTCGAAAGCTGCGCCTTCATCCGTTCGCGCGCCGGGATCGAATACCCGGACATCCAGTGCCATTTCCTGCCCATCGCCGTGCGCTACGACGGTCAGGCCGCGGCCGAGGGGCATGGTTTCCAGGTCCACGCCGGGCCGATGCGGTCGCCCTCGCGCGGCGCGATCACGCTGCGCTCCGCCGACCCGGCCGCGCCTCCGGTGATCCGTTTCAACTACATGGAGCACGAGGAAGACTGGCAGGCCTTCCGCGCGGTGCTGCGCCTCACCCGCGAGATCATGACCCAGCCCGCCATGGCGCCGCACATGAAACACGAGATCCAGCCCGGGCCCGGGGTCGAGAGCGACGAGGCGCTCGACGCCTTCATCCGCGAACATGCCGAAAGCGCCTACCACCCCTGCGGCACCGCCCGCATGGGGGCGGCGGACGATCCGATGGCGGTGGTCGACCCGGAGGCGCGGGTGATCGGGGTCGAGGGGCTGCGGGTGGCCGATTCGTCGGTCTTCCCGCGGGTCACCAATGGCAACACCAACGCGCCGTCGATTCTCGTCGGCGAAAAGGTGGCCGATCACATTCTCGGCCGGCGCCTGCCGCCCGATACAAGGGCGCCGTGGATCCATCCCGACTGGCAGGGGGCGCAGCGCTGAGGGCAATTTTCCCCCGGAACCGGGCCGGTTCTTGATCCGCGTCAAGGCGCCCCTTCCGGGGAGTCCTAGGCTCGGCCCGTTACAATCCAAAAGGAGGGCCCTGCCAGTGTCTGAGCTGATCCATGAAATCGACAAGGACTTTCCGGAATATGCCACCAAATTCGCAGCCCTGAAGGAGAGCGATGCGGGTTTCGCCGAGATGGTGGCCGAATACGACCTCCTCAACAAGAAGGTGATCGAAGCCGAAACGCTGGAAAAGCCCACGGATCATTTCCACGAGGAAGAGCTGAAGAAAAAACGCGCGCTGCTGAAAGATCAGATTTACCTGGCACTGTCGCACTGAAGGCTGCCGCCGGGAGGGCGCACAGGGGGGTGCCCGCGTGGCCCGGTCCGCCTGCGGGGCCGGGCAGGACTGGTCCGGGCGGATGCGGCTACCGGCGAGGTTTCCGGCGGGAATTGTGCCGTACCGTCAGAAGCGGGCAAGAAAGGCGGAGAGCCGTTCCTGCGCCGACGGTTGCCAGACATCGACATGCCCCGCGCCCTCGACCAGTTCGAAATGCTTGTCGGCGCTCGCCGCCGCCTCGAACAGGGCACGGCCCTGGTCGGGCGGCACAAAGCTGTCAAGCGCGCCGTGGACGATCAGCAGCGGTGCGTCGAACGACACAATCCGGGCCTCGCTTGGCCATTTTGACCGGGCCAGCCCGGCGAAAAGGCTGGTGCCATAGACCGCGGCCGACATGCGGCGGATCGAGGCGAAGGGGCTTTCGAGCACCATCGCGGCGGGCGGGTGGCGCTCGGCCAGCGCAACCGCCACCGCGGCGCCCAGGCTTTCGCCATAATAAATGACCGGCCCGGGTGCGCCCGACAGCTCCGGCACCGCCCCGGCCAGCGCTTCGGCATCGGCGATCAGGGCCGCTTCCGAGGGCGTGCCGCTGGACCCTGAAGACCCCCGGTAGCCGGCGGCGACCAGCCCGTAGCCCGCCCGGGTGAACGCCGCAAACCGCGAGGCGCGGGTCGAGAGGTTGCCGGCATTGCCGCTGAAATAGAGGATTACCGGACGTCCCGGGGCGGGGCGGGCGGACCAGACCACCAGCGTTTCGCCGTCGCCGGTGGCCAGGCGGTTTTCGGTGAGCCCGGCGGGCGGCGGGGCATGGGCCGGGTCGAACGGATAGATCGTCCGCCGTTCCAGCGTTCCGCTTGCAAAGGCCAGGGTGGTTCCGAGAATCAGAAGAACCGTCAGGATACGTGTCATCATCAACCTACTTCATAGGGCAGCACACCGCGGGCATCCGGGTCGACCCGGAGCTTGCGTTTCAGGGGCGGGACCGAGCGCTGGTGGCATCCGGTGCGGTCGCAGATCCGGCAGGAAATGCCGATCGGTTCGAAGGCCGCGGCGGTGGCCAGATCCAGCCCGTCGGCATAGACCAGGTCTCCGGCATGTTTCACCTCGCAGCCGAGCGCAATGGCATAGCGCCGCGTCGGCGCGTGGAACGACCCGCCCGGCTTGGAGACGTCGCGCGCCAGCGAGATGTAGCGCATCCCGTCGGGCGTCTGGGCGAGCTGGCGCAGAAAGCGGCCCGGGGTCTCGAAGGCGCGGTGGACGTTCCACAACGGGCAGGCGCCGCCGAAACGCGCAAATTGCAGCCGGGTCGCCGAATGGCGTTTGGTGATCGTTCCGGCCTGGTCGACCCGCACGAAGAAGAAGGGTATCCCCTTGGCGCCCGGGCGCTGCATGGTCGAGAGCCGGTGTGCCACCTGCTCGATCGAGGCGCCGAACAGCACCGCGAGGCGTTCGAGATCGTGGCGGGTCTCGCGCGCGGCCTCCAGAAACCGGGCGTAGGGCAGAAGCGCCGCGCCCGCGAAATAATTGGCAAGCCCCACCTTGGCAATCTGGCGCGCCTCCTCCGACTGGAAGCGGGCAAGGTCGAGGGTCGCGTCGAGCAACTCGCCCTGGGTCAGCAGCGCGACCTGGTGGAGCAACTGGAACCGCCGCGTCGAGGGCGGCGCGAAGGCCGACAGCGCCAGCCGGCCCGCGTCGCGGTCAAAGCCGCGGATGCGCTCGGTTTCGGCCACCTCGACGCGAATGCCAAGCGCGTCAAGCTGGGCAATGGCGCTGGCCTCGGGCTGGCCGGAGCGCGCGAAATGCTCGGCGGCGCGGTCCACCGCGTCGACATAATTGTCGCAGTAATGGAAGAAATCGCGCACCTCCTCCCAGGGGCTCGCCTGAACGCTGGCACCGTCGCGCCCCAGGGCCTCGTCGAGCGAGGCGAGGCGCTCGTGCCCCTGCCGGTAGGCGCGGTGCAGCTCAAGAAAGGCGCGCGCGAGCGCCGGCGCGTTGGAGGCGACAAGGCGAAGATCGCCCACCAGCGGCGTGGCATCGGCAAACACCGGGTCGGCCAGCGCCTCGCGCATGTCGGTGACGAGGCGTTCGGCATCGCCCGTCGACAGCTCCGCGACGTCAAAGCCGAATTCCTGCGCCAGCGCCAGCACGACCCCGGTCGAGACCGGACGGTTGTTGTTCTCCATCTGGTTGAGATAGGGCAGCGAAACCCCGAGCTTTTCGGCGAAAGCCTTCTGGGTCAGGTGCAGCCTGGTGCGCATTTCGCGCAGCTTGACCCCGGCGTAGAGCTTCTGGGTGGCCATCGCCGCTCCTTTGCAAACCCGTGTCCTGTTTGCAAAGTAATCTGTCGGGAGGCAAGTCTTTACAGGTTAAGCGGTTAACGGCAGGGCCTGGCCCGGGCGTTCGCCAGAGGCTGCCGAAGTCGGGCCGGGCGGTTCGGCTCTGTCCGGCGGGATGTGCCCGCCCGCGGCGCGTGCTACCGGGTCAGGCGGCAAAAACGTCGTTTTCCAGCGCCGCGAGCGTCATGTTCTCGACGGTGATCATGTTGCCACCGCCGAAATCGAAGACAACATTGCCGTCCACATCCGCGGCGGCTGCGAGCAGCTGATCCCTGGTGCCGAACCCTTCGATCACCAGCCTGTCGGCATTGTCCTGGAAGTCGCGCAGCCGGTCGGCGCCGCCGTTGCTCCTGAAATTGAACGTATCGTTGCCGATCCCGCCCCAGAGCGTATCGTCGCCCCTGCCGCCGTCGAGCACATCGCGGCCCCTGCCGCCCTTGAGAATGTCGTCTTCAGTGCCGCCGTAGAGCGTGTCGGCCCCTTTGCCGCCGTAAAGGTAGTCAAACCCCGCGCCGCCCCGGAGTGTGTCGTTGCCCCTGCCACCGCCAAGCGTGTCCTGCCCGTTGCCGCCTCTGAGAATGTCGTGGAAGCCGCCGCCCCAGAGCTTGTCGGCCCCGTTGCCGCCGTTGAGCGTGTCCTTGCCGCGGTCGCCGCAAAGCGTGTCCCATCCGTTGCCGCCGTAGAGTGTATCGTTTGCGCGGCCGCCCTTCAGCAGGTCGTTGCCGCCGCCACCATGGAGCGTGTCGTTTCCGGCATTGCCATAAAGGGTATCGTTGCCGTTGCCGCCGTCGAGCAGATCGGCGCCGGCGTTGCCCTGGAGCGTGTCGGCGCCTGCGTTGCCCTGGAGCGTATTGGCCGCGCCGTTGCCGGTCAGCCTGTCGTTGCCATGACCGCCGGTCGCGTTTTCGATGGTCACGCCCGCGGCAATGGCCACGTCCTCATAGGTGCCGAAGGTCGAGAAATGCCCCTGGCGCAGATCGAGAATGGCATTGCCTGACGTGCCGGCGACGCTGAACGTGTCGGTGCCCCCGGTATCCCAGACCACATCGACATTGCCGGTGCGCGGGCCGGTGTAAACGGTGTTGCCGGTGTTGAATTCGGCGGCGCCCCAGACCCATTGCAGCGCGAACACGTCAAGCAGCATCATCGCGTCGTTGCTGACGCCGCTGATCGGGTCGCTCTGATAGGCCATCACCGTGTAGTGGTTGTTCTGATACTGCTCCGGCACGGGGGTATGTTCGAACGGATGGTCGAGCCCGAGCGCATGGCCGAGCTCGTGCAGGATCAGATTGAAACCGCTGGTGATGTCGACCATGTTGTCCCAGACCGCGAAGGCGTCGTAGTCGGTGACCACCCCGTTGCCGGTGTAGGCCAGCGCCGCGCCACCGAGACCCGCGGTCGAGCCGGGCAGATCGACCTGGCCGAAGCTGAGATCGGCGTCGGCCGCGCCGGTCAGCTCGACGAAATCGACATTGAGGAAGGTCTCGACATGGGCCAGCGCCTCGCGGACGTTGTCCTGTTCGGCGGCGCTCAGGGCGGACCAGCCGGTGGTGCCGCTCCAGTCGTCGGCGGGGGCGCTGCTTTCAAACTGGTAGGTGATCTGGAATGCCGGAGCCCCGGTCTGGTTGATCGGCTGAACGTTGCGGAAATGCTCCATAAGCATCCCGTCGAGGATTTGGTCCAGACTCAGCATGGGGCCTCCGGTCGTTTTGCGGCTGTCGGGGAAAGTGTGCACAGGTGAGGTGCGGAAATCGTGCAGAACCGTGGCGCGAATGTGACCAGAGCAGAGAATTTTCGGAAACAGTCTATTTCATCGGCGGATTTTGCTTATTTGCAATTTGCAGGAAAGATTGCGCAAGACATTTGCAAATACGCGGGAAATCGCTTCTTTCTGGCTGCTGCGGGCGATACAACCAAGAGAGACCGCTCCGGGCCTGGGTCCGGGGTGGGGGAGAATATGTGCAACATCAAGGTGTTGTGATGTGGTTTGTGCGAGCCCCGAGGCGGTTGCGACTCGGGGCCGGCGCGGACGCCACATGAGGTTGCGCCGGGAACGACAGGAGGACCGCCCGATGAAAGACATTCTGCAGGAGCTCGAAGACCGCCGCGAGGTGGCGCGCAAGGGGGGCGGCGACCGCCGGATCGCGGCCCAGCACGGCAAGGGCAAGCTCACCGCGCGCGAGCGGATCGAGATCCTGCTCGACGAGGGCTCGTTCGAAGAATTCGACATGTTCAAGGCACACCGCTGCACCGAATTCGGCATGGAAGAGACCCAGATCGCCGGTGACGGCGTGGTCACCGGCTGGGGCACGATCAACGGCCGTCTGGTCTATGTCTTCTCTCAGGATTTCACCGTCTTCGGCGGGTCTCTGTCCGAGACCCATGCCGAAAAGATCTGCAAGATCATGGATATGGCGATGCAGAACGGCGCCCCGGTGATCGGCATCAACGATTCCGGCGGCGCCCGCATCCAGGAGGGCGTGGCCTCGCTCGCGGGCTATGCCGAGGTGTTCCAGCGCAATATCATGGCCTCGGGCGTGGTGCCGCAGATCTCGGTCATCATGGGCCCCTGTGCCGGGGGCGCGGTCTATTCGCCGGCGATGACCGATTTCATCTTCATGGTGCGCGACACGTCTTACATGTTCGTCACCGGCCCCGATGTGGTCAAGACCGTGACCAACGAGGTGGTGACGGCCGAAGAGCTTGGCGGCGCGTCGACCCATACGAAAAAGTCCTCGGTGGCCGATGGCGCCTTCGACAATGACGTCGAGGCGCTCGACGAAATCCGCCGTCTGTTCGACTTCCTGCCGCTGTCGAACACCTCCGGCGTGCCCGTGCGGCCGTTCTTCGACGCCCCCGAGCGGATCGACGACAGCCTCGACACGCTGATCCCCGACAACCCCAACCAGCCCTATGACATGAAGGAGCTGATCCGCAAGATCGCCGACGAGGGCGATTTCTACGAGCTTCAGGCCGACCATGCGGGCAATATCGTCACCGGCTTCATCCGCCTCGAGGGCCGCACCGCCGGCGTGGTGGCGAACCAGCCGATGGTGCTCGCCGGCGTTCTCGACATCGACAGCTCGCGCAAGGCGGCACGTTTCGTGCGCTTCTGCGACGCGTTCGAAATCCCGATCCTGACGCTGGTCGACGTGCCGGGCTTCCTGCCGGGGACCAGCCAGGAATATGGCGGCGTCATCAAGCATGGCGCGAAGCTCCTGTTCGCTTACGGCGAGGCGACGGTGCCGAAGGTCACGCTGATCACCCGCAAGGCCTATGGCGGCGCCTATGACGTGATGGCATCGAAGCATCTGCGGGGTGATTTCAACTACGCCTGGCCGACCGCCGAGATCGCGGTGATGGGGGCCAAGGGCGCGGTGGAAATCCTCTATCGTTCCGAGCTGAACGATCCCGACAAGATCGCGGCGCGCACGAAGGACTACGAAGACCGTTTCGCCAACCCCTTCGTGGCCGCCGAAAAGGGCTTCATCGACGAGGTGATCCAGCCGCATTCCACCCGCAAGCGGGTGGCGCGCGCCTTCGCCTCGCTGCGCCACAAGAAGCTCGCCAACCCGTGGAAGAAACACGACAACATTCCGCTGTGAGGGGCGCATGAGGGAGCAGGCTTTGCTGGTCCGCGGCGTTTTCGGGTGCCGCCGGGAGGCGCGCGGGTGAGCCGCGGACGCTGGCATATGACGCGCATCGCCGATGGCGGCATGGTGCTGGCCCGCGGCCCGGCGCGGTTCGATGTGTCGGCCACGACCCGGCTGGCTCTGGGGTCGTCGGGGGCACCGTCGGGGCAGACTGCCCGGAAAGTCGGGCCCGGGCGCATCGCCCATCAGATCCGACAGGACGTCTGGCGGGCGCTGAGGCATCTGCGCGGGTTCCGGCCGGTGGTGGCGGTGACGCCTGTGGCCGGCGGGCTTGAGGTGGTGGCCGGGGGCGCGGTGGAGGGGGCTTTGCCCCCGAATGCCGCGGCGCGCATTGCCGATGTGCTGGAAGACCCCGCCAACCGCGCCCGCTGGCTGGCCCATGCGGGGAAGCCCCGGGCGAGGGGCACGCCAGAGAAGCGGCAAGCGGGGAGGGCGGCCCGATGACATGGCTCGTGTTCCCGCTGATCCTCTGCGCTGCGCTGCCGGCCTTTGCCCAGACGGGTGCCCAGACCGGCGAGATCGCCCTGCCGTCGGGGCGGGTGGTGACTTGGCACGACACGATCCGCGACGAGGGCGGCACATACCGTGTCCGCTTCCTCGAACCGGATCTCGCCATGGTCACCGAGGTCTTCGCCCCCGAACGGATCGAGGCCGACATGCGCCATCTCTGCGAGGCCGAGGCGCTGCCGCGGCTGGAAACCGCGCCGGAGCGACCGGAACGGGTGGTGATCTCGATCGCCGACCGGCCGGTTCCCTTCGGCGAGACCAACCCCGAGGCGGCGCAGGTGTTCGAAGCCTACCGCGTCGAGGGTGGCGCCTGCATCTGGGAGGGCTTCTGATGGCGCTGCCTGACATGACCAAACACCGGGGCTTTCCCGGGCGGCTTCCGGGGACGGATTTCCAGTTCACCATCCGGCGGGCCAACAAGAACGGCGCGGTACCGCTCGTCGCGCGCGAACGTTTCGCCGACCGTCGTGCCCCCGACCGCCGCGCCGATGCGGGCTTCATGGCGGCGCTCTGGGACTACTTCGGCGATGCCCCCTTCGAGCGCGGCAATCTCGACGCCGGGCGGCTCTCGTGGCTGTTCGGTCGCGAGGTCATCCCCGCCGAAGAGCCTTTCGACAACGCCAGTTACCAGGCGCTTTTGAAGATCGACACCGCCCGGGCGCGTGCCGCCTTTCCGCAGGCTTTCGAAAATGACGGGGAGCCGGACCGATGAGCGCCTTTTCGCCGCTTGCCTTCAATCACCGGCAATGCGTTGCCCAAACCCGGGCTGGCGCGGCCCCGCACTGTCGTGCCCTGCGCCCGGGGGCCTACGCTCTGGCCATGGCAGCGGCTCTATCCCGGTCGTCTGCCTGGTTCAGACGAACCGTTACCCTTCCCCATCTCCCCGGTCTGTGCCGCTTCGGCACCGGCCGGGTTTTTTGTTTCCAAACCGCTGAGCCGGGCGGAAGGCGCGCCTTCGCGCCTGCACAACGCGATGTCACAATCGCGTTTTCCGCCCGCTCCCCAAGACATCGACAAAGAGAGGACAGGACATGTTCAGGAAGATCCTGATTGCCAACCGGGGTGAGATCGCCTGCCGGGTCATCAAGACGGCCCGCAGGATGGGTATCAAGACGGTGGCGATCTACTCCGACGCCGACCGCAACGCGCTGCATGTGAAAATGGCCGACGAGGCGGTGCATATCGGCCCGCCGCCCGCCAACCAATCCTATATCGTGATCGACAAGGTCATGGCCGCGATCAAGGGGTCGAATGCCGAAGCGGTGCACCCGGGCTATGGCTTCCTCTCCGAAAACTCGAAATTCGCCGAGGCGCTGGAAGCCGCCGGTGTCGCCTTCGTCGGCCCGCCCAAGGGCGCGATCGAGGCCATGGGCGACAAGATCACCTCGAAGAAGATCGCCCAGGATGCGGGTGTCTCCACCGTGCCGGGCTATATGGGGCTGATCGAGGATGCCGACGAGGCGGTCGAGATCGCCGGGCAGATCGGCTATCCGGTGATGATCAAGGCCTCCGCCGGCGGCGGCGGCAAGGGCATGCGCATCGCCTGGAACGACGAGGAATGCCGCGAGGGCTTCCAGTCGTCGAAAAACGAGGCCGCGAGCTCCTTCGGCGACGACCGGATCTTCATCGAGAAATTCGTCACCCAGCCGCGCCATATCGAGATCCAGGTGCTCTGCGATGCCCATGGCAACGGCATCTACCTCGGCGAGCGCGAATGCTCGATCCAGCGCCGCAACCAGAAGGTGATCGAAGAGGCGCCCTCACCCTTCCTCGACGAAGCCACCCGCAAGGCCATGGGCGAACAGGCCGTGGCGCTGGCCAAGGCGGTGGGCTACACCTCTGCGGGCACGGTGGAATTCATCGTCGATGGCGAGAAGAATTTCTACTTCCTCGAGATGAACACCCGGCTTCAGGTCGAACATCCGGTGACCGAACTCATCACCGGCATCGACCTTGTCGAACAGATGATCCGGGTGGCCAATGGCGAGAAGCTCAGCATCACCCAAGCCGACGTGAAGCTCAACGGCTGGGCGATGGAAAGCCGGCTCTATGCCGAAGACCCCTACCGCAACTTCCTGCCCTCCATCGGCCGTCTCACCCGCTACCGGCCGCCGGCGGAAGTCGCCGACGAGGCCCATGTGGTGCGCAACGACACCGGCGTCTATGAAGGCGGCGAGATCTCGATGTATTACGACCCGATGATCGCCAAGCTCTGCACCTGGGGCCCGGACCGCGCCGCCGCGATCGAACACATGCGCACCGCGCTCGACAGTTTCGAGGTCGAGGGCATCGGCCACAACCTGCCGTTCCTGTCGGCGGTGATGGACCACGAAAAATTCGTCGCGGGCAACATCACCACCGCCTTCATCGAGGAGGAATACCCCGAGGGCTTCGACGGCGTGACCCTGCCGGAAGACCGGCTCCAGCGGGTGGCGGCGGCGGTGGCGGCGATGTTCCGCGTCGATGAAATCCGCCGCACCCGGATCTCGGGCCGGATGGACAACCACACCCGGATCGTCGGCAAACACTGGACCGTGACCCTTTCGGGCGAGAGCTTCGAAGTGAAGATCAAGGCCGACAAGAAGGGCTCGACGGTGAAGTTCATCGACGGCACGAAGATGCGCGTGGTCTCGGACTGGACCCCGGGCGACCCGCTGGCCCGGCTGAAGGTCGCCGGTGAACCGCTGGTGCTCAAGGTCAACCCGATCGACGCGGGCTACCGCATCCGCACCCGTGGTGCCGACATGAAGGTCTATGTGCGTACCCCGCGCCAGGCCGAGCTGGCCTCGCTGATGCCGGAGAAAATCGCGCCGGATACCTCGAAATTCCTGCTCTGCCCGATGCCCGGGCTGATCGTGAAGGTCGATGTGGAAGAGGGCGACGAGGTGCAGGAAGGCCAGGCGCTGTGCACCGTCGAGGCGATGAAGATGGAAAACATCCTGCGCGCCGAGAAGAAATCCGTGGTGACCCGCATCCACGCCGCCCCGGGCGACAGCCTCGCGGTGGATGAAGTGATCATGGAGTTCGAATGAGCCGATGAGGGATACGCCCGAGCGAAACGGAGCCGGTGCGCGCGCCCTGCCGCTGACGGCCGTTGCCGCCGCCGTGGCGGTGTTCACCGGGCTGGTCGTCGCCACGATCAGCACCACCGGCGGGGTGTTTGAATACCCGCTGGACGATACCTACATCCACCTGGCGCTGGCCGAGCAGATCGCCCAGGGCAATTATGGCATCAATGCCGGTGAACGCGCCGCGCCCGGGTCTTCTCTGGTCTTCCCGCTGTTGCTCACACCTTTCGCGGGGCAGCCGTTCCAACGCTACCTGCCGGTGTTGTGGAGCCTTGTCGGCCTTGTTGGTGCAGCGTGGATCTGGGGCCGGTTGCTGTTCGAGGCGGGGTATGGGCGGCGCGAGTGGCGCTGGTTCGGCCTTGCCGCCGCCGCGCTCGTCCCGACGGTTTTGCAACTGCCGCAGGTGGCCTTTCTCGGAATGGAGCATACGCTGCACACGGCGGGCGCACTGCTCGTGGTGCTTGGCCTTTACCGTTACCTCACCGGCACAGGCGCAACGCGCGGCGCCGCGGTACTGGTGATCGTCGGCGCGCTGATCGGCTCGGCGTTCCGGCTCGAGGCGATGGCACTCGGTCTTCTGGCGGGGGGGGTGTTGTTTTTCACCGGTCAGCGGCTCTTCGGAGCGCTGGCCTGGCTCGCGGCGCTGCTGCCGGTCGTCTTGTTCAGTGCGGTTCTTTTGTCACTGGGGCTCGAAGCGATGCCCAGTTCAGTCCATGTCAAACTGGCCCAGTTCGGCCAATTGGGAGACGATCGGCTGATCAAACGCCTGGCGTCGGTGATCTGGAACATGAGCCAACCCGGCGGGTACCTCCTCGGTGTGTTTTCCTCAGCCCTGTTGGTCTTGCCGTTGTTCTTGCCGGGTCTGCGTGCAAGCCGGCTGAAGTTGCTTTCCTTTACACTTGGCGCCGCCGGCGTGGCGCATCTGCTGGCGGGGCAGATCGGTTGGCTCAGACGGTACGAAAACTATGCACTGATCGTGACGGCCGTGGGCCTTCTGGTGGTGTTGGCGCCGGTCACGAAGCCGGCCACGCCAAGGCTGCCCGTTGCCGCAGCGTTGACCGCGATGCTTGCGGCGGGCCTGTTCGCCTACCCGCCGGGTTCCATCAAGATGTTACCCGGCGGTGCGCATACGATCCTTGTCCAACAGGGCGAGATGGCCCGGTTCGCGCAGGACTATCTCGATGCGCCGGTCGCCGTGAACGACATTGGCCGGGTCGCCTGGGCCAATCCGAATTTCGTGCTCGATCTCTGGGGCCTGGCCTCGGAGGAGGCGCGCAGGATCCGCCTGAACCATCGCAAACCGGGCTGGGCCGGGCGGCTGACCGCGGCACGAAACGTGCCGGTGGCGATGGTCTACGATAACTGGATCAAGGATGGGATCGGGGCCGATTGGGTCCGCATCGGGCAGCTTGACCTCAACATCCCGAGATATTTCCTGGGTGGAGACTCTGTTGCCTTCTATGCGACATCGCCGGATCAGGTCGACATGCTGCGCGGAAAGCTCGCCGAATGGGTGCCGACCCTGCGGCGAGGGGTCCAATTCGTCTGGGAAGAGGGCATGGCACCGTGAGGACCGTTGCTGCACATCCCGTCCCGCTACCGGCGCGCGTCCTTCACTTCCTGCTGGCGGAGCGGCATCTTGTCGATCGAGCGGGAAATCTCGCGCACGTTCCAGGGCCGGGGTTTGCGCAGATATTTGAACCCGTCCTTGCCGATCAGCACCAGCATGAAGCCGCGCGGGCGCAGTTCTTCGCGCAGCGCCGATCCTGCGGCGGGGTCTGTATCGACCACCACGATCACGTCGCGGGCCGCAAGCTCCGCCCCGTCCCTGGCGATGAACTCCATCTGCTGGATGAAACGCGGATCATCGGCGCTGTCGGCGAAGACGACCAGCGGCCGGGCAGTCCAGTGGAAATCGTCGAGCGTGGTGCCGGGGGCTTCGACGGTCAGCACCGTCTCTGCCGTGAGCACGCCCACCGCAGGGTGGGCCGCGACCCATTTTTCGGCGTCGAGACCGGTTGCGGGCGCGGCAGCGCAGGTGACACTGGCGGCCAGAACCGCCAAGGCTTTGAATATGTGGGCTCTCATGCCCCTGAATATAGGCGCGCGCGCGCCTGACACAATGAACGAAGGAGTCTGTCGATGACCGACCGTAAAGACTGGGAAGCCCTCGCGGCAAAAGAATTGCGGGGCCGGCCTCTCGAGGATCTTACCTGGCATACGCTGGAGGGTATTGACGTCAAGCCGCTCTACACCGCCGAGGATACCGCCGATCTGGAGCATATGGGCGGCATGCCCGGTTTCGGGCCGTTCACCCGGGGCGTGAAGGCGACGATGTATGCGGGCCGTCCCTGGACGATCCGCCAATATGCCGGTTTCTCGACCGCCGAGGAATCCAACGCCTTCTACCGCAAGAACCTGGCCGCGGGTCAGCAGGGGGTCTCGGTGGCCTTCGACCTGGCCACCCACCGTGGCTATGACAGCGACCACCCCCGCGTGGTTGGCGACGTGGGCAAGGCCGGCGTGGCGATTGATTCGGTCGAGGACATGAAAGTCCTGTTCGACGGCATCCCGCTGGACAAGGTCTCGGTGTCGATGACGATGAACGGCGCGATCATCCCGATCCTCGCCAGCTTCATCGTTGCGGGCGAGGAACAGGGCCACGACCGCGCGCTGCTGTCGGGCACGGTTCAGAACGATATTCTGAAGGAATTCATGGTCCGCAACACCTACATCTATCCGCCCGAACCCTCGATGAAGATCATCGCCGACATCATCGAATATACCTCGAACGAGATGCCCAAGTTCAACTCGATCTCGATCTCCGGCTATCACATGCAGGAGGCGGGCGCGAACCTGGTGCAGGAGCTGGCCTATACCCTGGCCGACGGGCGCGAATATGTGCGCGCCGCGCTGTCGGCCGGCATGGATGTGGACAAGTTCGCCGGGCGGCTCAGCTTCTTCTTCTCGATCGGCATGAATTTCTTCATGGAAGCGGCCAAGCTGCGCGCGGCGCGGTTCCTGTGGTATCGGGTGATGACCGAGTTCGGTGCGAAATCCGAGCGCTCGAAGATGCTGCGCACCCATTGCCAGACCTCGGGCGTGTCGCTTCAGGAACAGGATCCCTACAACAACGTGATCCGCACCGCCTACGAGGCGATGTCGGCGGTGCTGGGCGGCACCCAGTCGCTGCACACCAACGCGCTCGACGAAGCCATCGCCCTGCCCACCGAGTTTTCCGCCCGGATCGCGCGCAACACCCAGATCATCCTTCAGGAAGAAACCGGCGTGACCAATGTGGTCGACCCGCTGGCCGGCTCCTATTACGTCGAAAGCCTGACCGGCGCGCTGATCGACGAGGCCTGGGGGCTGATGCAAGAGGTCGAGGACATGGGCGGCATGACCAAGGCGGTGATCTCGGGGATGCCCAAGCTGCGCATCGAGGAGACCGCCGCCAGGCGGCAGGCGCTGATCGACCGTGGCGACGAGGTGATCGTCGGGGTGAACAAGTACAAGCTGGCCGAGGAAGACCATCTGGAAATTCTCGACGTCGACAACATGGCGGTGCGTGAAAGCCAGATCGCCCGCCTCAAGCACATGCGCGAAACCCGCGACGAGGCCACCTGCCAGGCGGCGCTGGACGAGCTGACCCGCCGCGCCAAGGAGGGCGGCAACCTGCTGGACGCCGCCGTCGAAGCGGCGCGGGCGCGGGCCTCGGTCGGCGAGATCAGCATGGCGATGGAGAAGGAATTCGGCCGCCACCATGCCGAGGTCAAGACCCTGGCCGGGGTCTATGGCGCGGCCTACGAGGGTGACGATGACTTTGCCGCGATCCAGTCGGACGTGGACCGTTTCGCCGAAGAAGAGGGGCGCCGGCCGCGGATGCTGGTGGTCAAGATGGGTCAGGACGGCCACGACCGCGGCGCCAAGGTGATCGCCACCGCCTTTGCCGACATCGGCTTTGACGTCGACGTCGGCCCGCTGTTCCAGACCCCGGAAGAGGCGGCGCAGGACGCGGTGGACAACGACGTCCATGTGGTCGGCATCTCGTCGCAGGCGGCGGGCCACAAGACCCTCGCGCCGAAACTGATCGAGGCGCTGAAGGCCCAGGGCGCCGAGGATATTCTGGTGATCTGCGGCGGGGTGATCCCGCAGCAGGATTATGACTACCTGTATGACGCGGGGGTCTCGGCGATCTTCGGGCCGGGCACCAACATCCCCGAGGCGGCGCGCGAGATCATCGCCCTGATCCGCGAAAAGCACGGCTGATCCGGGGCCGTGGTGGGGCTGGAAACGGCGGTGACCAATCGGATGCCGGTGGTCATGGGAGTGGCTTTCGGTCTGGTCTGGACCGTGGGGCTGCCGTGGCCGGGCCAATCGCCCGGCATTCGCCTTCTGCCAGTGCCGAAGACGTTTTTGCCGGGCGGGGATTGTGGCCGCACTCATGGTGGCAAGGCTGACCGGCAGGCGGTTTCCTGACGATACCGCGATTGACGGGGATGTGTTTCCGGAAGGGTCTGGCGGCGATATTGATCAGAGGGTTCTGAGGAATACCGTTGAGCAATTGGTGCTGGCCGCCACGATCTGGCCTTTCGTGGCGACCGTGACCGAGGGCCCGGCGCTGGTCGTGGGCTTTGCCGCCACCCGTATTCTGTTCTGGAACGGCTATCACATCGCGCCGCCGCTGCGTGCTTTCGGTTTGCCGCGACGTTTCTTCCCACCAGGGCCGCGCCGCTTTGGGGGCTGTATCTGTGGCTGTGATCCGGCTCGATCATCTGGCGATCGCCTGCGAAACGCTGGACGAGGGCCGGGCCTTTGCCGAGCGCGCATTGGGTGTGGCCCTGCAACCGGGCGGAAAACATGACCATTTCGGCACCCATAACCTGCTTCTGGGGCTGGAGGACGGGATCTGTCTTGAGGTCATTGCCATTGATCCCGATGCCCCGGATCCGGGGCGGCGGCGGTGGTTTGATCTGGATGATTTTCGCGGCCCGCCACGCCTGACCCACTGGATTTGCCAGACGGGTGACATGGCGGCGGCGCTGCGCGGCGCACCGCCCGGGATGGGGCCGGTGGCCGATCTGCAACGCGGCGATCTGCGCTGGCAGATGGCCTCGGGGGCGGCGGGTCGCCTGCCGTTTGACGCCGTTTCCCCGGCGCTGATCGCATGGGCCGACAGCCCGCATCCCTCGATCCGGCTGGTGTCTTCGGGGCTGCGCTTGCAGGAATTGACGGTGTTGCACCCGCAGGCGGCCAAATTGCCGGCCGCCCTTGCGCCGCTGTTGCAGGATGCGCGCATCCGCGTGGAACCGGCAGCCGGACCGGGGCTGAAAACGCGATTTGCGGACGCCAGCGGGGTGGTGCGATGGTTGTGATTTGCAGCACGACTCTTCGCGACGAAACCGGTAAGCTGTGACCCATGTCGATCTGGACCCGCATCACTGATGCCATCGCGGCGCTGAGGTCGGGCGAAAGCCTCGCGGAGGTGTTCGCGCGGCTGCGCACGCCGCCGGAACGCACCGCCGCTTTTGCCATCGCGGTGATCGCGCTCGGCGCCAAGATGGCCAAGGCCGACGGGCTGGTGACCCGCGACGAGGTTTCGGCGTTTCGCGAGGTGTTCACCATCCCGAAGGCCGAGGAACGGAATGCCGCGCGGGTGTTCAACCTCGCCCGCACCGACGTGGCCGGGTTCGAGCAATATGCCGAGAAGATCGCGGGGCTGTTCGGCGCCCGCGACCCGGCGCTGTTCGATCTGCTCGAGGGGCTGTTTCATATCGCGCTGGCGGATGGCGAATATCATGAGAAGGAAGATGCCTTTCTGGCCCGGGTGGCCGCGATCTTCGGGGTGGACGAGCGCAGCTTCCGTTGTATCCGGGCGCGGTTCGTGCCGGATGCCGACCCGGACCCTTATGCGGTGCTGGGCGTGGCCCCCGAAGCGCCGCTCGACGAGGTCCGCATCGCCTGGCGGCGGCAGGTGCGCGAGTATCACCCTGACCGGCTGATCGCCCGCGGTGTGCCGGAAGAGGCGGTGAAGATCGCCGAAAAGCACATGATCGTGGTCAACCGCGCCTGGGAAGAAATCCAGCGCGAGCGGGGGTAGGGCACGCGGTCTGGTGCCCGGCGTGGCGGCACATCCGGTCGAGGGTGCGCGGTCCGGGGCGCGTGACCAGCCCCTTTGCGCCGTCAACGCCTTAGCAGGGTCGGCCTCTGCGTGCGGTCTCTGTGCGCAATCGGCCTCTGTGCGCGGTCAGCCCGATGCGCCTTGCCCGAGTGCCGGGGGCTCTGCGGCAAGGCGGTGCGGCCAAAGCCTGTGTCACATCTTCTTCTCTGTCGTGGCATGTCTCCCCTGGGTGAAAATCTCAGCCCCGGCGTCCGCTACCGTAACCCGTATCCTTTAACATTCCCTTTCGCGCTCCCCGAACCTTTGGGTTTTTCCCCTTCGGCTTTTGCACTAGCCTCGGCCGAAACCACAGGGAGGCGACCCGGGAGGCGACATGGACATGAAAGAGGTTGAGGCCCGCGGCCTCGTGCTGCTGGGTTGCGGCAAGATGGGGTCGGCGATGCTTGCGGGCTGGCTCGCGCGAGGGTTGCCGCCCGGATCTGTGGCGGTGATCGAGCCTCGGCCTTCGGACTGGCTGAAGGCCACCGGCGTTAGCCTCGACGGGGCGCTTCCGCAGGCGCCGGCGGTGGTTCTGGTGGCGGTGAAGCCGCAGATGATGGGCGAGGCGCTGCCCCGGATCGCGGGGCTCGGGAACGGGCAGACGCTGTTTGTCAGCATCGCCGCGGGCACGCCGATTGCGGCTTTCGAGGCGGCGCTCGGGGCCGTGACCCCGATCGTCCGCGCCATGCCCAACACGCCCGCCGCCATCGGCCGGGGCGTCACCGCGATCATTGCCAATGCGCATACGAGCGCGGCCCAGCTCGATCTGGCCGAAAGCCTGCTCGGCGCGGTGGGGCAGGTGGTGCGGCTGGCGGATGAAGCGCAGATGGATGCGGTCACCGCGGTTTCGGGTTCGGGGCCGGCTTATGTCTTCCACCTGATCGAGACGCTGGCCGCCGCGGGCGAAGCGCAGGGGCTGGCGCCCGATCTCGCGCTGAGGCTGGCCCGCGCGACGGTCGCCGGGGCGGGGGCGCTCGCGGAGGCCTCGGGCGAGAGCCCGTCCGAGTTGCGCATCAACGTCACCTCGCCGGGCGGCACGACAGAGGCCGCGCTCAAGGTGCTGATGGACACGGGGCAGGGCTTTCCGGCGCTGATCCCCCGCGCCGTCAAGGCCGCCGCCGACCGCAGCCGGGAGCTTGGTGCATGACCGAGTGGATCACCTTTGACGACTTCCTCAAGGTTGACATACGCAAGGGTACGGTGACCGCAGCGGAGCCCTGCCCGGCGGCCCGCAAACCGGCGCTGAAACTCACGATCGACTTCGGGCCGGAGATTGGCTTCCGCAAATCCTCGGCGCAGATCACCGCCCATTACGACCCCGCCACGCTGGTCGGGAAGCCGGTGCTGGGCGTGGTCAATTTCCCGCCGCGTCAGGTGGGGAAAGTCATGTCGGAGGTGCTGGTGCTGGGGCTGCCGGATGCGGAAGGCGAGGTGGTGCTGGTCACGCCGGATGGAAACGTGCCCGATGGTGGGAGGCTTTACTGATGAAATTGCTGGTGACACGGCCGCTGCCGGAACCGGTTCTGGAGAGGCTGCGCGGCGCCCATGAGGTGGTCTTGCGCGGTGAGGACCGTCCGATGAGTGAGGCGGAGGCAGCGGCGGCGCTCGCGGCCTATGACGCGATCCTGCCGACGCTGGGTGACGATTTCGCGGCCGGGGCTTTTGCGGCGGCGGGCGAGATCCGCACCCGGCTCCTCGCCAATTTCGGCGTCGGCTACAACCATATCGACGTCGCGGCCGCGCGGGCTCGCGGCGTCGCGGTGACCAACACCCCGGGGGTGCTCACCGATGCCACCGCCGACATCGCCATGACGCTGCTGCTCGCGAGTGCCCGGCGCGCCGGCGAAGGCGAACGCCTGCTGCGCTGCGGCGGTTGGACCGGGTTTCACCCCACCGCCTTCCTTGGCACCGAGGTCAGCGGCAAGACCCTCGGCATCGTCGGCATGGGACGGATCGGTCAGGCGGTGGCGGCGCGGTGCCATGCGGGGTTTGGCATGGAGGTGGTCTATTTCAACCGCTCGGAGAAGCGTCTGCCTTTCGAGGCGCGCCGGGCCGACACGCTGGAAGAGCTGGGGGGCCGGGTGGATTTCGTGGTGGTCGCGGTGCCCGGCGGCGCGGCGACGCATCATCTGATCGGCGCCGGGTTTTTCCGGGCGATGCGGCCCGGGGGCATCTTCATCAATATCGCGCGCGGCGATGTGGTGGACGAAGCGGCGCTGGTTGCGGCGTTGCAACAGGGCGAGATCGCGGCGGCGGGGCTCGATGTCTACGAGTTCGAACCGGAGGTTTCGCCGCCGCTTCTGGCAATGGAAAACGTGGTGCTGCTGCCGCATCTGGGCTCGGCCACATGGGAGACCCGGGTGGCGATGGGGCAGATGGCGGCGGAGAATATTCTGGCGTTTTTCGCCGGCAGGCCGCTGCTGACGCCGGTTTGAAGCGCCGGGCGTGTTCCGGGATCACCCACCGGCCTGTTCCGGCGCCCGGTCGCCCACCGCTTCGCGCCAATGGCGCCGGCACAGCGAGACATAGGTCTCGTTGCCGCCGATCTGCACCTGCGCCCCGTCGATCAATGCCTTGCCCTCGGCATCCTGCCGCACCACCATCGTGGCCTTCTTGCCGCAATGGCAGATGGTGCGCGCCTCGCGCATCTCGTCGGCCAGCGCCAGCAGCGTCGCCGAGCCTGGAAACAGCTGGCCGCGGAAATCGACCCGCAGCCCGTAGGCCATCACCGGCACCCGCAGATCGTCCACCACGCGGGCCAGTTGCCACACCTGTTCGGGCTCGAGAAACTGCGCCTCGTCGATGAAGACGCAGGCCACCGGCCCCGCGGCCAGCCGGGCCTTGATCTTGGCGAACAGGTCTTCTCCGGCCTCGAACGTGTCGGCGGGTGCAGAAATCCCGATCCGGCTGCCGATCCGCCCCTCACCCGCCCGGTCGTCGAGCCGCGCGGTGATGAGACAGGTGTCCATCCCGCGTTCGCGGTAATTGTAGGAGGCCTGCAACAGCAGGGTCGATTTGCCGGCATTCATCGTCGAATAGTGAAAGTAAAGCTTGGCCATGTCCCCGGGGTTAGCGCCGCGGAGGCGCGGGGGCAAGCCGACAAGCGCCCCGCGATTGGGGGACGGGACCGGACGGGAAACCGGGGGTCCTGGGCGTTGCCGCCCTCAGGGATGGAACGGACCCCCTTGCACCTTTACGCTTCCAGATCCCGTCACCTGTCGAAACCCGACCGGCCCCGCCGCAACACACGCGAGCGGACCCCAACCGCACTGACGCCGGAGCGCCAGGTACCGCTGACGCGACCACCTTGGCAGTCGCGCTTAATAAGCCATTCACAAATCGCTTGAAAAATGGGAAAAAAGCTGTTGATTTCCCCGTGGTGGCGTTAGCGCTGCCAGTGTTGGTGGGGAGACAGTATGGCCGGTATGGGCGATTATCTGAAAAAGCACACCGAGGCGCTGGTCAAGGATGTCGGCATCGAGGCGGCCTGCAAGCTGGCGGGCAAGTCGAAAGCAACGCTCGGGCGGTATTATTCCGGCGCACCCGAACATGCCGACCGGTTCATGCCGATCGACACCGTCGCGGCGATCGAGGCGGCCTCGCGCTACCCGCATGTGACCTCGGCGCTGGCGGAGCTTTCCGGCCACACGATCACCGCCGGGCCGGAGGGCCGCAATTCCCCGCACGGGGGGGTCAATACCGATGTCATCGCCCTCAGCCAGCGGTTTGCGATGCTGATGGCGGAATACCAGCAGTCGATCGAAGACGGGGTTATCACCGTCAACGAGGCCAAGCGTCTGTTGCGCGAAACGCTCGCGCTGCAACAGGTGCTGGTCGACATGAAGCTGCATCTCGAGGAAGAGACGAGTTCCGCCACGCAATAGCATTCGCCACCGTATGGTGGGCGCTTGTTCTGATGCATGGGGGCCATACGCAGTCGTATGGCCGTGGCGGGGCTGACTGCGCCCCGGATCGTCCGGCCAGGCCCTGGCTCAGGTATTGTGCTCTTCCACCAGATCCACCCCGGCAACGGGCCGCAGCACATGCGGCCGCGCGGGATCGTAAAGCGCCGAATCGGCGAAGTCGCGCACCGCCCCCAGAGCCGGCCCCACAAGGATCAGCGCGGTGCGGGTGATCTTCTCGGCCCGGACCTTTGCGCGGATGTCGGCGAGCGTGCCCCGGATCAGCACCTCGTCGGGCCAGCCAACCCGCGCCGCCACCGCCACCGGACAATCGGCGCCATAATAAGGCAGCAGCACCCGCTCGATCTCGCGCATGTTGCGCACCGCCAGATGGATCGCCAGCGTCGTCCCGGTGCGAGCGAAATTCTCCAGCCGCTCGCCCTCCGGCATCGCGGTGGACTGCATCGACATCCGGGTCAGCACGATCGACTGGGCGATCTCGGGGATGGTCAGTTCCTGCCCCAGCGCCGCCGCCGCGGCCGCATAGGCCGGCACCCCGGGGATGATCTCATAGGCGATCCCGTCCGCCTGCAACCGGCGGATCTGCTCGGCGATGGCGCCATACAGGCTCGGGTCACCGGAATGGACGCGCGCCACGTCTTCGCCCCGGTCGCGGGCGGCGCGGATCTCGGCATGGGTCTGGTCGAGGGTCATCGGCGCGGTATCCATGACCCGCGCCCCCTCGGGCGCCCCCGCCACCACCTCCGCCGGAACCAGCGAGCCGGCATAGAGGCAGACCGGACAGGCAGAGATGATCCGCTGAGCCTTGAGCGTGAGCAGCTCCGGGTCGCCCGGCCCGGCGCCGATGAAATAAACCTTCATGACAGATCTCCGTCGATCCGGCGGGCATAGCCGCGCGGGGTAAACATCCGGGGCCCTTCGCCGAGTGCGGCCAGCCGGCTGTTGGAAGAGCCGACGATCACCACTGTCAGCATGTCGACGTCGCCGGTGTCGAGGTCTTCAAGCCTGCGGTAGCGTATGGTTTCATCCGGCCGCCCGAGGTTGGAGGCCAGCAGCACCGGGGTATCCGCCGGCCGGTGGCCAAGCAGGATGTCGCGAGCCTCGGTGAGCAGGGTGCGGCGGCGTTTCGAGACCGGATTGTAGAAGGCGATGACGAAATCGCCTTCAGCCGCGGCATGCAGACGGCGGAGAATGTCGTCGCGGGGGGTCAGCAGATCGCTGAGCGAAATGGCGCAGAAATCATGCCCGAGCGGGGCGCCCGCGCGCGCGGCGGCGGCTTGCAGCGCCGAGATCCCGGGCGCACAGACCACCTCCGCCCGACGCGCCGCATCCGACACCCCATGCACCTCCGGCCCCCGGTCGAGCAGTTCGAACACCAGCGCGCCCATGGCATAGATCCCCGCGTCACCGGACGACACCAGCGCGATCCGCCGGCCCTTGCCAGCCTGTTCGAGAGCATAACGGCAGCGATCCTCCTCACCGCCGAGCGGAAAATCCTTGCGTTTCTTGCCCGCGGCGAGGGGGCCGAGCAGGTCGATGTAAAGCCCGTAGCCAACAAGCTCCTCGGCCTCGGCAATGAGTTTCGAGGCCTCGGGGGTGCGCCACGCCGCCTGACCGGGGCCGATGCCGACAATGGCGAGATGGCCGCGTGGACGGCCCTTGAGCCGGGTGATCGGCGCTTCCGCCCGGGCAAGCGCGCAAGTCGCCTCGGCGCTCTTGCGCTTCTCCACCACAAGGGCCGTGGCTTCGACACTCGCAAGCGCGGCGGCCTCGGCAACGCCATGGGTGCCGACCTCGGCAAAGACCACTTCGGACGGGTTTGCCAGCCGCGGCGTCATCGCCTCCAGTTCTTCCGCGGTGAACAGCCGCAGCGGCACGCCGAGCTTGCGGGCAAGCGCATTGACCGCAGGTTCATCGGCCTTGAGATCGAGCGTCGCCACCGCACCCACGGCGCCCGGCGCGATCCCGGCCTCGGCGAGGCTCTGTGTCACAAGCGCGTCAAGCCCGGCCGGATCGGCGTTGCGGGCGCAACCGACGCCCAGAACATACGCCTGCGGATGGTATACCAGCCGTGTGCCGCTGCCGTGGACGGGCTTTTCGGTCACCAGCAATTCGACCGGCCCCTCCGGGTCCGCCGTGAGACCGAAAATGTTCTCACCGGTGACGCGCGGAGCAGCGCCCGACAGGAGCGCCGCCATCGCCTCCCGCGCGTCCTGCGGGTTTGCAAGCCGGTAGCCCGCGGGCGGTTCATCCAGCGCCGCGCCGAGGGCAACGTCGCCTGCGGTGGTGACCGCCGCCCGGGTTCCCAACAGCGCCGCGACCTCCCGCGCCAGCCGGTTGGCGCCGCGATGGCCGCCGAGCAGGGGCACGACGCTGGCGCCGTCGTCGGAAACCGCAAGCAGCGGTGGTTCGGTGCGTTTGTCGGCAAGCAGCGGCGCGACGGCGCGCACCAGAATGCCCGCGGCACAAACGCCGATCACCGGGGTGCCGGCGGCGAAAAGATCGCGCAGATGCGTGAGCGTGTCCGGGAAAAAGGCATCGGCACGGGCCACCCGGGTTTCGCGGCCATGCAAGGGCGCGCCGAGCACCTCGGCGATGCGGCGCGCGACGGGTTCGCCCGCGCGGTTGAGGGCGATCACGATCGGGGGTTGAGCCACGGGTCAGCACCTTTCGTCACCAGGATCATCGAGAAATAGGGCGCCGGGTCGGGCGCTTCGGCGAGCGGCAGAATCCGTTGCGCGGGCAGGGTGGCGCGCTCGATATAGCGCGCGTTGTCCGCGAGGCCGAGGTCGCAAAGCAATGCGCGGATGCGGCCGAGGTGGCGGCCGAGCTTCATCACCGCGAAACTGTCGGCCATTTCCATACGGGCGCGCAGGGTTTCGCTGTCGAGCGGTGCGGGCAGGGTGGCCAGAACCTCGTTGCGGGCGGTGAGCGGCAGCCTGAGCGCGGCGGCAGCAGCGGTGAGCGAGGTGATGCCGGGGATCACCTCGACCTCGTAGCGGGGCGAAAGCCGGGCCAGCAGATACATGAAGGAGCCGTAGAACAGCGGATCGCCTTCGCAGAGTACGGTGACGTCGCGGCCTGCGTCGAGCATTGCGGCAATCCCGGCCGCGCCGGCGTCATAGCCCGCCTGCGCCGGGCCGCGCGCGGCGGTGATCGGGATTTCGATGGTGATCTCCTCGGCGCCGTCGCGGATATAGGGCGCGGCGATCTGGCGGGCGAAGCTCGCCGTGCCGGGCAGGGCGGGATAGGCGATCACCTCTGCCGCGCCGATGGTGCGCGCGGCCTTCACGGTGACCAGATCCGGGTCTCCGGGCCCGAGGCCGACGCCAACCATACGTCCAGGTATGGTCATCGCTTCACCAGGCTCCACTGGGTGACCGGCCGCAGCGGGCGCCAGCCGACGCCCTCGCCCAGCGGATCGGCACGGCTCACCGCCAGCTGCACCAGATCGCCGCCGTGGCGCCGGTGCAGCGCGATCAGCACCGCCTGGCTTTCGAGCGTGACCGCGTTGGAGACCAGACGGCCAAGCGGTTTGAGTGCCTTCCATGCGGCAGCGTATGTTTCTTCGCTGAGCCCGCCGCCGATGAACACCGCATCGGGCGGTTCCAGCCCCTCGAGCGCCTCAGGCACGAAGCCCTCGACCAGTTCCAGCCGCGGCACACCGAGGGCCAGCGCATTGGCGGCGGCCAGTGCCCGGCGGTCGGCGCGGGGTTCGATGCCGATGGCGCGGGCATAGCGGGCGGCGCGCATCCATTCGATCGCCACCGAGCCGCAGCCGGTGCCGATATCCCACAGCAGCGCGCCGCGCATCGGCATCAGCTTGGCGACCGTCACCGCGCGCACCTCGCGCTTGGTCATGGTGCCGTCATGTTCGAACAGCTTGTCGGACAGCCCCGGCACCCGCGGCAGCAGCGCGGCATTGGGGGCGGCGATGCAATCGACCGCGAGGGTGTTGAACGGCGGCACCTCGTGGGACCAGTTCTCGGCGGTCGCGTCGAACCGCGCCTCGTCTTCGGCGCCCATATTGGCGAGCACGGTCATCCGGCTGGCGCCGAAGCCGCGATCAGTGAGAAACCGCGCGATCTGCGTGGGCGTTTCGCTGCCGGTGGTGAGGATCAGCAGCCGCGCGTCGGGCTGGATGAAGGCGATCATCTGTTCGACCGGGCGGCCGTGGACGGTGAGGGTTTCGACATCGGCCATCGACCAGCCCATCCGTGCCGCGGCGAGCTGGAAGGCGGAAAGCTGCGGGTGATAGGTGATTTCGGCGGGCGCGATCTCGCGGCCGATCCGCGCGCCGACCGAGAACCACAGCGGATCGCCGGTGGCCAGCACCACCACCCGGGTGCCGCGCAATTGCTTGAGTTTTCCGGTGAGCGCGTCGAAGGGCGAGGGCCATTCGATCCGCTTCGCGTCGAGACCATCCGTCAGCGTATGGTGACGGGTGCCGCCGAGGATCACCTCGGCCGCTTCGACCACGGCGCGGGTCGCGGGGGTAAGCCCGTCGATGCCGTCTTCACCGATGCCGACGATGTGGAGCCAGGGGGTCATGAAGATATCTCCGGAAGGCCCGCGGCGAGTGCGTTGACGGCGGCGGATGCCATGGCGGAACCGCCGCGCCTGCCGCGGAGGGCAATGAAACCGGTGCCGCGCGGGTCGCGGGCGAGCTCTGCCTTGGCTTCTGCCGCACCGACGAAACCGACAGGGAAGCCGAGGATCAGCGCCGGACGCGGGCCGCCGGCGTCGATCAGCTCAAGCAGGTGAAACAGTGCCGTCGGGGCGTTGCCGATGGCGACCACGGCGCCGTCGAGGCGCTCCCCCCAGAGCTCGACGGCCGCGGCCGAGCGGGTGTTGGCGATGGCCTTGGCGCGGGCGGGGGTGGCGGGATCGTTGAGGGTGACGATCACCTCGTTTGCCGCCGGCAGGTAGCGGCGGATGATCCCGGCGGCGACCATTTCGCAATCGGCGAAGACCGGGGCACCGCGGGCAAGGGCGTCGGCGCCGGCCTCGAAGGCGTCGGGCGAGAAGGCGAGGCGGTCGGCCACCTCGACCATGCCGCAGGCGTGGATCACCCGCATCGCCAGCGCCGCCATGCCAGGCGGGAAACGGTCGAGCCGGGCTTCGCGGCGGACGGTCTCGAAGCTTTCGGCATAGATTTCGGCGGGGACGCGGCCGTAGCGCAGCGGGCGGGTCATCTCTTGCGCACCGATTCCGGTCCGTGCGGATGCGCCGCCTGCGGATAGGCCGGGTGGTGGTGGTGACCATGCGCATGCGTATGGTCATGCCCGTGCGAGTGCCCATGCCCGTGCGCGTGACCATGCGCATGGGTATGGTGGGCCGCCATTTCCAGCCGGCATTCGCCGGTGCAGAACGTGTCGCAGAGCGGACAATCGGCCACATTGGAGCCCGGGGCCGAAGCGCCTTGCCCCTCCACATGGTGGTGGTGGCTCTCCTGCACCATCCCGACCTCGGCTTCGAAGCCCAGCACCTCGGTGCGGTATTTGCACATCACGCAGACCGGCGGCGGCACCTCGCCGAAGGCCGGATGGCCGCGCCGCTCCGCCGCCGGAACATGCACATGCCCGCCCGCATGGGTCAGCACCTGTTCCCGGTAAGGGCAGGTCGCGCAATTGGGCGGCGGCACCGTGCCGAGCTGTTCGGTGGCGCGTTCGGCGAAGGTTTCGAGCACCTGTGGGTGGTCGCCGAGATAGCCCGCCTTGACGAAGGCGATCTCCGGGTGATCCGCTGCGACCCTGTCGGTGAAACCGTAGATCCGGTCGATGAGGATGCCGGAGAACAGGAAATAGGGGAACACCACGATCCGCCGGTAGCCGAGTTTCACCGCGTGCCGCAGCACCGGTTCGACCGCCGGGAAGGTGACGCCGGAATAGCCCACCTCCAGCCAGCCGAAGCCGAGCCCCTCCTGAAGCAGCCGCGCGACCTTGGCGACATTGGCATTGGCGTCGGGGTCGGAGGCGCCGCGGCCGATCACCACGAGGCAGGTGTCTTCGAGCGGCACCGGCCCTTCGGCCGCATCCGCGCGGGCCACCGCTTCGCGCACCCGGTCGCCGGCGGCGGCGATCATCTTCGGGTCGACCCCGAGATCGCGGCCGTAGGAGATCTCGATCCCGTGTTCGGCGGCATAGGCGTTGAGCACCGTGGGAATGTCGTTCTTGGTGTGCATCGCGGCAAACAACATGCCGGGCACGGCGACGATCCGGTCGCAGCCCGCCGCGCGCAGCCGGTCGAGCCCGACGCGGATCACCGGGTTGGCAAATTCCAGATAGCCATAGTCGCAGGCCCAGTCCCCGGGCAGCAGGGGGGGGAGTTTTTCCGCGAGGCAGGCGAATTCTTCCACCGCCTTCGTGCTGCGGGACCCGTGGCCGCAGAGCATCACGCCGATCTTCGTCACGGGTCAGGCTTTCCGCGGGAGGTTGGCGGGGAGCTCGGCCCTGCGCTCCCCGTGAGCGGGGCCGATGGCGGGGGTGAGGCCCGGCAAAAGCCCGAAGGCCGGGGCGAGAAGGGGTTTCATGGCGCGTCCTTTCCAATGACCGCATCGGTGCGGAGAGGCTTTGCCCCAGACGATGTGGGTCCGATCCCCGGGATGGGTCGATCTCGCCGCAGCACAGCTCTCCGGCCCCCGGGGGGGCTCGTCTGGCCCCGGGTATAGGCGAGGCTCGCGGGCATCACAATGCGTGAGCGGGCCGCAATGCGCGACCGGTTGCCCCGGGTGCTGGCGCTGCGCCCCCGGGAGGCAAGACCTGGCGAGACTTGGAAAGCCGGGCCTGCGTGCCTATCTCCTGCCCATGCAGTTCGTCTTGCTTCTCATCATCGGCGCCGCCGCCGGGTTCATCGCCACACGGATGATGAAACTCGACACCGGCCTGCTCACCACGGTCGCCATCGGCGTGTTCGGGGCGATCATCGGCGGCGTGGTGCTGCGGTTTCTGATCGGGCTGATGGGGGCGGCGTCGGGGTTTGTCGGCGCGGTGCTGGGGGCGGCGCTGCTGATCTGGCTGTGGCGGACCTTCGTGGAATAGGCGGCGCCCGCAGGTAGGTGGAACAGGCGGCACCGGCGGGCGGGCTCACCCCTTCGCGGGCTTGAACGGCGCCATCCCTGCGCGGGCCAGCGCATCGGCGCGTTCGTTCTCCGCGTGGCCGGCATGGCCCTTGATCCATTTCCAGTCCACCTGATGCCGGGCCTGTGCCGCGTCCAGCCGCTGCCAGAGTTCGGCATTCTTCACCGGCTTCTTCGCGGCGGTCTTCCAGCCGTTCTTCTTCCAGCCATGGATCCAGCCGGTCACCCCGTTCTTCACATAGGCCGAATCGGTCACCACGGTGATCGCCGCCGGCCGGTCGAGCACCTCCAGCGCCATGATCGCCGCCATCAGCTCCATGCGGTTGTTGGTGGTCGCTGCCTCGCCGCCCTTGAGCTCGCGTTCCTTGACCACACGGCCGTCGTGCTTCGCCTCCAGCAAGACGCCCCAGCCCCCCGGGCCGGGATTGCCGGAACAGGCGCCGTCGGTATGGGCGACGAGCTCAACCACGGGACTGGATCCAGATGCCATGAAACCCGGTGCCGTCCTGCCCGGTGCCCTCGCGGAAACCCCGCGCGACCGGGGTGAACCCGGCCTCGGCAAGCCGCCGGTCGAGCCCGGCTTCGGTGTAGTAGCTGTAACGCCGCCCGAGCGCGTCGCGCGTCTCGCCTTCCCCGAGTTTCAGGCCGATGTGAAACAGCCCGCCGGGTTTCAGCGCGCGGTGGAGCCGGGCGAGGTGGCCCGGCATCGCGCTGCGGGGCGCGTGCAGCAGCGAATAATTGGCCCATATGCCGTCATAAAGCGCGTCGCCGGCGATCTCGTCGAACGTGGCGAGGCGGGCGGCAACCCCGCGCGCGCGCGCCTCGGCAACCATGGCCGGCGTTGCGTCCACCGCGTCGACGCTGAAACCCTGCGCCATCAGCCGCTTTGCGGTGTCGCCCGGGCCGCAGCCGAGGTCGAGCACACGGGCGCCTTCGGGCAGCGCCGCGGCGAATTCGGCCAGCCCCGCAGCCGGGGCGCCGCCGGTGCGTTCGGCATAGGCGCGGGCATGGGCTTCATAGGCGGCGATGGTCTGGCGGTCGGCGCTCACGTTTCCATCCTCAGCACCCGTGGCACCTTGAATTCGACGCCTTCGCGGGCGGTCTCGACGATTTCGACGGTGAGATCATAGCGGTCGCGGAAGCCCTGAACCACCTCGTCCACCAGCAGCTCCGGCGCCGAGGCCCCTGCCGTCACCCCAACGGTGGCAATGCCGTCGAGCGCGGGCCAGTCGATCTCGCTCGCATCGCCGACCAGTTGGGCATAGCGGCAGCCGCGGGCGGAGGCCACTTCCACCAGGCGGCGGGAATTGGACGAATTCGGCGAGCCGATCACCAGCAGCGCATCCACCTTCGGCGCGATCGCCTTCACCGCCTCCTGACGGTTGGTGGTGGCGTAGCAGATGTCTTCCTTGTGGGGGCCGACGATGGCGGGGAAGCGCGCGTTGAGCGCGGCGACGATGTCGCGGGTGTCGTCCACCGACAGGGTGGTCTGGGTGATATAGGCGAGGCGTTCGGGGTCGCGGGGGGTGAGCGCGGCCACGTCTTCGGCGGTTTCCACCAGCAACACCTCGCCCTCGGGCAACTGGCCCATGGTGCCGATGGTCTCGGGGTGGCCGGCATGGCCGATCATCACCATCTGGAGGCCGTTGCCGGCGTGACGTTCGGCTTCGATATGCACCTTGGAGACCAGCGGGCAGGTGGCGTCGACATAGACCATCTGACGCTGTTCCGCCTCCGCCGGGACCGCTTTTGGCACCCCGTGGGCGGAGAAGATCACCGGCCGGTCGGCGGGGCATTCGTCGAGCTCCTCGACGAAGACCGCGCCCTTTGCGCGCAGCGAGTCGACCACGAACTTGTTGTGCACGATTTCGTGTCGCACATAGATCGGCGCGCCCCATTTCTCGATCGCCATCTCGACGATCTTGATCGCCCGGTCGACACCGGCGCAGAAGCCGCGCGGCGCGGCGAGATAGAGGGTGAGGCGGGGCTTGGTCATGGCGGCTCTCCTGTCGGGGCAGAGTTATGCGAGCGGCAGAGGCGCGTCCAGTGGGTTGGGGGCGGGCTGGTCCGGCAGGCGGAAAGGCCGCGCAGAGAGGGTGTCTCACGCGGCCCGATTCGCGACCGGTGCGGTCAGGGATGTTTCCGGCGCAACCGCCGCTCCGTCAGGGGGGCGGCTTCCGCGTCAGCCGTCTTCGTCGCCGCCGTGGTCGGAACGGTGCTCGAACGGGATACGGGGCTCACGCGGCGGACGGCCGATCACTTCCCTGAGCTCGTCGAGCTCGATGAAGTTGTCGGCCTGGCGACGCAGCTCGTCGGCGATCATCGGCGGCTGGCTGCGGATGGTCGACACCACCGAGACCCGCACACCCTTGCGCTGGAGCGATTCCACCAGCGGGCGAAAGTCGCCGTCACCCGAAAACAGCACGATATGATCCACATGGGGGGCGATTTCCATCGCATCGACGGTGAGCTCGATGTCCATGTTGCCCTTCACCTTGCGCCGGCCCATGGAATCCGTGAACTCCTTCGCCGGTTTGGTGACCATGGTGAAACCGTTGTAGTGCAGCCAGTCGACCAGCGGGCGAATCGGCGAATAGTCTTCGTTCTCGAGGAGCGCGGTGTAGTAGAACGCCCTGAGAAGCTTGCCGCGGCGCATGAACTCCTGACGTAACAACTTGTAATCAATGTCAAACCCGAGCGCTTTTGCGGCGGCGTAGAGATTGGAGCCGTCGATGAACAGCGCGAGACGCTCGTCTCTGTAAAACATGCTGGTTCCTTCCAAATCTTGATCGTCCGGGCGGCCCGCGGCTACGAACGGGAAGCCGGGCCGGGATGCCTGACGACAAGGGACAGAAATAGGGCACTGTGGTTTTGGATCAAGCGGAGAAGAACCGGGAACTGGGCGCAAATGCGCTGATCGCTGTCGGAAGTAACGCAACGTCACAGCATGGTGATCCGGCGCAAACTGTCGAGGCGGCCCTCGCGGCGCTGGATGCGCGGGGCCTTCGGGTGGTGGCGCGGAGCCGGATTTTCCGCACGGCCTTTGTGCCCAGGGGCGCGGGACCGGATGTGCTGAACGCCGCCGCGGTGCTGGAGACGCGGCTTGGGCCGGAGGCCCTGCTGGCGGAACTGCATGGGATCGAGGCGGAATTCGGCCGCGTGCGCCGGAAACGCTGGGGCAGCCGGACGCTCGATCTCGACTTGCTGTTGATGGGCGATGCGGTTCTGCCGGACCTTGCCGCTTTCAGGGCCTGGCAGGAGATGCATCCCGACGACCAGGCTCGACAGGCACCCGACGGGCTGATCCTGCCGCATCCGCGTCTTGCGGAGCGTGCCTTTGTGCTGGTGCCTGCGGCGGAGGTGGCGCCAGACTGGCGCCATCCTGTGCTGGGCAGAACGATTGCCGGGCTGCTGGCAGACCTGCCCGAAGACGATCTGAAGACAGTCCGCCCGGCCGGTTGAAGGATCAGGCCACCCTGCGTGGACGGTGGCGCGAGACCCGGGCAATCTCGCCGGCATCTTCAAGGGCCTGGGTGAGCGCGCCCGGGGTCAGGCGATAGGCCACCTCAAGCCCATGGCGCTGACGGCGGATGAGCCCGCAACGCTCCATTTCGCGCAGGTGGTGAATGAGGGATGACCGCTGAAGACGGGCGGCCCGCCAGAGCCTGTCGAGCGAATCTCCGGTTTCCGGTCGGTCTGCCAGCAGACGGAACAGCATCACCCGGCGCGGATGCGAAAGGGCTTTGAAGCTGCGGGCGAGGGTGTCGTTGCAAGACATGGGCGTGTGACCTTTCTGCTGAAATCGCTTCGGAATCATGGTCGCAAGGAAAGGTTGAAATCCGGTTAAAGTGCGGGGGCGGGTTCCGGAGGATGGTGAAAAATCTTTGTATTGCAGGTGGTTGTAGGTATTTCATTAGTCCGGAATTCCGGACTAGTGGAATACTGGTAGTCCGGACTAATGAAAGCGGTTTCCTGCCCCACCAGCAGGGCGCCGAGTCTACCCCCGATCGCCCTCGTGATGGACCCAAGGGCTTTCAGCGCATTCTTCCCGCCCTTCGCGGGGCTACTCACGCCCGCCGCCCCGGTCATCCCCGCCGCACGTGGTTTCCGGGTCTGCCCTGCGTCAAAGCCCCCCGCGCCGCTGCCTGCCTTTGAGCCGAACCGGCCACACCAACCGGGTATGCATCCGCTCCGGATGCGCCTTCACTCTTGCCAAGCCGCGCGCGAACGCTTAAGTGAACCGGTCTAAGTCCAATACCCCTGATGGAGATCCAGATGGCCCGCGTGACGGTTGAAGATTGCGTTGACAAGGTTCCCAACCGGTTCGATCTGGTGATGCTCGCCGCGCATCGGGCGCGCGAAATCTCCGCCGGCGGGCCGCTCACGATCGACCCCGACAATGACAAGAACCCGGTTATCGCGCTGCGCGAGATTGCCGAGGAAACCCAGACGGCGGCCGAGCTCACCGAGCGGATGATCGAGAGCCAGCAGACCCAGATCGAGGTCGACGAACCGGAAGAAGACCAGATGGCACTGCTCATGGGGGCCGAGGCGGTCGACAAACCCGCCGAAGATGACATGAGCGAGGAGAATCTTCTGCGCGCCCTCATGGAAGCTCAGGGGCAGGGGTAGGGGCGCCTTGACCGTTCAGCCTGCGTCAGATCTGCCGGAACTCGATCCCGAGGAGCTGATTGCGCAGGTTCGCGCCTACAACCCGAAATCCAATGCCGGGAAGATCCGTGAGGCATTCTTCTACGGCATGAAAATGCATGAGGGCCAGACCCGCCAGTCGGGCGAGCCGTATTTTACCCATCCGGTGGCGGTGGCGCATATTCTTGCCGAGCAACGGCTCGACGATGCCACGATCATCACCGCGCTGCTGCACGACACGATCGAAGACACCAAATCGACCTACCAGGATATCGAGGCGCATTTTGGCCGCGACGTGGCCGAACTGGTCGATGGGGTCACCAAGCTCACCAATCTCCAGCTTTCCTCTGTCGCGGCGAAACAGGCGGAGAATTTCCGCAAGTTGTTCATGGCGATGAGCAAGGATCTCCGGGTGATCCTGGTCAAGATCGCCGACCGGCTGCACAACATGCGCACCATCCGCCACATGCGCCCCGAGAAACAGGCGCAGAAGAGCCGCGAGACGATGGACATCTACGCCCCGCTTGCCGGCCGGATGGGGATGCAATGGATGCGCGAGGAGCTCGAAGACCTCGCCTTCCACGTGCTCAACCCCGATGCAAGGGATTCGATCATCCGCCGCTTCATCCGGCTGCAACGCGAGTCGGGCGACGTGATCAACAAGATCACCACCGACATCCGCAAGGAACTCGACCAGGCCAGGATCGAGGCCGATGTGTTTGGCCGCGCCAAGAAGCCCTATTCGATCTGGCGCAAGATGCAGGAGAAGGATCAGCCGTTTTCGCGGCTGTCCGACATCTACGGCTTCCGGATCATCACCCATTCGGAGATGGATTGTTACCGCACCCTCGGGGTGATCCACCAGCGCTGGCGGGCGGTGCCGGGACGGTTCAAGGACTATATCAGCCAGCCGAAATCCAACGGCTACCGCTCGATCCATACCTCGGTGTCGGGGCGCGACGGCAAGCGCGTCGAAGTGCAGATCCGCACCCGCGAGATGCACGAGGTCGCCGAGGCCGGGGTGGCGGCGCATTGGTCCTACCGCGACGGAGTGCGCGCCGAGAACCCCTTCGCCGTCGATCCGGTCGACTGGCTGGCGGCGCTGACCGAACGCTTCGGCTCCTCGGAAGACGATGATTTTCTCGAACATGTGAAGCTCGAGATGTATTCCGACCAGGTGTTCTGCTTCACCCCGAAAGGCGAGGTGGTGAAGCTGCCCAAGGGCGCGACCCCGCTCGATTTCGCCTATGCGATTCACACGCGGATCGGCGACAGCTGTGTCGGTGCCAAGGTCGACGGTATCCGGGTGCCGCTCTGGACCCGGATCAAGAACGGCCAGTCGGCCGAGATCATCACCGCCGAGGGCCAGAGCCCGCAGGCGACCTGGCTCGACATCGTCGTCACAGGGCGCGCCAAATCCGCGATCCGCCGGCGGCTGCGCGAGGAAGACCGCGAACGCTACATCCGCCTCGGCCGTGAGCTTGCCCGGGTGGCCTTCGAACATGTGGGCCGCAAGGCCACCGACAAGGCGCTGAAAACCGCCGCCAAACAGTTCAGCCTGCGCGATGCCGACGAATTGCTCGCCCGCCTCGGCTCGGCCGAGCTTGCCGCGCGCGACATCGTTGCCCAGCTCTACCCCGAGGCCCGCGAAAGCGGAGTGATCGACGCCAGCCGCGCCGTGGTCGGGCTCGACCCGGGCGAGGGCTTCCAGATCGCCCAATGCTGCCAGCCGGTGCCGGGCGAACGGATTGTCGGCATTTCCTACCAGGGCCTTGGCGTGGTGGTGCACGCGATCGACTGCCATGCGCTGGAAGAGGTGGCCGAAGACAGTTCACGCTGGGTCGATGTGCAATGGCATTCGGGCAGGCACAAGGCGGTGCATTCGGTCAGTCTCGACGTGACCATCGCCAACGATGCGGGGGTTCTGGGGCGGATCTGTACGCTGATCGGCGAACAGAAGGCCAATATCTCGAACCTTCAGTTCGTGGACCGCAAGCCCGACTATTTCCGGCTGATAATCGACGTTGACCTGCGCGATGCGGAACATCTCCACGCGGTCATGCTGATGCTGGAAGCCGACAGCGACGTTGCGGAAATCCGGCGCCACAGGGATGTCGCACGCGCGCCACAGAGATGAGTCATTCAATTACCCCCGCGCGGGGCGTGCGTGCGCGCGGGGGGCAAGGACCGCGGGAGTAGAAGCCGTGTTCAAGCGCAAACCGAGAACCTGGGGACGGACGGCCCTCGAGTTTCTCTATCCGCGAGGCGGCTGGTGGCGCGCGGCGATCTATGTCATTCACCGCATCCGGCGTCTGCCGGACCCGGCGCACCGGATCAGCCGCGGGATCGGGGCGGGCGTTTTCGTCTGTTTCACGCCGTTCTTCGGGATGCATTTCGTTCTGGCGACGGCGATCGCCTGGGTGATCCGGGGCAATATCTTCGCCGCCCTTCTTGCGACCTTCGTGGGCAATCCGCTGACCTTTCCGCTGATTGCAGAAGTGAGTATCGGGATCGGTACCGTGATCGTGGGATCACCGGACAACATCCATCTGCCACAGATCGTCGAGGCCTTCAGCCAGGCGATGGGAGATGTGCTGCGCAACCTTGCCGCGCTGTTCACCCCGGCCGAGGCAGACTGGCGCGGGGTTCGGCGGTTCTGGCACGATGTGATTTTTCCCTATTTCATCGGGGGCCTTGGTCCCGGCATCGCGGCGGCTGTGGCGTCCTATTATTTTGCCACCCCGGTGATCACCACCTACCAGAAAGCGCGGGTAAAGCGATTGCGCAAGCGCTACGAGAAGCGCATGGCCGAAGCGGCGGCGAGAGCTGAAGAGCGTGCGAAGGCGGAGGAAGCAGAGAGCGGGACGGCCGGCACGGCTCCGGCGAACGATCCGCCGGCCGGAACGGTCGCAGAGGGTGCAGAGCCGGGTTGAAGCTCAGCCGCTCCGGCGGCCCCGGGGTGCTTCGGGCCCCGCTGCGCGGGAATGGTGGTGCACCGGTGCGAAATGCCGGGTCTTTCGGTTTCGGGGAAGTCCGTTTTTCCGGAATACCGGACTAATGGAATCGCAAGAAAATGCTTTTCAATCAATGAATTGAAAGGCATTTTCCGGGTCATGCCGCTTTTGGTGGCACGCGTGCGCTGGCCATGGGAAGCGGCCTGCCTCCGGCATCTCCCTCCAGGGTTCAGCGCTGCGAAACACGCCTCAGCTTGTGCCGAGGGAGCAGGTTTCCAGGATCGTGCAAAAGTTCTAGGCTCAAGCGGTAACGCAAACAGGGAATCGCGCCATGACACCACCCGGAAAGCTGCGGCTCGGCGTCAACATCGACCACGTGGCCACGGTGCGCAACGCCCGTGGGTCGGCCTGCCCTGACCCGCTGCGCGCCGCCGAAATCGCCCAGACCGCGGGTGCCGACGGGATCACCGCGCATCTGCGCGAAGACCGCCGGCATATTTCCGACGCCGACATCGACGGGCTGATGGGCCGCCTGACCCTGCCGCTCAACCTCGAAATGGCGGCCACCGACGAGATGCAGGCGATCGCCCTGCGCCACCTGCCCCATGCGGTGTGCATCGTGCCCGAAAAGCGTCTCGAAGTCACCACCGAAGGCGGGCTCGATGTGGCCGGGCAGGAGGCGCGGCTCCGGGATTTCATTGCCCCGCTCCGGGAGGCGGGCATCCGCGTCAGCCTGTTCATCGGGCATGAGCCGCGGCAGATCGAGGCCGCGGCGCGGATCGGCGCGGTGGTGGTCGAGCTTCACACCGGCGCCTATTGCGATTTCCACTGTGCCGGTGCGTTGAACGAGCGTGACGCCGAACTGACCGCCCTTGCCGAAGGCGCACGCCGCGCCCATTCGCTCGGGCTCGAAGTCCACGCCGGTCACGGGCTGAGCTATGACACGGTCGCGCCGGTCGCGGCCATGCCGGAGGTGATGGAACTCAATATCGGGCATTTCCTGATCGGTGAAGCGATCTTCCGCGGACTCGACGGCGCGATCCGCGAAATGCAACGGCTGATGATGGAGGCCCGCCCATGAAAACCCTGCTGGCCTGTGCGCTCCTGGCGTTGCCCGCCGCCGCAGCAGCTCAGGACGTGTCGCCCTGCGACGGCCGCATCTCTCCCGGAGTCATTGCCGAGCCCTGGGAGGCCAACACCCGGACCTTTGCCAATGGTGCGGTGCGGGTTGCCTTGCTCAACACCGAAGAGCCCGTGATGGGGCCGTTCCAGCTGCTGGTTCTGACCCCGCCCGCGTTTGAAGGACCGTGGCGGCAATGCCGGGTGGTTTCCTTTGACGGAGGAATCGGCTTCTATGACCTCGATTTCGAAAGCCTTGACGCGCGCTACGACCCCTCCACCGGGCTTGTCCTGCACATGGTGGTGCAGATCGCGTTCGGGGAGCAGAATTTCGGGGTGCGCGGATTGGAAGTGACGATCAACCAGGCCCTCGGCACGCTGGTGGCGGAGCTGAAAGGCTGATGATCCTCGGTATCGGAACCGATCTGGCCAGTATCGACCGGATCGCCGGGGTACTCGAACGGCATGGAGACCGGTTCAGGGCCAGGGTGTTTACCGGGGTCGAGCAGGCCAAGGCCGATCGCCGCCGCGATGCGGCCGGGGTCTATGCCCGGCGCTGGGCGGCGAAGGAAGCCTGTTCCAAGGCGCTGGGCACCGGCCTTCAGATGGGGATTGCCTGGAAGGACATGAGCGTCACCAACCTGCACAGCGGCCAGCCGCAGATGCATCTGACCGGCTGGGCGGCGGAACGTCTGGCCTCCATGACCCCGCCGGGGCACGAGGCGGTCATTCATGTTTCGCTGACCGACGATCCGCCCTGGGCGCAGGCCTTCGTGGTGATCGAGGCGCGCCCGGTCTGAGGGGAACGGGTCTGGCGGGGCGGGGGCGCGGCGAAACGGCGGCTGATGAAGGCTGGAATATGCGGCGGACGGGCCGGTGCCGCCAATTCCATTAAAGCGCCCGACCTTTAACCTGAGACATATCCGGCAGCCCTGAAGTAGTTCCAGCACTCTTCCGGAGAGAAGAGATCGCAGATTTCTGTGAGG
>PDRW01000076.1 GCA_002746935.1 Rhodobacterales bacterium
GGGTAGGATTCACACGAAGAGGTTCGCATGGCTCACGTCATTTCAAGGCTCGCCGCCGCAGGATTTGTCGCTTTCAGCATCGCGAGCGCCGCCGCCGCGCAGGGGGTGGAAACCAAGCAATACGATGATGGCGCGGTTTATGAGGGCACGTTCAAGGATGGCGAGCCGCATGGGCGGGGCGTGTATCGGATGCCCTCGGGCTATGAATATGAGGGCCAGTTCGTTGACGGAGAGATTCGCGGCACCGGCGTGGCCCGCTTCCCCAATGGATCGGTCTATGAAGGCTCCTTCGCCAAGGGCAAGCCGCATGGCATCGGCAAGATCACCTTCGCGGACGGGTCGAGCTATGAGGGCGACTGGGTCGATGGCAAGATTATCGGCACCGGCGTCGCGCTCTATGCCAACGGTGTGCGCTACGAGGGCGGGTTCCGCGAGGCCAAGCACCACGGCAAGGGCCGGATGCAAAGCCCGACCGGCTATGTTTACGAAGGCGATTGGGTGATGGGCGTCAAGGAAGGGCAGGGCAAATCGACCTATGCCGATGGTTCGGTTTATGAAGGCGCGATGGCGGCGGATCAGCGCAACGGCGAGGGCGTGTTTACCGCTGCCGACGGTATGGTTTATGCGGGCACCTGGGTGAACGGCAAAATGCAGGGCACCGGCACCCTGACCCAGCCGAATGGCGATAAATATGAAGGCCCGTTCGTGGCCGGGGTGCGCGAGGGCGAGGGCCGTGTGACCCATGCCAATGGCGATGTCTATGTCGGCACTTTCGCGGCCGATAAGCGCCACGGGCAGGGCGTGTTTACCGGCAAGGATGGCTATCGCTACGAGGGCCAGTGGGTCGAGGGGCAGATCGAGGGGCAGGGCAAGGTGTCCTATCCCGACGGCTCGGTTTATGTAGGCCAGTTCCGTGCCGGGCTGCCTGATGGCACGGGCCTGATCACCTATGCTGACGGGGCGACCTATGAGGGCGGCTGGTCCGATGGGGTGTTCTCCGGCAAGGGCGTTGCCAAATATGCGGGCGGCGCGACCTATGAGGGCGCTTTCGCTGCCGGGCTTTACGAGGGAGAGGGCACGCTGACCTATCCTTCGGGTTATTCTTACGCGGGCGGTTGGAAGGCCGGGCTGCGCCACGGCATGGGCAAAACCACCTTCGCGGACGGTGCCACCTATGAAGGCGAGTTCGCGGCGGACAAACGCTCCGGGCAGGGCACGTTGTCGAAACCCGACGGGTCCGGCTATGTCGGCGCCTGGGCCAATGGGCTGGCCAACGGACAGGGCAAGGAAACCTACGCCGATGGTTCCGTTTACGAAGGCGCATTTGTCGATGGGGTGCGCGAGGGCGAGGGCACCGTGACCTATGCCGACGGCACCAAGGCATCCGGCCAGTGGACCGGCGGTATTCTGGCTTCGATGCTGGAGGGACAGTAGGCGCGCATGAGGGGGGAAGGCGAAAAACCCGCCTTCGCGCGCAAAAACCCCCTTTTCAAGCGGGCCGGGCTTTGTATGATGCGCCTATGATGAATGCAGCGACCAAAACTGTTTCTG
>PDRW01000041.1 GCA_002746935.1 Rhodobacterales bacterium
GGCAGAAAGCGGGTTGGGCATGAACTGATCCTCCTGAACAGGATGAATCAGAAATCAGACCAAATGTGAACCCCGCGCGATTCAACGTAAGATGGAAGCACCTCAGTCGAACTTCGCCGACCGCTTCTCGAGGAAGGCCTTCATGCCCTCCTGCTGGTCCCTGGTGCCGAACAGCCGGTGAAACATCTGCCGCTCCATATGCACACCCTCGGCGAGCGACATCTCTTCGGCGCGCATCACCATGTCGCGCGCGACCCGCACCACACGCGGGCTGTAGGCGGCGATCTGTTCCGCCGCTTCCATCGCGGTCGACAGCACCGCGTCATCGGGCACCACGCGGGCGACGAGCCCGGCGGCCTTGGCCTCGGCCGCGCCCATCATCCGACCCGTAAGATGCAGATCCATCGACAGCGCCCGGCCGAGAAGCTTGGTCATCCGCTGGGTGCCGCCCATGCCGGCAATCACCCCGAGCTTGATCTCGGGCTGGCCGAATTTGGCCCCCTCGCCGGCGATGGCGAAATCGCACATCTGCACCAGCTCGCAACCGCCGCCCAGCGCAAAGCCGTTGACCGCGGCGATCTTGGGGATGCGCACGGCGGTGAACTCGTCCCAGCCGCGGAACATGTCGCGTTCGATCACCTGATCGGCCGTGAGATCGGCCATTTCAGCGATGTCGGCCCCGGCGGCGAAGGCGCGCTCGGAGCCGGTGATGACCACCACATGCACACCCGGATCGCGGTCGAACCCACGGGTGGCATCGAGCAATTCGCCGAGCAGGGTGGAATTGAGCGCGTTCAGCGCTTTCGGCCGGTTGAGGCGGATCAGCGCAACCGCGCCTGTCACCTCGGTCTTGATGGTCTCGTACATCTCTTCTCCTCACTTCATCCGTTCGACGGCCATCGCCACCGCTTCGCCGCCGCCAAGGCAGACGCTCGCGACACCGGTCCCGAGATCGTGGCGCCGGAGCGCGGCAAGCAGGGTGACCAGCACCCGCGCGCCGGAGGCACCGATCGGGTGGCCGAGCGCGCAGGCGCCGCCGTGGATATTGACCTTGTCGGCCGGAATGTCGAGATCCTGCATTGCCGCCATCGGCACCACCGCAAAGGCCTCGTTGATTTCGAACAGATCGACATCCTTCAGCGCCAGCCCGGTCTTGTCGGCGAGGTTGCGCATCGCCTGGATCGGCGCGGTGGGGAAGGCATTGGCCGCATGGGCATGGCCGTCATGGCCGAGGATACGCGCCAGCGGCGTGAGCCCGCGCTTTTCGGCCTCGGAGGCGCGCATCATCACCAGCGCCGCCGCGCCGTCGGAGATCGACGAGGCATTGGCCGCGGTCACGGTGCCGTCGGGGGCAAAGGCGGGGCGCAGGGTCGGGATCCTGGCGATATCGGCCTTGCCTGGCTGTTCGTCGGTGTCGATCACCACGTCGCCGCGCCGGGTCTTGACGGTGACCGGCACGATTTCCCCGGCGAAAGCGCCCTCCTCGATCGCCGTCTTGGCCCGGGTCAGGCTGCGGATGGCAAATTCGTCCTGGGCCTCGCGGGTGAAGCCGTAGTCACGGGCGCAATCCTCGGCATAGGTGCCCATCAGACGGCCGGGTTCGTAGGCGTCTTCGAGCCCGTCGAAGAACATGTGGTCGAGCACCCGGCCATGGCCCATGCGCAGCCCGCCGCGGCCTTTCGGCAGCAGATAGGGGGCGTCGGTCATGCTTTCCATGCCGCCGGCGACCATCACATCTCCGGCGCCCGCGACCAGCAGGTCATGGGCGATCATCGCGGCTTTCATGCCGGAGCCGCACATCTTGTTGACCGTGGTGGCGCGGGTCGAGGTGGCGAGCCCGGCATCGAGCAGCGCCTGACGCGCCGGCGCCTGACCGAGCCCGGCGGGCAACACGCAGCCCATGAACACTTCGTTCACCGCGCCGTTCATCTCCTCGGCCCCGAGACCGCTGCGCTGCATCGCCCCGCCGATGGCCGTGGCGCCGAGTTTCACCGCGCCGACGCCGGCAAACATGCCCTGGAACCCGCCCATCGCGGTGCGGGCCGCAGCAACAATCACGATCGGATCTGTCATTTCCTTGCTCATCCGGGTGTCTCCTGTCAGCTCGCGGCCATTCTGAGCGCCCCGTCGAGGCGGATCACCTCGCCGTTGAGCATCTGGTTTTCGAATATGTGCTGCACCAGCGCGGCGTATTCCGCCGGATCGCCGAGCCGCGACGGATGCGGCACGCTGGCGCCGAGGGCATCCTGCACCTCCTGCGGCATCCCGGCCATCATCGGCGTGGCGAAGATGCCGGGCGCGATGGTGACCACCCGGATGTTGTGGCGGGCGAGTTCGCGGGCGGCAGGCAGGGTCAGCGCCACCACCCCGCCTTTCGACGCCGCATAGGCCGCCTGGCCGATCTGGCCTTCATAGGCCGCGACCGAGGCGGTGTTGACGATCACCCCGCGGTCGCCCCGCGCATCGGGCGCCTGCGCCGCCATCGCCTCCGCCGCGAGCCGCAGCATGTTGAAGGTGCCCACGAGGTTGACGTTTACCGCGCGGGCAAAGAGCCCGAGGTCATGGGCGCCGTCGCGGCCAAGTATCTTCTTGCCGGGCGCGATCCCGGCGCAATTGACCAGCGCGTCGATCCGGCCGAGCCGCTCCTTCGCGGTGGCGATCGCCCGGGCGCCATCGGCCTCGGAGGCGACATCGACCGCGAGCGCATGGGCCCTGGCCCCGAGCGCCGCGGCCTGTTTTTCGGCCGCTTCGCCGTTGAGATCGAGCAGGAGCACATTGGCGCCCGCTTCAGCGACATGCGCCGCCACCGCGGCGCCCAGGCCAGAGCCGGCACCGGTAACGATAAAACCCTTGTTTTTCAATGACATGAAAGCTCTCTCCCTGTTTTCTCGCCGGTCTTTACCGGTCTTTGCCGGCCTGTCGCCGGACGGCGCCGCGCTATTCTGCGAGGCCGGTCTGTCGCAAACAATGACGACAAGGGGCTTTATTTCTGAGCGCTGATGCCACAGATTGGCGCCATGGAACGGCGCGCCATTACTCCGGGATTCGTCAAGGACGCGCTCGCCTGCCTCGCCGGTGCCGGGGTCAGCGAGGCCGAGGTGCTCGCCCGCGCCGGGCTGCCGGAAGACATCACCGCGCCGCTCACCGGCTCCCAGTTCGGCCGGCTCTGGGGGGCGATCGCGCGCGAGATCGACGACGAGTTTTTCGGCCTCTCCGCCCAGCCGATGCGCCCCGGCTCCTTTGCGCTGCTGGTGCATGCGGTGCTGCACACCCGCAATCTCGATCAGGCCCTGCGGCGGGCGATCCTGTTCATGCGGATCGCGATCGACGAGCCCCATGGCACCCTCACCACCGAAAACGGCGAGGCGCGGATCGTGCTGCACGACACCTCCGGCGCGCGTTCCGCCTTCGCCTACCGGACCTATTGGCTGATCCTGATGGGGGTGGCGAGCTGGCTGGTGGGGCGGCAGATCCCGCTGAGGCGGCTGGAGTTTTCCAGCCCGCCGCCGGAGCGCCTTGCCGAATACAGCCAGTTCTTCGACGCCCCGGCAAAATACGACCGCGAGACCACCTTCCTCGCCTTCAACGCCACGGCGCTGCGCTGGCCGGTGGTGCGCAGCGAAAAATCGGTGCGGTCCTTCCTGCGCAAGGCGCCCGGCAATATCGTGGTGCGCTACCGCCAGGAACACGGGCTGATCCTGCAGATCCGCGAACAGCTCCTCGCCACCCCGCCCGAAGACTGGCCCGGCTGCGAGCAGATCGCCCATGGGCTTCACATGTCTTCGGCCACCCTGCGCCGGCGGCTGGCCGCCGAGGGGCAGTCGATCGGCGAGATCAAGGACAGCATCCGCCAGGTCCGCGCCGGGCAGTTGCTGGCCGACGACCGTTATACCATCTCCGAGATCGCCGCGGAGCTCGGCTACAGCGAGCCTTCGGCCTTTCACCGCGCCTACCGCAAATGGACCGGCAAGACCCCGCGGGGCAAGGCGCATTGAGCGGGCGATTGGTGGCAGCGGGCGGACGCAGCGGGCGGACAATGGGTCCGGTTGATTTTTCGCACAGGTTTTTGGAGCGGATGGGTCACTGACCGGCGCCGGGAACCTTGGCACAAATACGCTCCGGCCCGAACCGGCGTTCGGGCATGACGCTGCCGGGCACGACGCTGCCGGCATGACACTGGGGAACGAAACATGGGCGACATCGACATCCGCATGGCGGGCCGCGCCGGCCGCATCACCCTTACCCGCGAACGCGCGCTGAACGCGCTGTCTTACGACATGTGCCTGAAGGTCGATGCCGCACTGGCCGAATGGGCCGATGACCCCAGGGTCGCGCTGGTGGTGATCGACGCCCTCGGCGAGCGCGCCTTCTGCGCCGGTGGCGATATTCAGGAACTCTACGAGACCGGCACGAAGGGCGATTTCGCTTACGGGCGCAAGTTCTGGGCCGACGAATACCGGATGAACGACCGCATCGCCGAATACCCCAAGCCGGTGGTGAGCCTGATGCAGGGGTTCACCATGGGCGGCGGCGTCGGTCTTGGCTGCCACGCCTCGCACCGGGTGGTCTGCGAGACCAGCAAGATGTCGATGCCGGAGGTGGCCATCGGCCTCGTGCCCGACGTTGGCGGCACCGCCCTGCTCGCCCGCGCGCCGGGGCATCTCGGCGAATATCTCGCCACCACGGCGGCGCGGATGGGCCCGGGCGACGCGATCCATGCGGGCTTCGCCGACAGCTTCGTGCCGCAAGACCGCTGGCCCGCCCTGATCGAGACGCTGGAGACCACCGGCGATGCGGGCGCCGTCGCCGAAATGGCCGAGACCCCGCCGGAGGGCACCTTCAAGGCCGCGCAAGGCGGGATCGACGCGCTGTTTGCCGGCACCGCCACCGAAATCGAAGCGGCGCTGGCCGCTGCCGGCGGCGCGCTCGCCGAAAGCGCCCTGAAGGGCTTCGGTGAAGGCTCGCCGCTCTCCGTCGCCTGCACCCTGGCCAACATCCGCGCCGTGCGCGCCGCCGGCGGCGGTATCCGCGAGGCCCTCACCCGCGAATTCCGCTTCACCTGGCGTTCCGCCGAAAAAGGTGATTTCCTTGAGGGGATCCGCGCCAAGGTGATCGACAAGGACGGCGCGCCGCACTGGCAGCATGCGGGTCTTGCGGATGTGACCGAAACGGAGGTGGCGGCGATGCTGGCACCGCTCGGCGGCAACGAACTCGAACTGCCCTGAACCCTCTGCCGGGCCCCGGGTCGGGGTGCCGGCGGGTGCTTCGGGCAAAGCATGAACGCCCCTCGGGGGCGACAGGGAGGAAGACCATGAAAATCGGATTTATCGGACTGGGCAACATGGGCGCGCCGATGGCGGCCAATCTCGCCGCGGCGGGCCATGAGGTGGCGGGCTTCGACCTCGCCGCCCCCTGCCCCGAAGGCGTCAGCAAGGCCGCTTCCGGTGCCGAAGCCGCCAGGGGCGCCGAGGTGGTGATCACCATGCTGCCCAACGGCCAGATCCTGCGCGCGGTCGCCAGGGAGCTGATCCCGGCGATGGCCAAGGGCGCGGTGCTCTGCGATTGCTCGACGGTGGACGTGGAAAGCGCCCGCGACGTGGCCGCCGAAGCCGAAGCCGCCGGGCTCGCGGCGATCGACGCCCCGGTTTCGGGCGGCATCGGCGGCGCCGCCGGGGGCACGCTCACCTTCATGGTCGGCGGCACAGAGGCGGCCGTGGCCACGGTCCGGCCGCTGTTCGACATCATGGGCTCCAAGGCGGTGCATTGCGGCGAGGCCGGCGCCGGCCAGGCCGCCAAGATCTGCAACAACATGATCCTCGGCATCACCATGATCGGCACCTGCGAGGCCTTTGCGCTCGCCGACAAGCTCGGCCTCGACCGCGCCCGGCTGTTTGACGTGGTTTCGACCTCGTCGGGCCAGAGCTGGTCGACCACCGCCTATTGCCCGGCCCCGGGCGTCGGCCCGACCTCGCCCGCCGACAACGATTACCAGCCCGGCTTCGCCGCCGAACTGATGCTGAAAGACCTGCTGCTGTCGCAGGCGGCCGCCGAGATGGCCGATGCCGACACCCCGCTTGGCCAGCTGGCGACCGGGCTCTATCGCCAGTTCGTCGAGGACGAAGACGGCCGCGGGCGCGACTTCTCGGCCATGCTGCCGCGCTTCGCCGCCCGCGGGCGAAACGCCTGAGGCACTGTTCCGGGGCCGGGCCGGAAACGGCTTTGGCCCCGCGGGACGTTCTGCGTCCCGCGCTATCATGGCCGGGGGGCGCTTCGGTCCCGCCATTTCTCAGCGGATGGGGCGCCTGCCGCCCCATCCCCGAAGAGCCTCCTCCAGACACAGGAGCCGCCCATGGCCGCAGAAACACCCCCCGAAAACACCGCCGAAAAACCGATCAGCCGCTACCCTCTCCCCGATCTCAACGCCCTGCCCGACGATCTCAGGGCCGCGATCCTCGAGGTTCAGGAGAAAACCGGCTTCGTGCCCAATGTCTTCCTGACCCTCGCCCACCGGCCCGAGGAACTGCGCGCCTTCCTCGCCTATCACGACGCGCTGATGCTGCGCGACAGCGGCCTCAGCATCGTCGAGAAGGAAATGATCGTCGTCGCCACCTCCAACGACAACGGCTGCCAGTATTGCGTGATCGCCCATGGCGCCATCCTGCGGGTCCGCGCCAAAAACCCGCTGATCGCCGATCAGGTGGCGATCAACCACCGCAAGGCCGACATCCCGCCGCGGCAGAAGGCAATGCTCGACTTCGCGCTGAAGGTCTCGCGCAATTCCCGCGCGGTCTCGGAGGAGGATTTCGACGCCCTGCGTCCGCATGGCTTCTCCGACGAAGACATCTGGGACATCGCCGCCATCACCGCGTTTTTCGGCCTGTCGAACCGGATGGCCAACGTCACCTCGATGCGCCCGAACGACGAATTCTACCAGCTCGGCCGCGGATAGGACAAAACCGCCGCGCCGGAGCAACCCGGGCCAACTTTCGCCATCTTCCAAGGGTATACGGGCAGGGAACACTCAACCAGCGCGTTGTGGAGCCCCCGGATGTCCAACACCGATTTTCAGGCACGGCTACAGCGGATCAGCGGCCACGCGACCCAATCGCCAGACATGCCGGGCGCAGACCATGCGGGCAAACTCCGCCCTCAGCAACCGAACTACGGCCGGGCGGGTATCGGCGGTGCAATAATGATGTTCGGTGTTCAGGTGATGAAATACGCCAACCACCATTATGAATCGGTCCGGGACACCGGCGGGATCGCGGTCACGGCCGCAATCGGCATTGCCGGATTTGCGGTGACACTGGCCGGACTCATATGGATATTCCGCGCAGTTTCCCAACTGACGGCGGCAGACCAGAACGCCGTGCCAAACGCCGTACCGGTCGCAACACCGCGACGCCCCTCGACGGGGGCGCGTGTCTTTTTCTCGCTGCTCGGTTTGGTCCTGGGCGGGCTGGCATCCTTATACATGTTTCTGGCGGCGGCAGCGCGGTTTGTCGAAACCGACGCCGCCCAGAGATTTTCGGACGGCGCCGCTTTTATTGCGGTGTTTCTCGCCTTCCTGTCCTTGATATTCTGGTTCGTGGGGCTCTTGTTGCCCGGCCGCGCATTGTGGCGGGTACCGGTCTACTTCTTCTGCGGCGGTGCGTTCACCTATGCCGCGTTCCGGATCCTGAGGATAAACGTACTGGAATGGCCGCAATTCGTCGCCGTGTTGCAGTGACGGGCACGGGCAAATCCTGCACCATCGCAAGGAAAGCGGCCCGCGAACAACCGGATCAACGCCCCGGGCGCCGATCACTGATCGAGGCGCAAGGCGCAGCGCCCACGGCTCGCCAATAGCTTGCCCGCCAGCTCTGCAAGCCACGCCGTTCTGCAAGCCACACCGGGCGAAATCGAACGCGTTCAGGTGATTGTTCTGGATGTAAAATGGTGCCCCCAGAGAGACTCGAACTCCCGACCCTCTGATTACAAATCAGATGCTCTACCAGCTGAGCTATAGGGGCGCCTGAGCAGGCATAGGCATTCCCGCGGCGGCATTCAAGTCACTTGCTTACGCGGGCAAGTCACTTGCTCACGCGGGCACGTCACTTGCTCGTCCGCGCCGCGAGCGCCACCGCGAGCAAGCCGACGGCGATGACCAGCATGGCCGCGGGGGCCGCCTGGCCGATCTGTTCGAGAGATGCCTTCTCATAGACCCGGGTCGCGAGGGTGTTGTAGTTGAACGGCCGCAGCAGCAGGGTCGCGGGAAGCTCCTTGACGCTGTCGACGAAGACCAGGAGCAGCGCGGTGCCGACCGAGCCCTTGATGAGCGGCACATAGACCGCGCGCAGCGCCCCGCCCGCGGTGCGCCCGAGCGAACGGGCAGCGAGCGGCAGCGAGGGCGGCACCCGGTCGAGGGCGCTTTCGACCGCCCCCTGGGCAATGGCGAAGAACCGCACCGCATAGGCATAGACCACCGCAAAGGCGGTGCCGGTCAGGATCAGCCCCGGATCCCAGCCGGTCAGCGACCAGATTGTATCGGCAATGGCGTTGTCGGCGGCGGCGAGCGGGATCAGGATGCCCACCCCCAGCACCGCGCCCGGGGCCGCGTAGCCGAGCGTGGTGACCGGCACGATCCGCTTGGCGAGACGCGAGGCGGTGAGCTTCACGCCGTAGCTCAGGAACAGCGCCGCCGCGACGGTCACCACCGCCGCCGCGCCCCCGACCACGAGGGTGTTGCGCAGGGCCGCGCCCAGACCGGGCGCCAGCCAGCCCTCCCGATTGACCACCGCATGCCAGCCGATCACCGCCACCGGCAGCACGAAGCCCACGGCAAAGGGCAGCGTGCAGAGCGCGGTGGCGAGCCAGGCGGGCCAGCCGGTGAGGCGGATGGTCTCGACCGGGCGGCTCTGGCGGGCCGACCGGTAGAACCGGCTGCGCGAGCGCGACGCCTTTTCGAGCCCCACCAGCAGCAGCACCAGCCCCAGGATCACCAGCGCGAGCTGCGCCGCCCCCCCGGCATTGCCGAGCTCCAGCCAGGTGGTGAAGATGCCGGTGGTGAGCGTCTGCACGGCAAAGAACTCGACCACCCCGAAATCGGCCACGGTCTCCATCATCACCAGCGCCGTACCCGCGACGATGGCCGGACGGGCGAGCGGCAGCCCCACCCGCCAGAACCGGGCCAGCGGCCCGGCGCCAAGCGCGCGGGCAACCTCGTAGATACCGCCGGATTGTTCGCGGAAGGCGGCGCGGGCGATCAGGTAGACATAAGGGTTGAGCGCCGCCGCCAGCACCACGATCGCCGCCCAGCGCGAGCGGATCTCGGGAAACCAGTAGTCCCGCGCGCTTTCCCAGCCGAACAGCGCCCGCAGGCCGGTCTGCACCGGGCCGGGATATTCGAGAAAATCCACCAGCGCATAGGCGCCCACATAGGCCGGAATCGCCAGCGGAAACAGCAACAGCCATTCGAGCCAGCGCGAACCCGGAAAGCGGTACATGGCAATGTACCAGGCGCTCCCCGTCCCCACCATGGCCGAGATCAGCGCGACAAACCCGGCGAGGATCAGGGTATTGGTGAGGTAGCGCGGCAGCACCGTCGCGGCGAGATGCGGCCAGACATTGTCGGCGGGGTTCAGCGCCAGCCACAGGATCGCCGCCAGCGGCGCGACCACCACAAGCCCGATCGCCGCCGCCCCGGCGGACCAGGGCGACCAGCGCAGCCGGGCCACCCGGGACAACGCGCGGCGGATACCGGCATGGCCGGGGGGAACATGAGCGTTTTCGTCGGTCATTCCCCGTCCTTACCCGCTTCACCCCCGACATGAAACCCGACATGAAACCCGGCAGCCCCGCCGGCGCGCCGGTTTTGGGCCGGTTTTGGGCCGGTTTCACCTGTCCAGAAAAACCGATATATTGCCGTGAAACCCTCGCATTTTTCAGGTTCGATGCGCGACATGCGGATTTGCTTCCATATCGGTGCCCACGAGACCGACAATGACCAGCTGGTGAAGTCTCTGCTGAAGAACGCAAAGGTTCTGCTCGCCAACAAGGTGGCGGTGCCGGGGCCGGGGCGTTACCGGCCGGTCATCAACAAGGTGCTGGACAAGCTGCGCGGCGGACGGGCGAGCCCCGACACCCAGGACGTGCTGCTCGAACAGATCCTCGACGCCGACGAACCCGAACGCCTGGTGCTGTCGAGCCCCTATTTCCTGTCGAACCACCCGGGCGCGCTGCGCAATGGACGCCTCTACCCGCGCGCCGCCGCCGCCACCCTGGGGTTGCGCAACCTGTTTCCCGACAACGAGGTCGAATTCTTCATCGCGGTGCGCAACCCGGCCACCTTCGTGCCGGCGCTGCACATGCGGCTGCAAAGCGCCCCGTTCACCGAATATACCGCCGGGATCGACCCCGACATGCTGGTCTGGTCCGACGTGATCCGCGACATCCGCGCCGCCTGCCCCGACGCGCCGGTCACCGTCTGGTGCAACGAGGATACGCCGCTGATCTGGCCGGAGGTGATGCACCGGATCACCGGGATTGCGCCGGAAACCCAGCTCATGGGCGGGTTCGACATTCTCGGCCGGATCATCGCCCGGGAGGGCATGAAGCGCCTGCGCGCCTATCTCGGCGCCCACCCGCCCGCGACCGAGGACCAGCGCCGCCGCATCCTTGCCGCCTTCCTCGACAAATACGCGCTTGAAGACGAGGTCGAGGAGGAACTCGACCTGCCGGGCTGGACGCCGGACCTCGTCGCCCAGTTCGGCGAGGTCTATGACGACGACATGACCGAACTGAGCCGTATCGACGGGGTGCGGCTGATTGAAGCATAAAGACGCACGAGGCCGAACGAACCTGCCACCGGAGCTGAAGACCGGAGCCGAAGACGGTACGAAACGCCCTAGAAAGCGGGGCCCGACCGCTTTCTGCCGAACAGCCGAATAATTTGCCCGGCTTCTTCCCTTGAGCATTTTACTCAGGTAAGGCTCTTTCCCACGACTGACTACAATACCAGGAAGGACCACTCATGAAGTTTGCCCTCACGACCACGGTCGCCGCTCTGGCGCTGGCCGCCCCGGCCTTTGCCGAAACCGACCGGGCCGCGATTCTCGACAATTATGCCGACATCGCCAAGGCCGGATACGAGGACAGCCTGGCTCTTGCCAGGGAACTGAAGGTCGCCATCGACGCATTCGTCGCCGCGCCCTCCGACGCCACGCTGCAAGCCGCCAAGACCGCATGGCTCGCCGCCCGCGTGCCCTACCAGCAGACCGAAGCCTACCGTTTCGGCAACCCGACGGTCGACGACTGGGAAGGCAAGGTCAACGCCTGGCCGCTCGACGAAGGCCTGATCGACTATATCGACGGCGACACCGGCGCCAACGAGGAAAACCCGTTCTCGACCGTCAACGTCATCGCCAACCCGAAGCTCGAGGTCGGCGGCAAGACGATCGACGCCAGCGAGATCACCCCGGCGCTGCTCGAAAGCCTGCATGAGATCGACGGCATCGAAGAAAACGTCGCCACCGGCTACCACGCGATCGAATTCCTGCTCTGGGGCCAGGACCTCAACGGCACCGGGCACGGCGCCGGCGTGCGCCCGGTCACCGATTTCGACACCGCCAATTGCACCGGCGGCAATTGCGATCGCCGCGCCGACTACCTCGTCGCCGCCACCGATCTGCTGATCACCGACCTTGAAGAGGCCGTGGCCAACTGGTCGGACGGCGGTCAGGGCCGCAGCGAGGTCACCGCCGACACCGGCAAGGGCCTGGTCATGGCCTTCACCGGCATCGGCTCGCTCTCCTACGGCGAACAGGCCGGTGAGCGGATGAAGCTCGGCCTCATGCTGCACGACCCGGAAGAAGAGCACGATTGCTTCTCCGACAACACGCATAATTCGCATTTCTACGACGGTCTCGGCGTGCGCAACGTCTACACCGGCCGTTATGTGCGGACCGACGGCTCCGTGGTCTCCGGCCCGAGCCTGCACGATCTGGTGACCGAGCTCGACCCGGCCGTCGCTTCGGCGCTGCTCAACGACATGAACAACACCATGATCTCCCTCGGCGCGATCAAGACCGCCGCCGAAGCCGGCACCTCCTATGACCAGATGCTGGGCATCGACGCGCCGAGCAACGCGCTGGTTCAGGACGCGGTCGACGATCTGGTGGCCCAGACCCGCAACATCGAGCGCGCCGTGGCGCTGGTGGGTGTCGAAGGCTTCACCCTCGAAGGGTCGGATTCGCTCGACAACCCGGACGCCGTGTTCCAGTGACCCCGGCGAAAGCGATATTGGGGAGGGCGGCCACCGCCCTCCCCTTTCTGTTGGGGCCGGGCCTGTTGGCCCCCGCACTGTTGACACTCGTTCTGTCGACACCGGCGCACGGCGAGCCCTCCGGCCCACCACCCTTCAGCCCTCCGCCCTACGGCAGCCCGCAGCTCGACGTGGTGCCCTTCACCGAAGCCGAGGCCGGGCGGATCGCCGGGGTTCTGGCACCCGTGCAGGATTTCACCCGGTCCGAACGCTTCGAGGCACGCCCCGCCGGGGCGGCGACCCGCATGGGCGCTGACGGGCCGGACGCCTTCCTGCACCCCTCCGCCAATATGGACGACATCCGCGGGCTCGATTTCGAGGTCGGCCGCAGCCTGTTCGAAAAGCTCTGGGTCGCGGCGCCTTCCGCCACCACCGCGAGCGACGGGCTGGGGCCGCTCTACAACGCCCGCGCCTGCTCCAATTGCCACCCGGCCAACGGCCGCGGCCGCCCGCCCGACAGCCCCGGCGCCGACGCGCTGACCATGGTGCTGCGGGTGTCGGTGCCCGACGCGGTGAGCGATCTCCCCCCGGAGGTGCTCGCCCGCCTGCCCAATGCGCCGGAGCCCAATTACGGCCTCCAGATGCAGGACCGCTCGCTGCCCGGCATCCCCGCCGAAGGCCGCCTGAATGTCAGCTACACCCCCCTGCCCGTCACCCTCGGCGACGGCACATCGGTCGAGCTGCGCGCGCCCGCCTACAGCGTCGCCGCGCCCGGCTATGGCCCGCTCCACCCGGAGGCGAAGCTTTCGCCCCGCGTGGCACCGCAGATGATCGGGCTCGGGCTGATCGAAGCGATCCCCGAAGCGCAGATCCTCGCCCATGCCGACCCCGACGATGCCGATGGCGACGGTATTTCCGGCCGCCCCAATGTGGTCTGGGCCCGTGGCCACGACCAATGGATGATCGGCCGCTTCGGCCACAAGGCCGGGGCCCCCACCGTGCGGGCACAATCGATGGACGCGCTGAACGGCGACATCGGCCTGTCGAACCCGCATCACCCCGCCGCCGCCGGCGATTGCACCGGAACCCAGACCGCCTGCCAGGCCGCCCCCGATGGCAACACCGCCACCCAGGACGGGCTCGAAGCGGGCAGCATCGTTGCCGATCTGATCACCCTGTTCAGCGCCAATGTCGCCGTCCCCGCCCGGCGCGACATTGACGACCCGGAGGTGCTGCGCGGCAAGGCGCTGTTCTACGGGGCGGGCTGCACCGCCTGCCATGTGCCCAAATTCGTCACCCACCGGCTGGAGGGCGCGCCCGAACAGAGCTTCCAGCTGGTCTGGCCGTGGTCGGATTTCCTGCTGCACGACATGGGGCCGGGCCTCGCCGACGACCGGCGCGAATGGCAGGCCACGGGGCGCGAATGGCGCACCGCGCCGCTCTGGGGCATCGGCCTCACCGAGACGGTGAGCGGGCACACGAATTTCCTGCATGACGGGCGGGCGCGCAACCTGCTCGAAGCGGTGCTCTGGCATGGCGGCGAAGCTTTCGCCGCACGCGAAGCCGTGCGCCTGATGGACAAACCCGACCGCGACGCGCTGGTCGCCTTTCTGGAGTCGCTCTGAATGATCCGTCCTGACCTTTTCCGCCACCTGCCCGCCACTGCGGGCGCCGCCCTCGCCCTTGCGGGGTTCATCGCCATGGCCCCCCCGGCCAGCGCCGGGCCCGACCATACGGCGCTGCGCGAACGCGCTCTGGGCGTGCTGGAAGCCCAGTTCGGCGCCTTCCGGCAGGAAAGCGGCAAGCTCGCCGCGGCCTCGTCGGCCTATTGCGCCGGCACCCTCGCCGAAGCCGAGTATCTCGACCGCCTGAAAACCACCTGGCTCACCTGGGCGCCGCTTGACGCCTGGCAGTTCGGGCCCATCGAACAGCGCGCCGCGGTGCTGACCATCGCCTTCTGGCCCGACAAGAAGGATTATGTCGGCCGTGGCCTGAAGGCGCTGACCGCCCTGCCCGAAGAGCGGCTGGCCGACCCGGCGACCATCGCTGCGGGCTCTGCGGCGGCCCAGGGCCTGCCGGCCCTCGCGCGGCTCATGGTCAGCGATCTGCCCGCCTGCCCCGCGGTGATCGGAATCTCGGCGCATCTGAACGACCTCGCCGACACGCTCTACGCCGATTGGTTCGACGATAACGGCTGGGCCGATCTGATGCGCCAGGCCGGGCCGGACAATCCGGTCTATCTCACCGGGGCAGAGGTCACCAAGGCGCTGTTTTCCTCGATCACCTTCGAGCTCACGGTGATCGCCGACATGCGCCTCGGCCGGCCGCTCGGCAGTTTCGACAAGCCGCGCCCCAAACGCGCCGAGGCCCGGCGCATCGGCCTCAGCCTCGCGATCATCGACGCCCAGCTTGCCGGCCTCGCCGACATGCTGCGCGAGGGCTTTGCGGGCGACGTGCCGGATGCGGCGCGGCAGAAACTGCTCGACGCCATCGCCGAGACCCGCAGGCGGATCGGCAAGATCGGCCTGCCGCTGGACAAGGCGGTCGACGATCCGATGACCCGGATCCGGGTCGAAGGTTTGCAGACCCAGGTGCGCTACCTGTTCGCGCTGTTCTCCGAAGAGATCGGCCCGAGCCTCGGGGTCGAAAGCGGGTTTTCCCCCGCCGACGGCGACTGAGCCTATGCGCCGGCGCTATTTCCTCGGTGCCGCCGTCGCGGCGCTCGGGGCCGGATGCGCCCCGGCCTGGGCCGATATTGCCGGCCATGAGCCGCTCTGTCTCACCGCCGGAAACCGCCCGGACAACAGCACCTTTCTGATCGGGTTGTCGCTCGGCGGCCGGGTGCTGTTCAGCCACCCCCTGCCCGGACGCGGCCACGCGGCGGCAGTGCATCCCGACCGCGCCGAGGCGGTCGCCTTCGCCCGGCGGCCCGGGCGCTTCGGGCTGGTGATCGACTGCGCCACCGGCCGCGAGATCGCCCGGCTGGAAACCCCCGAAGAGACCCATTTCTACGGCCATGGCGCCTTCACCGCCGACGGCCGCTTCCTGCTCACCACCGAAAACGCCTTCGACATCCCCGATGGGCGGATCGGCATCTGGGACGCCGAAAAGCGCTATACGCGGGTGGACGATGTCGCCTCCGGCGGGCTGGGACCGCATGAGATCATCCGGCTCGCGAGCGGCGCTTTCGCGGTGGCAAACGGCGGCATCCGCACCCATCCCGCCTTCCCCCGCGCCAAGCTCAACCTGCCCGACATGATGACCGGGCTTGCGGTGCTCTCGGAAAGCGGCGAACTGCTGGAGGACTGGCGCTTCGACGGGTCGCAGCCTGCGGCGCAGCAGGGCGCCCTGCCCCGGAATTCGATCCGCCATATCGCCGAGGACGCGCGCGGCGGCATCGTCGCCGCGCTGCAATGGCAGGGCGACCCGCGGGTCGCGGTGCCGCTCGCCGCCCGTTTCACGCCGGGCCACCCGCCGGAGGTTCTCGACCACCCAGACACCCCCGCCCTCACCCATTACGCGGGCTCGGTTGCGGTGGCCGAAAGCGGCACCATCGCGGTGACCGGCCCGAAGGGCGGGCGGGTGCTGTTCTTCGACCAGAGCGGCCGGGCGGCGGGCAGCACCGCGCTCACCGAGGCCAGCGGCGTCGCCCGCGCCCCGGAGGGGCTCGCGATCACCTGCGCGGGCGGGCTGGCTCTGGCCGCGGACGGCGACATCCGGCGGGTGCCGGTGGAGGGCGACTGGCGCTGGGACAACCATCTCGTGCGCGTGGGGTGAGCGGCGGCGAGACCTGTCAAATACCTGAAGAAAGCCACACAACCCACTGCACGCCAAAGATTTTCCTTGCGGAGCGATCACCAGCCCGCCAGCAAAGCCAGCGCCTCTACTCCTCCAGCAGATGCTCGTAGCGCGCGTCGGTCAGGGTCTTGAGGAAGGCCACCAGCGCGTCCACCCGCTGATCGTCAAGCGCCGGCCCATGGGTCAGCTCCTCCGTCGACAAGGTTGACGGCACCGGGGCGGGACGGAACATCTCGCCGGTCTCGGGATTGATCTTCCGCTTGTCGACCCGCGTGTTGTACTGGTTGTAAAACAGCACCACGGTGCGCAGATCGTGGAACACGCCGTTGTGCATGTAAGGCCCGGTCACCGCGACATTGCGCAAGGTGGGGGTGCGGAACTTGCCGCGTTCTTCCGGGGCCCCGGCAACCTCCGGGTTGAGCGCAAGCCCGTCATCCACCGTGCCCGGTTCCACCCCGTTCAGCGCCCTGAGCTCAAGGTTTTCGGGCACGCCGATATTGTGATAGCTGAAATCGGTGAAGGTCTCGCGCCGGTCCATCAGACTGTCGCCGACCTGGTGACACAGGTTGCAATTGGTAAACTGCTGCGAGAAGAACAACACCCGCCCGAGCTCTTCGAGATCGGTCAGCTCCGCCTCACCGGCAAGGAACCGGTCGTATTTCGAACTGAACGGGCTGAACGGGTCGGTGCGTTCGAAGGCGGCAATCGCCTGGGTCATGGCGTCATAGGCGGCGGCATCGTCGTCGAGGATGCCGGGGCCGAACACCGCCGGGAAGGCCGCGAGATAGACCGGATCTTCCTTGAGCCGCGCCACCACCGCCGCCTTGTCGGCCATGCCCATCTCGACCGGGTTGAGCGGCGGGCCACCGGCCTGATCCTCGAGCCGCGAGGCGCGCCCGTCGAGGAACTGGCCGCCGAACCAGGCGCCGTCTTCACCCCTGTGAAATTCCGGCGTGAGCGCGGCATACATCGCCGTCGGCGCGTTGCGGTCGCCGATCGAGCTGCCGTCATCGCCGAGCGACGCGTCCATGCCGCGCGGGTCGGCAAAGGCGAAGTCCGGGTCGTGGCAGGTGGCGCAGGCCTGGGTGCGGTTGGCCGAAAGGTTCACGTCGAAGAACAGCCGTTCGCCGAGGGCTTCGGGCGTGTCGGGCAGGGCCTCTTCCGCCAGCGCCCCTCCGCCGACACCGGCACTCAGAAGGCCCAGGGCCAGAAAGGTCTTTCGCATTGCTTTCCCCTTGTTTTTGTTATGTATCTGTTTCGGACGGGCGGGCCCTGCAATGATCCATGTCAAGCGCAGGCACGGGCGGGGGTTGAAACCGCACGGCGAATCGGCGACGTCCCCGCAGCCTGACGAGGCCACGGAGACCGGAGCCGCCATGTATGAAATGACAGGGAAATTTGCCACCGCCCACGGGTCGAAATACCTTCAGCAATTGTGCAAGCATTTCGGCCACAGCCAGGAGGTGGAGTTCACCCCGGAGACGGGCCGGATCCGCTTCGCGATGGGCGTGGCGCATCTGTCCGCCGATGCCACCGGCCTCACCCTGCGCTGGGAGCTTCACAAAGACGACGCCTATGCCGGCGCGCAACATGTGATCGACAGCCACCTGCGGCGCCTTGCCTTCCGCGAGGACTTTGCCCATATGGAATGGGACCGGCCCTTGCCGTTCACGGCCCGCTCGCTGAAGGCGCGTGCAGCGGAAGCTTTCCGCAACCGCGCGCCGCGTCTTCATGCGGCACTGAAGAAGGCGGCCGGGCGCAACAGCTGAGCCATCGTTTTCAGGCCGCGACACTCCGTTTCCGGCCTGTCTGAACGTAGCCAACCCGATGCTTTCGGAGCATCGACATTGAAAGGAAATCAGATGAAGATGAACGCCAAGGTCGCTGCGGCCCTCAACGCCCAGATCAACAACGAGCTGACCGCCTCTTACGCCTATCTGTCGATGGCCGCGTTTTTCGACGCCAGCGGTCTGACCGGCTTTGCCTCCTGGTTCCGCGAGCACGCGACCGAGGAAATCGAACACGGCATGCGGATCTACGATTACCTCGTGCGCCGCGACGTGCGGGTCGAGCTCAAGGGCATCGACACCCCGCAACTCGACTACAAAACCCCCGTCAAGGCCCTCGTCACCGCGCTGGAAATGGAAAAGACCGTGACCGGCCAGATCCACGCACTGTTCGACCTCGCCCATGAGGAAAAGGAATTCCCCACGCTGACCATGCTGAACTGGTTCCTTGAGGAACAGATCGAGGAAGAAGACACCTTCCGCGACATGGTCGAGAAGGTCGAGGCCGCGGGCGACAACCGCTGGCACATGCTCACCCTCGACGCCCAGCTCGGCAAACGCGGCGGCGAGGCCGACTGAGCGGCAGAGCGGCCCGCCCGCGGCAGGGCCGCGCCCCTCCTGCCGGAGGTTTGAGGGAAACGAACTGCAAACGCGGGGGGCGCGGCTGTCGCGCCCCCTGCAAGGGGTTCATATGCTCAGGCGGGGTCACATGCCCAGCGCTTCCTTGTACATCTCGAGCACCGCCTCTTCCTCGGCGATGTCGTCCTTGTCGCGCTTCCTCAGCGCGATCACCTTGCGCATCACCCTGGTGTCATAGCCGCGGGCCTTGGCCTCGGCCATCACCTCCTTCTGCTGCTCGGCAATGTCCTTTTTCTCGGCTTCAAGACGTTCGAAACGTTCGATGAACTGGCGCAATTCATCGGCGGTCACGCGGTAGCTGTCGGGTTTGTGGTTCTGCTCGTTCTGCTCGGTCAGGTCCATGACGTCCTCCGGGGGAATTTGGGGGAGTTTCCAGAGCACGCCTTGCGTTCATTCGCATTCACGCCACCTGCTCTGGCGTTTTGTTTTCTTATGTCGAAATGCGCACAACCGGTGCCCGGCCCTGCGCAGGCAAGCTCTAGCTACAGCGGGCGTGGCAGGCCTTCAAGCCCGCAGTCGGTTGCCGGCGTGCCAAAGCCTGGGTTCGCCACACCGGAAAGCCGGGAGGTTTCGCCTTCCAGCCGATCCGCACCATGGCCGCCGGGCGTCAATCGCCCCCCGCAGCCCCGCAACGGCCCGTCCGGGGGGTGTGGGGGGTTTATGTCCGCAGCGTCCTGCGCTACCCCCGCGCCAGGCAGCGGGAGACCGAGAACATGGAATGGCTCATCATCATTGGCACACTGGTGGCCCTGACCGGGCTGGTCGGCCTGGTCGTCTCGGCGATGCGGGTGATCCGCGCCCGCCGCGCCGGGCTTGCCGGCGACGCCCTCAGGGATGCGATCCGCGGCGCCATGGTGCTCAACATGGGCGCCTTCGCGGTCTCGGCCTTCGGGCTGACCATGGTCGTGGTCGGGGTGATCCTGGCCTGACCGGAAACCGGGACCAAGGCCCTGCCCCGCCGGATCGCCGCACGTCAGGCGGCTCAGACGCGGGCAATGTCGGTCCCGCCGAGGTCCGGGCAGGTCTGCCCCGAAGCCTGCCACCCGCCCATGCCGGCCGAGTTCGGGGCAGCACCCCCGCCACCGGCAGAGCCGGGACGCCAGGCCCAGCGAGCCGCACGAGGCCGCACGAGGTTGCAAGGGCGCGCGTCCCCGCCCACCGCAAACGCACCGCCGTAAGGCGGCATCCCCGCCCGCCGCAGGCGCACTGCCGTCAGGCAGCATCCCCGCCCGCCGCAGGCGCGACCGGGGCCCGGACCCGCTCTTCCAGCGCCCGGGCCAGGGCTTTGCGGTTCTGATAACCCGCCACCCGCAACGGGGCATGATAGACCAGTTCGACATGCCCCTGCGGCGCCTGCGCCAGCACCTTCGCAAGCGACCCGCCGAGGTTCATGTCGCCCCACCAGCCGAAGAACCGCGGGTCTTGCCCCGGGGGGGCACGGTAGATCACGCTCACCGGCTGGATGAACATGGTCTCATGCAGCGAGGGGTCGAAGAAGGCCGCAAACAGGGTGGTCTTGAACGGCAGCACCCGCTGCCCGTCGGTCGACGTCCCCTCGGGGAAGAACAACAGCCTGTGCCCCGCCCCGAGACGGCGCTTGAACAACGTCACCTGTGCCCCGGCCTCGCGCCGGTCGCGGCGGATGAAGACGGTGCCCGTCGCCCTGGCCAGCCAGCCGATCCCGGGCCAGCGCGCGACTTCGGACTTGGCCACGAAATAGACCGGTCTGCGGGAATTCAGCACCAGAATATCGAGCCAGGACACATGGTTGGAGACCACCGCGCCATTGCGGCGCATCTGTGTGCCCTTGACCCGCAGCTTCAGCCCCATGAGCCAGAGCACGCCCCGGCAGACCGCGACGGTGATCCAGGGGGTCACGGGGCGGCCCGGGGCGAAGGCGGGCCGCTCGATCAGCCGCAGAATCAGCAGCAGGAACAGGCCGGTCAGGATCAGCCCCAGCATCGCCCCGGCGCGCAGCAGCGCCCGGCACCACCCGAACACCCCGATCGGCCGGGCTTCGGGCGGCGGCGCGTCGCCCATCCATGGGCTCATGGCATGGCACCGCCCGCATAGGCTGCACGGATCCGCTCGGGCACCAGGGTGATATCCACCACGATGCAGACATCGGTGGTGTTGAATTCGCGGTCGACCCAGGCATCCTCACCGACCCAGCCGCCGAGCCGGAGATAGCTCTTGATCAGCGGCGGCACGCCACGCATCGCCGCCCTGTCGATTGCCGATTCCGGCAACAGATCCATCCGCTGTGCCCGGTCGGCCCGGGCCTTCGCCCGCAGCTCCGGCGGGGCGAGATAGCGGTAATGCAACAGCGACAGCGCCGGGGCGAGCGCTTCCGGGTCGGTCCCGTGGAACGAGGCGACGCCGAACAGCACTTCGACCTCGTGGCGCTCCACATAGGCGAGAAGCCCCTGCCAGAGCGTCATCAGCGCCGGGCCTCCGCGATAGTCCCGATGCACGCAGGAGCGCCCGAGTTCCAGCAGCCGCCGCCCCGACGCGACAAGCGGCGCGAGATCGTATTCGCGGGCCGAGTAGAATTCCTGCCCCGGGGCCAGACGCTCGCCGCGCATCAGCCGGTAGACCCCCACCACGGGGGCGCCGGGCACCGCCTTGTCGATCAGCAGCAGATGGTCATAGCTGTCGTCGAGCGCATCGCGTTCCAGCCGGTTCGCGTGGTCGACAAGCGGTCCGTCGCCACCAAGCTCCTCGACGAATATGTCATAGCGCAACCGCTGGCACGCGCGCATGTCGGTGTCGTCCCGGGCCAGCCGGAGTTCGAATTCGGGTTTCCGTGGCGCCATCCTGCCAACCGATCCAGTCTCGTTCGTACCCGTTTAGGGTGCGGCCCCGGGAATGGCAACCGCTGAACCGGACGCCATGGCGCGCGCGGGCGCCGCACAGCGGTTGAATCGCGCCAGAGGTGTGATAGCCTCCGCGCATGTTTCCGCCGATTGCCGCCGCCCGGCCCGGTTCAGGGCTCGAATACCAGATCCAGCGCGACCCGGCGCGTGTCGATCACCCGTTTGCCCGCATGGGGAAAGTTCACCGTGACCCTGGCACCGATGCTGGATTGCACCTGGCCGGTGCCCCAGTCGGGCCGCTCCGGGTGGCGGACCAGATCGCCCGGGCTCAACAGCGCCGCAAATTCGCTCATTTTCCGTCTCCCTGACCTTGCGAGGCCCTGCATGACCCCCGATCCTTCGTCCACCGCCACCGATCAGCCCCAGCCCGACCTTGTGGCGCTGGTGGGCTCGCGCATGGCGCATGACCTCAACAACCCGATCGGGGCGATCGCCAATGGGGTGGAGCTGCTCGCCCTCACCGGCGAGGCGCAGGGGCCGGAACTCGCGCTGATCAGCGAAAGCGTGGAGAATGCACGCCGCAGGATCAAGGCCTTTCGCATCGCTTTCGGCCACGCGGCCCCCGGACAAAGCGTTTCGGCACGCGAGATCGCCGAAGCGACCGCGCCCGGACCCGGCGGGCGCCGGCTCGTGGTCGACTGGCCGCTCACAACCGATCTGCCCCGGCGCGACGCCAGGCGGGTGATGCTGGCGCTGATGTGCCTCGAAAGCGCCATGCCATGGGGCGGCCGGGCAGAGGTGCGCGCAGGTGGCGGAACGGACGCCGGCGGCTGGCAGATCATGGCAGAAGCGGAGCGGATGCAAACCGACCCCGGGCTTTGGGCGATGCTCGAAGGCGGGCCGGTGCCCGCCGGCCTCACCGCCAATACGGTCCATTTCGCCCTGCTCGCGCGCGACCTCGGGGGACGCGTGACCCGGCTCGAAACCACCGCAACCACGGTTTCGCTCGCCTTCTGAAGCCGGCGCGCGCCGGGGAAGGCCGGAGGGAGAAAAGGTGGCAGAAGGTGGCCGGCGAAGGCCGGAGGGAGGCCGCAGCGGCGGGGCCACACCGTACCGTAACCCTGCCGTGACGGCCGCCGCGACGAGCGTCCCGCTACTGCCCGGTCAGCCGGTAGGGCAGATAGGCGATCAGCAGCGTCACGTTGCCGACCGTGTTGAGCGCCTGAACCGCAATGTTGTCGCCGCCCTTGTTGGCTTCGATTCCCTGGACCAGCCGGCCGGAGGAAAACAGGCTGACCAGTTCCGGCGAGTTCTGGAACGCGGTGTGGCCGATCAATGTGCCGTCGTTGAACTGGCTGAGGTCCACCACATAGACCCCAAGCCGGCGCAACGTTTCGAGATTGCGCCTTTCGCCGAGCCGCGGGGTGCCGCCGGCGATCAGGCTCGACACCTGAAGCGCCCGGTCGCGCCCCGAGACCATCACCGCGAGGTCGAGCCGGTTGAGGTCGAGCCCCGCGATCTGGCTGCGGAACACATCAATGCTGATGTCGGGTTCGGCCAGCAGCACGCCGTTGATCCGGTTCAGCGTTGCCCGGTCGCGGTTCAGCACCAGCCGGTTGAGCCCCTCCATGACCAGAAAGCCGCCCATCGAATGGGCGATCACGTTGACCTCGGTCGCACGGGTTTTCGTCAGCGCTTTCAGCGTTCTGACGAACTGGTCGCGGGAATAGAGCGTGGAGTCGCGGTCGTAGAGATAATGCGTGAGCTGGTCCGCCGAAGGCCAGGCAAACAGCACCACCGGACCGGGCAGATGGTAGTCGGCGGCAAGCTGTGCGGTGTTCAGCACCGATTCGGCAAAGCTCGCCCTGTAGCCATGCACATAGAGCGTCACATGGCGTTTCGCCGGCGGCAATGGCGCCAGCGCGCGGTTTACCGCGGCAATGAACGCCGCCTCGCTCTGGTAGCGTTCGGACCCCACCATCAGGAAATCCCGCGCCGGATCGGCCTTGGCGGTGGGCAGCGCCAGAGCGCCCGGGTCGCGATCCGGCGGAACCGACATGTCGTAGCGCCCGAAATGCAGCTCCTGCCCGCGCCCGGACCCGAATTCCGGCCGCGTCCCGTCTTCTTCCCGGGCGACCTGCTGGTTGCGCGATGTGGCCATGAAAACGGTCTGCACCTTGTCGACGGGGCCGTCGAAGGGCAGAAGCCCCGGCTGCGGCGCGCAACCGGCGACGAGCCCGGAGCCGAGCAGGAGCCACATGATCCAGACAGCGCGGACCCTGCTGAACAACGCTCTCATATCCCGCTCCCCGAAAACTGGCCGGCCACTCTGGCCTGGACGCGTAGGATAGCGGGATTCGCGCGCCTACGGCAACGCCGGGGGCAAGCGCTCTGCGGCTTCCCGCCAGATGTTGCGCACAGGTCCGGCCCGGTCTGGGCGGCGCCGCGCGCGCGCCCGCACATAGCCATCGCGTCTGGGCTTTCGCCACCTCCGCCAGCGCATCCGGCCCCGCGCGCGCCCGCACATAGCCATCGGCCGGCACAGGCCCGCTCAGGCCCGCCGCCCCGTCAGGGCCGCAGCGTGCCGTCGCCCTCGACCAGGTATTTGAAACTGGTGAGCTGTTCCGCCCCCACGGGGCCGCGCGCATGCAGCTTGCCGGTAGCGATGCCGATTTCCGCCCCCATGCCGAACTCGCCGCCATCGGCGAACTGGGTCGAGGCATTGCGCATCAGGATCGCCGAATCGATCCGCTCGAAGAAACGGGCGGCGGCGGCATCGTCCTCGGTGAGGATCGCCTCGGTGTGATGCGACGAATAGGCATTGATATGGGCAATGGCCGCATCCACATCGGCCACCAGCTTCGCGGCGATGTCCATGTCGAGATATTCCCGGCCCCAGTCTTCTTCCGTCGCCGCGACCGTGCCCCGGAGCCCCGGCCCCGCATGGACACGCACGCCCGCCGCCATCAGATCGTCGAGCACCGACTGGCCCAGCGCCGCCGCATCCTCGTGGATCAGCAGGCATTCCGCCGCGCCGCAGATGCCGGTGCGGCGGGTCTTGGCGTTCATCACCACCGCCCGGGCTTTCTCCGGGTCGGCCGCCTTGTCGAGATAGACATGCACGATGCCTTCGAGATGGGCAAACACCGGCACCCGCGCCTCGCGCTGCACCAGCCCCACCAGCCCCTTGCCGCCGCGCGGCACGATCACGTCGACGAAGTCGACCATGTGCAGAAGTGCGCTGACCGCCGCGCGGTCGCGGGTGGGCACCAGCTGGATCGCGTCTTCCGGCAGGCCCGCGGCCGTCAGCCCCGCCACCAGACCGGCATGGATCGCCTGCGAGGAATGGAAACTCTCCGATCCGCCGCGCAGGATCACCGCATTGCCCGCCTTCAGCGCCAGCGCCCCGGCATCGGCGGTGACATTGGGGCGGCTCTCGTAGATCACCCCGATCACGCCCAGCGGGGTGCGGACCCGCTTGATATGGAGGCCGGAGGGGCGGTCCCATTCGGCCATCACCGCGCCCACCGGGTCGGGGAAGCCCGCCACCGCCCGGAGCCCCGCGGCGATCCCGGCGATCCGCTCCGCGTCGAGCGCGAGACGGTCCATCATCGCCGGGGTCAGCCCCTTTTCGCGGCCGAAATCGAGGTCTCTGGCATTGGCCGCAAGGATCTCCGCCTCCCCCGCAAGGATCGCCTCCGCCGCCGCCTCGAGCGCTTTGGCCTTGGCCTCGGCCGGCGCAAAAGCGAGCCCCGCCGCCGCCCGTTTCGCCCGCGCGCCGATGTCCTGCATCAGGGCCGTGATGTCCGCGATGTCCTTTTGGCTGTCCGTGCCGGTTTCCATTGCCTTTCGCCTCCCCTTTCAGCCGCCCTTTCAGCCGCCCTTTCAGCCGCCATTGTGACCCCGCCCATAGTGCCGCGCCAGAGCCCGCGCGTCAAAGCGGTTGATGGCCCCCGGGGGCCGGCGCCTGTAGCCGGTCTTTGAAATGCCCCCATGAGAACCACGCCGGGCCGTATATTGGCCACATCTTGCAGTTGAATTCGGTCATGCTCCCTTCGGTCATACCCCCGGGGGCACATTTGGAGGCAAGGCATTGATCGTTCCGAACATCGTTCCGAACCATGTGCAGGACATGCTGAAACGCGTCCGCGCGCTCTATTTCGGCGCCGAAGACGAAAGCCTGATGCAGCCCGACGGGGCCGATGTCGCGCCCTTTACCCGCGCCCGCAAGGCCTCGGCCGGGAGCATCCGCGCGCTCTGGGCCGCGCTCCGCGCCGCCGGCAAGGGGTCGAACGATGCTGAAGCCCTGCTGGCCGACCACGCGACCCTCGCCAGCGCCGAGGCCTACGGACGCAATATCGAAAACATGATCGGCACGGTGAAACTGCCCGTCGGCCTCGTCGGGCCGCTGCGGGTGCGCGGCCTCCATGCGGAGGGCGATTTCCACCTGCCGCTCGCCACCACCGAAGCCGCCCTCGTGGCCTCCTATGCCCGCGGCGCCCGGGCCGCCACGCTGGCGGGCGGGATTTCCACCGCGGTGCTCTACGAAGGCGTGCTGCGCAGCCCTGCCTTCGTGTTTGCCAGCCTGCTCGACGCCGGCCGCTTCGTCGATTGGGTGGTGGAGAATGTGGCGCTTCTGAAAGACGCCGCCGAGGCCACCACACGCTTCGGCAAGCTGGTGTCGCTGGAACCGGTGATCGACAACAACGTGGTGTTTCTGCTCTGCCGCTATACCACCGGCGAGGCGGCGGGTCAGAACATGGTGACCATCGCCACCGAAGCGCTGGGGCGGATGGCCGCCGCCCGCAGCCCGGTGCCGCCCGAACGCTGGTATGTGGAGGGCAATTTCTCCGGCGACAAGAAGGCCACCTCGCTCGGCACGCTTACCGGGCGCGGCCGCAAGGTCTCGGCCTCGGTGGTGCTGCCGGAAGAGGTGGTGACGCGGGGTCTGCGCAGCAGTATCGATGCGATGCTCGATTACGGGCGCATCGCCGGGCTGGGCGCGCTTCTGTCGGGCCAGTTCGGGGCGCAGGCGCATTACGCCAATGCGCTGGCGGCCTTCTATATCGCCACCGGTCAGGACGCCGCCTGCGTCGCCGAAAGCGCGGTGGGCTTCACCCGGATGGAACGCCGTGACGACGGGCTGTTCTGCTCGGTGACCCTGCCCAACATCCTTGTGGGCAGTGTCGGCGGTGGCACCGGGTTGCCGAGCCAGCGCGCGGCGCTCGATCTGGTGGGGGTGGAGGGCGAAGGCAGCGCCGCCGCGCTTGCCGAGCTGACCGCGGCGCTCTGTCTTTGCGGCGAGATTTCCATCGTCGCCGCCATGGCCGCGGGGCATTTCACCCGCGCCCACCACAAGCTCGCGAGGGCGAGATGAGCACAGCCCCTGAAACCTCCCCGCAAGGGCCTGTTGAAGAGCCCCCCAAAGCCGCCCCAAAAACCTCCCCGGCAGAGCCGCTCCTGCGCCGCCTCTGGATCTATCAGGCCGAACGCTTCCCCCTCGCCCGCACGATCCCGCTGCTGGCGGTGTTTTCGGCGGCGAGCGTCAATGTCTCCGCCCTGCTCGCCGGCCGCCCGCTCCCCGGCGCGGGCGCCTATCTCACCGCCGCGGCGCTGTCGCTCGGCATCTTCTTCCAGATGCGCGCCTTCGACGAGGCGAAAGACGCCGAAGACGACCGCCGCTTCCGCCCCGAACGCCCGATCCCGCGCGGGCTGGTGAGCCTGCGGCTGATCATCCGGCTCGCAGGCGCGACCGGTGCGGCGATGCTGGCGCTCGCCGCCGCCTGGACCCCGGGCACGCTCCTGCTGCTGCTCCTCGCCTGGAGCTGGCTCGGGCTGATGACGGCGGAGTTCTTCGCCCCCTCCTGGCTGAAGGCGCGGCCCTTGGCCTATCTGCTCAGCCATATGGCGATCATGCCGCTGATCGATCTGATGCTCACCGGGGTGGAATGGACCGCCGCGCCCGGGTCCGGCCATGTCCCCGCCATGGCGCTCTGGCTGTTCCTCGGGCTCAGCTTCGTCAACGGCACGGTGCTGGAGATCGGCCGCAAGACCTGGGCGCCGGAAAACGAACGCCCCGGAGTCGAGACCTATTCGAAGCTCTGGGGACCGGCGCGCGCCGCGCTCATCTGGCTCGCTGTGGTCGGGCTCGGGCTGGTGCTGCTGCTCACCCTCGGGCTGGCGCTTGGCGCCTTCTGGCCGATCGCGCTGGTGGGGGTCACGGGCTTCGCCCTCGCCGCTCGGGCCGCCCTCGGCTTCCGCCGCGCACCGTCGCCCGCCGCCCAGACAAGGCTCGACACGCTCTCCGGGCTCTGGGTGCTCGCCTGCTACGGCGCCGCCGGCTTCCTGCCGCTGGTCTTCGGAGGCTGACGCCGATGCACCCGATCCTCGCCCCCCATGAGATCACCCGCGCCGCCGCCGGCGGCAAGGGCGCGGCCTTGCAGGCGCTCGCGGCCGCCGGTTTCGACGTGCCGCCCTTCTTCGTGATCCGCGCCGAGGCCCTGCACCAGCAAGACACCCGCCCGGTGCTGGACGACGCCCTCACCGCCGCCCTGCCCGCCGCCCTTGCCGCCCTCGGCCCCGGACCTTACGCGGTGCGCTCCTCGGGCCGGGCCGAAGACGGCGCCGAGCACAGCCATGCCGGCCAGTTTCACACCGCGCTCGACGTGGAGGCCGCCGCTGTGGCCGGGGCGATCGCCGAGGTCTGGGCCTCCGGCCTCACCGACAGCCTCAGGGCCTATGCCGCGCTCAAGGGCACCGCGCCTGCGGGCGCGCCGGCCATCGTGGTGCAGCAGATGGTGCCCGCCCGCGCCGCCGGTGTGGCGTTTTCCGCCGACCCGGTGAGCGGGCTGCGCGACCGGCAGGTGGTTTCCGCCGTCGCCGGGCTGGGCGAGGCGCTGGTCTCGGGCGCGGCGGATGGCGAGGACTGGACCTTCGACGCCACCGGACCCGTCACCACCCCGCAAAACCCCGAGGTTCTCACCCTGCCCGAAGCCGAGGCTGTCGCCGCCCTCGCCACCCGGGCGGAAGCGCATTTCGGCACCCCGCAAGACATCGAATGGGCCTTCGACGGCGCCCGGCTCCACATGCTGCAATCGCGCCCGGTCACCACCCCGCTCCGGCCCCGGCCGCACCCGGACAACACTCTGGTGGTGCTCGACAATTCCAATATCGTCGAAAGCTACCCCGGGCTCGTGAGCCCGCTCACCTACAGCTTCGCCACCTATGTCTACGCCCGGGTCTACCGCGCCTTCGTCGGGCTGCTCGGGGTGCCGCCCCGCGAAATCGAAGCCAATGCTCCGGTGTTCGACAACCTGCTCGCGCGGGTCTCGGGGCGGGTCTATTACAACCTCGGCAACTGGTATCGGGCGCTGGCGCTGTTGCCGGGGTTTTCGCGCAACCGCGACCATATGGAAACCATGATGGGGGTCGAAAGCCCCCTCCCCGACGAGCTCAAGGCCAGCATCGGCCCCGCCCCCGCCACCGGACTCACGCGCCTTGCCGAAAGCTTGCGCACCGCGCGGGTGGCGCTTGGGCTCCTCTGGGCGGCGCTGCGGCTCCCCGCCACCCGGCGCCGCTTCATGGCCCGGCTCGAAGCGGCGCTCACCGCCGGGCCGGTGCCGGAACAGGCCAGCCTCACCGAGCTTGCCGCGATCTGGCGCCGGATCGAGGCCGATCTGCTCGACCGCTGGGACGCCCCGCTGATCAATGATTTCCTCTGCATGATGGCCTATGGCGGCTCGCGCAAACTGCTTGAGCGCTGGGCCGGCGTCGAGGGGCTGGCGCTCCACAACGATGTGATGATCGGCCAGGGCGACATCATCTCCGCCGAACCCGCCCGCGCAATCGCAGAGATGGGGCGGATGGCGGCCGACGCCGGGATTGCCGACAGGCTCACCGAAGGCCCGGAGGTGCTCGCCGCCCATCCGGCGCTGCATGCCGCCTTCGAGGCCTATCTCGCCCGTTTCGGCGACCGCTGCACCGAGGAGCTGAAGCTCGAATCGATCCCGCTGGGCGAAGACCCGGCCGGGCTTCTTGCCGCCATTGCCGCGTCGGCCGCGCGCCCCCCGGTGCCTGCGCCGGCGCGTCCCGCCCCCGACTGGCACGCGCTGATCCCCGGGCACCCGCTGCGCCGCGCGCTCGCCCGCGCCGCCACCGCCTATGCCAAGGCCCGGGTGCGCGACCGTGAAAACCTCCGCTTCGAACGCACCCGGATCTTCGGCCATGCGCGGCGGGTGCTGCGCGCCATGGGGCGGGAATTCTGGGCCATGGGGCGTCTCGACGATCCGCGCGACGTGTTTCTGCTGACCGTCGGCGAGCTTCTCGGCGCCATCGAAGGCAACGCCCTGACCCGCGATCTGCGCGCCCTTGCCGCCGCCCGCGCCGAAGAGCGCGCCCGCGACGCGGCCACGGACGACCCGCCCGAACGCATTCTTGCGCGCGGCGCCACCCTGCCGCCGGGCCAGACCAACACCGCCGCCGCCCCGGAACCGCAGGCGCCCGGCACCACCCGCAAGGGCACCGGCTGCTCGGCGGGCCGTGTCACCGCCCCGGCCCGGGTGATCCGCGACCCCATGCGCGAGCACCTCGCCACCGGCGAAATCCTCGTCGCCCGCAACACCGACCCGGGCTGGATCGCGGTTTTCGCCGGCGCCAGCGCCATCGTGGTCGAAAAAGGCTCGCTGCTGTCGCATTCGGCCATCGTCGCGCGGGAACTCGGCATTCCCTGCGTGGTCGGCCTCAAGGGCGCCACCACATGGGTGCCCGATGGCGCGCGCCTCACGGTCGACGGCGAAACCGGGGAGGTGCGCCTTGCCGGTGACCAATGACATCGCCACCCGCGCGCGGTTCGACCATATCCGCTATGCCCAGCTCTGGGAGGATGCCGATGTGCTGGTGGCGGCGATGCGCCCCGACCCGGGCCAGCGCTTCCTCTCCATCGCCTCTGCGGGCGACAATGCGCTGGCGCTGCTGACGCTCGACCCCGAACGGGTGACGGCGGTCGATCTCTCGGCGGCGCAGCTCGATTGCCTGCGGCTGCGTATCGGCGCCATGCGCGCCCTTGACCATGGGGCGTTTCTCAAACTCATGGGATCGCGCCCGAGCCACCGCCGTGGCCCCCTGCTCGCCCGCGCCATCGCCGGTCTGCCCGCGCCCACCCGCGCCCGCTGGCAGGCGCTCGCCCCCGAGGTCGAGGCCCATGGCGCCGGCGGCATCGGCCGGTTCGAGCGCTATTTCCGCATCTTCCGCCGCTTCGTGCTGCCGCTGGTCCATTCCCGCGCCACCATCGAGGCCACCTTCATCTCGCGCCCGCCCGCCGAACGCGTCCGCTTCCTCGACACCCGCTTCGCCACCTGGCGCTGGAACCTGATGCTGAAGCTGTTCTTCTCGCGCTTCGTGATGGGCCGGCTCGGGCGGGACGCGGCGTTTTTCGACCATGTGGAAGGCTCGCTGCCCGCGCATGTCGCCCGGCGCGTCCGCCATGCGGGGGTGACGCTCGACCCGGCCGAAAACCCTTTCCTGCACTGGATCCTCAAGGGCGGCCATGGCGCGGCGCTGCCGATGCCCTGGCGGGCCGAGAACTACGCCCTGATCCGCGAGCGGCTCGACCGGCTGGAGCTTGTCGAAGGCCCGCTCGAAGCCTGCGACACCGGGCCGGTCGACGGGTTCAACCTCTCGGACATTTTCGAATACATGTCGCCCGCCGCCGCCGAAAACGCCTATGGTGCCCTGCTCGCCCGCGCCGCCCCCGGCGCGCGGCTGGTCTACTGGAACATGATGGCCCCGCGCCGGGTGCCCGCGCCGCTTGCCGACCGGGTCACCACGCTCACCGCGCTGGAAGACCGGCTGAAAGCGCAGGACAAGGCGTTTTTCTACGCCGATTTCGTCATCGAGGAGGTGCGGTGATGGCGGTTGCCCTGCCGATCCTCACCGTGCTGGGCGCGATCGGCGCGATGCTCGCCGCCATGGCGTTCCTTGCCCGCCATGCGCGGGCCGCGGGCTGGCCCGCCGAAGTGCAACGCAAGCTCGTCCATGTGGGCGCCGGGCTGTTCGCCCTGACCCTGCCGCTCCTCTTCACCGAGGACTGGCCGGTCTATCTGCTGATCGGCGCGACCCTCGCGGCGATGGCGGCGATGCGCCTGCCGGCGCTGCGCCACGGCGGCCCCGGCGCGCTGCTCCACTCCATCGACCGCCGCTCCTGGGGCGACTACCTGCTTGCGCTTGCGGTGCTGCTGGTCTTCGTGCTCTCCGACCGCGACCCGCTGCTCTACACCCTGCCGCTCGCGGTTCTCACGCTGGGCGACAGCGCCGCCGCGCTTGCGGGTTCCGGCTACGGCCGCCGCCGTTTCGCCACCGCCGAGGGCCACAAGACCCTCGAAGGCAGCGCCATCCTGTTCATGGTCACGGTGATCCTCACCATGGTCGCGGCGCTGCTGCTGTCCGACATTCCGCGCGAAAACGTGGTGGTGCTGGCCTTTCTCGTGGCCGGTTTCGGCGCGCTGGTGGAGGCCGACAGCTGGCGCGGCTTCGACAACCTGTTCCTGCCGCTCGGCATCTGGATCGTTCTGGCCTACCATGGCAGCGCCCCGGCGACGGAGCTGCTGGGCATCGCGGCGCTGTTTGCGCTGGCGCTGGCGGGTTTCTTCCAGATCGGCACCCGCCTCGGGGCGCCGCCTCCGGTCGCCCGGGTCTATCTGATCGCGGCGTTTCTGCTGATCTCCTCGACCGCCCTCTACAACGCCGTGCTGCCGCTGGCGATGCTGGCGGCGCATCTGATTGCCGAACGCCGCGCCCCGGGCACAGACCGCCAGCCGCAGCTCGACGCGGTGGCGGTGCTCGCCGTGCTCGGCTTCGGCTGGCTCGCCGCCGGCAATGCCACCGGACTCAACGCCATCACCTTCTTCGGCGCCTCCATGGCCGGGCTGATCGTGGCGCTGGCGGCAATCGCGCTGTCGCCGCTGTCGCTGGGGGCCGCCTCAGCGCCGCTCTCGCTCGTGGGGGCGCTCACCGCAGTGGCCTGGCTCTGGCTCATTGGCTTCAACAGCCCGGACCAGGCCTGGCTGTCACGGCCGGAACTCCTGATCATGGCCACACTGATGCCCGCCGGTTTCCTGCCGCTCCGCCTGGCGCGGCTGTTCCACCGCCAGCGGATGCTGCGCCTCGGCCTGCTCACCGCCGTCGTTCCCATCGTCGCCTATATCCTTCTCGTTCTCCACGGAGGCCCCGCATGAGTGAGACGTTTTCCGTAACCAATCCCGCCGCCCGTGTCACAGTGTTCCCGGATGCGCCACACTGGGACGGACACCGCACCATGGCGCTCGGGGGTTTCGCCTGTGACACGGGCCCAGCCGGGGCGGCGGTGCTCGCCGAGGCCGAGGCGGCGGCGCGGGCGCAGGGGGCCGAACGCCTGCTCGCGCCGATGGACGGCACCACCTGGAACCCCTACCGGCTGGTGACCGAAAGCGACGCCACCCCGCCCTTCCTGATGGAACCGGTCTCCGGCCCCGAGGACGAAGCCGCTTTCGCCGCTGCCGGTTTCACCCCCGTCGCGCGGTATTTCTCGGCCCGCCTGAGCCTTGCCACGATGCACAACCCGGCCCCGCTGCGGCCCTTCGAGATCGAGATCTGGGACGGCAAGGATCCGGAGGCCCGGTTCGGCGAGGTCTACGAGCTTTCGCTCGAAGCCTTCGCCCGCAATGCCTTCTACACCCCGATCTCCCGCGCCGCCTTCCTCGGCCTCTACATGCCCCATGTGCCGATGATGCGGCCCGAATTTCTGCTGTTCGCCCGCGACCCTTCAGGGCGGCTCGCGGGCTTCCTGTTCGGCATCCCCAATTTCGCCGAAGGCCCCCGGCCCACATCGGTGATCCTCAAGACCTATGCCAGCCGCGCCCCCGGCGCCGGTCAGGCGCTGGCCTGGGCGTTCCACAACACCGCCCGCGACGCCGGCTTCACCCATGCGATCCACGCGCTGATCCACGAGACCAACGGCTCCGCCCGCCGCAGCGCCCGGCTTGGCGCCGAGGTCTTCCGCCGCTATGCGCTCCTCGGCAAGAGGCTCGCGTGACCACGCCCCCCGGCCCCACCGTGCCCACTGTGCCTCCCGGCCCCCCTGCCCCCCCGGCCACGCTGGTCGCGGCCTTCGCCCGCGCCGTCGCCGCGCATCCCACCCGCGACGCCCTCGTCGACGCCCGCCACGGCGCCACAAGCTTCGCCGAACTCGACCGCCAGTCAGACGCTTTCGCCGCCCGCCTCCAGACCCGCGGCCTCACCAAAGGCGACCGCGTGCTGGTCGCCGCCCCGGTCTCGGCCGCGCTCTACATCATCCTTGCCGGGCTCTGGAAGGCCGGGCTGGTCGCGGTCTTCCCCGAACCCGCCATGGGGCTCAAAGGCCTGTTCCACGCGATCCGCGCCACCCGGCCCAAGGCCTTCGCCGCGGCCGGCCCCTACCGCGCGCTGTCGCTCCTGCCGCCGCTCTGGGGGCTCACCCGCCTTGCCCCCGGCGGCACCGGCCGGCCGGCCCCGACCCCGCTTTCCGCCGAAGACCCGGCGCTGATCTCCTTCACCTCCGGCTCCAGCGGCACCCCCAAGGGGATCAGCCGCAGCCATGGTTTCCTGATGGCCCAGAACGCCGCCGTCGCGCCGCTGCTCTCCAGCGAAGGCACGGTGCGCCCGGTGCGTGACCTCGTGGGCTTCCCGGTCTTCGTGCTGGTGAACCTCGCCGCCGGACGCCCCTCGGTGCTGCCCAACTGGCGCCTCACACGGCAGGACCGCGCCAATGGCCGCGCGATCCGCGACTGGATCGCCCGCTCCGGCGCCACCCGCGCCCTGCTGCCGCCCTCGATCTGCGAACACCTCACCGAGGTGGGCCTGCCGGAGGGGCTCACCGACATCTTCACCGGCGGTGGCCCGGTCTTCCCCGACACCATGCGCCGCCTCCTCGCCGCACGCCCCGGCCTCCGCCTCACCGCGGTCTACGGCTCCACCGAGGCCGAACCCATCGCCGAAATCGCGTGTCACGACCTCGCGCCGGACGACTGGGCGGAGATGGAGGCGGGCGGCGGGTTGCTCGCCGGCCGCCCGGTCCCCGGGCTTGCGCTCAGGCTGGTCGACGGCGAAATCCAGGTCGCGGGGCCCCATGTGAACCCGGGCTATCTCGACCCGCGCCACGACGCCGCCAACAAGATCCGCGACGGCGACCGCATCTGGCACCGCACCGGCGACGCCGGCCGCCTCGACGCCCGGGGCCGCCTCTGGCTTCTCGGCCGCTGGCGCCCCGAGGCCGCATCCCCGATGCCGCTGCAAATCGAAACCGCCGCCCGCACATGGCCCGGCGTCCGCCGCGCCGCCCTGCTGCGCGATCATACCCCTCCGGTGCTCGCCATCGAAGGCGACCCCTCGGGGCGCGCCTCATGGCAAACCCGCGCCAAAGCCCTCGGCATCGCCCGCGTCGTCTCCGTCAGACACATCCCGCTCGACCGTCGCCACGCCTCCAAGACCGACGAAAAACGCCTCATTCGGATGATCGACGCCAAATAGACGCCAATCGCCAGCCCCTTTTTCCTGGCAAAAATACTCACAGCCCGCCCGCGCAACCGACACTGCCGGCAGGCATGTCACCCGGACCCGTCCACAGGCCCGGAGCCTACAGCGCCATATCATCGCGGTGAATGAGCGTCGCCCGCCCGGCGTAACCCAGCACCGCCTCGATCTCATGCGAATGCTTGCCGATCAGCGCCCGGGCCTCGTCGCCGGTATAGCGCGTGAGCCCGGCACCGATACGCTCGCCCCGGGGGCCCAGTATATCCACCGGATCGCCGCGGCCGAAATCGCCCGTCACCCCGGTGATCCCGGCGGGCAACAGCGAATTGCCCTGCCCCAACGCCCGCACCGCGCCCGCATCCACCCGAATGCTGCCCCGCGGCTTCATCGACGAGATCCAGTGCTTGCGGGCCGAGGCCGGGTTGCCGCGCGCCCGGAACAGCGTATGCGCCGCCCCCGCCTCCAACGCTGCAAGCGGGTTCAGCGGCTCGCCGAGGGTGATCATGAGATCCGACCCCGCCGCCGTCGCGGTCTTGGCGGCCATCACCTTGGTCTTCATCCCGCCCTTGGCCATGCCGGTTCCGGCCTCGCCCGCCTGCGCCTCGAGCGCGGGGGTGATCTCGTCGACCACCTCATACCGCCGCGCCGTGGGGTCCTGCTTCGGATTGCCGCTGTAGAACCCGTCCACATCCGAGAGCAGAACCGTCAGATCCGCCCCCACCGTCACCGCCACCTGCGCCGCCAGCCGGTCATTGTCGCCGAAACGGATCTCGTCGGTGGCGACGGTGTCGTTCTCGTTGACGATCGGTACCGCACCGAGCGACAGCAGGGTTTCCAGCGTGGCGCGGACGTTGAGATAACGGCGCCGGTCGGCGCTGTCTTCAAGCGTCACCAGCACCTGCGCGGTGGTGATGCCGAGCGGCTGCAATGCCTCTTCATAGGCGCGCGCGAGCTGGATCTGGCCGACGGCGGCGGCGGCCTGGCTCTGTTCGAGCGGCAGCGACCCCGGCGCCAGCCCCAGCACCCCGCGCCCGAGCGCGATCGACCCCGACGAGACCAGCACCAGATCGGCGCCGCGCGCCTTCAGCCGGGCGACATCTGCGGCGAGCGATGCCAGCCAGTCCGCCCGCAGCGCCCCGGTGGCGGCGTCCACCAGCAGGGCGGAGCCCACCTTGACGACGATGCGCCGCGCCTCCTTCAGGGTTGCCACGGCTTGTCCTCCGCCGCGTCGGCTTTTGCTGCGCGCAGCCGGTCTTCGGCGATCCCGGCGCGCAGGGCGCGCAGCACCTCCAGCACCCCGGCCCGCGACACCCCCGACATGGTCAGCACCGGTCCGCCCAGTGCCGCCTCCAGCGCCGCGCGTTTCTCGGCCAGCTCTTCGGCGAGCAGGGCATCCACCTTGTTGAGCACCGTCACCCGGGGTTTGCCCGCCAGCACCCCGCCGTAGCGTTCGACCTCGCCCACGATGGTCCGCCAATCCGCCACCACGTCTTCCGCGGTGCCGTCCACCAGATGCAACAGCACCGAAGTCCGCTCCACATGGCCGAGGAACCGGTCGCCAAGCCCGCGCCCCTCATGCGCCCCCTCGATCAGCCCCGGAATATCGGCCACCACGAATTCCACCCCGTCGACCCCGACCACGCCGAGATTGGGCACCAGCGTGGTGAACGGATAATCGGCGATCTTCGGCCGGGCGTTGGAGGTGGCGGCGAGGAAGGTGGACTTGCCCGCATTGGGCAGGCCCAGAAGTCCCACATCGGCGATCAGCTTGAGCCGCAGCCAGATCACCCGCTCCACCCCCGGCTGACCCGGGTTGGCGCGGCGCGGCGCCTGATTGGTGGCGGTCTTGAAATGCAGATTGCCGAAGCCCCCGTTGCCGCCCTTCGCAAGCAGCACCCGCTGGCCCACCTCGGTGAGGTCGGCGAGCACGGTCTCTTCGTCCTCGTCGAGCACTTCGGTGCCCACCGGCACCCGCAGCACGATGCTCTCGCCCGAACGCCCGGTCTTCTGGCTTCCCTGCCCCGGCTGGCCGTTTTTGGCGAAGAAATGCTGCTGGTAGCGGAAGTCGATCAGGGTGTTGAGCCCGTCGACGGCTTCCACCACCACATCGCCGCCGCGTCCGCCGTCGCCACCGTCAGGCCCGCCATATTCGATGAACTTCTCGCGGCGAAACGAAATGCAGCCGTTGCCGCCGGAGCCGGAGCGGATATGGACCTTTGCAAGATCGAGAAATTTCATCGGCGCCCCCCTGGGTAGTCCCCCCGAGCGATACTGGCAAAGCGGGCTGCGCTCAAGGGGCGGGCAGCCACGGGCGGGGTGTCGGGCCGGATTTCAGGTTTCCCGATCGTCCGGAAGTCCGGAAGTCTGGAAGTCCGGTATTCCAATAGTCCGGTATTCCAGAATAATGGAATTGGAATATGACGAATATCTCCATAATTTCAAATAACTACATGGTTATCAAAAGATGAGCCTCGCACAGATGCCGCCGTCGCGCCGCCGCTGCCCAGACCGCTGCCGCCGATCACAGAGACGCTTCCCGGCCCTGCTCACGGCACCGTTCCTCCGGATCAGACGGAAACGGGCGCGGCAAGCGGTCAGGCCGGCGCGAGACCAGGCAAACCCGCCCGATGCTCCGGCGGCACGGACATCCCGCTGCCGCGCTGCGGGCTCATCCACCGGGTGGCCGCACCAGCCTGAAGCAGCGCATCGGCAACGCGCACCCCCGCGCCGCGCAAGGGCCGACAGAGCGGCCGGTCTCGGTAAACCCCAGCTTTTCCAGCACCCGGGATGAGGCCGGATTACCTTCGAAGGCGCAGGCCTCGATCACAGGCCAGTCGTAGCGGGCAAAGGCTTCGGCGAGGAGCGCCTGGCCGATCTCGGTGGCATAGCCCCGGCCCCAATGGGCACGGGCGAACATGTAGCCCATATCGCCCCCGGCCCCGCCCGCGCTCACGCCCATCGCACCGACCAGCTCGGCCCCGCAAAACACCAGCCCGACCAGCCCGTTTTCAAGCGGAAAGGGCGCCACGCGGGCGGCGGTGAAGGCAGGCTCCGGCGGCCAGGGCCAGGTGGCGGTGTTCTTTACCACCTCGCGGTCGGAAACCAGAGCGTGGAACGCGTCGAGGTCGGCCGGCCGCGAACGGCGCCAGCGCAGGCGCCGGGTGGTGAGGACGGGGTCAGCCATCCGCCCCGCCCTTGCGCCGCTGCCAGTCCGCGCGGGTGAGACGCATCCGGTGCAGGGTCACCTCCGCGTCACGGGCGCGGGCATGGACCCGTTCGTCGTGGCTGGGCCGGAAACCGAGCTTGCCGAGCACCCGGGCCGAGGCGGCATTGCCCTCGAAACAGCCCGACGTCAGCGCCGCCGCGCCGGTCTCGGCGAACCAGGCCCCCACCAGAGCCGCCGCGGCCTCGCTCATGTAGCCGTGACCGTGATGCGCCCGGGCGAGCCAGTAGCCGAGGCCGTCACCGATCCCGATGACCCCGATCACCGGGCCGCCATCGTTGGTCGTGGCTCTGGTCGGGGCGCGGGTGATACTGAGAGCCCCGAACCCCGACCCGGACGCGACAGCATCAACAAACGCCGCGGCATCCGCCGCCGTGTAAGGAAAGGGCACCACGGTCAGCCATTTCGACACGGAAAAATCATTCAGCCCGGCGACGAGCGCGGGGATGTCGGCGCGGGTGAGGCTCCGGAGCACCAGCCGCTCCGTGCGGAGGGGCCGGCACATCGGCATCGCTTCAGCCCATCCGCCGGCAATAGGTCCAGGTCGGCACATTGGCGCCGCGCGCCACCGAATGCGCCTCGGCCTCGCCGATATACTGGAAGCCCGCATTGGTCAGCACCCGCGCAGAAGCGGGGTTGTCCTGAAACACTTCGGCAAACAGCGTCTCGTTGCCGAGCGGGTTGGCGGCGACCAGAGCGGTCACCGCTTCCGACGCAAGCCCGGTGTTCCACAGCGCCGGCGCCACCCAATAGCCGAGCTGCGACTGGTTGCGGTCCATCCGCCGCAGCGAAATCACGCCGAGCACCTCATGGCCCTTGTCGCCGCCGTCGAGCACCCAGACGTCTTCCTCGCGCTCCGGCGCCAGCGCCCGGGCGACATAGCTTTCCGAGACCCCGGGCGGCAGCGGATGCGGGATCGAGCGCGACCCGCGCGCCACCCGCTCATCGCCGGCATACATCTCCAGCATGCCGATGTCGCCGCTGCGGGGCGGGCGCAGGGTAAAGCGCCCGGCCTCGATGACCGGTTGTTCCTGCGTTTCGACGACGCTTTTTCCCAGCATGTCAGACCTCCTCTGTAACCCCGGCGGCGCCCGGGCCTCTGCCGGGCCATCCGGGTACGGCGCCGGGCGGCCCCCTGAAACCGAAAGAGACCAAAAGCAGGGGGACCGGCGTTTCCGCCGATCCCCTTCGTATCTCGTCAAGCCGGGGCTCGGCTTACTCTGCGGCTTCGGTCACCGGAACCACCGAAATGAAGGTCCGGCCCTTCAGCCCCTTGCGGAACGACACCCGGCCTTCGGCGGTCGCGAAGATGGTATGGTCCTTGCCCATGCCCACGCCTTCGCCCGGCCACATCCTGGTGCCGCGCTGACGCACGATGATGTTGCCCGGGATCACGGCCTGGCCGCCCGACTTCTTCACGCCGAGGCGACGGCCGGCGGAATCGCGGCCGTTACGGGAGCTGCCGCCTGCTTTTTTATGTGCCATCTGGTGTTACTCCTGTTCGGCGGCAAGCTTCGCGGCCTGCTCGATCCAGTTGTCGCGTTCGATGCGGCCCTTGAACGACAGCCTGTCATCCATATAGGCGATCTCGTCGCCCTTCCAGGCGGCGATCTGGTCGAAGTGGAAGACGCCGATTTCGTGCAGCACGCCTTCGAGCTTCGGACCGACGCCGGAGATCTTCTTGAGATCGTCGGGCTTGCCGCCGCGGGCCTCGGTGAGGAGGTTGGCCGGCTTGGTGCCTTCGGCCGGGGCTTCGGCGGCCGGGGCTTTGGCGGGCTTTTCGGCCTTCTTCGCGGCCGGTTTCGCAGGCTTCTTCGCCGGAGCGGCGGCAGCCACGGCCACGGCGGCCACGGAGCCCGCACCGATCGCCGCCATCACGCCCGACGCCTCCGCGCCCTTTTCGAGAATGTCGGTCACCCGCAGCAGGGTAAGCTGCTGGCGGTGGCCTTTGGTGCGCTTCGAGCTGTGCTTGCGGCGGCGCTTGACGAAGCTGATCGTCTTGGCGCCCTTGATCTGGTCGATCACCTCGGCCTGAACGCCCGCGCCCTCCACGAGGGGGGTGCCCACGGTCTCGCCGACCATGAGAATATCGTTGAACTGAACCTTGTCACCGGCATTGGCAGCGAGCTTTTCCACGCGCAGCACATCGCCCGCCTGAACCCGATACTGCTTGCCACCGGTCTTGAGGACCGCGAACATGTTGTCTTCCTTCTTTCTCCCGCGTCCTTCGGCCCCGGTTTCCCGGCGTTGGGCGGGCTGCCAGAACACTGACCCCGCCGCCCCGAACAGCGCACCCTTCGCCCGGGTGTTGTGTAAACGTCCGACTTCCGGTCACGGGATGCCCCGTCCGGAAGTCGCGCTTATGTGCGGGAACCGCCCCGAAGTCAAGCGGATTCGCCGCAGGCCCCGCCCCCGGGCGCACACCGCCGGGCGCCTCGGAGCGCCTACAGATCGACCTGCGGCGAAAGCTCCGCGAGCCGGCCCGCAAGCAGCTCGTAACGTTCGGCCATCACCTGATACTGGATCGCGTTCAGCGCCTCGTAAACCTGCCGCATCAGCGGTTGTTCCAGTGCTTCGCGATAGGCCCGGATGTCGTCATCGCTGATGTCACGGTAGGTCCAGGCCGCGCCGACGATCGAATTGCGCAGCATCTCTGCGCGCATTTCCTCCGCCTGCGCGGCGATCAGCGCGCGCAGTTCCGCTTCCGAAAGCCCGAAATCCATCGTTCCCGCGGCCATGGCCGCCATAAGGTAGCGGATCTGCACCTCGGTGAGCGCCCGCAGACTCGCATCGACCCCGCCAATGGCGTCCATCATCGCCTGATAATCCTCGAGGCGTTCCGGGTTGGTCTCCATCAGCTTCGCAACGATCGCCTCGCCCGCCTCGCGCCGGGTTTCGGCGTCGGTCAGGTGGCTCGCGTTTTCAACGGCCACCAGCCGCTGGCCCAGGTCGGAAGCGTAGAAACCCGCGCCATGCCCGACAAGCTCGTCGGAAAGCACCGCCTCCATCATGTCGACGGCGCGTTCCAGCATCACCTCCGGGTCGAACACCTCCTCGGCCAGCGCCACATACTGGCTGCCGAAATCCTCCGCCTCCTGGCCCGAGATGCCCGGCGCCGACATGACCTCCTGCTGCACCGAGGTGATCGCCACGTCAAAGCCGGTGGTCTCCAGAAACTCACGGCAGGCCTCACGCTCCGCAGCCTGCACCGGCGCGAGCGCCATCGTGACACCCAACAGCGCGGCCCCGACCGCAGCCGCTGCCCCCCTGAGCGCCCCACGGGGGCGTGATGTGATGCGCATGTCTCTACTCCTCCGCTGGCGCCCTGGCCGTCCGGCGGCCTTCGCAAGAGAATTAGGGGCGCCACGCCCCGCCCGCAAGACCCGCGAGGCCCGTACCGCCCTCTCCCGCCACAACGGCGGCGCCACGCCCCACTCTGCCCGACTGGCACTGCGTTTCGCCAAAAAACCGGTTGCACTGGCCCGCTCGGCCCATTACATCGCCGCCAGACCCCCGCGGAGAGGTGCCGGAGTGGTCGAACGGGGCGGTCTCGAAAACCGTTGTCCCTTCACGGGGACCCAGGGTTCGAATCCCTGTCTCT
>PDRW01000079.1 GCA_002746935.1 Rhodobacterales bacterium
GGTAGCGAGGATGACCGCGTCCGTCGACCTCCTATCCGGCGGCCGGTTCGGGTGGAACGTCGTGACAGGCCAGAACCGCTACGAGGCAGCACTCCACGGATACGAGTCCCAGCCCTCGCACGCAGACCGCTACGATCGCGCCGAAGAGTTCGTCGACGTGGTGCGCGACCTGTGGTCGACCTGGCGTGACGGCGCTCCGACCCCCGACGTGTCCGCCGGGCGGGTCTTCGACCCCGCACGCGTGCACCACGTCCACCATCGAGGAAAACACTTCCGTGTCGACGGGCGACTAAACGTGCCCCCGTCCCGCCAAGGCCGTCCCGTCGTCGTACAGGCCGGGGCCTCCGACGCAGGGATCCGCCTGGCAGCACGCACCGCAGACCTCACCTTCGTCGCCTCACCGACGATGCACGTCGCCCTGGACTACCGACGCCGGATGACCACTGCAGCCCATGCGTGCGAACGCCGGCCCCCGCTTGTCCTGGCAGGGATCATGTCGATCATCGGGACGGACCTGACCGACGCGCGGGCATCTTTGGTGGAACTCGACGACCTGGTGCCGGAACCGTTGCGGCTACACGTCCTCCAGCACCAGCTCGGATTCTCGATCGAGAGACTCGACCTTGACGGGCCGCTGCCCTCCCCCACGGTCACCGAGAGCGCCAAGAGCAGGCAAGCGATCCTGGTCGAGATGGCCCGCCGCGACGGCATGACCATCCGTGAACTCGCCCGCGTCGTCGCGGCCAGCCGCGGGCACTTCCTGGCTGTGGGCGACCCGCCCCACGTGGCCGACACCATGGAGGAGTGGTTCCTCGTAGGCGCGTGCGACGGCTTTTTCGTTATGGGAGCTACACTCCCGGCGTCGCTACGGGCCTTCACCGAGCAGGTGCTCCCCATCCTGACGGAACGTCGCCTTTTCCGCCCGGTGGATACCGGGGTGACCCTCGCCCAGAACTTGGGCCTGTGGGACGGGACGGCCCTATGACCCTCGACGACGCGACGGTCTTGGCGCGGCTGGCAGAGCACGGGATCGAACTCGACCCACTGAACATCGGCCCCTACACCGCAGGCGCCAACGCCCTGGCCGCCCAGGTAGCGATAGTCCGGGAAGTTGTTCCGGCCCATGCGGAGCCGGCCATGACGTTCCGTACCCCTCTGACGGAGGAACCGTGAGCCCCACCATCGCCGAGCTGGAACGACAGCTGCGATCTGGCGTCCAGACCTGCGAGGCGTTGGTCGCTCGTGCTCTGGCGGCAACAAGGGAGACCAACGGGACGCTCCACGCAGTACTTGAGACCCTCGACGATCGGGCACGGCGAGAAGCCAGGGCACTGGATCGAGAACTGGCCGCAGGCAAGGACCGTGGTCCGCTGCACGGCATCCCGTTCGGCGTCAAGGACGTCTTCGACGTGTCCGGCAGCGTGACCACGTGCCAGAGCTGGGTGTCCCCA
>PDRW01000077.1 GCA_002746935.1 Rhodobacterales bacterium
GGGCCCATGGAGTTCCGGCGCGTGTTCACATCCGCAGCACAGGGCAAACAGGATGCCAGATTCTCGATCATGGGGTATCCCTTCCCGAAGGACTACCCCATCAACGTGTTGGGAACTGAGCATCTTACGCCGAGCATCACCTGGCAGGACGACCTTCTCGACCATCCCAACGGGACTCGTGTGCTCGCCAATGCCCTAGTCGTCGTCGGCGACATCGAGGAAGCCGCCAGCGCGTACGAGGCAATCCTGGCGCGATCCTTCGACAGAGAAGAGAACGACAAGCGGGTCTGCCGCTTCAGTAACAACTCCAGATTGACCTTGGTTTCGAGAGCCGGCCTCAAGAGCGAGTTCCCCGAGATCGACGCCGTCTCGGACCCCTTCATCGCCGCTGTCTACTTCGGTGTGCCGAGCCTTGATGTGGTCCGGGAGATACTCGTTCGGAACAAGGTCCCCTTCGAGCCGCGCAACGATCAGCTGGTCGTGCCGCATACGTACGTGCTGAATTCGACGTTCGTTTTCGAACAGGTCAGTGCCTGATCGGCAGATCAACGTCAGCGATTCGGAATCCGCTCGTACGCGACGGGGACCGGGCGCGCTGAGTTGAGCCGATAGGTCAGGCCAGGCGGGGGCCGGCCCGCGCCGGGTCGTCCGGACTCGGTCCGCCGCGCCGGGACGTCCCACGTCTTGACGTGGAGTGGCTATTGCCGTCATCCTCGGTATGTCGAATCGAGGCTGCGGGGTGCGGCGAGGCTGGGTTTGACTGGTCGCCGAGGTTGACTCGACTGGACAGCCATGCCTTCGCGGGGTAGTCTTGCACTTTGCGCTGTTCCCGCCTGCCTTTCCAGACCCGTATGCCGTGCGCAAAGCTGCGCCAGGCTTCACGGTGCCTGGAGCCAGCCCTGCGGTGGCGGCGCGCCGACCAGAACAGCACGCCGTGGAAGGACCCCCGTTGGCTGCCTCGCGCAACGCGTCCCAGACCCTCGCTAGCACGCAAGCACGTACGGCCTCCGGCCGGCTGAGCTTCGCCACAATCCACGAACCGCTGGAGGTCCCCGACCTGTTGGCGCTGCAGACCGAGAGCTTCGACTGGCTCTTGGGCAACGAGCAGTGGCAGGCCCGGGTGGCCGCAGCCAAAGCTGCCGGTCGCAGCGACGTGCCGGACCGGTCGGGTCTGGAGGAGATCTTCGACGAGATCTCCCCGATCGAGGACTTTTCCGGGGCGATGAGCTTGTCGTTCCGGGACCACCGCTTCGAAGAGACCCGCAAGACCATCGAAGCGTGCAAGGAGCGCGACCAGACCTACGACGCGCCATTGTTCGTCACCGCCGAGTTCATGAACACGAACACCGGTGAGATCAAGAGCCAGACGGTGTTCATGGGTGACTTCCCACTGATGACCGAGCGGGGCACCTTCATCATCAAC
>PDRW01000042.1 GCA_002746935.1 Rhodobacterales bacterium
CAAAGGTGCTGACATGATCCATCCTCCCAAACAGGATGAATCACAGATCAGCGGTCATGGGAACCCTTGCGATTCAGGTTTTTGGCCGGACGCTTTAGGCCATTTATGGCGTGCTGAGGCGGTGGTCGGATCGTCAAAGGCCTGGTCACGAAGGACCGTTATAGAGTGAGATCGGCCACCGTCGTCGCATGAGGCCTGAACGGATACAGGGCGGCATGAGAGCCCTCTACGACAAGCATAAAGCGTCATGCGAAAAACCTGCATCACCTGACGCTGCCTGAAATCATGGATTTCGGGCGCGTCAGGTGATGCTCTCTGTGTCAGGTCTTTCGTCAAACGCTACAGGCCGGCGCCTTCGCCGGCATTCACGCGGCACCGGCTTCGGGTCGGCGCCTGCCTGCCAAAAAGCGCACCCCCCGGGGGCATCCGCGCGGCGGGCGTCGGGCGGGTTTTGTCTCAACCCGAAATCGCCACCGGCCGGTGATGCGGCGGTATGCGCCTGACCGGCTCTGCCCCACCGGGCACCAGCGCCGGCCACGACCAGCGGCTCAACGCAGCCGGAACGCCGCCAGCACCTCCCCGGGCCCCTCGGCCTGAACCACAACCGCCAGCGCGCCGTCCTGCCGCACCTCCGGCGTGAAAGCGAATTCGCCGAGGCCGTCCCAGCGGCCGACCCGCTCCCAGCCGGTGACGATATTGGCATAGGTGATGGTCTTGCCCGCATTCTCGCCGTGCAGGATCTCGACCGTCCGGGTCTCGGCAAAGCGCACGAGATCGACGTTGACGTCCCCCGCAACGAGCGCCCCGGCACCGGGCCGGGAATGCAGCCGGACCACATCGCCTTCGGTTTCGGCAACAATCCCCGCCGGTGCCCCCTCGCTGCGGTGGCGCGCGATCAGATCGACCAGCCGCATCGGCTTGAAGCCGTTCACCTGATCGACCCCGCCGACCACGAGTTGCGGCGTGTAGAGCGAGCGCGACCGGGCAACGCGCGCATAGGCCTTCTGCCGGTCGGTATGGCGCGGATCGGCAAAACTGTCGGCCCAGCCGATGTAATCCCAATAATCGACATGCAGCGCCAGCGGCAACACGTCGTCGCGCTGCGCAAGCTCGGCGATCATCTCGTCGGCCGGGGGACAGTTCGAACAGCCCTGCGAGGTGTAAAGCTCGACCAGAACCACCGGGCTCACCGGATCCGCGGCGACGGGTGGGAGGGGGCTGGCAAGGGCAAGGAGGGTCGCAAGGATCTGGGTGCGCATGATGGCCCGTCATCTGTTTCGGCTCAGCCCACAGATAGGGCATTTCCCGCCTCACCCGCCAATCAAGGTTTTGCGAGATCGGCGGCCGGTTGGGGGTTTTGCCAATCCCGGAAAAGGCTCTCTGCCGCTTTGGGCAGGTTTAGAGGAGGCGGGCGGCTCAACCACAATTTCCGCCCGGCCTGGCGCGAACATTTCAGAAACGTTCTGTTTCTGTTCGAGGCGACCGCAAGGTTACCGGAAATTAACACTAACCGGACCAAAGTGAGAACATCAACCGCCACCTCAGGCAATACCTCACAAACCCAAGAAAGGGAGCACCCCATGAACCTCAGCCTTGAAATGCCGTATTTCGAAATCATCGCCTTCCTCACCATCGCCGGGATCTACTCGGTCCTCGGCTGACCGTTTCGGGCCGCGCCCCGGCCCGGGCGCCGCCGGACGCCCTGCCCCGCCTGCACCCTTTCCCTCCGGGTACGGGCGGAGGCCAGGCCACCGGCAGAGCCCATTCCCCGGGGGCCGAAGGCTGCCTTTCCCGCCGCGCCCGCGCACTCCTGGCCGCTGCATCCTCCCTCCGGCCGGGGCGCGGAGCCCTCCCGCGGCACAGGCGGGCTTCGGCCCCTTTGCTTGCCAAAACAGGCTGTTTGCCGGACCCGCCCAAACCGGCCGTCCCGGCAGCCATTCACCAGCCATGGGCACCCGGCCCCGCCCCTTTCCCTTCCGCCAAACGCACAAGCTCCCCCCGGCAAGCTTGCCGGAGGGAGCTTCGCTTTGGCTTCCCCTCGCACGGGCGGGGGGCATCCCCGATCACTCGATGACGCGGGCCGTTTCGATCTTGTCCGGCATGCCGATGATCGCGCCGTTCGAGCCTTCGCCGCGCTTGATCTTCTGCACCACGTCGAAACCTTCGATCACCCGGCCGATGACGGTATACTGGCCGTCGAGATGGCTCGCCGGCTGGAGCATGATGAAGAACTGCGAATTGGCGCTGTTCGGGCTGCTCTTGCGCGCCATGCCGACCGTTCCGGCAACGAAGCTTTCGCCGGAAAACTCCGCCGGAAGATTTGGGTATTGCGACTTGCCGTGACCGGCACGCCGGAGGTCGCCCGATGCCTTGCCGAGCTCCACATCGCCGGTCTGGGCCATGAAGCCGTCAATCACACGGTGAAACACCACGTCATCATAGGCGCCGTCGCGCACCAGGGTGAGGATCCGTTCGACATGCTGCGGGGCCAGCTCGTCGAACAGCTCGATCACCACGGTGCCGTTTGCTTCCCCGGCAATGGCAAGCTCGATCCTGGGACCGCCCGCAGGGGCGGCGTTCAGCACTGCGGGAGACGCGCCCAGCCAGAAGGCCGAAATCAGCAGCGCGCCAAGCGCGAAGATCGAACGGGAGAAGAGGCGGGTTCTAGACATCGGCGGCCACCTTGACCGAGATCATCCGGTCGGGATTCGCGGGCGGCTCGCCACGCGTGATCGCATCGACGAAATCCATCCCCGACACAACACGGCCATAGACCGTATACTGGCCGTTCAGGAAGTGGTTGTCGGTGAAATTGATGAAGAACTGCGAATTGGCGGAATTGGGGTTCTGCGACCGGGCGGCGCCCAGCGTGCCGCGGTCATGGGGCAGTTTCGAGAACTCGGCCGGAAGGTCGGGCTTGTCGGAGCCGCCGGTGCCGGCACGGCGCAGATCGCCGCCCGCGAGCCCGTGCTGCACATCGCCGGTCTGGGCCATGAAGCCGTCGATCACGCGGTGGAACACCACGTTGTCATAGGCGCCTTCGCGGGCAAGTTCCTTCATCCGCTCGCTGTGCTGCGGCGCCACGTCGGGCAAGAGCTCGATCACGACCGTGCCGTCCTTCAGTTCGATGAGAATGGTGTTTTCGGGGTCTTTGTACTCGGCCATCGGGCACTCCTTGGGGGTTCGCGTCGGGGGCAACCTATGCGCGGGCGCGGGTCAGGGCAAGGCGAGGCGCACAGCCGGCGCCGCCGGACCGTTCCGGTACCGGAAAAAATCCGCGCTCATCCATCGCCATGGCCCCGCATCCGGGGTAATCTCCGCAGCGATGACTCACCCAGAGACCCCAGACAAACGGGAGACCTTACATGGCCTGGAAAACCCTCGACGACCTCGACCTTGCGGGCAAGACCGTGCTCACCCGCGTCGACATCAACGTGCCCGTCGATGATGCCGGCGTGGTCACCGACACCACCCGCATCGACCGGATCGTGCCCACGGTGAAGGACATCGTCGCCAGGGGCGGCAAGCCGGTGCTGATGGCGCATTTCAAGCGGCCGAAGGGCAAGGTGGTGCCGGAAATGTCGCTCCGCGTGGTGGTGCCGGCGCTCGAAAAGGCCTTTGGCCTGCCGGTGAAATTCGCCGAGGACTGCATCGGCGCGCCGGCCAAGACCGCCGTGGCCGAGCTTGGCGCGGGCGAGGTGCTGCTTCTGGAAAACACCCGTTTCCACAAGGAAGAGACCGACAATGATGCCGGTTTCGCCGCCGCCCTCGCCGCCCTTGGCGATGTCTATGTCAACGACGCCTTCTCCTCGGCCCACCGCGCCCATGCCTCGACCGAGGGCATCGCCCGGCTGCTGCCCAATTGCGCCGGCCGGCTGATGGCCGAAGAGCTCTCGGCCCTCGAAAAGGCGCTGGGCACCCCCACCCGGCCGGTGGTCGCGGTGGTCGGCGGCGCCAAGGTCTCGACCAAGCTCGATCTGCTAAATAACCTCGTCGCCAAGGTCGACCACCTCGTGATCGGCGGCGGCATGGCCAATACCTTCCTTGCGGCCAAGGGGGTGAGCGTCGGCACGTCGCTCTGCGAACACGACCTCGGCGACACCGCCCGCGAGATCCTCGAAAGCGCAAAGGCCGCGGGCTGCGAGATCGTGCTGCCGACGGATGTGGTGGTGGCGCGTGAGTTCAAGGCCAATGCCGCCCATGAGACCGTCGCCGCCGACGCCTGCCCCGAGGATGCGATGATCCTCGACGCCGGACCCGAGACCGTGGCCCATATCAAACAGGTGGTCGGCGCGGCGCGCACCCTGATCATGAACGGCCCGCTCGGGGTGTTCGAACTCGAGCCCTTCGGCACCGGCACCTTCGCGATGCTCGACGAGATCGCCGCCCAAACCGACGCCGGCAATCTCGTCTCGGTGGCGGGCGGCGGCGACACCGTGGCCGCGATCAACGCCGCCGGCAAGGCCGGGAATTTCAGCTATATCTCCACCGCCGGCGGCGCCTTCCTCGAATGGATGGAGGGCAAGACGCTTCCGGGCGTCGCCGCGCTCGGCTGAGCCCGGCACCGGGGGCCCGGCACGGCAGGGGGCGGTCCCGCGGGGCCGCCCCTTTCGCGCGCTGCCCCCGGCAGGCTCCAAACCGCCGGCCCGGAACCGCCCGGAACCGCCCAGAACCGCCCAGCACCCGGCCCTGGCGCTTCCACGATTGAAAATGCGACAAAGCGCGCCTACAAGGCCCTGAGTATCTCACGAAGGAAGGCTTTCCAGATGTCGAACCCCGAACAACTCGCCCAGATGAAAAACGGCAAGGGCTTCATCGCCGCCCTCGACCAGTCCGGCGGCTCCACGCCGAAGGCACTCAAGCTCTACGGTGTCGAGGAAGACGCCTACGGCTCCGAAGCCGAAATGTTCGACCTGATCCACGAAATGCGCGCCCGCATCGCCACCGCGCCCGCCTTTACCGGCGAAAAGGTCATCGGCGCGATCCTGTTCGAAATGACCATGGACCGCGAGATCGAAGGCAAACCCGCGGCGACGTTTCTGTGGGAAGAGCGCGGCGTGGTGCCCTTCCTCAAGGTCGACAAGGGCCTCGCCGATGAAAAGGACGGCTGCCAGGTGATGAAACCGATGCCCGAACTCGACGCCCTGCTTGACCGCGCCGTGAAAGCGGGCGTGTTCGGCACCAAGATGCGTTCGGTGATCTCGGCCGCCAACCCTGCCGGGGTAAAGGCGGTGGTCGCGCAGCAATTCGAAGTGGGCAAGCAGATCATCGCCAAGGGGCTGGTGCCGATCATCGAGCCGGAAGTGACGATCTCCATCGCCGACAAGGCCGAGGCCGAAGACCTGCTGCTCGCCGCGATCACCGAAGAGCTCGACGCGCTCGCCGATGACCAGCTGGTGATGCTGAAGCTGTCGCTGCCGACCAAGGCCGGGCTCTACGCCCCGCTGATCGCCCACAAGAACGTGGTCCGCGTGGTGGCGCTCTCGGGCGGCTATTCGCGCGAAGACGCCAATGCCAAACTCGCCGAAAACAAGGGCATGATCGCCTCCTTCTCGCGCGCGCTCACCGAGGGCCTGTCGAAAGGCCAGTCGGACGACGCGTTCAACGCCGCGATCGGCAAGGCCATCGAGGGCATCTACCAGGCCTCGATCACCTGACCGGCCCGCGATATGGATGAAGAGCGGCGGCCCTCCGGGGCCGCCTTTTTTGTCGGCGTCACTCCGCCGGCCGGTCAGGGGCATCACCCGGGGGATTCACAACCCGAATCGCCTGTGCCATAAGGGAGAAAACCCAAAACAGAGGGTAAAGACGAGGGCGAGAGGCAGAGCATGACCCCCAACGAGCGCAGTTCCACCATTGCTGGCGTAGCCTATCTGATATTGCTGGCGATCACAGGGATGTATTTCGTCTTCGCCAGCGTCCAGGGCGATTTCGGCCTGTTCAACCGGGTTCAGATCGAGGCCGAAGCCGCGGAGCTCGAAGCCGAACGCGATGCGCTCAGGGCCGAGATCGCCAGCCTCGGCAACAAGACCCACCGGCTTTCGGACGAGTATCTCGACCTCGATCTGCTCGACCAGCAGGCCCGCGACGTGCTCGGGCTGGTGCGGGCCGACGAGATTGTGCTACGCTGACCGTAGCACAACCGCCGGCCGCCGCCCGGCCCTTCACCCGGCGTTCAGCCCGATCCCCAGCTTGTCGGCCATGAAGGCCAGCGCCACCGACAGACCGTCGGGCGCGATCCCGTGGCCGGTACCCTCCATGATGTGGCCATAGACCTCGAACCCCGCTGCCTCCAGCAGCTGGCCGGCCTCGTCGAAATGCGCCGGCGGCACCACCTCGTCCTGATCGCCATGCATCAAGAGCACCGGGGGTTTGACCCTGACCGCCCCGGCAAAGCGCTCGGGCTCCAGCACCCGGCCGGAGCAGGCCACGATCCCCGCGACCGGCGCATCGCGCTTCACCAGCGCTTGCAGCGCCAGCATCGCCCCCTGGCTGAAGCCGAAGACCACCAGCCTGTCCGGCGCAATCCCCTCTTCCGCCAGCACCCGGGTGATGAAGGCATCGACATCCCCGACCGCCTGACGCACGCCGTCGGCGGCCAGCTCCTCGGAGGAGCCGTCGATCCAGGGGATCGGAAACCACTGGAAGCCCATCGGATTGCCGGCGCAGGGCTCGGGCGCATCCGGCGCGATGAAGACGGTGTCAGGCATGTGGGGGCCGAGCGGGTCGGCGAGCCCCAGCAGGTCGGCCCCGTCGGCGCCGTAGCCGTGCAGGAAGACCACCAGAGATTTCGCCTCGCCCGATACAGGCGGACGGCGTTTGAAGTGCAATTCGCGGCTCATCGGGTTCCCTCCCTGTGCTTCACCTGCGCGTAATAGGCCCAGAGCGCCCGGGCCGCAACGCCCCGCCACGGCGCCCAATCGGCGGCAAGGGTGCGCAGCGCCCGTTCGCGCGGCCGCGCGTCGAGGCCCAGCAGCAGCGCCGCGGCCTCCTGAAGCGCCAGATCGCCCGCGGGCAAGACGTCGGCCCGGCCGAGGCTGAAAGCGAGATAGATCTCGGCGGTCCAGCGCCCGATGCCGGGCACTTCGGTCAGGGTCGCGATGACCTCGGCGTCGGACAATGCGGGCAAAGCTCCGTAGTCGATCTCCGCCACCGCCAGCGCTTTCGCATAGCGCGCCTTCTGGCGGCTGAACCCGGCCGCCCGCAAGGCCTCCTCGTTGGCCGCGGCAACCGGCGCGGCGGCCTCGAAGCCCGCCGTTTCGATCCGTGCCCAGCAGGCTGCAGCGGCGGCGACCGAAAGCTGCTGTCCGGTGATCGCCCGGAGGAGTTCGCGAAACCCCTGCGGCCGGCGGCGGAGCGGCAGCGGCAGGGCAAGCGCCGGGGCAAGGCGCGGGTCACGCGCCCGGAGCCAGGCCGCCCCCTCGGCAATGTCGGCTTCGGTCTCAAGCACCCGGGCCGTCACAGCAGGCGCTCCACCCAGTCGAGCGCCGCCTCGACGGTTTCCACCCGCGGCCCCGGCGGCGGCGTGGGCCGGTCGATCAGCACCACCGGGAGCCCGAGCACCCGGGCCGCATCGAGCTTGGCGCGTGCCGGCCCGCCGGCGTTCTTCACCACCAGCGCCTCAATGCGATGCGCCCGCATCAGCGCGATCTCGTCGGACAGGCTGAACGGCGGGCGGCCCACGACCCATTCGCCCTGCGGGAAGGGAAACGGCCCCTCGGGCGGATCGACCGTCCGCGCCACGAGGTGGCGCCCCGCCGCCAGCGGCGCAAACCCGGCGAGCGATTTGCGCCCCGTGGCGAGCAACACCCGGGCGCCGTCAGGCACCATCTCCGCCACCGCCGCCGCATCTGGCGCGAAGCGCCAGCGATCGCCCGCCGCAGGCGTCCAGCCCGGCCGCAGCAGTTTCAGACAGGGCAGCCCGAGCCGGTCCGACACCGTCCGGGCACGCCACGGCATGATCCGTGCAAATGGATGCGTTACATCAAGAACGGCCTGTATACCATTGTTTTCCATATATTTTAGAAACGCTTCATCGCCACCGAAACCGCCCATCCGCAGGGGCACCGGATAGGCCTCGGGGGCGCGCGTCTCGCCCGCAAGCGCGGCCACCACCTCAACCCGCCCAAGCGCGGCAAGCCGCGCCGCCAGTGCCCGCGCCTCCGCCGTTCCTGCCAGCAAAAGCACCTTCATGGCCCCGCCCGCGCCACCACCGCACCGGCCCGCGAGACCGCGACAACGTCGAACCGGATCTCCCCGCCGAACCGCGCCTTGACCGTTTCCAACGCTCTGTCCGCGATCGCCTGCGCCAGAGGAGTGCCAAGGGTTTCAAAGGCTTCGAGCACCGTATTCATGCGCGCCACCTTTGGTTCGCCCACCAGCTCCGCCAGCGCGGCGAAGTCGGTGCCGCCGCGTTTCGAGTGCAGATCCATCGCCCCCTGGCCGAGTTTCGAAAGCTTCCCCAGCCCGCCACCGATGGTCACCCGCGCCACCGGATGTTTCGCGAGGTATTTCAGCATCCCGCCCGCGAAATCGCCCATGTCGAGCATCGCGTGGTCGGGCAGGCCGTACAGCCCCTGCACCGCCCGTTCGCTGGTCGCGCCGGTGCAGCCCGCCACATGGGTGAGCCCGGCGGCGCGGGCGACATCGACGCCGCGGTGGATCGAGGCGATCCAGGCGGCGCAGGAAAACGGCCGCACCACGCCGGTGGTGCCAAGGATCGACAGCCCGCCGATGATGCCGAGACGGGGGTTCCAGGTCTTCGCCGCCAGCGCCTCGCCACCGGGAACGGAGAGAGTGATCTCCACCCCGCCGGGGCGTGCGAAGCGCGCGGCCTGTTCCGCCACCACCTCCGTCATCATCCGCCGCGGCACCGGGTTGATCGCCGGTTCGCCCGGGGGCAGCGGCAGGCCCGGCCGGGTGATCGTGCCCACGCCAGCACCGGCGCGAAACCGCACCCCCTCGCCGCCCGGGGTCACGCGGGCGCGGATCAGCGCCCCGTGGGTCACGTCCGGGTCGTCGCCCGCGTCCTTGACGATCCCCGCTTCGGCCCAGCCCGGGCCAAGGCCGAGCTCCGCCACGTCGAAGACAGGGCGTTCGCCGCGCGGCAGGGTGAGGCGCACCCGCTTTGGCGGCGCACCGCTCCACAGCGCCTCCAGCGCCGCCTTCACCGCCGCGGTGGCGCAGGCGCCGGTGGTCCAGCCCCGGCGCAGCTCTTTCTGGGGCTCCGTCATGGGCGCGACTATGGCCCGGCGTTTGCGGGGCAACAAGGCCGGGGCAACAGACCGGGGGCCGCAGGACGGGGCTGGCCCCGCAGGCCCGGGCGGGCCATAACCCGGCCATGACGACGCATCCTCCCTTTGGGCCCGACTTCCGCTGGCCCGACTTCAACTGGCCCGAATTCCTCCCCGGCTGGGTCTGGCTGGTGGGCGCGGGCCCCGGCGACCCCGGGCTGCTCACGCTCCACGCGGTCAACGCGCTGCGCCATGCGGAGACCATCATCCACGACGGTCTGGTGGCGCCCGCGATCCTCGACTGGGCCAACCCGGAGGCCGAGCGCATCGCCATGGCCAAGCGCGGCGGGCAGGTGTCGCCGACGCAGGCCGAGATTTCCGCCCTGCTGGTCGAGCGTGCCCGGGCCGGGCGCCGGGTGTTGCGGCTCAAGGGGGGCGACCCGTTCGTCTTCGGGCGCGGCGGCGAGGAGGGACAGGTGCTTGCGCGCGCGGGCATTCCCTTCCGGCTGGTGCCGGGGATCACCGCCGGGATCGGCGGGCTGGGCTATGCCGGCATCCCGGTGACACACGGGCGGGTCAACGCCGCGGTGACCTTCGTGACCGGCCATGACATCAACGGCCACGCCCCGCCGCTCGACTGGGCGGCGATCGCGCGCGCGAGCCCGGTGATCGTGCTCTATATGGGGATGCGCACGCTCGGCGAGATCGCGGACAAGCTGATCGCCGCCGGGCGCGGGCCGGAAGAGCCGGTGGCGCTGGTGCAAAACGCCTCGACCCCGGAACAGAAGGTGCTGGAAACCAGCCTCGCCCGCGCCGCCGCCGAGGCCGAAGCCGCGGGGTTCGGCGCGCCGGTCATCACCTGCATCGGCCGCACGGCGCTGCTGCGGCAGGCGCTGGACTGGCAGGGACAGGCGGCCGGTGACGCGCTGCGCAACCCGGACCCGCTCACATGAGCGGCAGGGGGCTGATCCTTGCCGCGCCGGGCTCGGGCAGCGGCAAGACCACGCTGACGCTCGGGCTTCTGCGCGCCTTTGCCCGGCAGGGCGTGGCGGTGCGCGGGGCAAAATCGGGCCCGGATTATATCGACCCGCGGTTCCACGAGGCCGCCTGCCACCGCCCCTGCCTCAGTCTCGACAGCTGGGCGATGCGGCCCGAACGCATCGCCGCGCTGGCGGCGGGCACGGGGCTTTTGCTGATCGAAGGCGCCATGGGGCTGTTCGACGGCGCGCCGCCCGCCGGAAAGGGCGCCACCGCCGATCTGGCGCGCATCCTCGGGCTGCCGGTGGTGCTGGTGGTGGATGCGAGCCATATGGCCCAGAGCATCGCGCCGCTGGTTGCGGGGTTCGCGGCGCATGACCCGGCGGTCGGGGTGGCGGCGGTGATCCTCAACAAGGTGGGCTCGCCGCGCCACGAGAAAATGCTGCGCGATGCGCTGGCCCCCTCGGGTCTGCCGGTGATCGGGGCGATGTATCGCAGCTCGGGGCTGGAACATCCGTCACGCCACCTCGGGCTGGTGCAGGCGGGCGAACACCCCGATCTTGACGCCTGGCTCGACCGGGTGGCGGACAAGGTGGCGGCCTCGGTGGATATGGTGGCACTCGCGGCGCTGGCCCAGTCGCTTCCCGAAGCCCCCGCGGCCCCGCGCCTCGCCCCGCCGGGCGGGCGCATCGCCGTGGCCGCCGACCGCGCCTTCGCCTTCGCCTATCCGCATATCCTCGCCGACTGGCGGACGGCAGGCGCGGAGATCCGCCCGTTCTCGCCCTTGGCCGACGAGGCGCCGGACACGGCGGCGGATTTCATCTTTCTGCCCGGGGGCTATCCGGAGCTTCACGCCGGGGCGCTGGCCACCGCCCACCGCTTCAGGGCGGGGATGCGCGCGGCACGCTGTCCGGTCTGGGGCGAATGCGGTGGCTATATGGTGATGGGCGAAGGGCTGATCGACGCGGGCGGCACCCGCCACGAGATGCTCGGCCTGCTGGGGCTGGAGACCAGTTTCGCCCGCCGCAAGCTGCATCTGGGCTACCGCCACGCCGAGGCGGTGCGGGGGCCGTTTCCCGGGCGCTGGCGGGCGCATGAATTTCACTATGCCACGACGCTGAAGGCCGAGGGCGCCCCGCTGTTTGCCACCAGCGATGCCGAGGGCCATGCGCTGCCGGATCAGGGGCTGGTGAACGGCCGGGCGGCCGGGTCGTTTCTGCATCTGGTCGACCGGGACGGGTGAGACCGTGGCCGGCGCCGGGTTTGAGTATTTGACCCAGGAAAAAGGGGCTTTCGTTGCAGCAAGGACTGGTTTGGTCGGGCGGGCCGGGGCGCGGCGCGACCATCTGGAGCCTTGGCTTGCCCGGGGCGCGCCGATAGAGCGTTATGCGAAAAACCGGAATCACCTAACGCTGCCTGAAATCAAAGATTTCGGGCGCGTTAGGTGATGCTCTCTATATCAGGTATTTCGTCAAACGCTATAGGGAAGCACCATGAGCACGCATCACACCCTCGTCGATGACGCCCGCGCGAAGAAGAATGTGGCCATTCTGGTGATCGCCCAGTCGATCGTGGGCGCGCAGATGCCGATCATCTTCACCATTGCCGGGCTCGCGGGGGCGACGCTGGCGTCCAACCCCTGCTGGGCGACGCTGCCGATCACCATGACGGTGCTGGCCAACACCCTGATGGCCAATCCGATGAGCTGGCTCATGGGGCGCTACGGGCGGCGCGCGGGGTTCTGGCTGGGAACGTTCGGCGGCACGCTCGGCGCGATGACCGGCGCCTATGCGCTGATCCATTCGAGCTTCGGATTGTTTCTCGTGGGGGCGTTTTTCACCGGCTGGTATCAGTCGGCGCAGGGGTTCTTCCGCTTCGCCGCCGCCGACACTGCCTCGGAGAGTTTCCGGCCCAAGGCGATCTCCTATGTGCTCGCGGGCGGGCTGGTGTCGGCGGTGGTGGGGCCAAGGATCGTGGCCTTGACGGCGGAAGCGATGCTCGTGCCCTTCCTCGGCTCCTATCTCGCGGTGATCGGGCTCAACCTGCTCGGGATCGTGGTGTTTGCCTTTGTCGACATCCCGAAGCCGGAGGCGCAGGCGGAGGCGGGGCATCCGGCGGGGCGGTCGACGCTGGAGATGCTGCGGACCCCGACGATCGCTGTGGCCATGGCCGTCGCCATGGTCTCCTATGCGCTGATGAACCTGCTGATGACCTCGACGCCGCTGGCGGTGGTCGGCTGCGGTTTCGAGCTCGATACGGCGGCGAATATCGTCTCGGCCCATGTGCTGGCGATGTATCTGCCGAGCTTCTTCACCGGGCATCTGATCGCCCGTTTCGGCGCGCGGCTGGTCAGCGCCACCGGGCTGGGGATCCTCTTCGCGGCGGGGCTGGTCGGGCTGTCCGGGGTGGCGCTGGAGAATTTCTACATCGCGCTGATCCTGCTCGGGGTGGGCTGGAACTTTGGCTTCATCGGCGCCACCACGATGCTTGCGGGGGCGCATGAAGCCTACGAACGCGGCCGGATTCAGGGGGTGAACGACATGGTCGTGTTCGGCGGCGTGACGCTGGCCTCGCTGAGTTCGGGGGCGCTGATGAACTGCTCCGGCGGCAGCGCGGCAGAGGGCTGGGCCGCGGTCAACCTCGCCTCGCTGCCGCTTCTGGTGCTCGCAGGCGCCGCGCTGATCTGGCTGGTGATGCGCCCCGGCGATGAGGAGGATCTGTGAGGCAGAGGCGGTTGGGGCCGAGGGGGAACGCAAAGGGAGATGGCAGGAATATGGCAACGCCGGGGGGGAAGTCACGCAACGCCTTGTTTCATATTGAGAAAATTAGATTCCATTAGTCCGGTATTCCGGACTGAAGCACCGGGCCTGATCGTTGAATCCGGGGGGTCAGCTTTTGGGTTGTTTGTGATTCATCTTTTTCAGGAGGGTTTTTCATGCCGGCAGCTTTGCCGAATGCACTTCGGGTGCGTTTTCAGGAGTACATTGAAGAAGGGTCAGGTGGACGTGCGGCGGCAGCCCGTCTGAAGCTTACACCTGCGACAGGTGTTCGCTGGTTACGTCGGATCAGGGACACCGGCACGTCGGAAGCATCTGTTCAAGGTCGCCCCAAAGGTCATGGCAAGCTGGCACCGTATCAGGAGTTTCTGGAAGACCTGGTGGCCCAGGACGGGGACATCACCTTGCCGGAACTGGCTGGTGCATTGGAAGCGGCCACCGGTGTCGTGGCGCATTCTGCTTCCATCGGGCGTTTCCCGCGGAAGCTGGGATACACGTACAAAAAGGTCATTGGTGGCCACCGAACGACTGCGTGCCCGTGTGAAGCACCCGCGCAGGGATTGGTTGCGACACCGTATGCCAGCCATGCGGGTGCAGCCTGAAAGGCTGGTGTTCATCGACGAAACGTCGGTGAATACCAATCTGACCCGGCCAGAGCGTCATGCGAAAAACCTGACTCACCCAGGCGCTGCCTGAAATCATGGATTTTGGGCGCGTCAGGTAATGCTCTTTGTATCAGACATTTCGTCAAACGCTATACGTGGCCGCAGTCTGCAAGGGAAACGGCTGGAAATGGCAGCTCCCTTCGACGCATGGGGCACACAGACGTTCATCGCCGGACTGACCCACGATAGCCTCATCGCCCCTTGGGTCATCAAGGGGGCAATGGATGGTGACGCATTCGCAGCATATGTCACCGACGGTCTGGCACCGGAACTGGACCCCGGAACGGGTGTCATCTGCGATACCCACGCACCCCATTACAACAAGGCTGCGGCGCAGGCAGTGAGGGACGCAGGCTGTTGGTTCCTCTACCTCCCGCCATACTCGCCAGACCTCAATCCGATAGAAATGGCCTTCTCGAAACTGAAGGCACATTTGCGACGGACAGGAGCCCGAACCTTCGGCCAGATGTTCGATGCCCTTGCCAAAATCTGCGATCTGTTCACACCGCAGGAATGCTGGAACTGCTTTTGCGAAGCTGGATATGGATCAACTTAAGGGCTCAGCGCTTTAGCCTGGCCCGGCCATTCCTTCAGGAAGGCCTGTCCGCGCGCGGGCGCGGGCCGGCGGGCGCGGGTCGGCGAAAACGCTGTTGGTCAGGCGACGTTGCGCAGTCCTGCGTCCGGTACCACGCCAAGGGCGCGGGCGACATCCCGGGTGAGGCCGGGCTTGTTCATCGTATAGAAATGCAGCGCCTCGACACCGCCGTCGACCAGATCCGAGGCCAGTTCCGCCGCCAGTGCCACCGCGAGCAGCCGTTGGCGCCTGTCTCGTGCTGCCTTGGCGAAAGCCGCATCCATCCAGACCGGCACCCGCGCCCCGCAGCGCGCGGCGAAGCGCTTTACCCCGGCCCAGTTTTCCACCGGCAGGATACCGGGGATGATCGGTGCCGAGATCCCGGCCTTTTCGCAGGCATCGCGGAAGCGGAAGAAGGTTTCGGCCTCGAAGAAGAACTGGGTGATCGCCGAGCTGGCGCCTGCGTCAATCTTGCGTTTCAGCCAGGCCACGTCGGCCCCGGGCCCCACGGCTTCCGGATGCGGTTCCGGATAGGCCCCGACACGGATGTTGAACCGCCCCGTCGCGGCCAGCGCCTCGACCAGCGCGACCGTATCGGCAAAGCCGTCCGGGTGCGGCCGGAACGCGCCCTCGCCCTTCGGCGGATCGCCCCGCAGCGCCACGATATCGGTGACGCCGGCCTCGGCGTAGCGATCGGCAATCGCCAGCGTCTCGGCCTTCGTCGCCCCGACGCAGGTCAGATGCGCCGCCACCCGCAGCCCGTAGCGCCGCCCGATGGTCGCCACCGCGTCATGGGTCAGCGCCCGGGTGGTGCCGCCCGCGCCATAGGTGACCGACACGAAATCCGGCCCCAGCGGCGCCAGGTCGCGCAATGTATCCGACAGCCGGAAGGCCCCGGCGATATCCTGTGGCGGGAAAAACTCGAAGGAAATGCGCGGGGTCGGCATGTCTTGGGTCTCCGTCCTGGGGTTTCTTTCTTGTAGCACAAGATGAAACGTGAGACAAATTCATGTCCTTCACAATCACTATGAAACGCCCTCATGTATATCGAATTCCGCCACCTGCGCACCATCCGCGCCATCCACGAAGCCGGCGGGCTCGCGCGCGCCGCCGACCGGCTGCACATCACCCAGTCGGCGCTGTCGCATCAGGTGAAGGCGCTGGAGGGGCAGGTGGGGATGGCGCTGTTTCACCGCCGCTCGAAACCGATGAAGCTCAGCCCGGCGGGGCTGAAACTCCTGCGCCTCGCCGAACGGGTGCTGCCCGAGGTCGCCGCGGTCGAGGAGGAGTTCCGGGCGATGCAGGCCGGACGCTCCGGGCGGCTGCATATCGCGGTCGAATGCCACGCCTGTTTCGGCTGGCTGTTTCCGGTGCTCGAACAGTTCCGCGCCGCCTGGCCCGAAGTGGATGTCGACATCCGCACCCGCCTTGCCTTCGACGCGCTCGACGCGCTGCGCCGCGAGGAGGTGGATTTCGTGATCTCTTCCGACCCGGCCGAACTCCCCGGCACGGTTTTCCAGCCGCTGTTCGACTACCAGCCGCTGTTCCTCTGCGCCCGCGACCATCCGCTCGCCGCGCGCGACTGGATCGGGGCGGAGGATTTCGCCGGCGAAACCCTGCTGCACTACCCGGTGGAGCGCAGCAAGCTCGACATCTTCACCGCCCTGCTCACCGGCGCCCGGGTCGAGCCGCGCCACATGCGGGCGGTGGAGCTGACCGAGGTGATCCTGATGCTGGTGGCCGCGGGCCGGGGGGTTGCGGTGCTGCCCGACTGGGTGCTGGGCGAGGTCCGCACCCGGCCCGACTACGTGGTGAAACCGGTCACCGAAACCGGCCTCACCCGCCGGATGTACGCCGCCATCCGCGAAGACGACGCCACCCGCCCCTATATCGCCCACATGACCCGGCTGGCGCGCAGCGAAGCGGTGAAACGGCAACGGCCCCGGGGCTGAACCAGCCCCGCGCTCTGCCTTCCCGCCGGCCACGCTCCACCTTCCCACCCGTCCGCCCTTGGCAAGCCCCGGCCGCGCCAGTATAGGCCGGGCAACAGACAGGAGCCGGACATGAGCCAAGGCAGCGCCAACCTCAACGTGATGATCAAGGCCGCCCGCAAGGCGGGCCGGTCGCTGGTGAAGGATTTCCGCGAGGTCGAGAACCTCCAGGTCTCGATGAAGGGGGCGGGCGATTTCGTCTCCCGCGCCGATATCGCCGCCGAGAAGATCATCCACGAAGAGCTGATGGGCGCCCGCCCGACCTATGGCTGGCTCGGCGAGGAAGGCGGCGAAGAGGCGGGCAAGGATCCGACCCGCCGCTGGATCGTCGATCCGCTCGACGGCACCACCAATTTCCTCCACGGGCTGCCGCATTGGGCGGTGTCGATCGCGCTGGAACACAAGGGCGAGATCGTCGCGGGCGTGATCTTCGACCCGGCCAAGGACGAGATGTTCTTCGCCGAAAAGGGCCAGGGCGCCTGGATCAACGAAAGCCGGCTGCGGGTGTCGGGGCGCAAACGGATGATCGAGGGGCTGTTCGCCACCGGTCTGCCCTGGGGCACGCGCCCCGACCTGCCCGAGACGCTCCAGGACCTCGCCCGGCTCTCGCCCGCCTGCGCCGGGGTGCGCCGCTGGGGCGCCGGGGCGCTCGACCTCGCTTATGTGGCAGCGGGCCGGTTCGACGGCTACTGGGAACGCCGCATCAACCTCTGGGACATCGCCGCCGGCCTCGTCATCCTGCGTGAAGCGGGCGGGCTGGTCGAAGCCATCGACCCCGAGAGCAATGTGCAGGACAGCGGCGACGTGCTCGCCGCCAACGAGGCGCTGTTCAGCAAATTCGCCGCTGTGATTCGCAACCGCTGACGACACCGGCGCCGGCCCCCGCCCGCACCGCCGGCGCCTCGCGGCTGACCCGGGCACTGCCCCGGTGCCGGAGCAGATTTCCGGCCGGTCCGGGGCGAAAAGCATTACTGTTCATATATATGTAAACTTGCAGAATTTGGCCTCTGGAATCGCCGGATGTCGCCCAACTTGCGCCCGCTTTCCGGGCCAAGTTGCGGGCTGAACAAAAGATCTTCCAATGATCTGCTCTGACAACGATCTGTCCTGACCTGGAGAAATGTAACATGAAAAAGAGCCTGTTTCCACAATTGTTGCGGCTGACTCACCAGTCGCGCCGGTTTTCCCGCGAAGAAGACGGCGCGGTGACCGTGGATTGGGTCGTGCTGACCGCCTCGATCATGCTGCTTGGCCTTGCGGCCGGCATTATCGTCGGGACGGAGGCGACGGAACTGGGCGGCAGGATCGGCGAGACTGTGAGCGAACGGCCCGTCAATCCGGGCTGAGCGCGGCCAAGGGCGGCTGGCCGGGGAATTTGCCTGCTGCCATGGGCCCCGGGGCCGAGACCGGGCGCATTCGGGCGGCCGCCCGATGCGTCGGCCCGGGAAGGAGGTCAGAATGCGCTCCGGGTGCTTTCGGGCGCCCGCGCCCCCTGCCGCCTCCGCACGCCCGGCACACTGCACCGGCACACTGCTCCGCAGGAGCCGGGAGCGGGCCTCCGGGTGGTCCGGCTGGCCTTCAGTGCGCGACCGGAACCCGGGACCACCTGCCCGCCGCCAGACCGATACCGCTACTGCCCCCAAACCGAGTATGAAGCCGCCGGCAGGGCCCAATAGAGCGCCATGCAACGAGCCGCCATCACCTGACGCTTCCTGAAACCCATGGATTTCCATGCGTCAGGTGATGTTCCTTGTGTCAGGTGTTTCGTCAGACACCACAGGCGACCAGGGGTACGCGCATCGAGGGGGGGTGATCGCGGATCGGGACCATGGGGCGCGTGTCCCATGGGCGGGGTAGCAACGCCAAGCGGCGGGCTTTTCTGCGGCGCTGCAATCGACTACGCTCGCGCCGCCGGCCCGCGTGGTGGAATGGCAGACACAAGCGACCTGAAATCAGCAACCTGAAATCAGCGACCTGAAATCAGCGACCTGAAATCCCGGCACCTCGTCCGGGACGGGCATTGGTTTCAGTGCCTTGGGGCGACAGGAAAATCTCCGGGCCCGAAACAGGCCCCGGACGCGCCGTGCGGGCGTGGTGGAATGGTAGACACAAGCGACTTAAAATCGCTAGAGCGTAGCTCGTGCGGGTTCGACTCCCGCCGCCCGCACCAGCCCCCGCAGGCCAGATCCGGGCCAGATCTGGGCCAGATTTGAGCATGTACCAAGGCCGCAGGCATGACCGGTAAATCCCGCTGAAAGCGACGTCCGCCGGAAACGACATGCCCCGGCGGCTTGGTGGAATATCATCCCTGCCAGCAACGGCCCGCAAGGCAACGTCCAGTCACCGGCCCCACCCGCCCAACGTCCAGTCACCGGCCCCACCCGCCCGGCGCGCCGGTCAGCCTTTGGATACCGGTTCAGGCCGCGCATAAAGCGCCCACCAGCGGCGGATGAACTGATGCTGGAGCCAGCGGGCCCGGCGCGCCCAGGAGCGCGCACCCGCGGGGCGTTCCATGTCGTCCGGCGCGATCGCCGCCCGCCGCTCCGTATCGCCCGACAGGATGGCAAAGAGCATCGGCGTATCGCCCGCACCGGTCACATAGCCTGCGAGCGTCGAGACGAAATTGAGCGAGCCGGTCTTGGCGTGGATGCGGAACGGCGCATCGCTGACCCGCTCGCCTTTCTGGCTCAACGGCACGATCTCCTTCATCTGCCCATGCAGCGCGCTGCCCGGCCCCTGGGCGAGCAGCAACGCCGCCATGTCCCGGGGCGAAATCCGGCTGCGATCGGACAGGCCGGAATGGTCGACGAACCGCGCCCCTCCCCCGGTTCCCAGGCTGGCCTGCATCCACTTGGTCATCGCCTTCGCCGAAGCCTCCAGGCTCGAAACATCGCCGCCGCGCGCCGCGGTCGCGGTGAGCCCGAGCACTTCCGCGGTCAGATTGGTGGAGTATTTCAGCATCGCCCGGGTGATGCTGGCAAGGTCGGGGCTGTCGTGGCTCACCAGCACCTCGCCCGGCGCATCCGCCCCGGCCACCGTGGGCGCCGGCAGGATGATCCCGTGCGACCGCGCGATCACCTGCACCACCTCACCGGCGTAGAGATCGGGCCGGCGCACCGGCAGCCAGCGCGACCCGCCATTGCCCAGCGCTGCGGCGGCCACGGTCCATTCATCGACACCGCCCTCGGCCGCATAGGTATAGACCGGAAGCTCGCGCTTCACCACCGCCATCCTGGCCACGCTCACCGCCGGACGCAGCGTCTCCGACCGGGCATCCATGCTGAGCTTCCAGCCCGCATCCGCCCGCTGCCATTGGAAATGCACCCGGTTGTAGTTGAGATTGGTGCCCGAGATCGCCGGGTTATAGCCCACATGCGCGGGCTGGCGCGGGTCGATCGAGCGAAAATAGGGCAGCGCGCCGGCATAGATGCGAAACGCCCCGGTCACGCCGCGCACCCCCGCCGCCTTCAGCCGGGCCACCATCGACGACAGCGCATCGGTGTCGAGCACCGGATCGCCCGACCCGCGCAGCACCAGATCGCCCTGGATCACCCCATCCACCACCGGCCCGGTGGCGCGGAACTCGGTGCGGAAGCGGAAACCGGCCCCGAGCATCTCGGTCGCGTAAAGCGCGGTCACCAGCTTGGTGATCGAAGCGGGCGGCAAGGCAATATCGGGGTTGTGCTGTTCGAGAACCGCGCCGCTGCGCGCATCGAGCACCACGAACCCCAGCCGGCCGCCGAGCCGGGCCTGGGCAACAAGCTCATCCACCGTCGGCGCGGCGGGCATACCCACGGTTCCCGGTCTTGGCTTTGGCCGGACCGACCGCAGCGGGGCTTCGCCCACGGCGACCCCGGCAATGGCGGAAACAGCGCCGCCAAGAAACAATCGTCTGGACAGGCCCCCGAGCATGGCGGCAGTTAATCAAGCCGCCCGAGTCGGAACAAGACTAGATGCGGAAACAAATCGCACCTCTCTCCGCATGACCGCCAAGCGTGACCAGAAAGCAACGTCCAGCAACCGCTGCCGCTCAAAAGCTGCGACCGGCGCCCCTACCACCCCCCCGCAGCCCGGATCGCACTGGAGGAATGTGCCACCATCGGAACATTGACAAGACACCATCGCGGCGCCTCCGCTGCCGCCAGCCCATGAGCCGCGCCGGCCTTGAGCCGGGCCGCACGAAACCGCCTTGCGGCGCGCGACCGCCGCGCCGCGCCCCGGTCGCCGGGCCGCGCGATCACCCCCACCGGCACCGCCCGCATGATCTCTTCCCAGCGCTGCCAGCGGTGGAACTCCGCAAGGTTGTCGGCCCCCATCAGCCAGGTGAACCGCACCTGCGGGTAAAGCCGGAACAACGCCGCGAGGGTCTCGGCAGTATAGCGCGTGCCGAGCCGCGCTTCGATCCCGGTGATCTCCACCCTTGGGTGGCGCATCACCTGCCGCGCCCGCACCAGCCGCATCCCGAGCGGCGCCGGCCCATGCGCCTTCAGCGGATTGCCGGGGCTCACCAGCCACCACACCCGGTCGAGCCCGAAGCGCTTCAGCGCCTCCAGCGTGACATGCACATGCCCCCCATGGGCCGGATCGAACGACCCGCCCAGCAGCCCGACGCGCATCCCCGGCGCCGCATGTGGGATCTCGCACCGCATGGGGCCGGTGTCGCCCGGCACCCCGCGCCTGTCAATCCGCCCTGTCAATCCACGCCGCCAGTCCACCCCTCCAATCCATCCCTCCCCGGCCCTCCCCGGCCTTCCCCACACCGCACCCCTTTTTCCTGGTGCAAATACTCCCGGGGGTCCGGGGGGTGGACCCCCGGCTCCTGAAGCCCCGCACCTCCCCCACGCCTCCCCATTGCCCCGCGCCCGCGCCGCGACTATCTAGGCGCAAACCATTCCGGAGAGACGCATCATGGCCGCTTATCAATACGTGTACCACATGGACGGGGTCTCCAAGACCTACCCGGGCGGCAAGAAGGTGTTCGAAAACATCCGCCTCTCCTTCCTCCCCGGGGTCAAGGACGAGGCCCTCACCGTGCGCGAAAACGTGATGCTCGGGGTGAAGGCCAAGAAGGACATTCTCGACCGCTATAACCACCTCGCGATGAACTATTCCGACGAGACCGCGGAAGAGATGGCCGAACTTCAGGACCGGATCGACGCCGAAAACCTCTGGGATCTCGACGCTCAGGTCGATGTCTCGATGGAAGCCCTGCGCTGCCCGCCCGACGACGCCATGCCGGCCAACCTCTCCGGCGGCGAGAAGCGCCGGGTCGCGCTCTGCGCCCTGCTGCTCGAAAACCCCGACATGCTGCTGCTCGACGAACCCACCAACCATCTCGACGCCGAGACCATCGCCTGGCTCCAGCAGCACCTGATCGACTACAAGGGCACCTGCCTGATCGTCACCCACGACCGCTACTTCCTCGACGACATCACCGGCTGGATCCTCGAACTCGACCGCGGCCGCGGCATCCCCTACGAGGGCAATTACTCCGCCTGGCTCGAACAGAAGGCCAAACGCCTCGCCCAGGAGGCCCGCGAGGACAAGTCGAAGCAGAAGACGCTGGAGCGCGAGCTTGAGTGGATGCGTCAGGGCCAGAAGGCGCGGCAGGCGAAATCCAAGGCCCGGATCGCGGCTTATGAAGAGCTCGCCAACCAGTCCGAACGCGAAAGGATCACCCGCGCCCAGATCGTCATCCCGCGCGGACCCCGGCTCGGCTCGAAGGTGATCGAGGTGGAGGGGCTGACAAAGCACATGGGCGACAAGCTCCTCGTCGAAGACCTCTCCTTCTCGCTGCCACCCGGCGGCATCGTCGGGGTGATCGGCCCCAACGGCGCCGGCAAGACCACGCTGTTCCGCATGCTCACCGGACAGGAAAGCCCGGACGCGGGCACGCTGGACTACGGCGACACGGTGCAGCTCGCCTATGTCGACCAGTCGCGCGACGCGCTCGACCCGGAGGCCACCGTCTGGGAGGAGATTTCCGGCGGCAGCGAGGTGATCGACCTCGGCGACGCCCAGGTCAATTCCCGCGCCTATTGCTCCTCGTTCAACTTCAAGGGCGGCGACCAGCAGAAGAAGGTGGGGCTGCTCTCGGGCGGCGAACGCAACCGGGTCCACATGGCCAAGCTGTTGAAATCCGGTGGAAACGTATTGTTGCTCGACGAACCGACCAACGATCTCGACGTCGAGACCCTGCGCGCCCTCGAAGACGCGCTGGTCGATTTCGCCGGCTGCGCCGTGGTGATCTCCCACGACCGCTTCTTCCTCGACCGCATCTGCACCCATATCCTCGCCTTCGAGGGCGAAGCCCATGTGGAATGGTTCGAGGGCAATTTCGAAGACTACGAGGAAGACAAGAAACGCCGCCTCGGCCCGGACGCGCTGGAGCCAAAGCGGATCAGATACAAGAAGTTCACGCGGTAACCTTTCACTCCTGTCAAACAGTTGCAAACCAGAAAGAGGTTTGGGAAGAAGCCGCAGGCGCAAACTCCTTGAACCTGTCAGCCCGTTTCTGGCAGGTTCCTACATCGGCTGGGAGGCATGGATGAAACCGACAACAGGGCACTTCACGGGGCTGATCTGTCTGGGGTTTCTGGCAGGTTGCGCGAGCACGCCCCATTCGGCTTTCACTCAGCTTGAACAAATGAGCACAAGCGCGCTTTGGACACGGCATTTGACTGCTGCGGACCAAGTGGAATTGTTGGCAATTGAAGCAGAGCTGGGAATGCGCGGCGAAACGCAGAACGGCTACAATTTCCTGGGGAACCAAACCCTCTCTGTAGCACAGTCGTCACGTTTTGCGCGTTCAGCGTCAAACACCATCGACATGAACTGTGATGATTTCGCGTCAAGCGCTCAGGCTCAGAAGTTTTTCCTGCAAAACGGTGGACCACAACACGACCCGGCAGGGCTGGACCGAGATGGCGATGGTTTGGCCTGTGAGTGGGGCACAGAGCTACGCAAAATCAGAGAGACCGCGCACCCCCCAACCTATCGGCGCCCGACATATACACCCCGCTGTCACACAGGCCCCCGGGGTGGGCGATACACGATTACCGCCAGCGGACGTAAGAATTATGGTGGATGCTGACCCCAGAGGGCCATGCCCGACTCCGGGTGTGAGCTGGTCAGGCTTTTGATCTCACACGAAGTTTGAACCTCTTGCCTGTATGCCGGTCAGGAACCCGACCGACAGGCGGAGGACCGGGCAAGGCATTCGTTTTCCGCCCGCTGACGAGACTGACGCGCCTTTCCGCGCTGTTCGCACCTGACGCAAGGCGCGGACGGGTGATGGCAAGGACGGCGGAAACCCTCGCCCGCCGGTTCGCGCATCCGCGCGTCGCATTCCACCACGCCTGACGGTCGCGAAACCGGGTCCACACCGGGCCAGATACCGGCACGGGCACAGGCCCGCACGGAGCCGGATCAAACCACGAAAAGGGGCGCGCCGAACCTGCCGGCGCGCCCCTTTTCATGTCCCGTCCCGACGCTTCAGGAGTCGGCGCAGGACTTGAGGCCCATCTTGCGGAACGCCCAGATCCCCGGGCAGACCCCGGTGAAGGCGGACTGGAGCAGGTTCGCCCCGATGAACACGGTAAGCCAGACGAACAGCGGGTGCACCCATACGGTCAGCGCCACGCTCACGAGCACCATCACACCGGCGAAGGCGGACACGGCATTTTCAACGGTCATTGAATCTCTCCCACACTCAGCTATGCGTTCTTGTGCACCTGCCCGCGCGGACAAATCAAGCCCCCCGCCGTCACGCTCTCTTGAGGGCGGCTGCGGCATGTTGCCCGGGCAGGCGCCTGCCCCGCCCCCGGCCGCCACCCAACCAGCCCCGCGCGCGGCGCGCGCGCCCCGGGAGTTGCAGGACAGTTTATCGGAGAAGGGCGCCGGAGGAAGGCATCGGCCAGTTTGCCGAACAAGGGTGCCGCAACCGCCTCAGAACCTCACCTGGAAGCCGACCCCCGCCCCCCTGGAACTCATGATCGGCGCGAAGCTCATGTCGATCCCGCCGCGGCGGTCCTCGTAATTGTTGAGGATCACATTGCCGATGCCGGTGCCGATCAGCGCCCCGGCCACCATGTCCGACACCCAGTGGTTATGCCCCTCCGCCGATTGCAGCGCCAGCACGGCTGCCAGGCTGTAGGGAACGAGGTAATTGTCATAAACCCCCGACACGACCCGGGCGGTGGAGAAATACAAGGTGAAGTGGAACGACGGCATCGCCGTGGCATAGGCGTGGGTGTCGAAATGAACGCCGGTGCTTTGGAAGAAATCGAAGGGCGAGGTGGTGAAATCCCCGGTGGGCCCCTGATGCCCGGCGAGATCCCTGACCGGGCGCACCCGGCCAAACCCTGTCTTCAGCAGCAGATGCGAGGTCAGATAGGAATAGGCCACCGCCTTGGCCGAAAGCAGCGCCGCCACCTGGGCGCGTTCGTCATTGGCCGCGAGCCCATAGGCATAGGTGCCCGCAAGCCCGAGGCCGAGATACTGCGCGTCGATGGTGAAATTGTCGATATCGACGAGTTTGGGCAGATCGAACCGCTCGCCGATCGGCAGGAAGGCCGCCTGATAGGCTTCGGTCATCGGCCTGTCGACCAGCACCAGCGCGCCGACCCCAAGCGCGAAAGCCCCGAAGGTGGCGGGGTCGCGCAGCGGAAAACTGAAGATGTCGCCAAGCTCGGTGCCGATGCCGCTCATCGATTCGACAAACACCCGGCCCGCCTTGTCGAACCGCGCCTCGCCACTGTCTTCGAAGAGCGTGTCGGGAAGGGTCGCCGAAAACGGGTTTTCGAGCCAGTCATAGGCATAGTCCCCGGCCATGGCCGCGCCGGACAGGCCCCCGGCGGTCATCACCGCCGCAAGCGCGCTGCAGAGCGGCCCGGTCAGTCTTCTGAAAAGCCTGTCGCCCATCGCCTGCGTCCCTCCCGAAACCGGTTCTGAGGCCAGGATACAGAGACAGCCCCCCCGGCGCGAGGCAACAGCCGGCGATCGGCGGGAGCCCGCTTCCGGCCGTGACTTCAGCGCCACATCGCCACATCGCCGGGCAGGCAGGCAAGACGGGCCCGGGCGGCCCGGGCGGCCCGCGCGCAACCCGCAACCCTCAACCGGCGAAAACAATGGACAGCGCCCCGCCCCGCCCCTAGCCTTTCCACAGGTCACATCCGGTCGGGGGAGCGCATCATGGACGGGTTCAGCGGCAACGACATCCGCAGGGCGGTGGAGGCCGACAAGGCCCATGTCTGGCACCACCTCACCCAGCACAAGCCCTTCGAGACCAGCGACCCGCGGATCATCGTCGAAGGCAAGGGGCTGCGCGTCCGGGATGCGACCGGCCGGGAATATATCGACGCCGTCTCGGGTGGCGTCTGGACCGTCAATCTCGGCTATGGCCGCGAGAGCATCGCCCGGGCGATTGCCGACCAGCTGGTGAAGCTCAATTATTTCGCGGGCTCGGCGGGCTCGATCCCGGCCGCGGCCTTCTCGGAAAGGCTGATCGGCAAGATGCCGGGGATGGCCCGGGTCTACTATGCCAATTCCGGCTCCGAGGCCAACGAGAAGGTGTTCAAGATGGTCCGCCAGATCGCCCACAAGCGCCATGGCGGCCGAAAATACAAGATCCTCTACCGCGACCGCGATTACCACGGCAGCTCGGTCGCCACCATGGCCGCCGGCGGACAGGAGGAGCGCAACGCCCAGTACGGCCCCTTCCCCGACGGTTTCGTGCGGGTGCCCCATTGCCTCGAATACCGCGCGCAATGGGATCTGTCGGGTGAGGCCTATGGCCAGCGCGCGGCGGAGGCCATCGAAGAGGTGATCCTCGCCGAAGGCCCCGACAGCGTCGGCGCGCTCTGCCTCGAACCGGTCACCGCGGGCGGCGGGGTGATCGTGCCGCCGGAGGGCTACTGGCCGCGGGTGCAGGAGATCTGCGACCGCTACGACATCCTGCTGCATATCGACGAGGTGGTCTGCGGCATGGGCCGCACCGGCACCTGGTTCGGCTACGAACATTACGGCATCCGCCCGGATTTCGTCACCCTCGCCAAGGGCGTGGCCTCGGGCTATGCCGCCATCGGGGTGACGGTGACCACCGAAGCGGTGTTCGACATGTTCAAGGACGACCCCTCCGACCCGATGAGCTGTTTCCGCGACATCTCCACCTTCGGCGGCTGCACCGCCGGACCGGCGGCGGCGATCGAAAACATGCGGATCATCGAGGACGAACACCTGCTGGAGAATTGCACCGCGATGGGGGCCCGGGCGCTGGCCAATCTCGAAGCGCTGATGGAGAAGCACAGGGTGGTCGGCGATGTGCGCGGCAAGGGGCTGTTCCTCGGCGCCGAACTGGTGGCCGACCGGGTGACGAAGGAACCGGTGAGCGAGCAACAGGTGGCGGCGGTGGTGGCGGACTGCGCCGCGCGCGGGGTGATCATCGGCGCCAGCAACCGCTCGGTGCCGGGGCTCAACAACGTGCTCTGCCTCGCCCCGGCGCTGATCGCCACGCCGGACGACATCGACCGGATCACCGACACGATCGACGCCGCCCTCGGCGCGGTGTTCGGCTGAGGTTTCCGCGCAAGCGCGCCCCGCGCGCGGGGCGCGTCCCGGGCAGACCCGGGCGCCTGGGCCTGACCTTGGGCCTTACCTTGGGCCTGACGTGGCAGGCGCGGTTTCGGACAGATCCCGGCATTCGGCGCCCACGCAGGGGCACGCCCCGCGCGCGCGGGGCGCCGCCGCGCGGCCCCGAACGCTTCGGGGGGTGACCCGCACGCTCCACGCGCGCGGGGCGGGCGTGCGCCCGACGCCCTGACACAAGCCAGAGCTCCCGCCCGGCAAGCCCTACCCGAACAAGATCAGCCGCGACGCGGCAATCGCCCAGATCACCGCCAGCCCGAACAGACCAAACCCGCCCAGCCCCGCAAGCACCAGCCGCCGGGTCATCGCCGGCAGGCTTTGCTCAAGCGAGCCCACCCGGTGGAACAGCGCGGTCACGCCCGCGCCCAGCGAAAACGCGGTGCCGGCGAACAGCGGCAGATAGAGCACATAACCGTAATATCCATGTTCGCGCTGGAGCAGGCAGAAGGGGCAATGGTGGTTGGGGTGGTCGTAGACATAGAGCGAGATCACCGAGACGATGGCGGCCAGAGACACCGCGAACATCGCCACACCGGCAATGGCGAACCATATCTGGCCGCGCCCGGTGACCAGGCTGATCGCGCCGGTTGCCGCCACCACCGCGCCGGTGCCCGCGAGCATCCACAGCGCCGCCGCCGGCCCGAGCCCGGTCATCTCTGAGGCAAGCCCCTCGTTCACCGGGGTGAACAGCTTCGAGCAGCAGGAGGTGATGACATCGGTTTCCAGCCCGAGGAAATAGGTGAGTTCCACCGCGCCCGACGCCACCACCAGCCCGGCCATCGGCAGGATGGCGGCGTATTTGACCTTTGCCAGCGGGTAATCGCGCCCCAGCCGGTCGGCGCGGTCGAGCATCAGCCAGAGTGCCGCCGTGAAGAACACCGCGATCTTGAGGTAAAGCGCGGGAAAGCCCCAGGCGTTGACGTTGAGCGTGCCGACCGCGCACATCGCCCCGACGAACAGCGCCGCCAGGCGGTCTGCGTTGTAGACGAACAGCAACAGCGCCGCGAGTTCCGCCAGCATCACGAAGCCGAACAGCGTCGAGACCAGTTCGGTCTTGCGTTCGAGCCTGATCTGGGCGCGCGACCCGGAGGCCACGTCCCAGTGGCGCAGCACCGAGAGGCCGAACCCGGCGCTCCACAGCGAGACGATGGCCGCCAGCGCCGCGACCAGCAAGAGGGCGAGGATCGGAGCCTGGAAGATCACGGGACCACCTCGCCATCGCGCATCGAGATCACATGATCGACCACCGGCGCCTCCCAGATCCTCGGGTCATGGCTGGTCATGATGATCGTGCGGCCTTCGGCCTTGAGCCCCGAAACGATCTCGAGAAAGCTGTCGGCCAGGGCGGTATCGAGGTTCGCGGTCGGTTCGTCGGCGATGAAGACCGGGGCATCATTGACCAGCGCGCGCGCAATCGCGACCCGCTGGGTCTCGCCGCCCGACAATTGCTCGATCTTCATTTCCCCCTTGTGGGCAAGCCCGAGGGCGGCGAGCCGCGCTTCGGCCCGGGCGCGGACGGTGGCGTAATCCTCGCCCATCGGCACCGCGGGCAGCATCACGTTGTCGAGCGCGGTCAGCCCGCGGATCAGGTTGAAGCGCTGAAACACGAAGCCGAAGCGGGTGCGCCGTTCGGCGGCGAGGAAGCTTTCGGGAAGGCCCGAGACCATCTCGCCACCGATATGGACCCGCCCCGTGGTCGGGCGCGCCATGCAGCCGAGGACCGACAGAAGCGTGGTCTTGCCGGAGCCGGACGGGCCCTTGAGCACGGTCACCGCGTCGGGGGCGATCTCGAGCGAGACATCGTTGAGCGCCCGCACCTCGTTCGGGCGGCCTTCGTTGTAGAGCTTGGTGACGTTTTCGAGCGTAATCATGGCCTACCTCATCACCTGGTCGGGGTCGGCCGAAGCCGCGCGCCAGATCGGCACCAGCGTGGCCGCCGTGTAGGGCACCACAGTGAGCAGAAACAGCGCGGAAAGCTGCATCCCGTCGATCACCGGGGCGAGCGGGAAATCCGGATAGATCACCGACCACCCCTTGAGCACCGGGGCAAACAGCGTGCCCCCAAAGGCGAAGACATGCAGATAGGCGAGCAGGGTTCCCGCCAGGAAGGCGCCGAGCGCGACCAGCCCGCCTTCCCAGAGTTTCATCGCGATCACGTCGCCGGTGTCCCAGCCGATGGCCTTGAGCACACCGATCTCGCGGGCCTCCTCGGCGGAAAGGCCGCTCGCCTTCTCGGCGGCGAAGATCGCAAAGGCCAGCACCGATGCCGCGGCCAGCGCGATCATCAGCCCTTCGCGCCAGGAAAACAGCTTCTGATAGGTGCGCTCGATCTCGGCGCGGGTAACGAAACGCGCCCCGGGCATGAATTTCGCCGCCTTGGCAATGATGGTGTCGATCTCGCGCGGGTTGCGGATGCTGACGGCAAGGTCGGTCCAGACGTTTTCCGGCAGGTTGAAAAACGCCCGGAAATCCGCCTCGTTCAGCAGCACGAGGTCGGAGGAGACAAGCGCGCTGTCGCGGCCGAAGCTCTGTTTGATCTCGAATTTCACCATGTCGCCGGTCCAGCGGCTGAGAAACAGCGGCGCCCCCTCCCAGGTGGTGTGGCGCGCCCGCTGCACCCCTTCGCCCACCAGCGCCTCGCCCGGGCCGGGGCGAAGGCCAGGGTCCAGCGGCACCTGAAAGGTGTAATTCGCCCCGCTGGTGGCATCGTAGAAATAGCCCCAGAGCCGGCCCTCGACCGAAGAAACCCCACGGATCGCCGCGATCTCGGCGATATGCGCGCCGGAAATCATCTCGTGGCGGCCCATGTTGAGCTGTTGCACGGTAAGCTCCGGCGCCTCTGCCAGCACCACCGCCGCCTCGCGTTTGAGCGCGGTGGAAAACAGCATGGCCGAAGCGACGGTAAACACCACGAGCGAAAACACCGTAAGCAGGGCGAAGGACTTGCCCTTGCGCCGCGCGATCGCGGCGAGCGTGTAATCGGCCAGCGCGCGCTGGCGGTTGAACCAGGGGGTCATTGGCGCATTTCCTGTTCGCTGAAGCCCAGACGGCCGGAGCCGAAGCTTTCCGGGCGGGGCGCGAAAACCCCGGCCGGGAAGTGTTCGAAGCTCATCGGACTGTCCTGAAAGGCGGTGTGAAGGTCGGCCATCGACGGGTGGCGGGTATAGCGCGCCTCGGGAAACAGCGCGAGGTCGGTAAGGCCCGCGGCGCGCACCAGGGCCGCGCTTTCGGCCATCCGCGCCGCTTCGGCGGGGGCGCTGGCAAAAGCGTGCACCGCCGCCGCCGCAAGGCCCAGCGCCAGCGCGCCGAGGCCGAGAAACACCGGCGTGGTGGGACGCGGGCGGCTCACTCGAATACGCCCCGGTCGAGCCCCGCGAGCATTTCGGGCGTCACCTCGTCGAAGCGCAGGAGCTTTTGGCCGGCATGATCGCGCATGAAATCGGCGGCATCCGCCTCCGTGGCGAGCGGCACAAGCTCATGGCCCATCGGCCCGTAGGTGTCGGAGCCGATCACATAGAACGCCTCGCGGGCGTCAACCAGAGCGAGCCCGTAATACTCGGTCACCCCCATGGCGGCGATCTGACCGGCGCTGCGGCCGGGGGCGTATTTTTCGAGCGCGGCGAGGTATTTGAAGAAATCCTTGGCGCCATCGAAATGCACCGCCTCGCCGTCTTCCCACAGGACCGTGGCGACCCAATCGGGATATTTCGTGGGCAACATGCCGCAGACCGGACAGGCATCGCGGGGGCCGGGCGCGGGCAGATCGAGCTTTGCCGCATCCGCACGGGCGCGGCGGGGGGTGAGCCCGGCCATCAGGGCAGCGGCCGGCAGGCTGGCGAGCAGGTGGCGGCGGGTGGGGCGGTGAGTATGGTCACACATTTCGGGGGTATCCTTCGGAACGGAGCGCGCGCCGGGCAGAAGCCCGGCACGCGCAGGGTTTCGCGCCGCCGGCTCAGTTGCCGGAGGCCGCCCTGGCACGGCGCTCGGCGCGGCGCTTGCGAATCGCGACCGTATCATTGGCCATGCCGAGGAAAGACTCGCGCAGAGCGTCGTCGAACCCCGCAAGCACCGCCTCCCCGGATTCGGCCGCAACGGCCTCTGCTTTGGCGGGGTCGGCATAGGCCCATTTCGACACCCGGGACATCGTGCCCGGCTTCGACGGGTCGATCACATAGGTCATCTGCGCACTGTCGGCGAGCGGCTTGACCTCTGCTTCGGCCCCGGCATCGCCCGCGTAGATCACCCGCGGCCCCCGGTCCATGTTGAGCGCCAGCGAAATCGCGGCGCAATGGATCGAACAGGTGCCGTCGACGGTATCGTCGTCATAGACGATCAGATGCCGCGTATGGCTCCACATCTTGCGCATCATGCCGCAATAGGGGCAGCGGGGGTATTTTTCGAACTCGTTTTCGAGCGGGTCGGTGTCGGTCTTGAGAAAGCGGGCGAGACCGTTCTCGTCGGTCCAGGTCAAGGGGCTCTGGGGGCTCTGGGGCCTGGGCGTCTCGGCCCTGGCACTGCTTGCGGCGAAGATGGCTCCGGTCGAGGTGGTGAGGATGAAATCGCGACGGTTCATGTCTTGGTCCTGTGTATCAAGAGAAAGGGCTGGCAGCTTGGGGAAAACGCCCGGATCCGCAGCCTTTGCTTTTGGTGTTGCTATTGGTGAAACCTTTCCGGATAGCCCGGATCAGCCGCAGCCCGCAGCACCACATGTCTTGACAGGAAGCCGTCTCAACCTCCCCGTGGCGCTCAGGCCGGCCATACGGGTGCCGCCGGCGGCGCGCGAATGGGCCTCGAACCGGGGAAGCGGGCGATGGTGACGGAGCCGAGGGCCCGAACGACGGGAAGGCGCGCGGCTGCGGCCACGTCGAACACCGGCGGTGTCCAGGCAAACGGCTCGGCAAAGCCCAGAATCGCGGCATTGGTACAGATCGCACAGCCATCGGGACGCGCGGCAGGCACGCCCCCGGGCGACAGCAGCACGATCCCGTCACCGGTGCAAAGCTCCAGCACCCCCATACGGCTGCCCGGCTCCGCCGCACCGGCACCGGCCACCGCGCTGGCCCCGATATGGTCGGCGAAGAAGGCAAATTGCAGCGCCATCGCGACAAGCGCAAAGGTGCGGGCAATGGTTCCCGTTGGCGAACGGGATATGGGGCGACGCGACGTCATCGGCGGTCAGCCCTCCGGCAAGTGCTGCGGTTGCCCGGAGCGTAGCGGAGGGCGCAGCCTCAAGGCAACCGGGTTTTCGCCCGTCCCTCACGAACAGCGGGATCGGGCCTGAAGGGCAGCTCGGATGTGCCGGGCAGCGGGCGCACGCCAGGGCACCCGCGGCGCCAGCACCCGTCAGCCGGAACTGCCTGCCGCCCCGGCACGGGATCGCCCCCCCGACGCTTTCGCGGGAGCGGGGTGGCGGCGCGGCAACGGGGCGGCGGGCCGGAGGGGCGGCAGCGGCACAGCGGGGCGGCAGGTCAGGTGGAGCGAGGCCCGAACCGCCCGGGAGACCACCCTCTCCGAGCGCCGCCGGGCGGGGCTCCCGGGGGCTTGCAACGCCTCCGGACGACGGTGGCCGCCGGCCCGGGGCAAAAGTTCATTAGTCCGGAATACCGGAATAATGAAACCACCAGTTTCCCATTGTCTTACAGCACCTTACGCTCATCCCGCTGCTCCTTTCGCCATGTCGTTAACGAAAAATCCACCACAATTCACGCAAACTCCGGCCGCCGGCCCGCCCCCCGAATTCTCACCCCTTGCACAAGCCGAACAGCGCTGGCAAAAGCCCGCGCATGTTGTCCGAATTGCTCATACCGGCCTTCGTCACCCTTTTCGTGGTGATCGACCCGATCGGCCTGCTGCCGGTCTTCGTCGCTTTGACCCGCGGTGCGAACACCCGTGAGCGGGCGCTCATCGCCCTGCGCTCGCTCGGCACCGCCGCCGCGCTGCTTACGCTCTTCGGGCTGTTCGGCCTTCAGGTGCTTGCGGTCTTCGGCATCACCATGCCCGCCTTCCGCATTGCCGGCGGGCTGCTGCTGTTTCTCACCGCGCTCGACATGCTGTTCGAGCGCCGCGGCCAGCGCCGCCGCGACCAGTCGGAACCGGGGCTCGACCCGGACGAAGACCCCTCCATCTTCCCGCTCGCAATTCCGCTCATCGCCGGCCCCGGCGCCATCGCGGCGATGATCCTGCTCGCAGGCCAGACCTCCGAACCGCTGGAATTCCTCGCCGTCCACCTGGTGATGCTGGCGGTACTGCTGGTGGTGCTGCTGCTGATGCTCGCCTCATCGCTCATCGAACGCGCCCTCAGCGAAACCGGCATCAACGTGCTGACCCGGCTTCTCGGGATGCTGCTCGCCGCGCTTGCGGTGCAATTCGTGCTCGACGGCCTGGCCGACTTCAACCTCGCCGGCGGCACGGCCTAGCCGCATTGGCATCCACCCGCCACGCCCCTATATCGGGCCCATGACACAAGACGACATCGGACGCCTCGCCTATCTCGTGCTGCTGCTGACAGCCGTGGGCGGCTATTTCATCGCCTCGGACCGCCTGAGCCTCAACAAGCTCGCCCAACAGGCGGCGATCTGGGCCCTGATCATCCTCGGTCTGGTCGCGGGCTACGGCCTGTGGAACGACATCAGCCACGAGCTCGCACCCCGGCAGGCGGTGGTGGGCAGCGGCGTGCTGGAAGTGCCGCGCGGCTTCGACGGGCATTTCTACGTCACCGCGGAGGCCAACGGCGAGCGGCTCGACTTCATCGTCGACACCGGCGCCACCGACGTGGTGCTCACCCCCGCCGATGCCGCACGCGCCGGGATCGACCTAACCACCCTCGCCTATACCGGCACCGCCTCGACCGCCAATGGCGTGGTGCGCACCGCAAAAGCCCGGCTCGACAGCCTGACCCTCGGCGACATCACCGACCGCGCCGTGCCGGTGCTGGTCAATGCCGGCGAGATGGACATGTCGCTCCTCGGCATGAGCTATCTGCGCCGCTTCGAAAAGATCGAAATCGCCGAAGACAGGCTGCTGCTGACGCGCTGAAACCGGCCCTTCGAGGCCTGCTCCAGACCATTCAAATTCGAAAGACGACTCGAAGGACGCCCCGCAAGTCGCTGATTTCCATCAGCTCTCCGCCTTCATCTCCCAACGCCCCGAGGCCTGGCTCCAGTATTTCGCCTTCGCCCCGGCGCCGGTCAGCGCGCGCCACTGGCCCCGGGCCACCTCCACCGCCGCCGCATCGTTGCCGTCGAACAGCACCATCGCCCGGGCCATCGCTGCCACCTCTCCGGCCGAAATCTCCGCCCCGTCGACCGAGACCAGACAGTTCGCCCCGTTTATCATCTCTGCGCCCTCTGGCGCCCCGTTCACCATCTCTGGCCCGATCTCCGCCCCCGTGGCCAGCAACACCGGCTGATCCGCGTCATGCGGCCCGCCCGCGCGCCCATGCGGCAGGAACCCCTCCTCCGGCCCGAGCCAGAGCCGCTGGTCGAGCCAGTCGAGATGGCCGGGCTCCGTACCCCGCACCACCACCCGCCACCCGGCCCCGAGCGCCTTGCCGAGCAAAACCGGCAAGGCCTCCTCCAGCGGTGACCGGGTCAGGTGATAAAAGAACACCTCTCCCAAAGCGGGCTCCTTTTTCTTGTGGACAATACTCCCGGGGTCCGGGGTGGAACCCCGACGCGCGCCCCGCGCGTCTTCAGCCTGTCCGACGCGCGCCCCGTGCGCCTTCAGACGGGCCGGGCGCGCAGGCAGGTGCGCCTTCAGCTTTCGTAGCGCTCCCGCACCAGCCGGTCGAGGCTGCGCACGAACCAGCCCGTCGCCCCTTTCGGCGCCAGATCCGAGGCTTCCGACAGCAGCGCCACGCCGGCGATGTCGAGATGGATCCACGGCATGTCGTCCTTCACGAAGCGTTTCAGGAACTGCGCCGCGGTGATCGACCCGGCAGGCCGGCCCATGGAGTTCTTCATGTCCGCGAGCCGCGATTTCAGCAGCTTGTCATAGCCCGGCCCGAGCGGCAACCGCCACGCGCCCTCGCCCTCGGCCCTGGCAGCCTTCAGAAACGCCTTCACGAAATCGTCGTCATTGGAAAACACCCCTGCATTCTCATGCCCGAGCCCGACGATCACCGCGCCGGTCAGCGTCGCAAGGTCGATCAGCCCGGCGGGGGCATATTCCTGCTGCGCGTACCAGAGCACGTCGGCCAGCACCAGGCGCCCCTCGGCGTCGGTGTTGATCACCTCGATCGTGTCGCCCTTCATCGAGCGCACGATGTCGCCGGGACGCTGGGCCTTGCCGTCGGGCATGTTCTCCACCAGCCCGACCACGCCGACCACATTGGCGGGGGCCTTTCTGAGCGCCAGCGTCTTCATCACCCCGGCGACGGTGCCCGCGCCGCCCATATCCATGGTCATCGCTTCCATGTTGAGCCCGGGCTTGAGCGAAATGCCGCCGGTGTCGAACACCACCCCCTTGCCGACCAGCGCCAGCGGCGGGGTGCCCTCGGCGCCGCCCATCCATTCCATCGCCACCAGTTTCGACGGGAACACCGAGCCCTGCCCGACCCCCAGCAGCGCATTCATGCCGAGCCGCGCCATCTCGTCTTCTTCGAGCACCCGCACCGTCACGCCGAGCTCCGTGAGCGCGTCGAGACGGGCGGCGAATTCCACCGTGGTGAGCACGTTGGCGGGTTCGTTCACCAGATCACGGGTGAAGAACACACCCTCCGCCACCGCCGCGAGATCGCCCGCCTGAGCCTTCAGCGCCTCGGCATTGGAGACCGCGAAGCTCAGCCGGCACGGTTTCGCCTGCCCTGCCCCGCCGGTCTTGTGGTCGCGGAAGTCATAGGCCGCGAGCATCGCGCCCAGCGCGATCTCGGCGCTGTGCCTGAGGGAGCCTGCCAGCACCAGCACGTCCTTGCCAAGGGCCCTGGCGCCGATCGCCCCCCCGGCCTTGCGGGCCTCGTCCGGGCTCATCCTGCGGTCGATCTTCACCACCTGCACGGCTTCGGCGGCAAGCCCCGAGGGCCAGCTCATCTCGACCGCTTCACCGGGGGCGAGCTTGTCGAACGCCTCGGAGGCGAGCAGCCGCTTCAGCGCGCCGCGGGTCAGCCGGTCGACCCGGCGGGCCCCCTTGTCCATGCGCTCGCCGCCTTCCGAGAACACCACCACGCGCCCTTCGGCGCCGGCAATGGCCTCGATGTCGAAGGGCATGAAACGGGGGGTGACGATCTCGGTCATGGCGTGCTCCTGTGGTGGGCGGCCCGGCGCGCGCGCCGGGCGGTTGCTCCGTACCTAGCGCCGGGCCCCGGATATTTCCAGAGGCCGCCACCGGCGGCGGCTTTCGCCTGCCCCGGGGCAGCGGCCGCCCGCACCCCAGGGGAGCCGAGCCGCGGGCCTCTGCGATTCGCCCTCGCACCCTGTCCGATCCTCGACTAATGTAGGCGCGACGCCGCCCGGGGCGCGCTGCCCCGGCGGGGGGTGTGCCGGCGGCCTGGCGGGCGGCCCGGATGTATCAAAAGAGACAACAGAGCTGGGAAAACGATGCGTAACACAAAAGCCGGGATCGCCGGGAAACCCGCGGCGGAGGTCAGGACCGGATCAGAAAAACCCGGTCTCGGAACAAAGCCCGGTGTCCGGGCAATGGGCCCCGTGGCTGGCCCCGTTGCCGGTCTTTTGGCCGGGCTCGTGGCCGGGCTCATGCTGGCGCTGCACACGCTGCCCGCCGAAGCGCAGAGCTTCACCCCCGTTGCCCGGGTCGACGGCGAGGTCATCACCCGTTTCGAACTCGACCAGCGCCAGCGCTTCCTGACGCTCCTGCGCGCCCCGGGCGATGTGCGCGCGCTGGCGCTCGACCAGCTGGTGAGCGAGCGGATCCAGAACCGCGAGGTCAAAAGGGCCGGGATCGAAGTGTCCGACGAGCAGATTTCCGCCGGCATCGAGGAATTCGCCAAGCGCGGCAACCTCACCGGCGCGCAGTTTCTCACGTTGCTCGCGCAAAACGGCATCGCCGCCGAGAGCTTCCGCGATTTCGTCGCGGCCGGAGTCGGCTGGCGCGAATTCGCGAGAACGAAATTCTCGCCGATGGTCTCGCTGTCGAAAACCGAGATCGCCATCGCCATGGGCGAAAGCGAGCCCGAGGCCGGGCTCAAGGTGCTGCTGAGCGAAATCGTCCTGCCCGCCGGCGATCCGGCCACCAGGCGCGCCTCGATGAAACGCGCCGGCCGGCTCACCGGTCTCGACGAGGCCGGTTTCCGCGATGCCGCCACCCGCTTCTCGGTGGCGCGCAACCGCACCAAAGGCGGCGAAATGTCCTGGGTCGATGCCAGTATCCTGCCGCCCGAAATCGGCGGCGCGATCCGCGCCCTGCGGCCCGGCCAGACCACCCGGCCGATCCAGGTGGGCGACACCCTCCACATCTATTTCATGCGCGACCGCGAACAGGTCGAGGGGGGCGAGCGCCCGAAAGTGGTGGATTATGCAGCACTTCTGCTGCCCGGCGGCGCCAGCGCGGCCAATCTCGCGGCGGCGGCGAAAATCCGCGCCGACATCACCGATTGCGACGGGCTCTATCCGCTCGCCCGCGGGCTTCCGCCCGAACAGCTGATCCGCGAGGAAATGCGCGAGGCGGCGGTGCCCGAGCCGTTCCGCACCGAGCTTGCCACGCTCGATCCGGGCGAGATCTCCACCCGGGTGACCACCTCGGGCGGGGCGCTGGCGGTGCTGATGCTCTGCGCCCGCGGCAACGAGTTGCCGCGTTCCACCACGGAAGAGGCGGTGGCGACCCAGTTGAAAAACAGCCGCATGTCTTCGATGGCGCGCACGCTCCTCGACGAGTTGAAGGCCGACGCCCACATCGAAATCCTGCGCTGATGGCCCCCCGGGGACCGCTTGCACCGGGCGCGTTGGGCGCGCCAGACGCGCCGGTCATCCCGGGCGCACCGATTGCCCTGAGTTGCGGCGAGCCCGCGGGGATCGGCCCCGAGATCGCCGTGGCCGCCTGGGAAGCGCTGCGGGGCGAGGATGTGATCTTCCTGATCGGCGATCCGGCGCATCTGCCCCGGGGCAGCGCCTTCGTCGAGATCGCCGCGCCGGAGGAGGCGGCGGCGGCCATGCCCCGCGGCCTGCCGGTGCTCGCGCGCGATTTCGGCGCCCCCCGGGTGCCCGGCGTGGCCCGGCCGGAGCACGCGCCCCATGTGATCGGGGCCATCGCCGAGGCGGTGGCGCTGGTGCAGGCCGGCCGGGCGGCGGCGCTCTGCACCGCGCCGATCCACAAGAAGGCGTTGCAGGACGGCGCCGGCTTCGCCTTCCCCGGTCATACCGAGTATCTCGCCCATCTGGCGGGGGGGCGCGAGGTGGCAATGATGCTCGCCTGCGATGCGCTCCGCGTGGTGCCCGCGACGATCCACATCCCCCTCGAAGAGGTGCCCCGCGCGCTGACCCCGGCGCGTCTCGAAAGCTGCATCCGGGTCACCGAGGCCGGGCTCAGGGCGCAGGGCCTCGCCCGCCCCCGGATCGCGGTCGCCGGGCTCAACCCGCACGCGGGCGAAGGCGGCGCCATGGGGACCGAGGAGCGCGACTGGATCGCCCCGCTGATCGAGCATCTCGCCGGCGAAGGCATGGCGATCACCGGCCCGCACCCGGCCGACACCATGTTTCACCCCCCGGCCCGCGCCCGCTACGACGTGGCCATCGCGATGTATCACGACCAGGCGCTGATCCCGATCAAGACGCTCGATTTTGCGGGCGGGATGAACGTGACCCTCGGTCTCGGCTTCGTGCGCACCTCCCCCGACCACGGAACCGCCTTCGACATCGCCGGACAGGGCGTGGCCGACGCGTCTTCGCTGATCGCGGCACTTCGGATGGCGCGGGAAATGGCGGATGAAACATCGGGCGGGGTCTCGGGCGGATGAGCCATATCGACGGGCTGCCGCCCCTGCGTGAGGTCATCGCCCGCCACGGGCTGCGGGCAAAAAAGTCGCTCGGGCAGAATTTCCTGCTGGACCTGAACCTCACCGCCCGGATTGCGCGGGCCGCGGGCGGGCTCGCGGGGGCCGACGTGCTCGAAATCGGCCCCGGCCCGGGCGGGCTGACCCGGGGGTTGCTCGCCGAAGGGGCGCGCCGGGTGCTGGCGGTGGAAAAGGATGCCCGCGCCATGGCGGCGCTCGAAGAGATCGCGGCGCAGTATCCGGGGCGGCTCGAACTGCTGAACGCCGACGCGCTGGAGGTGGATGCCGCCGCCCGGCTCACCCCCCCGATCAAGGTGGTGGCCAACCTGCCCTATAATGTCGGCACCGAATTGCTGGTGCGCTGGCTGACCCCGGAACGCTGGCCGCCATTCTGGGAAAGCCTGACGCTGATGTTCCAGAAAGAGGTGGCCGCGCGGATCACCGCGCGGCCGGGCTCGAAGGCTTACGGCCGTCTTGCGATCCTTGCCCAATGGCGTACCGAGCCGCGGCTGGTGATGGAGCTTCCGCCCGAGGCCTTCACCCCGCCGCCGAAAATCCGCTCCGCGGTGGTCCACCTCACCGCCCTGCCCTCTCCCCGCTTCCCCGCGCCCGCGGACGGGCTGCAACGGCTGACCGCCACCGCCTTCCAGCAACGCCGCAAGATGCTGCGCGCCTCGCTGAAGGGGCTGCACCCGGAGATTTCGGAGGTTCTGGAGGCCTGCGGCATCCCGCCCACCGCACGGGCGGAAGAGATCGACCTGGAGCGGTTCTGCGCCCTGGCCCGGGCTTTGGGGTAAAGCGTGCCTCTGCGAGAGCGGGTGCCGGTCTTGCGGCTTCAGAGCGGCTTCAGACATGCGACACCAGCGGGACAAAACCTGTTGCGCGAATCTGGCCAGGCGCAAGCGATGGCTGACGGGCGTGGATTCCGGTCTCAATATCCACGACATATTTGCATGAATTCAAAGACGTGCAGCCAGATGACACAATCACACCATGTCGTATGGCCAGAGCACGCCCGCGCTCATCCGCATTCACGCCACCTGCTCTGTCGTCTTGTTTTCGCATGTCGAAAAGCACAAACCGGGGCCGGTTTGCGCGGGGCAAGCTCTATACGTCTGCCCGCGCCGCCGGCGTTCCGGCAGGGTGCAGGGCCAGAGCCGGACCGGTCCCCGTCGCATCCGGCCGAATTCTGCATCGGCAAATCCGCAGACATGCCGCCGCTCACCGGCCCGCCCGCTGCGCCGGCCTTCCGTTTCTGCGGCGTTTGCGCGGCAGATCACCGTTTCGCAGGGGCCGCGCCGCACAGAGCGCCCCGGAAGATGAGCGGCGCGTGTTGTCCGGCCTCGCCTCCTGCCTTGTCGTTGTGGTAGCCTCACACCTGAAACCGGGAAAGACTCGCGCCCGGGCCAGCCCCGGACAACCGGCGACCGCCCGGATGCAATGGCTGCGCAACAGACGATCTTCCGCCGCGCAAGGAGGCCGCGATGATCCGCAATCCGGTTTTGCCCGGTTCCAACCCGGACCCGTCGATCTGCCGGGTCGGCGAGGATTATTACATCGCCACCTCCACCTTCGAATGGTACCCGGGCGTGCAGATCCACCATTCGCGCGATCTGGTGAACTGGCGGCTGGTGGCACGGCCCCTGAACCGGGCCAGTCTGCTCGACATGCGCGGCAATCCCGATTCCGGCGGGGTCTGGGCCCCCTGCCTCAGCCATGACGACGAAAGGTTCTGGCTCGCCTACAGCAACGTCCGGCGGATCGACGGGGCCTTCAAGGATGTGCAGAATTTCATCACTTCCTGCAAGACCGTGGAGGGGACGTGGTGCGACCCGTGGTATGTCAATTCCTCCGGCTTCGATCCGTCGCTGTTCCACGACCGGGACGGGCGGAAATATGTGCTCAACATGCTGTGGAACCACCGCGGCCCCGGCTCGGGGCGCAACCCGGCGCATGACCGGTTCGACGGGATCGTGTTGCAGCAATGGAGCCCGGAGGCGGGGCTCACCGGGCCGGTGCACAATATCTGGGCGGGGACTTCGCGCGGCCTCACCGAGGCACCGCATCTGTTCCGGCACGGCGATTACTACTACCTTACCACCGCCGAGGGCGGCACCGGTTATGGCCATGCGGTGAGCATGGCGCGGGCGCGCCGCATCGAAGGGCCTTACGAGCCCCATCCGGCGAAACACCTGATCTGCAACGCCGCCGACCCGTCGCACCCGATCCAGCGCACCGGCCACGGGCAATATGTCGAGACCCCCGATGGCCAGGTCTACCACAGCTTCCTGATGGGCCGCCCGATCCCCGGCCCCGACGGGCACGGGCGCTTCTGCCCGCTGGGGCGCGAAACCGGGCTCGAGCGCTGCGCCTGGGGCGGAGACGGCTGGCTCTATCTCGAGACCGGCGGCACATTGGTGCGCGAGACCCTGCCGGGGCTGGCCGATGTGGAACCGGCGCCGCCTGCCCGGGTCGACTACCGCTTCGACCGGCTGCATGAGGATTTCCAATGGCTGCGCACCCCCGAACCGGACCGGATCTTCCGCTGCGAAGACGGCGCTCTGGTGCTGACGGGGCGCGAATCGATCGGCTCCTGGTTCGAACAGGCGCTGGTCGCCCGCCGTCAGCAGCATTTCCGCTATGCCGCCGAATGCTGGCTCGATTTCGAGCCGGAAAACTACCAGCAGGCCGCGGGGCTCACCACCTATTACAACGCGTCGAAATTCCACGCGCTTTTGCTGTCGCATGAGCCCCGTCTCGGGCGGACGCTGAGCGTGATTTCCTGCCAGAACAAACACAATGACGGCTTTCTCGACTATGCGCTGCGGGTGCCGATCCCGATTGGCGAGGGGCCGGTGGAGCTCGGCGTGCGGGTCGATCACGCCACCCAGCGGTTCTTCTGGCGCCGGGAGGGGAGCGACTGGAAAGCCATCGGCCCGGCGCTCGATGCCGCGGCGATTTCCGATGAGGGCGGGCGCGGCGAGCATGGTTCCTTCACCGGCGCCTTTGTCGGCATGCTGGCCTTCGACCTCTCCGGTCAGGCCGCCGAGGCCCGGTTTACCAGCTTCAGCTACGATCCGACGTGAGCGCGGCGGGCTGCGGGGGGGCGGGCCCTTCGCGAATTCTTTTCAGGGTCGTGTCCGGTGCTGAGGAAGACGCGTAACATACTGATAATGAGAATTTTTTTCACCAAACTGGATGTCCATTAGTCCGGAAAACCGGACTTCCATTATTCCGGAATAATGGACGTCTTGACCGCTGGCAGCGGCTCCGCGGAGCCGGGCGGACCAGCAGCCATGGCGGCGGCTGAAAACCAGGCCCCGAAACCCGTCCGCATTGCTCCGGGTTGTTCCGGGGCGCTCTGAAACGGTGCGCCTCATCCTGCGGGCGGCACAACAGCGCCCGGATCACCCCGGCTGCGAGACGATGCCCCCGCCCACCGCCGCGGCGACGCCGGTGGTGCCGGGGCAGGAGGTCGCAAGCCCGCGCGCGACCCGGACCGCGAGGAAGCCGAAGGCCTGGGCTTCGAGCATGTCGCCGTCGAGCCCGGCGGCCTCCACCGGCTCCACCCGGCCTTTCAGCATCTCGTCGAGCCGCCCCATCAGCGTCGCGTTCCGCCGCCCGCCGCCGGCGACCAGCAGCCGGCCCGGCGCTTCGGGCAGATGTTCGAACCCACGGATCACCGCCGCCGCGGCGGCGAGCGTCAGGGTGGCGGCGGCATCGGCGGGCTTCAGCCTGCGCACCGCTTTGCCAAGCCCCGCGAAGTGGTTCCGGTCGAGCGATTTGGGCGGGACGCGCAGAAAGTACGGATCGCCGAGGAAATCCGCGATCACCTGCCTGTCGGCTTCGCCTGTCGCCGCATAGGCGCCGCCCTCGTCCCGCACGCGCCCCCGGGTCCGGCGCATGAAATCGTCGATCGGGCCATTGGCGGGGCCGGTGTCGAAAGCGAGCAGCGCTCCGGGCGCGTCGGGCCGGTCCTTCGTGGGGTCGACCCAGGTGATATTGCCGACACCGCCGAGGTTGAGGAAGGCCACCGGCCCGGTGGCGCCGATATGGCGGGCGAGCGCAAAGTGAAAGAACGGCGCCAGCGGCGCGCCTTCGCCCCCCAGCGCCACGTCGCTGGTGCGGAAATCCCACACCACCGGCAGGCCGAGCGCATCCGCCAGCCGCTGCCCGTCGCCTGCCTGATGCGTGCCCCTGCCCTTCGGGTCATGCGCCAGCGTCTGGCCGTGAAAGCCGACCAGCTCCGCCCCCTCGAAGCCCCGCAACAGCGCCACATGTGCCGCTTCCACCACCTGCGCCGCCGCCTCCACCGGAGCCTCGCCCGGCCAGCGTCCGAAAGCGCGGCGGATGGTGCGGGCCTCGTCAGCCGAATAGGGCCGGAACCCGCTCTCTCCGAACCCCGCGATGGTCTCGCCGTCGGTCTCGATCAGCGCCGCATCGACCCCGTCGGCGGAGGTGCCCGACATCGCACCGAGCGCCTTGACCATGCCCCCGAGCTTCATCCTTTCCCTCCCTCCCGCGCGCCTCTATAGAGGCACAATCAACCTGCTTATGGACCCGGAACGCATGACCTACCACCCGAAATCCGACTTCATGCGCGTGATGATCGAGCGCGGCTTTCTCGCCGACTGCACCGATTACCAGGCGCTGGACGAAGCCCTCGTGAACGGTGTGGTCCCGGCCTATATCGGCTTCGACGCCACCGCCTCGAGCCTGCATGTGGGCTCGCTGATCCAGATCATGATGCTGCGCTGGCTGCAAAAGACCGGCCACAAGCCGATTGTGCTGATGGGCGGCGGCACCACCAAGGTGGGCGACCCCTCCTTCCGCGCCGACGAACGCCCCCTGCTGACCCCCGCGCAGATCGACGCCAATATCGCGGGCATCCGGCAGGTGTTCTCCCATTACGTCGAATTCGGCGACGGCCCCTCCGATGCCCTCATCCTCAACAATGCCGAATGGCTCGACGGGCTCAACTATCTCGATTTCCTGCGCGACATCGGACGCCACTTCTCGGTCAACCGGATGCTCGCCTTCGAAAGCGTCAAATCGCGGCTCGACCGCGAGCAATCGCTGTCGTTTCTCGAATTCAACTACATGATCCTGCAAGCCTATGACTTCCTCGAGCTCAACCGCCGCTACGGCTGCCGGCTCCAGATGGGCGGCTCCGACCAGTGGGGCAACATCGTCAACGGCATCGACCTCACCCGCCGCGTGCTCGACACCGAGATTTTCGGCCTCACCTCGCCGCTCCTGACCACGTCCGACGGCAGGAAGATGGGCAAGTCGCAATCCGGCGCGGTCTGGCTCAACGCCGAAATGCTCTCGCCTTACGAATTCTGGCAATTCTGGCGCAACACCACCGACGCCGATGTCGGCCGTTTCCTCAAGCTCTACACCGAATTGCCGCTGGAAGACTGCGAGCGCCTCGGCGCGGCGCAGGGCTCCGCGATCAACGACGCCAAGATCGTGCTGGCAAACGAGGTCACCGCGCTGCTCCACGGTCGCGAAGCCGCCGAAGCCGCCGAGGCCACCGCCCGCGAGGTTTTCGAGAAAGGCGGCGTGGGCGACGACCTGCCGACGCTGACGCTGACCGCTCAGGAGGTGGGCGAGGGCATTTCCATCACCCAGCTCATCACCCGCTCGGGGCTCGCCAGATCCGGCAAGGAGGCCAAGCGCCTGATCGCCGACAAGGGCGCGAAGATGAACGATGCCGACGTGACCGCGCCCGGGCTGATGATCACGCCCGAAGACCTCGCGACACCGCTCAAGCTCTCGGCCGGCAAGAAACGCCACGCGCTGGTGGTTCTGGAAGGCTGAGGCGGTCTTGCCTCAAGACCCGCCTGCCCTCAAATCCCCTGCCCTTCCCTGTCCCGGAAACAGGGCGCCACGCCCCGGCCGGAGCGCTCCGCCGTTCGCCCGCCCGGTCACGGGCAGAGTTCCCCGCCCGGTCACGGGCAGAGTTCCCCGCCCGGTCACGGGCAGATGTCCCGCCCGCGGGTCAGATCCTCGCCCTTGAAGATCACCGAGAGGCTGTCATCCGCCCGGCCACAGATCTCCGGCCCCGGCCGGGTGTATTCCGCATCGAGAATCGCCCGGCCCGCCGCCGCATGGGGCGCCAACAGATCGCACCAGTCGTCGGTCAGGCAGTTCTCGGCCATGGCGAAATCGGTGAGCGGCAACAGCGCCCCGGTGAGATCGGCGGCGTTTTTCTGGGCGATCTGTAGCCCCAACCCATGGGCCACCTCGCTGAGGGCACGCACATAGCCGATCACCTCGCTTTCACCGATCGCGAGGCCGGTGTCGTTGATATGCAGGTCGATATTGTCGGGCTCGATCGCATCGAACCCCATCTGTGCACAGCGCCGGAACCGCGCCGTCATCAGCGCCAGCACCTCGGGGGCGCGGATATCGAGAAAACGTTCGCCGGGCCAGCCGTCATAGGGGTTTCCGAGCAGCTCGGGCGCGAAAGCCGCCGCATCGCCGCGCCAGTCCTCCCATGAGCCGACGCTCACATAGCAGATGGTAAACACCCCCCGCGCCTTCAGCGCCGCGATATCGGCGCTCTCGACCTCGTCGGGGTCGAGCGCGAGCACATCGACCGCGAGCGAGAGATCCAGCGGCGCCTGCAACTGCCAGTCCCAGCTGACTCCCGTGTCCAGCGCCGCGGCGGGACCAGAAAGCCCCGCCAGCCAGAGGGCCAGCGGGGTCAGAAGGCGATATGTCCTCAGCCGCATGTCGGGATCACAGCCGCGAGGCGACGTTTTCCCAGTTCACCAGCTTGTCGAGGAAGTTGGTGAGATAGGCCGGGCGCTTGTTGCGAAAGTCGATGTAGTAGGAATGTTCCCAGACGTCGCAGCCGAGCAGCGCGGTCTGGCCGAAGCAGAGCGGGTTGACGCCGTTTTCGGTCTTGGTGACCTTGAGGGAGCCGTCGGTGTCTTTCACCAGCCAGGCCCAGCCCGAGCCGAATTGCGCGGCACCGGCGGCGGCGAACTCGTCCTTGAACTTGTCGACCGACCCGAAGGCTTCCACCAGCGCCTTCTCCAGCTCGCCCGGCATCTTCTTGTCTTCGCCCGGGCCCATCATCTCCCAGAACTGGGCGTGGTTCCAATGCTGCGACGCGTTGTTGAAGATGCCGTTCTGCGCCACGGCGTCGGCATCATAGGTGCCCCTGACGATCTCTTCGAGGCTCTTGCCCGCCCATTCGGTGCCTTCGATCAGCTTGTTGCCGTTCACCACATAGGCGTTGTGGTGCAGGTCGTGGTGATATTCCATCGTCTCCTTCGACATGCCGAGGCTGGCAAGCGCGTCATGGGCGTAGGGAAGATCGGGAAGGGTAAAGGACATCGGGGCACTCCCTGTGCATGGATAGGAAAGGGTTTTCGTTCCGCCGTAGATGGACGAGGCCACCCGCCCGGGTCAACCCCCCGCGTTCTGCGGCATTTGCCGGGCCCGGTGGACCTTGGCGGCCACCGGGGCGCGGGGGCGGCCCGAAACCCCGTGTCCGCCCGCGCTCAACGGCAGGTGCCAGAGCCGCGCTGGGATTCGTAATTTCCGCCCGGGTTCACCGATATGCTCGCCTTGCCGGTCGCGCGGATGATATTCACGCTGAACGACACCCCCGGCACCCAATGGCCCTGCTCATCCTTGAACGACCGCAGGCTGTAATTGAACAGGTAGCGGGTGGCGTTCGCCGATTTGAGGATGCCGGAGACCGGCGTGCCGACATAATTCTGGATAAACGGGTCGTTCACCGTGACCGCGCCCGTATTCTGGTCGTGGGTGATGATCACCTTCTCCGGCACCGCGCCATCGCCGCCGCTGAAGGTGCAGCTCCAGGTCTTGGCCGCGACCGGCGCCGCCAGCGCCGTTGCGATTGCAAAAACCGCCAATGATTTGAAAAGACGCATATTTCCTCCAATTTGCTATGAAGCTCCGGGCTCGCACAGGCCCCACTCATGCCCCGCTTACGCCCAGCTTACGCCCGGTCTCAACGCCCGTGGCCAAACAGCCCCACCTCGCTGCCAGGCTTTGCCGCGTTGGCGAGCAGGTCGAACAGATAGATCGCCACCGAGCGGAAGCCGATCACCTCGAAGCTGGTCTCGTCCGGCATCGAGAAGGCCGCGGGCACCTGACCGAGGCGGGTGCGGCGCATCTGGCCGGGGCCGAAAGCCTCCGGCGAGACATCGGCCGGGGTGAGCTTGGCGATCACCTCGCGCACGGCTCCGCCTTCGACACGCACCACCGCGCGGGCATCGGTCACATCCACCGCCAGCGCATGCTGGCCGCCAAAGGCTTCGGTCAGGGCGCGGGCTTGTGCGGGGGCGTCCTCGGCTTTGCAGAACAGCATCAGCTCGTCGGGCGCCATCCAGGCGAGGCGGCACCCGCCTTCGGCCGCGATCCCCCGCCGCTTTGGCAGCGCACACCCCGTGACCTCCGACACCGCGCGGGTGAAAGCGGAATCGGCCAGATCGCCGCGGATCGTCACCATCCCCACCCGGCCCGCGTCGCGCACCGTGCAATAGCCGTCGAACTCTGCGCCCGGAAGCGCGGAAACCCTGTCAGACATCCTGTTTCGCCCCTTCCTTGTCGTAGAAACACGGGTCGACGATCTTCGCCGCCACCGGTTCCGCGCCGATCCGCGCCACCTGCACCGTCTCGCCCATCCGCGCCGGCCCGTGCAGCACCAGCCCCATGGCGATGCCGCGCCCGAGCGTCGGCGAATGATAGCTCGAGGTCACCCGGCCCTCGGTGTTGCGCTGGCCGTTGGCGTTCTGCCCCTCGGCCACGATATAGGCGCCGTCCGGCAGCACCGAACCATCGGTGGTTTCCAGCCCCACCAGCTTCCAGCGGCTGTCGCGCGCCATCTCCGGGCGGGCATGGGCGCGTTTGCCGAGGAAATCGGCCTTCTTCTTCGACAGCGCCCAGCCGAGGCCCAGATCCTGCGGGATCACCGTGCCGTCGGTCTCGTCGCCGATCATGATGAACCCCTTCTCGGCGCGCATCACATGCAGCGCTTCGGTGCCATAGGGCATGATGCCGAGGCCCTTGCCGTCGGCCATCAGCCGGTCCCAGAGCGCCTGCCCCAGCGAGGCCTCGACGGCGATCTCGTAGCTCAATTCGCCCGAGAAGGAGATCCGGTAGATCCGCACCGGGAAGCCCGCGAGCTCCCCCCCGGCCCAGTGCATGAAGGGCAGCGCCGCCTTCGACACATCCATGCCGCCAAGGCTTTCGAGCAGCTGCCGCGCCTTGGGGCCGACCACGGCGATCTGGGCGAATTGCTCGGTGAGATTGACCACATGGACCTTCCAGTCCCACCATTCGCACTGAAGCCAATCCTCCATATGCCCATGGATCCGCTCGGCCCCACCGGTGGTGGTGTGACACAACCACGTCTCGTCGTCGAGCCGTGCTACAACCCCATCGTCGATCAGGAAGCCGTTTTCCGAACACATCAGCCCGTAACGGCATTTTCCGACCGGCAGGGTCGACATCATGTTGGTATACATCATGTCGAGGAAACGGCCGGCGTCCGGCCCCTTGACAAGGAGCTTGCCAAGCGTCGAGGCATCGAGCAGGCCGACATGTTCGCGGGTGTTCGACACTTCGCGGCTCACCGCCTGCGCCCGGGTCTCGCCCTCCTGACGGTAGCAATAGGGCCGACGCCACTGCCCGACCGGCTCCCAATCGGCGCCATGGGCCTCGTGCCAGCCATGCAGCGGCGTGCGCCGGAGCGGCAGGAACAGCTTGCCCCGCGCCTCGCCCGCGATCGACCCGAAGGTGAGCGGGGTGTAGGGCGGGCGGAAGGTGGTGGTGCCGGTCTCCGGGATGGCCTGGCCCAGCGCCCCCGAAAGAACCGCCAAACCATTGATATTGGATGTTTTCCCCTGGTCGTTCGCCATCCCCAGCGTGGTGTAGCGCTTGGTCTGCTCGACGCTCTCATAGCCCTCCTGCGCGGCAAGCTGCACGTCCGAAACCTTCACGTCGTTCTGGAAATCAAGCCACATCTTGGCGCGTTTGGCGGGCCCCGCATCGGCCGGCATGATCCAGACCGGCTCCAGCGGCTGGACCGTCTCGGGCGCGGCCGATGGCGCCCCCGCCTGCACAGCCGTGCCGCCGGCCCCGATCCCGGCCGCCTCACCGGCGACCCAGGCATCGTCCAGCACCCCGGCGAGCGTCAGCACCCCCGAGGCCGCACCTGCGCTGTGCACAAAGCCCGCCCCGTCGGCGCCGCGCGGCGGATGCTCCGGGTCGGGCCGGTAGAGCGCCTGCGCCGCATCCCAGACCAGCTTGCCGCCGCAATGCGACCACAGATGCACCACCGGCGACCAGCCACCCGACATCGCCACCGCGTCGCAGGCGATCTCTTCGCCCGCCTCGCCCGCGCGCAACGGCACCAGACGCACCGCTTTCACCCGCCGCCCGCCAAGCACCTCGGCCACGGCGCGCCCCGCGCGCAGCTGAATGCCCTGCCGCTTCGCGCGTTCCGCCAGCGGGCCATTGGCCATGCCGCGCGCCTCGATCACGATCACCTCGGCCCCCGCCGCCTGCATCGCCAGCGCGGTGCGGTAGGCGTCGTCGTTGTTGGTGACCAGCACGATCCGCTCGCCGACCGCCACGCCCCAGTTCACCAGATAATCCCGCATGGCGCTCGCCAGCATCACCCCCGGCCGGTCGTTGCCGGCAAAGGCCAGCGGCCGCTCGATCGCCCCGGTGGCGCTGACGATCCGCCCCGCGCGAATCCGCCAGAGCCGGCGGCGCGGGTCGGTGCCGGAGAGCTTCTCCTCCGCCACCAGATAGCCATGATCATAGACCCCGACCGCCTGCGTCCGCAGCCGCAATGTGACATTCTTTTGGTTTTCAAGGTCTTCCAGCGCGTTCCTGATCCATTCGTCCTGCGGCTGCCCGTCGATCCCGCCAGCGGCCTCACCCTCAGGCCCGGCCTCCGCCACCGCATCCACCGGCGCCCGTCCGCCCCAGAAATGCGCCTGCTCCAGCACCAGCACCCTGACGCCCGACGCCGCCGCGGCCTTCGCCGCCGCCAGCCCCGCCACGCCGCCGCCCACCACGACCACGTCGTAATGCGCATGGAGATATTCATAGCTGTCGGGATCGGGCCCCTTCGGCGCCTTCGCCAGCCCCGCCGACTTGCGGATGATCGGCTCATAGAGCGCATACCACCAAGTCGAGGGCGCCATGAAGGTCTTGTAATAGAACCCCGCCGACATGAACCGCGCCGCCAGCTGGTTGACCGCCATCAGGTCGAAATCCACCGAGGGCCAGCCGTTCTGGCTCTTTGCCACCAACCCGTCGGCAAGCTCAACAGTCGTCGCCCGGGTTTCGGGCTCGATCCGGCCGCCGGTCCCGAGCCCCACCAGAATATTGGGCTCCTCCGGCCCCGACGCCACCAGACCCCGCGGCCGGTGCAGCTTGTAGCTGCGCCCCATCACCAGCCGCCCGGCGCCCAACAGCGCCGAGGCCAGCGTATCGCCCGCAAAGCCGCGATAGCTCTGGCCGTCGAAGGTAAAATGCTTCGGCTGCGACCGGTCGATCAGCCGTCCCCAGCCCTCAATCCGCGCGCTCATGCCATGATCCTCTGTTTCCTGGGACAAATACTCCGGGGGGGTCCGGGGGGCCGCGCCCCCCGGCAGGCGTGGGGTCCGGGGGGCAGCGCCCCCCGGCGGGCGTGGGGTCCGGGGTCGGTCGGATTGCACCAGCCATTCGAAACCCATCACAGCCCCTCCCAGCCCGGCAGCTTCGCCCGGATCTTCGCCACGATCTCCGTCGGCGGCTCATGGGTCTGGGCCGGATAGGTGCCATAGACCTCCAGCGTCACCGTATTGCGCGCCGCGAGGAACCACTTGCCGCAGCCCGCCGCATGGCGCCAGCGTTCGAAATGCACGCCCTTGGGGTTGGCGCGGGCGAACAGATAGGCCTCGAACGCCTCGTCCGACCCCTCCGGCCCGACCCGCTTCAGATGCGCTTCGCCCCCGGGGGCCAGTTCGGTTTCGTCGGCCATCACCCCGCAACAGGGGCATTCCAGCATCAGCATGACAATCTCCTCAAGGCGTGTCGCACAAAACCGGACACCGGCGCTCAGCCGGCCTGCACCGGGCACCGCGCCCCCGCCGCAGCGCACGGAAACGGGGCCGGAGAGCTGTTGCCCCCGGCCCCGCAATGTTTCGCGTTCCTGTCACGGGCCGTGCCCAGGCGTGCCCAGGCACCGGCCCGGCCAGCCTTACTCGGCTGCCGGCTGTTCGGCAGGCTGTGCCGGCTGTTCGGCAGGCTGCGCCGGCTGCTCGGCGGGCTGTGCCGGCTGCTCGGCAGGCTGCGCCGGCTGCTCGGCGGGCTGTGCCGGCTGCTCGGCAGGCTGCGCCGGCTGTTCGGCGGGCTGTGCCGGCTGTTCGGCAGGCTGCGTCGTCTCGGTCCCGCTCTCCGGCAGGAGCACATTCTCCTCGGCCCCACCCGGCCAGAACAGATAAAAGAAGACGGCCACGGCCACAATGACCACCAGACCGATCCAGATACGCCCAGACATGATATTCCCTCCGCTTTCGCATTACATATTGGTGTGTCAGTTGTGGGGGGCGCGTTGTCTTCTTGCAACACAGGAACAGGCGCCTCAGCCGATTTCCGCCGAGCCCGCCACACGGTGCCGATCACGCCTCCCGCCGTCACACCGGTGACACACCACAGCGCAAGGCCCGCCCTGGCGCCGTTTCCGCTCTGCACCCCGCGCCCCATTTCAGTGCGCCACCCCAGCGGCGACGCTCTCGTCGATGAACCGCCCCTCGCGGAAACGGTCGAGGCCGAATTCCGCAGCCAGCGGCCCCGGCGCATCTTTCGCGACCAGCTCCGCCATCGCCCAGCCGGAGCCCGGGATCGACTTGAACCCCCCGGTGCCCCAGCCCGCATTCACATAGATCCCGCCCACCGGCGTTTTCGACAGGATCGGCGAACGGTCGCCGGTCATGTCGACGATCCCGCCCCATTGCCGCAGCATCCTCAGCCGCGAGATCATCGGGAAGGTCTCCACCAGCGCCCGCACCGTCTCTTCGATATGGTGGAACGACCCGCGCTGGGTATAGCTGTTGAACCCGTCGGTGCCGCCGCCGATCACCAGCTCGCCCTTGTCGGACTGGCTGATATAGCCATGCACCGTGTTGGCCATCACCACCACGTCGATCACCGGTTCGATCGGCTCCGACACCAGCGCCTGCAAGGTGACGCTCTCGATCGGCAGCCGGAACCCCGCCATCTCCGCAAGCTCCGAACTGTGCCCGGCCACCACCAGCGCGAGCTTCCCGGTCTCGATCCGGCCCTTCGTGGTCTTGACCGCCTTGACCTGCCCGGCCTCGGTCTCGATCCCGGTGACGGCGCAATTCTGGATGATGTCCATCCCCATCGCGGAGCAGGCCCGGGCATAGCCCCAGGCGACCGCATCGTGGCGCGCCGAGCCGCCGCGCGGCTGCCACAGCCCGCCGAGCACCGGATAGCGCGGCCCGCTGAGTTCGATGATCGGCACCAGCTCTTTCACCCTTTCCGGGCCGATGACTTCGGTCTCGACCCCCTGGAGCGCATTGGCATGGGCGGTGCGCTTGTAGCCTCTGAGCTCATGTTCGGTCTGGGCCAGCATGATCACGCCGCGCGGCGAGAACATGACGTTCATGTTCAGATCCCGGCTCATGGTCTCGTAGAGCGACCGGGCCTTCTCGTAGATCGCGGCGGACGGATCCTGAAGGTAATTCGAACGGATGATCGTGGTGTTGCGCCCGGTGTTGCCGCCGCCGAGCCAGCCCTTCTCGATCACCGCCACATCGGTGATCCCGTGGTTCTTGCCGAGGTAATAGGCGGTCGCCAGCCCGTGACCGCCGGCGCCGACGACGATCGCCTGATAGCGCTTCTTCGGCGCCGGTGAGCGCCAGGCCCGTTCCCAGCCCCTGTGATACCTGAACCCCTCACGGGCGATGGCAAAGACCGAGTAGCGTCCCATCCCGACTCCTTCTGCGCAAATGGCGCGGCATTTCTCCGAAGCTTAACCCCTCCGGAGCGTTTGCCAATCCATGTGGCGGCGATTGGGGGGTTTTTTGCGACATGGTTTGCGGCAGGGGCTGCGGCGTGGTTCACAACAGCGGTGCGGCGGGGGCGCGGCGGGGCAACCGGCTTGCCTTTCGCCCGGCCCGCGCGCAACACTCCCGTGAAACCAATGCAGGCCGCGACACAGGCCGCGACACAGGCTGCGGGACGGGCCGCGGGGCCCCACGGAAAGGGCGGACCAATGGGCGAAACGCTGAAACGGCTGATCTCGGAGGGGTTCCGGGTGTTTTTCCTGTCGGCGGGGGTCTTTGCGGTGGTCGCCGTCGGCTGGTGGGGGCTCTACCTCGCCGGGCTTGCGGACGACGGCCCGTTCGAGATGGCCCCCGTCGAGTGGCACGCCCATGAACTGGTCTTCGGCTACGGCGGCGCGGCGCTCGGCGGCTTTCTGCTGACGGCGGTGCCGAACTGGACCGGCGCCAAAGGGGTGCCGCATCTGTTCATCGGCACGGTGGCGGCGCTCTGGCTTGCCGGGCGGCTGGCGCTGTGGTTTTCCGCCGTCCTGCCCCCGGTGCTGGTGGCGCTGGTTGACCTTGCCTTCCTGCCGGTGCTCTGGGTCAAGGTGCTGATGCTGCTGCTGAAGCGGCCGAAGCCCGCGAATATGGTGTTTCTGCTGTTTCTGAGCCTGCTCTGGCTCTCCGGCCTGGCGACCCATCTCGGCTTTGCCGGGATCTGGCCCGACGGCACCGCGACCGGCACAAGGGCCGGGCTGCTCGGGCTCGCGGGGATGATTCTGGTGATCGGCGGCCGCGTTGCCCCCGCCTTCACCCGCAACGCCATGAACCGGGAGGGCGTCAGCGAAAACGCCCTGCCCCGCGACGCCGCGTTTTTCACCCCGCTGATGATCGGCGCGGCGGCGGTGCTGCCGCTGGCGGGGCTGGCGCTGCCCGGCAGCCCGGCGCTGGCGCTGCTCATGATCGCGGCCGGCGCGGCGCAATTGCTGCGCCAGATGCGCTGGGGCGCGGGCTTTGCCGCCACCCGCCCGATCCTCGCCACGCTCCATGTCTCGGCCGCGCTGGTGGCGCTGGGGCTGATGCTCTGGGGCGGCGCGATCCTGACCGGGGGCGATGAGCGCAGCGCGCTGCATCTGCTGGCGATCGGCGGGGTCGGGGGGATGACCCTGGCGGTGATGTCGCGCGCCACGCTGGGGCACACCGGCCGGCCACTGGTGGCCCCCGCCCCGGTGGCGCTGGCCTATGCGCTGCTGCCGCCGGCCGCGCTGCTGCGCAGCGCCGCGCCGCTGCTGCCCGGCGCCGGGTGGGATATGGCCACCCTCGCCGCCGCGCTCCTCTGGGTGCTCGCCTTCACGCTCTACACCGCCACCCTGCTGCCCGCCTTCCTGCGCCCCCGCCTGCCCCGCGCGCCGATGTCGCCGCCGCCGCAAGCCCCGCGGCCCGCGGCGAAGCCCGGCGGCTGAGGGCCGGGGCGGCGCGCGGTCTCGGGGCCAAACCCGCCACCCGGGGCTTTTGCCGGTGCCCGCAATCCTCTAAAGGTAGGCCAGCCATCCCCTGGGAGGACCGATGCTGGGCTTCTGGATCATCACCGCCAGTGCGGCGCTCGCCACCATCGCCATTCTTGGCCGCGCGCTGCTTTCGGAAAGCGGCCGCGCCCCGGACGACGCTGCCGCCTTCGACATGCAGGTCTACCGCGACCAGCTCACCGAACTTGACCGCGATGTCGCCCGCGGGGTGATCGACGCGGCGGAGGCGGAGCGCGCGAGGGTCGAGACCTCGCGCCGCCTGCTCGAAGCCGACCGCAAGGCGCGTGCCGCCAGTGCCGCCGCTTCGCCGCCCCCGGGGCTGACCCGCGCGGCGCTGGTCCTGTCGGCGCTGGTTGTGCTTGGCGGCAGCCTGGGGCTCTACGCGAAGCTCGGCGGGCTCCTGCCCGGCACAAACGCCGGCGGCTTCGCCCTGCCGGAGGTGATGCCGGATCTGCCGCTCGCCACCCGCAAGGCCGATGCCGACAGCGCCCGTGCCGCCCGGCCCGGCCAGGCGGAAATGGAGGCGGATCTGCCGCATTGGGCCGGGCCGCCGCCGGAAGCGTCCGCCGAATACCTCGAAACGATCGACCGGCTGCGCGCGGCCATGGCGGAGCGTCCGAACGAGCTCAAGGGCCAGAAGCTGCTCGCCCAGCACGAAGCCGCACTCGGAAACTTCGCCGCCGCGCATCGGGCCATGGCCCGCGTCATCGCCATCAAGGGCGAGGACGCCGGGGCCGACGATTTCACCCAATATGCCGATCTGCTGGTGCTCGCCGCCCATGGCCGGGTGTCGCCCGAAGCCGAAGCCGCGATCAGGCAGGCGCTGAAGATCGACCCGGCCGACGGGATCGCGCGCTATTACCTCGGGCTGATGTATGCCCAGAACGACCGGCCAGACCTCGCCTTCCCGATCTGGCGCGATCTGCTCGAAGGGTCGGATGCGGGCGGCCCGTGGGTCGAACCGGTTCGCGGCCAGATCGGCACGCTGGCCGCGCTGGCCGGAGCGGATTACACGCCGCCCGCACCGCGGCAGGCGCCGGCACGCTCCGGCCCCACCCTGGAAGACATTGAAGCGGCAAAGGACATGACCGACGCCGAGCGCGGCGCGATGATGGCCGACATGACCGCACGGCTGATGGAGCGGCTCGCAACCCGGGGCGGTACGCCGCAGGAATGGGCACAACTGATCGGCGCGCTCGCCGTTCTGGGCGACACAGAGCGCGCCCGTGGCATCTGGGGCGAAGCGCAGGCGGTGTTTGCCAGGCGCCCGGACGCGGTGGCGCTGATCGACAAGGCGGCGCAGGATGCCGGGCTTGCAGCCCCGCTGGCCTTCGACCCGCAGGAGGCTCAGGCCAACGCGCCGGCCCCCACTCCCAGCCCCGGTGACCGCCCCGGTGACGGTCCCGGTGACCGCCCCGAAGACAACAGCGACAACAGCAGCCCCGTCAGCCCCGCCCCGGACGGGGCAATCCCCGGGACCGCGCCTGAGGCGTCTTCCGCGGCGGGGCCGGAGGGTCTGCCCGGGCCGGGCGGGGTGATGCTCTCCGAACCGCTCGCCGCAATGACCGCCGGGCTGAGCGGCGACGAGCGCATGATGCTGCTGGACAGCCTGGCCAGCCAGTTCGACGACGAGCTTGCCACCGATGGCGGCCCGCCGGAAAAATGGGCGATGCTGCTGGAGGCGCTGAGCGCACTTGGCGAAACCCGCAAGGCCCGGGTGATCTGGGGCGAGGCACAGAAGTATTTCGCCAACGACCCGGAGGGTCTCGCCATCCTGCGCCCGACCGCCGAAGCCCTCGGGGTGGCGGAATGATCCACCAGGACATTGCCGCTTTCGCCGCCGCACTGCCGCCCGGCCGCGCCCTGGCCGGGCTCGACTTCGGCGAAAAGACCGTGGGCGTCGCGGTGTCGGACGCGTCGCGGCGGGTGGCCACGCCGCTGGAGACCATCCGGCGCCGCAAATTCAGCCAGGACGCCGCCCGGCTCGCCGACATCGTCGCCCACCGCCAGATCGTCGGGCTGGTGCTCGGCCTGCCGCGCAACATGGACGGCTCCGAAGGTCCGCGCTGCCAGTCCACCCGCGCCTTCGCCCGCAATCTCGACCGCACGCTGGGGCTGGACATCGCCTTCTGGGACGAACGCCTCTCCACCGTCGCCGCCGAACGCGCCCTGCTCGAGGCCGACACCTCGCGGGCACGCCGGGCCGAGGTGATCGACCACGTCGCCGCGGGCTACATCCTGCAAGGCGCCCTCGACCGGATGAGGCTTCTGTGACCACGCCCCCGCCGCACAGCCCGCTCAGCCCCTGCGTCCACATCTGCGTGATCCACCCGGAAGCAGGGCTCTGTGTCGGCTGCCTGCGCAGCCGCGACGAGATCGCCCGCTGGGGCGCGCTCAGCAACGCCGAACGCCGGGAGATCATGGACAGGCTGCCGGAGCGCGAAACCCTGCTGAAACAGCGCCGGGGCGGGCGCGCGGGCAAGCTGGCGCGGCGCGAGAAGGGGAGTGGGGGCAGCGGGGGCAGCGAGGCGTAAATCCGGGGTCGGCCCCGGAATCAGCCCCGGAATCGGCCAGAGCGGGCTTCTAATCCGAAGCAAGGGCCGGAACGCGCCCGAAACGCCTCAGCCCCGCCGGGCACTCCCGAGCCGCGCCGAACCGCGCCAGAAGCGCAGGCTCAGCGCCACCGCCGCCGCCGTCAGCCCGAGCACCAACCCGGCCCAGACCCCGACACCGCCGAAGCCCAGACCGATGCCGAGCCCCCAGGCCGCACCCGCCCCGATCAGCCAGTAGCTCGCCACGCCGATCCACATCGGCGCCCGCGTGTCACGCATCCCGCGCAACAGCGCCATCGCGACAACCTGGATCGCATCGGCCAGCTGGAACAGCGCCGCCATCAGCAGGAATCCCCGCCCCAGCGCCACGATCTCCTCGCGGCGGGGTTCGCCAGGGTCGAGATACACCGAAATCAACGGATCCGGCAGCGCCACGAACAGCACCGCCGCCAGCACCGCCCAGCCGACGCCGAGCGCAAAGGCCGCCCGGGCCCCGGCCCGCAGGCCCGCCGCATCGCCGCGCCCGACCGCCCTGCCCGCGCGCACCGTGGCGGCGTTGGACAGGCCCAGCGGCACCATGAAGGAGATCGCGGACAGTTGCAGCGCGATCCCATGCGCGGCAAGCGGCGTCGTGCCGAGCATGCCGACAAGGATCGACGACAGCGAAAACAGCCCCACCTCCGCCAGTACCGTGAGGCCGATATGCCAGCCCATCCCCATCACCTCGCGCAGCGCCTCCCAGTCCGGCCGCCAGAGGTGCCGGAACAGCTGGTGCGCCGGGAAGGTCCGCAGCGCATAAAGCGCCAGCGCCCCCACCGAGATCAGCTGCACCGCGAGCGAGGCCACCGCCGCGCCGCGCATTCCCATCTCGGGGAAGCCCCAGCTGCCGAAGATCAACGCCTGATTGATCACCGCATTGGCCACCGCCGCCGCCAGCACCACGATCAGTTGCACCGAGGTGCGTTCGAGCGCCGAAAGATAGCTCTTGAGCACCATCACCGCCAGCGCCGGGATGATGCCCCAACCCATGATCCGCAGATATTCCTGCGCCGCCGCGGCGATCTCCGGTTCCTGTCCCAGCGCCACCAGAAGCGGCCCCGAGAACCAGAACACCGGCAGGATCGCGAGCGCAAACCCCACCGAGATCCACAGCCCCATCCGCGTCACCCGCCGCACCCGCACCTCGTCGCCCTGTTCGGCAGCGGCGGAAACCAGCGGCATCACCGCGAAGGCAAAGCCGGAACCGAAGAGAAACAGCGCGAAATACAGGGTGTTGGCCAGCACCAGCGCCGCCAGCGCCTCGACCGAATACCACCCCAGCATCACCGTATCGGTCACCCCGATCGCCTGCTGGGCGAGGTGACTGCCGATGAGCGGCATGCCGAGCGTGAGATGCGCCCGGATGTGGTCGGAGAAGGATTTGGGCATGTCTTCCTGTGGCACGCGCGGCGCCGGGCGGCAAGGGCAGGATGGGGCAAGGCGGTAGGGGCGGCCGCCCTCAGGCGGGATGACGGGCGGGGCCGCCCTCAGGCGGGGTGACGGGCGGGGCCACCCTCAGCTGGGCTTGTGGGCGTGACCACCCTCGGGCGGGTTTACAGGCGAGACCGCCCTCGGGCGGGCTTACAGACGGGACCGCCCTCAGGCAGGTCTACAGACGGGGCCGCCCTCAGGCAGGCTTGCGGGCGATGAGGTCGATCAGCGCCGAAGGCCCGCGATGCCGCGCACCTTCGGCGAGGTCGCGGTCGTAGCTGTCCAGCACGAGTATGTCGAGCGCGGCAAAACTCTCGCGCAGCAGCGCCTCGGTGTAGAGCTGGTTTTCGGCCCTTGGGCCACCGGTGCCATAGGCCAGTTGCTCGGGACGGTAGCCGTGCAGCATCAGCACCCCGCCGGGCCGGAGGGTCCGCACCATCCCGGCGAAGACCGCCGCGCGCTCGGCCGGCGCGAGAAACTGGATGAACACCGCGACCACGAGGTCGAAGGCCGCCGGTTGCCAGTCCCATTCGGTGATCGAGGCTTCCACATGGGCAACCCTCACCCCGCGCGCTTCGGCCAGCGCCCGCGCCTTGGCGAGCGCGTTGGGCGCGGAATCCATCGCCAGCGTCTCGACCCCCTGCCCGGCCATGAAGACGGAATTGCGCCCCTCGCCGTCGGCCAGCGCAAGCCCCTTCAGGCCCGGTTTCAGAAACCCCGCATGGACGCGCAGAAACGCCGCGGGCTCGGTGCCGAAAACATAATCCGGTGTATCGAAGGTTTCATTCCACATCCCGGTCTCCTGCCCCGCCGTCTGCCGCCGCGCACCGGGCATTGCACCGGGCATTGCACCGGGCATCGCGCGGTCTGGAGCGTTCGGCGGGTCCGCTCAAGATCCGGCCCGGGGCGGCGACAAACGGCCGCAGACCAGCGCCCCGCGCCCTGCTTTCACCGCCGTTCGGAACCCGTTCGGGCCCCATGCCGCTGCCCCGTCCGCTGGCCCGGAACCCCGGCTGATCCCTCAGCCGGTGCAATAGGGCTGGGCCCGCATCCAGTTGCGCATGTCCTCGCGCTTGCTCTGCTGGTGGAACGGCCCCCAGTCCGCCGCGACCCCGCGCATCCCGGCGCTGACCACATTGTCACGCGGCACCGTGGTGTCGAGGATGCGCACCGCGCAGGAGAGGTTCGCCGCGCCATCCTTCAGCGCTTCGCCGGAGCGCGCCGTGCAGCCGTAGCCCTGCGCCGTGGCCGGCGCGATCTGCACCAGCCCGAACCAGCGCCCGCCGCCGCCGACCACTTTCGGCTGCCAGGTGCTCTCATGCTTGGCCAGCGCCGCCAGCAGCCCGGTCCAGAAGGCCTTGCGCCCCCTGGCATCGGCCTTTTCATAGCCCGGGCACCATTGGGCGATATCCGCCGGCGTGGTGTTGACCAGGTTCTGGCCATGGCTGTCGAGTGCGGCCAGCGTCGCCTCGGTCCAGCCGTCGGAGGCAGGCACGTGGTCCCAGCGCATCGCCGGTTGGGCCGCGGGCTGGCTTTTGGTCGAGAACAGGCCGTCGAAACCGATATTGAGCCCCTCGCTTGTGGCACAGCCCGAAAGCAGCGCCGCCAAGGCAAGGTGCCTTGCATATTTCACTATCATATCCGCCCCCCGGAAATTTCCTGCTCTCCAGAAGCGCGATTCGAACCCACCTGGCAAATATCCGGAAAAGGAAATGTTTGATTTCGGCAGATTCCCGCGCAAAACGCGGCCATCCGGCCACCTGTCCCGGCGAAACCGTCGCCTGAAACCGCCGCCAGTGGACCCCCGCCGGCCGGCGGGCCGGCTTGCCCGGCCACGCAGCCGCCGCCCCTGCCGCCCCCCTGCCGCCCCCTTGCCGCCCTGCCCGCCCTGTCCTAGAAGGCCCGAAAGCCATACGAAGGACAGGCCCATGCTCGACCATCTCGCCTACGCCCCCCCCAAACCCACCCGGATCGCCGGGGCGAAGGAGGATTGGGAACTGGTGATCGGCATGGAGGTTCATGCCCAGGTTACCTCGAAGGCCAAGCTGTTCTCCGGCGCCTCGACCCGGTTCGGCGCCGAGCCCAATTCCAATGTCGCCTTCGTCGATTCGGCGATGCCGGGCATGTTGCCGGTGATCAACGAATATTGCGTCGAACAGGCGGTGCGCACCGGGCTGGGGCTGAAGGCGGTGATCAACCTCACCTCCGCCTTCGACCGCAAGAACTACTTCTACCCCGACCTGCCGCAGGGCTATCAGATCAGCCAGCTCTACCACCCGATCGTCGGCGAGGGCGAAGTGATCGTCCGCTGATGGAAATCGTCTCCCGCCCCGACATCCGCAGCCCCGAAGAGGCCGCCGCCTACATGCAGAAGCTGCGCCAGATCATGCGCTATCTCGGCACCTGCGACGGCAACATGCAGGAAGGCTCGATGCGGGCGGATGTGAACATTTCGGTCTGCCGCCCGGGCGATTACGAGCGCTACATGGAGACCCAGGATTTCTCCCATCTCGGCACCCGCTGCGAGATCAAGAACATGAACTCCATGCGCTTCATCCAGGCGGCGATCGACGTCGAGGCCCGGCGCCAGATCGCCATTCTGGAAGACGGCGGCACGGTCACCCAGGAAACCCGCCTCTACGATCCCGACCGCGGCGAGACCCGCTCGATGCGCTCGAAGGAAGAGGCCCACGATTACCGCTACTTCCCCTGCCCGGACCTGTTGCCGCTGGAGATCGAACAGGCCTGGGTCGATGCCATCGCCGCCAGCCTGCCGGAGCTGCCGGACGAGAAGAAGGCGCGTTTTGTCAATGACTTCGGGCTGTCGGAATATGACGCCGGCGTGCTCACGGCCGATGTCGAGGCGGCGCGCTATTTCGAGGCCGTGGCCAGGGGCCGCGACGGCAAGCTCGCCGCCAACTGGGTGATCAACGAGCTGTTCGGGCGGCTCAAGAAGGACGATACCGGCATCGCCGAAAGCCCGGTCAGCCCGGAGCAGCTCGGCGCCATCATCGGGCTGATCTCGAAGGGCGACATCTCCGGCAAGATCGCCAAGGAGCTGTTCGAGATCGTCTATACCGAGGGCGGCGACCCGGCCGAAATCGTCGAGGCGCGCGGCATGAAACAGGTGACCGACACCGGCGCCATCGAGGCCGCGGTCGACAAGGTGATCGCGGAGAACCCGGCGCAGGTGGAGAAGGCGAAGCTCAACCCGAAGCTCGCGGGCTGGTTCGTCGGGCAGGTGATGAAGGCCACCGGCGGCAAGGCCAATCCGAAGGCGGTCAACGAGATCGTGGCGAAGAAGCTGGCGCTCTGAGGCCCGGCTGGGGCCCCGCTCAGACTCTGCGGCACAAGGCCAGCGCAACCGGAAGGAGGCCCCATGTCCACCCCCCACATCTCGACCCTGATGGACGTCCTGCCCGAGTGGATCGACTATAACGGCCACATGAACATGGCCTTCTATTCCGCCCTGTTCGACCGCGCCTCGGATGAATTCTACGACCAGATCGGCCTCGGCCCGGCCTGTGCGCAGGCCCGCGGCCTGACCACCTACACCGGCGAGGTGAAGATCCGCTACCTGCGGGAGCTGCATCTCGGCCAGAACGTCCGGGTGCATTCCTGGCTCATCGACCACGACGCGAAGCGGTTTCATACCTGGCAGGAGATCCACGCCGAAGAGGGTTTCATCGCCGCCACCGCCGAAACCCTGACCCTGCATATCGACATGTCGGGCCCGAAGGTCGCGCCCTTCCCCGAGGACATCGCCGCCGGGCTCGATGCGTTTGCCGCCCGTCACGGGCTGTCCGACCTGCCTGAAGGGGCCGGCAAGCCGATCGGCATTCCCCGGCGCTGAAACGCAGCGCCGAGACATTCTGATCCGCACCGGGTTGGCCGGAAGCGCCACCTCCCGATCAGGATGAAGCATCATGAGCCGGACGACGACCCGCCATTCCCCGAACTGCGCGATCGTACCCTTCGCAGACGGCCGCCCGTAACCGGGTCTTCGCCAGGCGGTGATCGCCGCCCGCCTGATGCGCGTCACCGGGCGGATACAGCGCGACTGACAGGTCGCCCATCTGATCGCCATACAGATCGAAGACCTCTCCCCCCTGCTCCCCACCCTGACCGGCGCCCCGGCCAAACCCGCAGGGGCCACCCCCCGCGCAAGACACCCGCGAGAACAGGCCAGGCGACTGTTCCCAAGCCGGGATTTTCAGTGAGGGGCAAACCTGCCGTCAAACGACGCCAGAACAGGTCTTCCTGAAATCGGCCAGAAACCGGCGGAGCGGACCGGGGTCACAGCTCACTCTGGACACGCCGAGCGCGGCCACCTCCCTGACCGTTTTCAACCCGCCCACCATCAGAACATTCACCGGCAGCTTCGCGGTCTCGACACCGCGCGAGATCAGCGCCGCCCCGGTCAGCCCCGCACCGCCGGCGCATAGCCCAATTGCGTGAGCCTGTCGGTATTGCTGGCATCCGGGGTGGTGGCGAAAACGCGGTATCCGTCGCGGTGCAGGCGCGCGGCGATGGCGCTGCCTGCGGTGCCGGTGGCAGAGGCCACGACAAGCGAGATGATTTCAGCATGTTCCATCGGCATCTCAGAAGGCTCTGGACTGGCAATGCGCTGAGTTCTTCGACGAGTGTATCGAAAGCCCTGCCCCATCGCCACTCGCAGTCCTTGAGGTGGCGTTCGGACCTGGCGCGGGGTCCGTTGAGCCTGGCCAGGCGTTCTCCGGGTGCGGCCATGTCGTTTGGCTATGTCATGCGAGGGCACGCCGTTTGCAAAGGGCAGAAACCGGCTGAGATACCAGCCTGGGCCCGACCCAACGGGCGATCTCCACAGGATCATCCGCCCCCGCCGTCACGCCGGCCAGCATACCGGCCAACATACCGGCCAGCACGATCAGCACGGTCTCGCTCAGCGGACAGATTGTCTTCCAGCTCTGGCGCGGGACTTCGGGCGCCGGGACATGGGTCCGGCAAGGTCATGGTCACCATCGCATCCTCCGAAACGTGGCCCGGAGCGCAGGGAGTCGTACCCCACCCGGCTTGGGAATCACCGCCGGTCAGGCGGCCGTTCAGGCGATTCCCGTGCGTAAGGGGCCCCGTGAAGCGCTTGCCAGAACCGCCGCTCCGCGATAGCCTGATCCGGCTTCCGGTTCCGCATGCACGCGGATGAAAAGGGAACACGGTGCGGCCCGCCATCGGGGCCAATGCCGTGGCTGCCCTCGCAACTGTAAGCGGCGAGCTTTTGCCCGAGACCACTGGCCCCGCCGGGCCGGGAAGGGGGCAGAAGCGTGTGAGCCGCGAGCCAGGAGACCTGCCGGAAGCCTGGCTGCAACGCCGGACGAGGGTGCCGGCAGGGGGGGAATGTGCTGACAGGTCTTTTGCCTGAGGTCAGGCCGGTATTCAGCCCGTTTGCGCGCCGTTCAGATGGTGGCTGCATTGCTTTCCCGCGATGGTGTTCCCGCACGCCCCTCTGCCAGAACCGATCTTCCATCCCCGCATTCCAACCTGGAGAACCAACCCCATGAAACACTGTCTGATCGCTGCCGCCGCGCTCCTGGCGTTTACCCCGGTGGCATATGCCGAAGGGCATTTCCCCTATACCGACGAGAATTGCGGTGTCACCACCGTTTACGAACAGGCGCCGGAACGGGCGGTGACGCTGTCCAACAATGCGACCGAAATGCTTCTGGCGCTGGGGCTGGAAGACCGCATGGCCGGGACATCCTACATGGCCGATCTGAAGATCAGCCCGCAATATGAAGAGGCGTATAACACGGTGCCGATCCTCTCGCCTCTGGTGGCAACCACCGAACAGCTGATCGACGCCGAGGCCGATTTCGTTTATGCCGGATACCCGGACGGGTTCAGCGAAAAACGCCATTCCCGTGACGTTCTGCACAGCCTCGGCATGAAAACCCGGCTGAATACCGAGGGCTGCAATCTCGGAAAATACGGCTTTGACGAGCTTTATGACGAAATCCGCTCGGTCGCGGGGATCTTTGGCGTGCCGGAACGGGGCGCGGCACTGATTGAAGATATTCAGACAGCGGTTGCCGCGGTCGAAGAAAAGCTGGAAGGTGTCGAGCCGATTCCGGTGTTTATCTATAACGGCGGAGAAGACACCCCGCGGGCGGTTCTGGGCAATACCATGCTCAGCCATGTGGTGTCGCGCGCCGGTGGTGAAAACATCCTGGGCGATGTCGACAAACGCTATGGCAGCACCTCCTGGGAACAGCTGGTGGAACAGGCGCCGGA
>PDRW01000078.1 GCA_002746935.1 Rhodobacterales bacterium
GGGAGAAGCGATCCTCGAACATTATGGCGAATTGGTTCACGGCTGTCAGCCACCCACGAACCGTCCGGGAAGTTTTCTCATGGCCGCGGATGGCGAGGTGGATCAGCTTCTCCGCAGCCTCCTCCGAGGGGAATGAGCCGCGCGTCCTGATCGATTTGCGGATCACCCGGTTCAGGCTTTCCACGGCGTTCGTGGTGTAAATCACCCGGCGGATTTCCGGACCGAAGGCGAAGAACGGGATCACCTCCTGCCAGGCCCGGCGCCAGCCTCTGGCGATCGACGGATACCTGTCGCCCCATTCCGCGTCGAAGGCCTCCAGCGCGTCCCGGGCGGCTTCGGCACTCTCGGCGCTTTAGACCTCGCGCAGCCGCACCGCGACCGCCTTGCGGTCCTTCCGGGGGCAGAAGTTCAGCGAGTGGCGGACGAGGTGCACGATGCCGGTCTGCACCATCGTTTCCGGGAAGACGGAATTGATCGCCTCGGGGAAGCCTTTCAACCCGTCCACCACGGCGATCAGGATGTCCTGAAGGCCCCGGTTTCGCAGCGCGGTCATCACCGCGAGCCAGAACCTGGCGCCTTCATTGTCGGCGATCCACAATCCCAGCACCTCGCGCCGGCCATCGCCGGTGATGCCAAGGGCCAGATACACCGCCTTGTTGCGGACGATCCGGCTGTCCTTGTCGCGGATCTTCACCCGCAGGGCGTCGAAGATCACGTTCCGGCAGACCGCGTCCAGCGCCCGCGAACGCCACTCCTTCACCTCGTCGAGCACCGCGTCGGTGACCCGGCTGATAAGCTCAGGGGGAGACCTCGAGACCGTAGAGTTCTTCGAGGTGGGCGCGGATGTCACGCACCCTCATGCCGCGCGCGTACATCGCAATGATCCTGTCATCCAGCCCGTCGATCCGGGGCTGGCCTTTGGCGATCAGCCGGGGCTCGAAACTGCTGTCCCGGTCGCGCGGAACCTCGATCCCGAAGGCGCCGTCCGTGCCCTTCACCGTCTTGCGGCTGACCCCGTTGCGCCGGTTCGCCTGCGCCGTCGGGGCTTCGTTGCCGTGTTCGTAGCCCAGATGCCCGGTCAGTTCCGCGCCGAGCATCCGCTGCATCAGGGCCTTCTTCAGGTTCTTTATCAGCCCGCCGTCACCCAGAAGATCCTCAGGCCGCTCGCAGCCCTTCAGCAGCTCGTCGAGGAACTCGTCGTTGATCTTCTTTCCCATCGTCCACGCTCTCCTTTCTTCTCAGCCTGGACCGGCGGGGTGTTACACAGAAGAGCGGACACTCTCGCGGGCACCGTCCGAGGCGAACAGGTTGATCCACCATTCGGACCGCGGATCGCAATACCTGTCGATCAGATACACCGAACGCCCGGCTGAAGCCGGGAT
>PDRW01000043.1 GCA_002746935.1 Rhodobacterales bacterium
AAAGAAACCATGTGTCTCTCAAAACGATGAAAATATCCCTCAGAATAACTCAAAGACCGAGCGCAGCTCATGCAAAGAAAGTGCCGGGGAACGCGGCAACTCAGCTGTAGATCAGCAGTCGGAGCGACAGCGCGAAGAGGGCCGAGAAGATCAGCGTGAAGTACAGTCGTTCGTTCATTACTTTTACCAGCCAGACGCCGAGAAACACCGCCAGCGTTGCCGGGATCGTCAGGATCGCGGCGATCTTCAGGTTGTCCGGGTTGAGTTGGCCGAGGAAGTAATACGGGATCAGCTTTACCGCGTTGATACAGGCGAAGACGATGGTCGAGGTGCCGGCGAAGGTCGCGCGGGGCATCTGTAGCGGCAGGGCATAGACCTGATATGGGGGCGCGCCGGCGTGGCTGACGAAGCTGGTAAAGCCCGTGATCGTGCCCCAGAACAGGCCGGGGCCGATCCGTGCCGGTTGCGGCTCGCCCCTCTGGCGGCGCCCGATCAGGTGGTTCGCGACGAAGGCAAGCCCGATGAGCCCGACCATCCGTGTGACCCATCCTTCGTTGACCCAGGCCGCCGTGGCCCAGCCGATGCCAATGCCGAAAGTGGCCGAGGCGGCGATGATCTTCACCACCCGGCGGTCGAATGCCTTGCGCCAGGCCCAGAGGCCGAACAGATCGGACACCACGAACACCGGCAGCAGCAGCCCTGCCGCAGTGACCGGGCTGATCTGTAGCGCAAGGAGTGGCACCGCGATTGCACCCGCCATCGGCAGCCCCCCTTTGGAAAGCCCGATGGACATCGCCGCGAGCACGGCGAGCAGCCAGAATGTCATGCCGTCCATGTGCCTCTCCGGCCCGGGAAACATCTCTGCGGCGTCGGCACGGCGCAGGCGGGCCTTGCCGCGCTGCCTGCGCTCCCCATGAAATTAGCGCAAACATCCCGCCTCGCCCAGCCGAAACCCCGGCGCCCGGGTGCAGCGGGCTTGCGTCAGGGGGGCGTCAGGGTTACGCAGTTTGACACCTGATAACCTGATCGGAGTTCAACTCATCATGGCTCGACCCAAGATTGCCCTCATCGGCGCTGGCCAGATCGGCGGCACGCTCGCCCACCTCGCCGCCCTCAAGGAACTCGGCGACGTCGTCATGTTCGACATTGCCGACGGCACGCCCCAAGGCAAGTCGCTCGACATCGCGGAATCGGGCCCCGTCGAAGGGTTCGACGCCGCCCTCAAGGGCACCACGGATTATGCCGACATTGCGGGTGCCGATGTCTGCATCGTTACCGCCGGTGTGCCGCGCAAGCCCGGCATGAGCCGCGACGACCTGCTTGGCATCAACCTCAAGGTGATGAAGTCGGTTGGCGAAGGCATCAGGGAAAACGCACCCGACGCTTTCGTGATCTGCATCACCAACCCGCTCGACGCGATGGTCTGGGCCTTGCAGCAATATTCCGGGCTTCCCGCCGCGAAGGTGGTCGGCATGGCCGGGGTGCTCGACGCCGCCCGTTTCCGTCACTTCCTGTCGGTGGAATTTGACGTCTCGATGAAGGATGTGACCGCCTTCGTGCTTGGTGGCCACGGCGACACCATGGTGCCGCTGACCCGCTATTCGACCGTCGCCGGGATCCCGCTGCCTGACCTCGTCGACATGGGCTGGACCACCCAGGACAAGCTTGACGCGATTGTGCAGCGCACCCGTGACGGTGGCGCCGAGATCGTCGGCCTGCTCAAGACCGGCTCGGCCTTCTATGCCCCCGCGGCCTCGGCGATCGAGATGGCGGAAGCCTATCTCAGGGATCAGAAGCGGCTGCTGCCCTGCGCCGCCTGGGTCGATGGTGCCCTCGGCCTCGATGGCATGTATGTGGGCGTGCCGACCATCATTGGTGCCGGCGGCATCGAGCGGGTGGTCGACATCAAGCTGCACAAGGACGAACAGGCGATGTTTGACAAGTCGGTCGACGCGGTGAAAGGGCTCGTCGAGGCCTGCAAGGGGATCGACCCGGCGCTGGCCTGATCTGCCACGGGTAAGAACAGCGAAAGGCCGGGCGGTTCTGCCCGGCCTTTTTCGTGGGGGCGCCGGGAATGACGTGCCCGGGCGCGATGCCGCAAGGCAAACCCTTTCCGGCGACTCGGGCGGGCTGCTGCGGCGGCCTGCCGCACCGGAGCGAAGGTGATCACAAATTTCAAAGGTGCGATCACAAAAAATGCCAATCCTTGCGAAAACCGCCCCCCGATGCAGAATTTCGTTTCGAAAATCCGGCTCTTGTGTCAGAACCGTTGCAATCACAAGCAGACGCAACAGCAACGGGTGAGGCCCATGAACATTCATGAATATCAGGCGAAGGCGCTCCTTCGCAGCTACGGAGCCCCGGTTTCCGATGGTCACGTGGTGATGAAGGCCGAGGAGGCCAAGACCATCGCCGCCGAGCTTGACGGCCCGATGTGGGTGGTCAAGGCGCAGATCCACGCCGGTGGCCGCGGCAAGGGCTCGTTCAAGGAGCCGGAAGCGGGCGACAAGGGCGGTGTGCGCCTCGCCAAGTCGATCGGTGAGGCCGCGGAAGAGACCGTCAAGATGCTCGGCCGCACCCTGGTCACGCATCAGACCGGCCCCGCGGGCAAGCAGGTCAACCGCGTCTATATCGAAGACGGCTCGGGCATCGAGCGTGAGCTTTACCTCGCGCTGCTGGTGGACCGTCAGACCTCGCGCATCAGCTTCGTCTGCTCCACCGAAGGCGGCATGGATATCGAGGAGGTTGCCGCCTCCACACCCGAAAAGATCCTGTCGTTCAGCATCGACCCGGTGACCGGTTATCAGGGCTATCACGGCCGCCGCATCGCCTTCGCCCTCGGCCTGACCGGGATCCAGATCAAGGAATGCGTCCGGCTGATGGGCATCCTCTACAAGCTCTTCACCGAAAAAGACATGGAGATGCTGGAGATCAACCCGCTGATCGTCACCGACGAGGGCCATCTCAAGGTGCTCGACGCGAAATTCGGCTTCGACGGCAACGCGCTCTACCGCAACGAAGACATCCTCGATCTGCGCGACGTGACCGAGGAAGACCCGAAGGAGCTTGAGGCTTCAAAATACGACCTCAACTACATCGCGCTGGATGGCGAGATCGGCTGCATGGTCAACGGCGCGGGCCTTGCCATGGCGACGATGGACATCATCAAGCTCTACGGCGCGGAACCTGCCAACTTCCTCGACGTCGGTGGCGGCGCCACCAAGGAGAAGGTGACCGAAGCCTTCAAGATCATCACCTCCGACCCCAATGTGAAGGGCATTCTGGTGAACATCTTCGGCGGCATCATGCGCTGTGACGTGATCGCCGAAGGCGTGGTTGCCGCGGTGAAGGAAGTGGGCCTGCAGGTGCCGCTGGTGGTGCGCCTCGAAGGCACCAATGTCGATGAGGGCAAGAAGATCATCAACACCTCCGGCCTGAACGTGATCGCCGCCGACAACCTGTCGGACGGGGCGGAAAAGATCGTGAAGGCGGTGAAGGGCTGAGCTTTGGCAGGCGCTCGTGTTCGGATGGAATTGCAGGAATTCAAGCTCTCTTGGATGAAAATGGCTCGCCTTATGGGAGCCTTTGTCCTGTTGGTCTTGATGGGCGTGGTTATTGTTTTGTCTCCGGAAATCTACCCATTCGAAAAACGGGTTATGGCCCTTCCGGTGACTTTTGGCCTTGGCCTGGTCTGTCTCTATGCGTTGACAAGGGTGTTTCGGATGCCATCGGTTCGATATCGCATCTTTGACAATGGCATCGCGATATACCCGACACGTAAAGAGAAGTTCATTCATTGGAATGATGTCGAATCCGTATCAGAGCATCAAGGCCAAGTGGATTGGGACGTCAGGCTCAAGTTCACGCAAAAGGCTGCCGCCAATCGCAGTAAATGGGAAGGGAAGTATTTTGAAGACTTGAATGCGATCCCGCTCAAAGCCTCACACGAAGAGCTATATCGCGCGGTCCGAAATGCGCATGCAGCCTTTCAAGCCAGCCAAAAAAACAGAAATCTCGACAAACAAGGAGACTCCCGGAATGGCAGTCCTCGTAAATGAAAACACCAAGGTGATCTGTCAGGGCTTCACCGGCTCGCAGGGCACCTTCCACTCCGAACAGGCGATCGCCTATGGCACCAAGATGGTCGGGGGCGTGACCCCGGGCAAGGGGGGGCAAAGCCACCTCGATCTGCCGGTGTTCAACTCGGTGCATGAGGCGAAGGCCAAGACCGGGGCCAATGCCTCGGTGATCTACGTGCCGCCGCCGTTTGCGGCCGATTCCATCCTCGAGGCGATCGACGCCGAGATGGAGCTGATCGTCTGCATCACCGAGGGCATTCCGGTGCTCGACATGATGACCGTGAAGCGTGCGCTGGCGGATTCGAAATCGCGGCTGATCGGCCCGAACTGCCCCGGGGTCATCACGCCCGACGCCTGCAAGATCGGCATCATGCCCGGCCATATCCACAAGCGCGGGTCGGTCGGTGTGGTGTCGCGTTCGGGCACGCTCACCTATGAAGCGGTGAAGCAGACCTCCGACATCGGCCTCGGCCAGTCCACCGCCGTGGGCATCGGCGGCGACCCGATCAAGGGCACCGAACATATCGACGTGCTCGACATGTTCCTCGACGACGACGAGACCCATTCGATCATCATGATCGGCGAGATCGGGGGCTCCGCCGAAGAGGAAGCCGCCGAATTCCTCGCCGAGCAGAAGAAGAAGGGCCGCTGGAAGCCGGTTGCGGGCTTCATCGCCGGGCGCACGGCGCCTCCGGGCCGCCGCATGGGCCATGCGGGCGCGATCGTCGCCGGTGGCAAGGGCGGCGCCGAAGACAAGATCGAGGCGATGAAAGCCGCCGGGATCGTCGTCGCCGACAGCCCCGCGACGCTGGGCGAAGCGGTTGTGAAGGCGATCGACGCCAGCAAGTAAAAGATAACGCGCGTCGCCCGGTCCGGTCGGCGCGCGAAATCCATCGGGTCAAGGTATCGCCATGACAGATCATTCCCCCAACGACCAATTCAAGGCTTCCAGCTTCATGCAGGGCCACAATGCGGCCTATCTTGAGCAGCTCTATGCCGTTTATGCCCGCGACCCGGAAGCGGTCGACGCGGCGTGGCGGGCGTTCTTCGCCGGGCTGGGCGATGCGGAAGCGGATGTGACCGCCGAGGCCGCGGGGCCGTCCTGGCTGCGCAGCGACTGGCCGCCAATGCCCGGTGGCGACTGGGTTCACAGTCTTGATGGACAGTGGCCGGAAGAGGCGCCGAAACCCGAGAAACTGGCCGAGAAGGTCACGGAAAAGGCCGCGGAAAAGGGCGTGGCGATTTCCGAAGAGCAGGTGAAGCGCGCGGTGCTCGACTCGGTGCGGGCGCTGATGATCATCCGCGCCTACCGCATTCGCGGCCACCTTGCCGCCGATCTCGACCCGCTGGGGATGACCCACCAGGATCCGCACCCGGAGCTCGATCCGGCCAATTACGGCTTCACCGAAGCCGACATGGACCGGCCGATCTTCCTCGACATGGTGCTCGGCCTCGAAATGGCGAGCATGCGCCAGATCGTCGAGATCGTGAAGCGCACCTATTGCGGCACGTTCGCGCTGCAATACATGCATATCTCCGATCCCGAACAGGCGGGCTGGCTGAAGGAGCGGATCGAAGGATACGGCAAGGAGATCGCTTTCACCCGCAAGGGGCGCCGGGCGATCCTCAACAAGCTGGTCGAGGCCGAGGGGTTCGAGAAATTCTGCCATGTGAAATTCATGGGCACCAAGCGTTTCGGCCTCGATGGCGCCGAGGCGCTGGTGCCGGCGATGGAGCAGATCGTCAAGCGCGGCGGCTCGCTGGGGCTGAAGGAGATTGTCATCGGCATGCCGCACCGGGGCCGTCTTTCGGTGCTCGGCAATGTGATGTCGAAACCCTACCGCGCGATCCTCAGCGAGTTTCAGGGCGGCAGTTCCACGCCCGATGATGTCGACGGGTCCGGCGATGTGAAATACCACCTCGGCGCCTCGTCGGACCGCGAGTTCGACGGCAACAAGGTGCATCTGTCGCTGACCGCCAACCCCTCGCATCTCGAAGCGGTCAACCCGGTGGTGCTCGGCAAGGTGCGTGCCAAGCAGGAACAGCTCGGCGACACCGACCGCACTCAGGTGCTGCCGGTCCTGCTCCATGGCGACGCGGCCTTCGCGGGCCAGGGCGTGGTGGCGGAGGGGTTCGGGCTTTCCGGCCTCGTCGGCCACCGCACCGGCGGCACCATCCATATCATCGTCAACAACCAGATCGGCTTCACCACCGCGCCGAGCTTCTCGCGCTCCTCGCCCTACCCGACCGACATTGCGCTGATGGTGGAAGCGCCGATCTTCCATGTCAACGGCGACGATCCGGAAGCGGTGGTCCATGCGGCCAAGGTGGCGATCGAGTTCCGCCAGAAGTTCCACAAGGACGTGGTCATCGACATGTTCTGCTACCGGCGCTTCGGGCATAACGAGGGCGACGAGCCCATGTTCACCAACCCCTTGATGTACAAGAACATCAAGACCCACAAGACCACACTCCAGCTCTATACCGAGCGCCTCGTGGCCGACGGGCTCATCCCCGTGGGCGAGATCGAGGACATGAAGACCGCCTTCCAGGCGAAGCTGAATGCCGAGTTCAACGCCTCGCAGGATTACAAGCCCAACAAGGCCGACTGGCTCGACGGCCGCTGGTCGCATATCCGCCGCGAAGGCAAGGATTACCAGCCCGGCCAGACCGCGATTTCCGAAGCGACCCTGCAAGAGGTCGGCGCGGCGCTGACCCGGGTGCCGGAAGGTTTCGCGATTCACAAGACGGTGCAGCGGATGCTCGGCGCCAAGCAGGAGATGTTCAGGAGCGGCAAGGGGTTCGACTGGGCCACGGGCGAGGCGCTGGCCTTCGGCTCGCTCCAGCTCGAAGGCTACCCGGTGCGCATCGCCGGCCAGGACGCCACCCGCGGCACCTTCTCGCACCGCCATTCGGCCTTCATCAGCCAGGATACCGAGGAGCGTTATTACCCGCTCAACAACATTCGCGAGGAACAGGGGCGCTATGAGGTCATTGACTCGATGCTCTCCGAATATGCGGTGCTCGGTTTCGAATACGGCTATTCGCTGGCCGAGCCCAATGCGCTGGTGATCTGGGAAGCCCAGTTCGGCGATTTCGCCAATGGCGCGCAGATCATGTTCGACCAGTTCATCTGTTCGGGCGAGGCGAAATGGCTGCGGATGTCGGGGCTCACGGTGCTGTTGCCCCATGGTTTCGAAGGCCAGGGGCCGGAGCACAGTTCGGCGCGGCTCGAACGTTATCTGCAACTTTGCGGCAACGAGAACTGGACCGTCGCCAATTGCACCACACCGGCGAACTACTTCCACATCCTGCGCCGGCAGATGCACCGCAGCTTCCGCAAGCCGCTGATCCTGATGACGCCGAAATCGCTTCTGCGCCACAAGCTGGCGGTCTCGGAGGCCCGGGACTTCACCGACGGGATGTTCCGCCGCATCCTCTGGGACGATGCCGATGCGCAGCACCGCACCGGCAAGTCGGCGACCGAGCTGGTGGCCGATGACCAGATCAAACGGGTGGTGATGTGTTCGGGCAAGGTCTATTACGATCTGCTGGAAGCGCGCGATGCCCGCGGCCTTGACGACATCTACATCATGCGGGTGGAGCAGTTCTATCCGTTCCCGGCGCTGAGCCTGGTGCGCGAGATGGAGCGCTTCCCCGGGGCGGATGTGGTCTGGGCTCAGGAGGAGCCGAAGAACCAGGGCGCCTGGAGCTTCATCGAGCCCAATATCGAATGGGTGCTGAAGCGTATCCGCGAGACCGGCACCAGGCCCGCTTACGCAGGCCGTCCGGCCTCCGCCTCACCCGCAACTGGCCTCATGAGCCAGCACAAGGCACAACAGCAAGCGCTGATCGACGACGCGCTGACGATCAAAGGGAAATGACCCATGAGCATTGAAGTTCGAGTGCCCACCCTGGGCGAAAGCGTGACCGAAGCGACGGTGGCGACCTGGTTCAAGAGCCCCGGCGATGCGGTTGCGGCCGATGAGATGCTCTGTGAGTTGGAAACCGACAAGGTGACCGTCGAAGTGCCCGCCCCCGCCGCGGGGGTGCTCGGCGAGATCGTTGCCGCCGAAGGCACCACCGTCGGGGTCGATGCCCTGCTGGCGGTGCTGGTGGCCGGAGATGCGGCGGCGGCTGCGCCTTCCGCGCCGGCAGCGCCCGCTGAAGCGGCCGGGGCCATGGTGGAGGTGATGGTGCCGGCACTTGGCGAGAGCGTCACCGAGGCCACGGTTTCTACATGGTTCAAGGCCGTGGGCGATGCGGTTGCGGTCGACGAGATGCTTTGCGAGCTGGAAACCGACAAGGTGAGCGTGGAAGTGCCCGCCCCGGTGTCGGGGGTGCTGGCCGAGGTGCTTGCCGCCGAAGGGGCCACCGTCGAGGCCGGCGGCAGGCTCGCGGTGATGACCAGCGGCGGTGCAGGTGCCGCCGCCGCGCCCGCGCCCGCAGCGGCCCCCGCCACCGGAGGCAAGGACATCGAACATGCGCCTTCGGCGAAAAAGGCGATGGCCGAGGCCGGGCTCAGCCCGGATCAGGTGCCGGGTACGGGCCGTGACGGGCGGATCATGAAGGACGATGTTGCCCGCGCTGCCGCGGCCGCCGCTGCGGCCCCCCCGCCCACGCCCGCGCCGGCCCCCGCCGCCGCGCCGCGCGCCCCGAGCCCGGTGGAAGATGCCGCCCGCGAAGAGCGGGTCAAGATGACGCGTCTGCGCCAGACCATCGCCCGCCGCCTCAAGGACGCCCAGAACACCGCCGCGATCCTCACCACCTTCAACGAGGTGGACCTCACCGAGGTCATGGCGCTGCGCAACCTTTACCGCGCCGAATTCGAGAAGAAACACGGCGTGCGCATCGGCTTCATGTCGTTCTTCACCAAGGCCTGTGTGCATGCGCTGAAGGAGGTGCCGGAAGTCAACGCCGAGATCGACGGCGACGAGATCGTCTACAAGAACTTCGTCCATATGGGCATCGCCGCGGGCACCCCGCAGGGCCTCGTGGTGCCGGTGATCCGCGATGTCGACCGGATGAGCTTCGCCGAGATCGAAAAGGCGATCTCCACCATGGGCAAGAAGGCCCGCGACGGCAAACTGTCGATGGCCGACATGCAGGGCGGCACCTTCACCATCTCCAACGGCGGCGTCTATGGCTCGCTGATGTCTTCGCCGATCCTGAACCCGCCGCAATCGGGCATTCTGGGCATGCACAAGATCCAGGAACGTCCGATGGTGGTGAACGGTGAAATCGTCATCCGCCCGATGATGTATCTGGCGCTGTCCTATGACCACCGGATCGTCGACGGCAAGGGCGCGGTGACCTTCCTCGTGCGGGTCAAGGAAGCGCTCGAAGACCCGCGCCGGCTGCTGATGGATCTGTAAGCCATGCGCGAGGGCAAGCTCCGGGGCGATGTCGCGGCGATGATGCCGGACCGCCGGACAAGGCTGAAGATCTGGGCGATCCGCTCGGCGATCGTGATGGTCGCGGCCGGGCTGTTCGTCCGGGCCGGGGTGGCGCCCTGGTTCTTCTGGGCGGCGCTCGGCTATGTCGGCCTTACCCTGGTGCTCGCCTTCGCGCTGACCCGCCCGGGGTCGGGCGGGCCGGGTTGACGGCCTGTCCTGGACGTGGGGCAGGGTTCTGAACCGGCCGTGAGGCTGTGACACCAATCATGTGCGCATTGTGCACACGGCGTGCACATATCGCGCAAGGCGATGACCGGAATACCGCCAAAGGAGGATCCAATGGCACAGGAAACCTATGATGTGATCGTGATCGGGGGCGGCCCCGGTGGCTATGTGGCGGCGATCCGCTGTGCCCAGCTCGGCCTCAGGACGGCCTGCGTGGAGGGCCGCGAGACCCTGGGCGGCACCTGCCTCAATGTGGGCTGCATCCCCTCCAAGGCGCTGTTGCACGCCTCGCACCAGCTGCATGAAGCGGCGCATCATTTCGCCGCCATGGGGCTCAAGGGCAAGACCCCCTCGGTCGACTGGAAGCAGATGCAGGCCTACAAGGACGACGTGATCGGCCAGAACACCAGGGGCATCGAATTCCTGTTCAAGAAGAACAAGGTCGACTGGATCAGGGGCTGGGCGACGGTCCCGGCGGCGGGCGAAGTGAAGGTCGGCGACCAGAGCTATGGGGCGAAGCACATCATCATCGCTTCCGGCTCCGAACCCTCGACCCTCCCGGGCGTCGAGATCGACGAGAAGGTGGTGGTCAGCTCCACCGGTGCGCTGTCCTTGCCGAAAGTGCCGAAGTCCATGGTGGTGATCGGTGCCGGTGTGATCGGGCTGGAGCTCGGGTCGGTCTATGCCCGCCTCGGCACAAGGGTCACGGTGGTGGAATTCCTCGACCACGTCACCCCGGGCATGGATGCCGACATCCAGAAGACCCTGCCGCGGATCCTGAAGAAACAGGGGCTCGAGATCGTGCTCGGCGCCGCGGTGCAATCGGTCGAGGCGAAAAAGACCAAGGCCACGGTCAGTTACAAGCTCCGCAAGGACGACAGCGACCACGCGCTGGAAGCGGATGTGGTGCTGGTGGCAACCGGCCGCAAGCCTTTCACCGAAGGGCTGGGGCTCGCGGCGCTCGGCGTCGAAATGACCCCGCGCGGCCAGATCGCGGCCAGGGGCGGCCAGACCTCGGTGCCCGGCATCTGGGCGATCGGCGACGTGATCCCCGGCCCGATGCTGGCCCACAAGGCCGAGGACGAGGGCATGATGGTGGCCGAAAAGATCGCCGGCCAGGCGGGTCATGTGAATTATGACGTGATCCCGGGCGTGATCTACACCACGCCGGAAGTGGCGAGTGTGGGCAAGACCGAAGCCGAGCTGAAGGAAGCGGGCCGGGCCTACAAGGTCGGCAAGTTCTCGTTCATGGGCAACGGCCGGGCGAAGGCGGCGATGCAGGCGGAGGGTTTCGTGAAGATCCTCGCCGACAAGCAGACCGACCGTATTCTCGGCGTCCATATCATCGGCCCGTCGGCGGGCGAGATGATCCACGAGGCCTGTGTGGCGATGGAATTCGGCGCCGCGGCGGAGGATCTCGCCCGCACCTGCCACGCCCACCCGACCTTCTCGGAAGCGGTGCGCGAGGCGGCGCTGGCCTGCGGCGACGGTGCGATCCACGCCTGAACCGCGGCCCGGCCCGCGCCGGGTGCAGGCGGGCAAGAGCCATACGAAAGGCCGGGGGCGCCCCGGCCTTTCTTCACTTTCGCGGCATCGGCATTTGACAAGCGGCCCGGAAGGCTGAGACTCTGTTGCAGATCCACAGACTCTCTCCTGCACCGAGGAAACCCTGACATGACCTTCCGACTTGCTGCCCCCCCGCTGAAATACAGTCTTTCACTGGTCTCCGCCGGGGCTCTGGCCCTTGGCCTCGCGCCCGCGACGCCCGCGCGCGCCGATCTGGGCGAGGTGGTTGCCATCGGCATCATCGGCACAGCGGTCTATTGCGGTGTCAGCGGCAAATGTACCAGCAAGCCCCAGGCCCGCGCCGGCGGTGGCGGCGGCAGCTATGGCGATGCGATTCCGCTCAGCGGTCAGAATGCGATGCTGGTGCAGGGCGGGCTGAAGAGTTTCGGGTTCTATACCGGCGCGATCGACGGGGCCATTGGCAGCGGCACCCGCAACGCGATCCGTGCCTATCAGGACGCCATCGGCGCACCCCGGACCGGCGTTCTCACCGGCCAGCAGATCAACGATCTTGTCGCGTTGTCGCCGGGCTATGTGACCCTTGCGGCGGACGATCCTGCGATGTTCATTTCCGAACTCGCCAATGACCTCGACCGCAACGGCGTGCGGCAATTGCAGGCGGCGCTGAACCAGCAGGGCTATCCGGCGGGCTCTGTCGACGGTGCCTTCGGCAACCAGACCCGCACCGCGATTGCCAGTTACAAGGCGGCCAACGGGTTGCCGGGCAAGCCGCTTGCCACCCGGCGGCTGCTGGCTTGGGTGATGGGCTGGGTCGCGCCGGAACCTGCGGGGGCGCATCTCGTTGCCGCGCGCCGGGGTGTGACGCCTCCGGCGCCCGCCCCGCAACCGGCCGTCATGGTGCCCGCGCCCGCGCCGCAACCGGTGCCACCGGCGGTGATCCCGGATGCGCTGAGCTTCGACATTCTCGGCGTCAGGCTTGGCATGTCGGAGGCTGACGTCAAAAACGCGCTGACCGTTGCGCTTGGCGAGACGGTGATGTTTGACCGGGCCGGGGTGTCCAGCATAGGGGCGGTGGACGGGGTGACCCACGGGTTGCTCACCGTGCAGTTCGACTGGCCCCACCCGCCCGCCGAGCAGGTCATGGTGCTGTTCGACGAAGCCCGGCCCGACGCCGGGGCGCTGGCGGTGTTCCGCCTGGTGCGGATGCCGGACGAGCTTGGCCAGGCGGGGTATGAAACGCAGATGCTGCCCGACATCCTCGCCAATTACGGCGCGGCGGGCAAGGTCGCGGGCAGGACCATGTGGGTCGGCAAGGCGGCGGCGCGCGGTGGCGATGTGGCGGCCTGTGGTGCGCCGCAGATCAGCGTGGACACCGGCGTGACCGACGCCCTGGCGGGGCTCTGGCGCTCCGGTGGCGGGCCGAAGCTCGACGGCGGGTTTGGCAGCGTGAGCGCCGATTGCGGCCAGGTGCTGAGCGTGGACTTTGCCGGCAATGTGGTCCGTTTCGGCCTCTGGGATTCGGCGGCCTTCGCGGGCGGCGGCGCTGCGGCTCCGGCGGTACAGGCTCCGAAGATCAAGTTCTGACCGCCGCCCATCGGCGGCAACAATGCAAGGCACCAGCCGGGGTGGATCGCCCCGGCGGGGTCGCCTTGGGGTGTCTGTGGCCACCGGCCCCGGCATTTCCTGCGCTCCGGCCTCTACCGCGCCAGCATCTTCAGCCCCTGGGTCACGTCGGTGCGTACCGCAAGGCGCAGCCCCGGTTCGTCGCCCGCCGAGAGGGCGGCGAGGATCATCCGGTGGTGGCGCTGCAAACCGGAACGGTCGCGCGCCATGTAGAGCGCGCGCATCGTCGGCCCGAGCTGAAGCCAGACCGTCTCCGCCATGGCCAGCATCGCCGGCGCCTGTGCGCGCAGATAGATCGTGCGGTGAAACTCGAGGTTGGTGCGGATATAGCCCGTCACCTCGTGATTGGCGACATGTTCGGCGGTCCGCGCATTGACGGCTCTGAGCCGGTCGATCAGCGCCATATGGGCCCGGGGCAGGGCGCGGGCGGCCAGTTCGGGTTCGAGCAGGGCGCGCAGGCTGGTGAGTTCCTCGATCCGGTCGGGGGTAAGCTCCGGCGTGGAGATCCGCCCGGAGGCCGAGAGACTCAGCGCCCCTTCGGCAACCAGCCGCCGAACCGCCTCGCGCACCGGGGTCATCGAAACGTTGAAGCTTTTCGCCAGCCCGCGCAACGTCAGCATCAGCCCGGGTTCAAGCTCGCCAAACATGATCCGGGCCCTGAGCGTGCGGAAAACGCGTTCATGGGCGGCGAGGGTGGTATCGTGCGCGGTGAGGGGGGTGGCCTGGACCGGTTGTGACAACATGAGGCCAGAATGTGATCACGGGCCCCCGCCGTCAATCGCGAAAGCGGTAGCGGTGCAGCGCCTCGCCCTTTTGCCTGAGCCAGCGTTTCGGTGCCTCGTAGCCGGGGCAGGTGCGGGCGACGGTGGCCCAGAAGGCGCGGGAATGGTTCATCTCCAGCAGATGCGCCACCTCATGGGCGGCGACATAATCGAGCACCTCCGGCGGGGCCATGATCAGCCGCCATGAGAACATCAGATCGCCCTTCGCCGAGCAGGATCCCCAGCGCGAGCGGGTGTCGCGCAGGGTCAGTTTCTTCGGGCTGACGCCGAGGGTGGTGGCATGGCGGTCGACCGCTTCGGCCAGCGCCCCCCGGGCCTCGGCCTTGAGAAAGGCCAGCAGCCGCGCCGGGCTGCGCTCCGGGTCGCGGCCGGGCAGCTCGATGGTGCCGCCCACACGCCGCACGCCGCGCCCCGGGCCGGTGACGATCTGGTGGTCGACACCGGCAAAGGGCAGCACCCCGCCCGGCATCGGCCGTTCCGCGCCGGGGCGGTCGGCGAGCTGGCGGCGGATCCATTCGGCCTTGTCTTCGGCAAAGCCGAGCGCATGGCGGCGCGAGGCGCCCTCAGGCAAAGTGAGCGTCACCCGGCCATCGAGCCGCGACACCCTGAGCGACAGCCGGCGTGCCCGCGCCGACGGCCGGATGTCGAGCGCGATCGGTGGATCGCCGGGAAGGATGACCTGTTCGCCCATGGTCGCCGATGTCCTGTTTCCGAGCGCCTGCTGCCCCTGTCCGGCGGGCTTCCCCCGGTGTTTGCCACAGGCTCGGAAAGCCTTTGACAGGCCCCCGCTTGTGTGGCAAGTGCCGCAAATCTCGCAGATGGACGTGATGACGAAAAGGGGTTTTCCATGCCCAAGGAAGAATGGGGCACCAAGCGCGTTTGCCCTGAAACCGGCAAGCGGTTCTACGATCTCGGACGCGACCCGGTGGTCAGCCCCTATACCGGGAAGGTGGTGGAGCTCGACACCGGCAAGACCACCCGCACCATGGTGGCCGACAAGGCCGACAAGGAATCGGAAAAGAAAAAGGAGGTCGAGGACGATCTGATCGACACCGACGACCTCGCAGAAGACGAAACGGCGGATGTGGATATCGAAGACGATGTGCTCGACGATGACGATGACGACGTTTCGCTCGAAGAGATAGCTGACGTCGCCGCACCGGACGACGACTGAACCCAACGCCTGAGCTTTACCAGGGCCGGGCCGCCTTTCCGGGCGGTCTGGCCCTTCTGGTTTGCGGCTGGGACGGACCGCCCGGCGTTTGGCCGACGCCAGCACGAGGGCTCCCCACCCCCCGCGCGCACGCTGCGCCGTTCTTTCAGCAGACCGATCGCCGCGCCGTCAGATCGCCGCAAAATCCGCGCAGAGGCCGTCGGTTTTCGCTTGCAACACCCCCGCCGCTCGCCTAAATACCCCGCACACGGCCCAGGCGGCCGTGCCCGGATGGGGCCTTAGCTCAGTTGGGAGAGCGCTTGCATGGCATGCAAGAGGTCAGGGGTTCGACTCCCCTAGGCTCCACCAGATCCGCTGTCTTTTGTGAAATCCCTGCCTTTTCTGCAAATGTCATTTCTGCGAGCCGGAAGAAGCAATGCGATTTGCACTCTGGTCTTGTGCCCTCGGGACCGTGCCGCCGCCCGCGAAAGAATCGCATTGATATTCCCGCCGTTTTGAGCGCAAAGTTGCGGCGATGGTGACCGGGTGCGGCGACGCGGCCGGTCTGAAATGGGAACACGGTGCGGTGCCGCGAGGTACCAATGCCGTGACTGCCCCCGCAACTGTAGGCGGCAAGTGGGCTGCACATGCCACTGGGTCGAGGCGACCCGGGAAGGCGCAGCGCAACGTTCGAGCCGCGAGTCAGGAGACCTGCCATCCCGGGCGCCTTGGCGCCGGTAGTTCAACTTTGTCCGGGCGGGGTGTCCCGGGGGAGAGGCGAGATGGACGACAGGGCCTTCACCTGTGACATGACCGGTTCCCCGTGCGCCTGCGCTGTTCTGCGGAGGGCGGAATGGGGTCTGATATTCATCCGGGCGACAGGCTGACCCCGGCCGCGCAGGGCGTGGCGGTGCTGTTTGTCGTATCGGCTTACACCCTCAGCCGGGGGGCGCTGGCGCGGCTGGAGGCTGCGGCTCTGGCCTCCGTGCCGGGGGCGGTGCGGTTGATCCGGCTTGAGGAGACCGGGCCGGACCTTCTGACCACCCTGGACCAGATGCGCGCCGAGGGGCACCGGCGGATCCGGGTGCAGCCCTTCGGCTTTCCCTTTCCCGAGAGCCTGCTGGCCTGGCTGCCCGGGGTGCTGGCCCACTGGCGCGCCCGCGGCAATACTGACACCGAGGTCAGCCTCGGCCCGGACCCGGGGCGCGACGCCGCCGCGCTGCAAGCTTTCGCCACGGTGGCGCTGGCGGGGGAGGCGCGCCCGGTCGAGGGCACGCGCCCGAGCCTCGGCAAGCCGGGCTGGACCCTGCCGCCGGATTTCGACTTCCACCTTCTGGTCTGCACCGGTCCGCGCTGCGCGATCCATGGCGCTGCCGCGTTCCTGCAAATGCTGAAGGCCGAACTCGCCGCCGCCGGGCTCACCGAACGCTGCCTGATCACCCGCACCGGCTGCATCTACCCCTGCAACAAGGGGCCGGTGCTGACGCTCTATCCGCAGGGCGGGTGGTATCGGCTGCCCGACCTTGCCGCCACCCGCCGCTTCGTGCGCGAGGTGCTGGCCGGGGGCGGCGTGGCGGAAGAGCTGAAATTTCACACCAGCGGGGCACCCCGCGCAACCCATCCACCCCAACAGGAGAAAACTTCATGAAACTCAAGACCCTGGCGCTCACCAGCGCGCTTGCCCTGATGGCACTTCCGGCGCTGGCCGATGACGTCATTCACATGGCCACCAGCTTCAAGATCCGCTCGATGGACCCGGTGAAACAGGGCTTCTGGATGCAGGAATTCGGCCAGGGCGAGCTGCTCATGCAATTCCAGCCCGACGGGTCGATCCAGCCCTGGCTGGCCGAGAAGCTCGAGCGCACCGACGACACCACCTGGGTCATCACCCTGCGCGACGGCGTGACCTTCCAGAACGGCAAGCCGATGGATGTGCCCGCCGTGCTCGCCGCCATCGCCTATCACCGTGAGCGCAACACCGGCACGCAGGCGGTGCTGCCGGAGGAGGCCGAATTCGTCCAGACCGGCGAGCACGAGATCACGGTCAACACCGGCGTGCCGGTGCCGGAGCTGCCCAACATCCTCGCCCATGAAAGCCGGCTGATGATCATCGACGTCGAGCCGGTGCTGGCCGCGGGCGAAGACTATGAGGCGCTGGAGGGGGCGGGCATCCATACCGGGCCCTACAAGCTGGTAAGCCTCGACGACCAGCACATGGTCGCCGAACGTTATGACGGCTACTGGCGCGGCAAGCCGGCGATGGCCGGGGTCGATCTGCGCTTCGTCACCGATCCCAACGCCCGGATTCTCGCGGTGCAGAACGGTGAGGTCGATATCGCGCTCTATCCGCCCACCGCCGCCGCGCCGGTCTTTGCGGTGACGCCGAACCTCAACCTCGCGCTCGGGCCGATTTCGACCGGCGGCTTCGTCGGCTTCATGGATGTGAAGGACGGCGCCTTCGAAGAGATCGCCGTGCGCCGTGCGGTGATGCTGGCGATGGATTACGACGAGATCGCCGATGAGGTGTTCCACAAGGCCAAGGCGCCCGCGACCTCGCTCTACAACCCCAACTTCCCCTGGACGGTGGCGAATTATCGCACCGATGTGGACGAGGCCAATGCGCTGCTCGACGCCGCCGGCTGGGTGCGCGACGGCGACAGCCGCAGCCGCGACGGCGAGGAGCTGAAGATCACCATCATGATCTATCCGCAGCAGCCCGACCTCGTGCCGCTGTCCAACGCGATGCAATCCTATCTGACCGCGATCGGCGTCGGTTCCGAGGTGATTTCGGTCGACAGCATCACCGAAGCGGCGATGAACGATCTGGTCGAGTGGGATCTCGCGATCACCGCCACCGGCACCGCCACGGTGGGCGCGGTGAGCGGCTTCCTCAACCAATATGTCGCCTGCGGTGCCTCGCGGAACTATGGCGATTACTGCAACGACCGGGTGCAGGAGCTGATCGAGACCCTTGGGGTCACTGTCGATGAGGCCAAACGGATCGAGCTTCTGAAGGAGATCCAGCAGATCGTCACCATCGACGATCCTTATCTGTTCAACCTGACGATCCTGATCGAACGTGCGCTGGTGAGCGACGCGTGGTCGGATTACGTCCCGGCGGTGGCGTGGAACCACATCAAATGGGACACGGCCCCGAACAAGTGAGCCGGGGCGTGCATATCCTGAAGCGCGGCGGGTTTGCCCTCGCCGCGCTCACCCGCATCGCTCAGGCGGTGCTGACGGCGCTGGCCGCCAGTGTCATCGTCTGGGCGCTGCTGCCGCTGGCGCCGGGCGACGTGGCCACCCGGGTGCTGCTGGCGCGCGGGGTGCAGGAATATACCGATGCCGAACGCCTCGCCACCGAGATCGAGCTTGGCCTCGACAAGCCGCTGCCGCTGCAATTCGTCCATTGGCTGGGGCGGGTGTTTCAGGGTGATTTCGGCCAGAGCTTCACCAGCCAGGCGCCGGTGACGCAGGAAGTGCTCGACCGGCTCCCGGCGACGCTGATGCTGCTCGGGCTGGCGCTGGTGTTTTCGATCGTGTTTTCGCTGATCCTCGCGCTCGTCGCCGCCGCCTTCCGCGACCGCTGGCCCGACCGGGCGATCCGGCTCTATACCCGGATCGGCGCGGCGCTGCCGACCTTCGTCTTTGCCCTGCTCGGGCTGACCTTCGTGGTGGTGGGGCTGAAACTCGGGCGGGTGCTGTCGGAGGCCACATGGGGCGCGGCGCTGATCCCCGCCTTCATCATCGGCCTCGACCGCGCCGCGAGCTGGACCCAGCTGCTCCGCGCCGGGCTGCTGGAGGCGATGGCCAGCGGCCATGCGGAGGTGGCCCGCGCCCGCGGCGCCTCCGAGCGGCGGATCCTGCTGCGCCACGCCCTGCCCAACGCGATCCTGCCCTTTCTCACCGCCATCGGCATCAGCATCGGCGCGCTGGTGGGCGGGGCGCCGCTGATCGAGGCAATCTTCACCTGGCCCGGGCTCGGTGCCTATCTGCTGGAGGCGCTTTCGGCGCGCAACTATCCGGTGATCCAGGCCTATGTGCTGATCGCCGCGCTTTCATATGTGGCCGCGGCGCTGCTGGTCGACCTCGCGGCGCTGGCGATCGACCCGCGGCTCAGGGAGGGGCCGACATGAGCCTGATCGACATCACCCGGCCGGTCGCCCTGCCACGCGCCGCCGACCGGCATATCCTCGGGCGGCTCTGGCGGCACCGGTCAGGGCGCGCCGGGTTGCTGCTCGGGCTGGCGCTGGTTCTCTTTGCCCTTGTGGGGGCCTTCTGGACCCCGGAGCCGCCCAATCTGCCCAATTACGCCAACGCCCTGAAACCGCCGGGCCTCGCGCATCCTTTCGGCACCGACGCCACCGGCCGCGACGTGTTGAGCCGCACCATGGACGGGGCGCACCGCTCCATCGGCGCGGCGCTTCTGGTGCTCGGCGCGGTGTTTGCCATCGGGCTCATGGTCGGGGCGCTCGCGGGGCTTGCCGGCGGGCTCACCGACACGCTGCTGATGCGGCTGACCGACATCGCCATGACCCTGCCCGGGCTGGTGCTCGCCTTCGCGGTGCTTGGCCTGCTTGGTCCCGGTTTCGTCAACCTGCTGGTGGCGCTGATCATCGCCGACTGGGCGTGGTATGCCCGGCTGGCGCGTTCGCTGGCGCTGGGCGCGCGCCACAAGCCGCATGTGATCGCCGCCGAGATGGCGGGGATTTCGCGGGCGCGGATCATCCTTGGCCATATCCTGCCCGGCGTGGCGCTTCAGGTGGGGATCGTCGCGAGCCTCGCGCTTGGCGGCATGATCGGGGCGATTTCGGGGTTTTCCTTCCTCGGGCTCGGGGTGCAGCCGCCGCATGCGGAATGGGGGGCGCTGCTGGCGGAATCGCGGCTCTATTTCGCGCTGGCGCCATGGCTGCTGTTTGCGCCCGCGGGGCTGATCTTTCTTGCGGTGCTCTCGGCCAACATGGTCGGCAATGCGTTGCGCGACGTTGCCGGCGGGGAGGCGGGAGCATGAGCGGTATGACTGGCCTGCACCCGGCGCTGGAAGCGGAAAACCTCGCCATCCGCTATCCGGACGGCACCATGCCGGTGCAGGATGTGAGCTTCAACGTCGCCCCGGGCGAGTGCTTTGCCCTCGTCGGCGGGTCGGGTTCGGGCAAATCGACCATTGCGCGCGCGCTTCTCGGGCTGCATGGGTCTGGCACTGCGGTCTCGGGGAAGCTGGTTCTTGGCGGTGAAGACATGGCGGGCGCCGGTGCCGGGACATGGCGGCGCATGCGCGGGCGCGAGGTCGGCTTCGTTGCGCAGAACCCGTGGGAAAGCTGCGACCCGCTGCGTCCGGTCCGCGACCATGTGGCCGAGGCCTGGCGCTGCCATGGGCTGGCCGTGGGCTGGGACGAGATCGCGGCGCGGCTTGACCGTCTCGGTGTGCCCGCCGCCGCCGCCCGGATGCGCCAGCATCCGCACACCTGGAGCGGTGGCATGCTGCAACGCGCGTCCATCGCCGCGGCCAGCGCGCTTGCGCCGCCGGTGCTCATCGCCGACGAACCCACCAGCGCGCTCGATGCCGACCGGGCGCAATCGGTGCTCGACGTGCTGCGTGGCCTAGGCTGTGCGCTGGTGCTGATCAGCCATGACATCGACCTCGTCCTCGGCAATGCCGACCGGATCGGGGTGTTGCACGGTGGCCGGCTGGTGGAGCAGGGGCCGCCGGAGCACTTGCGGCAAAGCCCGGCGCATGACGAGACCCGGCGTCTGCTCGAAGCCCTCGCCCCCCTGCCGGTGCGGCGCAAGACCGGCGCGGAAGAGCCGCTGTTGCGGCTTGCGGGGATCTCGGTGAGCTATGAGCACGGGCGGGTCAGGGCGTTGCAGGATGCGGGGCTCGAGATCGGCGCGGGCGAGATTGTCGGGGTGCAGGGGCCGTCGGGCTGCGGGAAGTCGACGCTGCTGCGCATCGCCATGGGGCTGGAACGCCCGGCCTCCGGCGATGTCTGGCGGGCCGACGCGCTCCGGCGCACCGGCGCGGTGCTGCCGGTGTTTCAGGATCCGGTGGGAAGCCTCGTGCCGCACTGGCCGGTCTGGCGGTCGATCGCCGAGCCGCTGACCGCCCGGGGTCTGCCGCGCCTGCCGGTGGCGAAGCGGCGGGCGGCGGCGCTGGCGGCGATGGCCAAGGTCGGGCTCGACAGCATCGACCCCGAGGCGCGGCCCGCGGAGCTGTCCATCGGCCAGTGCCAGCGCGCTGCCGTGGCGCGGGCGACCATCACCCGGCCGCCGCTGATCGTTGCCGACGAGCCCACCAGCGCCCTCGACAGCGTCTCGACCCGTCAGGTCAGCGTGCTGCTGGCGGAGGCCGCCGGGGCCGGTGCGGGGGTTCTGGTGGTGAGCCACGACAGCGCGTTCATGCGCCGTCTGGCCGACCGGGTGGTGCGGATGGAGGCGGGCCGGACGCTGGATGTTGCGTGACCCGGGGGCGTGACCCGGGGCGGGGCGGGCCGTGGCAAGGAGGTGAAGACGTGAAAAAGCCGCCGGGCGCGGAGCCGGCGGCTTTGCTGTTATTCCGGTAGTCCGGATTTCCGGACTACCAGACTTCCGGACTTCCGGCCCCCCGCCAAACGCCCTCAGGCGGCCTCCTCCGCGGGCGGCTCCTTGGCGCCGGTCATGAAGGCCACCGCGTCCGACATGGTGTAATCCTTCGGCGAGATGGTGCAGAGCCGTTCGCCAAGCCGATGCACATGGATCCGGTCGGCCACCTCGAACACATGCGGCATGTTGTGCGAGATCAGCACCACCGGCATGCCGCGGTCGCGCACCTGCTGGATCAGCTCCAGCACCTTGCGGCTTTCCTTGACGCCGAGCGCCGCGGTGGGTTCGTCGAGGATGATCACCTTGGAGCCGAAAGCCGCGGCGCGGGCCACCGCCACGCCCTGACGCTGGCCGCCCGAGAGGGTCTCGACCGACTGGGCGATGTTCTGGATCGTCATCAGCCCGAGCTCGGTGAGCTTCTCGCGGGCAAAGCGGTTCATCTCCGCCCGGTCGAGCTGTTTGAACACCGTGCCGAGCACGCCCTTCTTGCGGATCTCGCGGCCCATGAACATGTTGTCGGCGATGGAGAGCGCCGGGCTCAGCGCGAGGGTCTGATAGACCGTCTCGATCCCCTGTTTGCGCGCGTCCAGCGGCGAGGAAAACGACACCTCCCTGCCGTCGAGCCAGACCTTGCCGGCGTCCGGCCTGAGCGCGCCCGAGAGCGTCTTGATCATCACCGACTTGCCCGCCCCGTTGTCGCCGATCACCGCCAGCACCTCGCCGGGGTAGAGATCGAAATCGCAATTGTTGAGGGCGGTCACCTTGCCGAAGCGTTTCACCAGGCCACGGGCCTTGAGGATGGGCTCTTGCGAGGTCATGTCGAAACCTTTCTGATCCACTGGTCGATGGCCACGGCCACGATGACGAGCACGCCGATGAGCATGTAGGTCAGCTGTGGCTCGTTGCTGAGCATCCGCAGGCCGAGTTCGAACACGCCGACGATCAGCGCGCCGAAGAACATCCCCATGATCGAGCCGCGCCCGCCAAACAGCGAGATCCCCCCGATCACCACCGCGGTGATCGACTGGATATTGCCGAGGTCGCCGGTGGAGGCCGCCGGGATCACCGAGCCGTAACGGCCGATCATTGCCCAGCCGGCGACGGCGGTGAAGAACCCGGCCAGCGCATAGACCTGAATGAGTTGCCGCTTCACCTGCACACCGGCAAGCTCCGCCGCTTCAGGGTCGTCGCCGACCGCATAGGTGTGGCGGCCCCAGGCGGTCTGGCGCAGCACATAGGCCATGATGAAGACGATGGCGATCAGCAGCACCACCGCCAGCGTCATCGTGGTGGTCCCGACCTTGAAGGAGGTGCCCCAGAATTGCAGGATTGGCGCGTGTTTGGCGATATCCTGGCTGCGGATCGTCTCGTTGGCGGAATACATGAAGTTGGCCGCCAGAACGATCTGCCAGGTGCCCAGCGTGACGATGAAGGGCGGCAGCTTGACCCGTGCCACCAGCCAGCCGTTGACCGCCCCGAGCGCCGTGCCAATGGCAAGACCGATCAGGATCGAGAGCGCCGGGTGGATGCCGTAGCGGAAGGTGAACTGGCCCATGATGACCGAGGAAAACACCGCAAAGGCGCCGACCGAGAGGTCGATCCCGGCGGTCAGGATCACCAGCGACTGGGCGACGCCGAGAATGCCGACAACGGTGATCTGCTGCATGATGAGCGTGAGCGTTCCGGCGCGGAAGAAGTTTTCTTCGAGGATGCCGAAGACGATCAGCGACGTGGCCAGAACGATCATCGGCACCAGCGACGGTGTGCCGTGGAGCACGTTCTGGAAACGGCGCAGGGCGCCGGTCTCTTCCTCGAATTCGGCAACGTTTGCCGCTGCGTCGTCAAGGGTCTTCTCGAACTCCGCACCCCTGAATCCGGTTTCTGACATGTTTGTCCCCTCCTCGTTTCGCCGGGGACGTCTCCGCGCCCCGCGGAAAACCTTTGCCGGAAGCCCCGAGGCCCCGGGCGTCATGATGAAGGGGCGGCGGATGCCGCCCCCTCGTGGACCAGGATCAGATGATCAGCCCCAGCAAAGCTTGAGGCCTTCCTCGGACGAGATCGACTCGACGCCGTCGACCGGCATGTCGGTGATCAGCTGCACGCCGGTGTCGAAGAAATCCTTGCCTTCGGTGGCCTGCGGCTTGGTGCCTTCGGCGGCCCATGCGGCGATCGCTTCGATGCCCTTGGCCGCCATCTCCAGCGGATACTGCTGCGAGGTCGCGCCGATCACGCCGTCGGCGACGTTGCGCACACCGGGGCAGCCGCCGTCGACCGAAACCACCAGCACCTCGTCCTGGCGGCCCATCGCCTTCAGCGCTTCATAGGCGCCAGCGGCGGCGGGTTCGTTGATCGTGTAGACGACATTGATCTCCGAATTGGTGATGAGGAGGTTTTCCATCGCCTTGCGGCCGCCTTCCTCGTTGCCCTGGGTCACGTCATGGCCGACGATCCGCGGGTCGGTCTCGTCGCCCCACTTGTTCGGGTCGCCAAGGTCGATGCCGAAGCCATCAAGGAAGCCCTGGTCGCGCAGCACGCCGACGGTGGGCTGGCTGACATGGGCGTCGAGCATGGCGATCTTGGCGGTGGCGGCGCCTTCACCGAGCTTGGCGGCGGCCCATCTGCCGATCAGCTGGCCGGCGACGAAGTTGTCGGTGGCGAAGGTCATGTCGGCGGCGTCGATCGGATCGAGCGGGGTGTCGAGCGCGATCACCAGCAGGCCGGCTTCACGGGCCTTTTGCACCAGCGGCACGATGCCCTTGGTGTCGGAGGCGGTCAGCAGGATGCCGCTGGCGCCATCGGCGATGCAGGTTTCGATCGCCGCGACCTGGGATTCGTTGTCGCCGTCGACCTTGCCGGCATAGGCCTTGAGCTCGATGCCAAGCTCCTCGGCCTTGGCTGCGGCGCCTTCACGCATCTTGACGAAGAACGGGTTGGTATCGGTCTTGGTGATCAGGCAGGCACTGGTGCCGGCAAGACCCGCGGTTGCGGTGGCGGCAAGTACCATGGCCGAAGACAAAAGAAGCTTGTGCATGTGTTCCTCCCAGAACTCTGTTGAGCATATCTGACCCGGCGGAAGAGGTTTCCCCGGCCCGGACCCGCATGGCCCCATGCGGGTTCAGCACCAAGGGAACGCTATTCGGGCCAGTCTGTCAATAAATAAATAAAGTTGATTTATTAACTCACGGTGCCATGATCCGGGCGCGGGAGGAATGGCCATGGCCGGCGCTGCCGGAGGTGTGAAAGCATCGGTTTTTTCGGGTGGCGTGAACCAGAGCGGGGTTCGCGACCATAACGAACGCCTGATCCTGTCGCTGCTGCATCGCCGTGGTGCCAGCTCCGGCGCCGAGGTGGCGCGGCGGATCGGCCTGTCGCCGCAAACGGTCTCGAACATCCTGCGCAAGCTTGAGGCCGACGGGCTGCTCAGGCGCGGCGAGCCGGTGCGCGGCCGGGTCGGCAAACCCTCGATCCCGATGGAGCTGAACCCCGACGGGGTGCTTTCGATCGGCATGAAGATCGGGCGGCGCAGTTCGGACCTTCTGCTGGTCGATTTCGCCGGCCAGGTGCGCCAGCAGATCCATGTCACCCATGCCTATCCGAAGCCCGAAAAGGTATTCGGCTTTCTCGAACAGGGGCTCGCCACGCTGATCGGCAGTCTTGCCCCGAAGATACGCGGGCGGGTCTGCGGCCTTGGCCTCGGCACCCCGTTCGAACTCTGGCAATGGAACGGCCATGCGGGCGCATCGGCAGCGGAGGCGCGCGACTGGAAAGATGTCGATTTTGCCGCCGAAGTGGCACGGTTCAGCGATCTGCCGGTCTTCGTGGTCAACGACGCCACCGCCGCCTGCCATGCCGAACATCTCTACGGGCGTGGCAAGAATATCCGCGACTATGCCTATTTCTTCATCGGCTCCTTCATCGGCGGCGGTGTGGTGCTCAACGGCTCGGTGTTCGAGGGCAACCAGGGCAATGCCGGGGCGCTGGGCTCGATGCGCGCCACCGGGCCGCTGGGCGAGGCGCAACAGCTGATCGACGTGGCTTCGATCCATCTGCTGGAAAAACGGGTGACCGACGCGGGCGCGGATCCGGCGGGGCTGTGGGAGATGCCGCAGGACTGGAGCGGGCTGAAGCGCTATGTCAGGCCGTGGATCGGCCAGACCGCACAGGAGCTTGCCAAGGCCTCGCTGTCGATCTGCTCGGTGATCGATTTCGAAGCGATCCTGATCGACGGCGCCTTCCCGGTCGGGGTGCGCGACGCGCTGGTCAAGCGCACCCGGCGCTATCTGGTGAACCAGGACAAGCGCGGGCTGATCCCGCCTGCGATCGAGGCGGGTGCCGTCGGTCCGAACGCCCGTGGCATCGGGGCCGCCAGCGTGCCGGTGTTTCGCCAGTTCATGCTTGACACCAATGCCGGTCTGGCTGCGGTCTGACCGGAGGGATGCAGCCGGGCGCGGCGCTCCTCAGCCCGGAACGTCTCCCGCCTGAAAGGCCCGCGCCGAGCGCAACACATAGTCGATCAGATTGCGCACCGCCGGCACACGGGTGCGCCCCGGCGGAAACACGGCGAAGACCTCGACATTGCCCGCAGACCAGCCGGGCAGGATGGCGACGGTATCGCCGCCGCGCACCCACACCTTGTCCGCAAGCGAGGGCAGCAACGCGACCCCCGCGCCGGCGGAGATCAGGCCGAGTGTGACCGCCGGGTCGGTCACGGTGACCACCGGGTCGGTCCCCATGACGATCCGGCCTCCCTTGCCGTCGGTGAGCACCCAGTCGGGCGGGGTGCCGATCGTGCCGATCCACACCCGGGGCAGGGTGGCGACCACGTCCGGGTCGGTGAGGTCGAAACGGCTGGCAAAACCGGCGGGGCCGTAAAGCTTCATCGGGCTTTCGGCGATCTTGCGGGCCACCAGATAGGGCTCCGCCGGGCGGTCGACGCGCAGCACCAGGTCGATGTCTTCCGCCAGCGGGTCGGGGTCGGCGCTGGTGATCTCGATGCGCGGATGCACCTTCGGAAAGTCGCGCACCATCTGTGCCAGCACCGGGGCGAGGTAAAGATGCCCCACCAGCGCATTGGTGGCGATGCGGATGGTGCCGCCGGGTTCGCGGCTGGCCGCACGCAGAATCTCGTCGGCCCGTGCCCCGGCGGAAGCCGCGTCGCGGGCCGCTTCGAACAGCGCTTCCCCCGCATGGGTCAGCCGCACCCCGGTGCCGATCCGGTCGACAAGCGGCGTGCCCGCCTGGGCTTCCAGACGTGCAAGCGCGCGAGAGAGTGTGGCTTTCGACAGGCCGAACCGGCGTGCCGCCGCGCTGATGCCACCGGAATCGGCGACGCAGAAGAAGCAGCGCAGATCGTCAAGGCCGGTGGCATTGGTGAAAGACATTTCTTGTCCGCAGCGCGTTGCAAAATTGAAACGATACGTTCCATATCTGCGGCTTTCCGGGAGCCGTTTCAAGCCCTAGATCAGGGGCGCCGGGGCGCGCGGGCGGCGTGTCCCGGTTTGCAGGCCCGGACGCGCGGTCCGGCATAATGATGGGACAAGATCATGCGACATATTCTGGGCGCGGCGGCGGCCGTGCTGGTCTTCGCGCTTTCGGCCCCGGCCGCCTGGGCCGACACCGCAACCGGCGCGGCGGAGGCAGCGGACAGCGCACTGAAACCGGTCAAGCTGATGGTGGTTGACAGCGGCGAAAACCTGTTCGAACGCCGGTTCTTCGGCAAGGTCGCGGCGCGGCGCACGGTCGATCTTGCGTTTCAGGTTGCCGGCCGGATCGAGGAATTTCCGGTCGCCGAGGGGGCGATGATCGAGAAGGGCAGCCTGATCGCCCGGCTCGACCTGCGCCGTTACCAGCTCGCGCTGCATCAGGCCGAGCTGCAACGCGCCCAGGCCGAACGCGACGTGGCCCGCTACCGCCAGCTCGAGGGCAGCACCATCAGCCAGGTGAACCTCGCCGACGCCGAGACCCGTGCCGCGCTGGCGGTGGTGGCGGAGGAAAACGCCGCCGTGAACCTTGAAGACGCCACCCTACTCGCGCCGTTCGATGCGCTGGTGGCCCTGCGCACGGTGGAAAACTACACCACCGTCGCCGCCGGTACCCCGGTGGTGCGGCTGCACGACATGTCGGAAATCCGGGTCGAGATCGACGTGCCGGAGGTTCTGGCCCAGCAGGCGCGGATGGACGAGTTGACCATCGAGGCGCGGTTTCAGACCTCGCCGGAGAGCTATCCGATGGAGCTGCGCGAAGTGGTCGCCCAGACCAGTGCCATCGGCCAGACCTACCGCGTGGTGCTCGGCATGGAGCCGCCGGAAGGGCTGCTGCTGCTGCCCGGCGCTTCGGCGACGGTGACCGCCAGCCAGCCGAACGACAGGCCTTATCCGCTGGTGCCGGCCTCCGGCATCCGCATCGACAATGACGGCAGCACCCATGTTTTCGTCTTCGAGCCCACCGGTGCCGAGACCGGAACGCTCACCCGGCGTGAGGTGACGGTTAAGCCCACCGCGACCGGTGAGGTCAGGGTGGTGTCGGGGCTGGAAGACGGCGAAGAGATCGTCATGGCCGGGGTCGGCGAGGTGGTGGACGGTGGCCGCTACCGCCGCTTCACCGGCTTCGACAAGTGAGGCCGGGCCGATGACCATCGCCGAAAACGCCATCGACCGGCCGATCTATACCTGGATCATCATGCTCACCTGCCTTCTTGGCGGCATCTGGGGCTATATGGAAGTCGGCCGGCTCGAAGACCCGGCCTTCACCATCAAACAGGCCACCATCGTCACCACCTACCCAGGCGCCACCGCCGAACAGGTGGCCGCCGAGGTCTCGGGGCCGATCGAAAGCGAGATCCAGAACATGGGCGAGGTCGACAAGGTGGTGTCGATGAACCGCCCCAATGTCTCGATCATCGAAGTGCATATCGACACCGGCGTCAATGTCGCGAAGCTGCCCCAGGTCTGGACCGATCTGCGCAACCGTGTCGCCGATGCGGAGCTCCCGGCAGGCGCCGGTACGCCCTTCGTCAACGACCGCTATGGCGATGTCTTCGGGATGTATTACGCGGTGACCGCCGAGGGGTTCAGCGATGCCGAAAAGCACGACCTCGCCATGCTGCTCCGGCGCGAGTTGCGCGCCGTGGACGGGGTCGCCGATGTGCAGGTGGACGGCCTGCCCGACGAGGCGATCGTGGTCGACATGGACATTGCCCGCTCGGTCACCATGAACGTGCCGCCGCTGGCGCTGATCGGCGCCCTCGCCAAGGCCGATGTGGTTTCCTATTCCGGCGCGGTCGAGGGCGAGACCACCCGCACACTCGTGCAGCGGCCGCAAGGCGACGACAGCGTTGCCGCCATCGCCGGGCTGACCCTCGGGGTCGGCGGGCGGATCGTCAGGATGACCGATGTCGCCGAGGTCCGCCGGATGCGCCGCGACAATCCGCAGCTGATCGTCCGTCAGGACGGGGTCGAGGCCTTCACCCTCGCGGTCGCGGGCATGTCGACCGAAAACGCCGTCACGGTCGGCGAACGGGTCGATGCGGCGCTGGCGGGGCTGGCGCCCGAGATCCCCGTCGGGGTCGAGATCGTGCCGATCTACCAGCAGCACGCGCTGGTCGACAAGGCGGTGAACGGCTTTCTCGTCAGCCTCGTCACCTCCGTCGCCATCGTGATCCTGGTGCTCGGCCTGTTCATGGGGCCGCGTGCCGCGGTGGTGGTCGGGGCGACGCTGCTGCTCACCGTGGTGGGCTCGGTCCTGTTCATGCATTTCTTCACCATCGAGTTCGAACGGGTCTCGCTCGGGGCGCTGATCATGGCGATGGGGATGCTGGTCGACAATGCCATCGTGGTGGCCGAAAACATGCAGATCGCCATGCTCCACGGGCGCACCGGCCGCGAGGCCGCGGGCGATGCCACGAGGCGCACGCAGATGCCGCTGCTGGGCGCCACGCTGATCGCCATCATGGCCTTCGCCGCCATCGGCTTCAGCCCGGACATGACCGGCGAATATCTCGCCTCGCTGTTCGCGGTGATCGCGATTTCGCTGACACTCTCCTGGGTGCTGGCGATCACCGTCACGCCTTACCTCGCCAACCGGCTGTTCAAGGTGGACAACCGCGCCAGCGATGCCGCCTATGGCGGGCCGCTGTTCCGGGCCTATGGTGCTGTGCTCCGGCTGTCGCTCCGGCTGCGCTGGCTGGTGGTGGTCGGGCTCGTGGCGGTGACGGTGCTGTGCTACGACGCCTTCACCCGGCTGCCGCAACAGCTGTTCCCCGACAGCACCACGCCCCTGTTCTATGCGCATCTGAAACTGCCGCAGGGGGCGTCGATCCACGAGACCTCCGACCAGATCGCCAGGCTCGAAAGCTTCCTTGCCGGACAGGAGGAAGTGACCTCCACCACCGCTTTCGTGGGGCAGGGGGCGGCGCGGTTCACGCTTGCCTATCAGTCCGAGAAGCCGAACCCGACCTATGGGTTCCTGATCGTGCAGACCGAAGTGCTGGAGCAGATCGAACCGCTGATCGGGGCGTTGAACGCCTTTGTCGCGGAGCAGATCCCCGAGGCCGAATTCCGCACCCGGCGGATCGCGCTCGGGCCGTCGGCGGAGACCGATGTCGAGGTCCGGATCTCGGGGGCCGACCCGAAGGTGCTGCGCGACCTCGCCGATGAGGTGATCGCGGTGATGAACGCGGCGAGCGACAAGATCGGCCGCATCCGCACCAACTGGCGTGAGCAGGAGCTGGTGCTGCGTCCGGTCTATGCAACCGACCGCGCCCAGTCCGCCGGGATCGACCAGGACGACATCGCCCAGACGCTGCTGTTCGCCACCGACGGCGCCCCCGTGGGCACCTACCGCGAGGCCGAACGGCAGATCCCGATCCTGCTGCGCAACAACCCCGGCGCCGGGCTCGCGCTGGTCGACCATCTGGTCTATTCGGGCTCCGGCGCCTATGTGCCGCTGGAACAGGTGATCGACGGTTTCGAATTCCTGCCGGAAAACACGCTGGTCTGGCGTCACAACCGCGAATTGACCATCACCGTCGGGGCCGATGCGGCGCGCGGCGTGCTGCCCGCCACCCTTCAACGCGAGGTCCAGCCCGCGGTCGAGGCGATGGATCTGCCGATCGGCTATGGGATCGAATGGGGCGGGGATTATGAAAACGCCAATGACGCGGTGGTCGGCGTGATCGGGCAATTGCCGGGCACCGCGGTGGTGATGGTGCTGATCTCGGTGCTGCTGTTCAACGCCATGCGCCAGCCACTGATCATCTGGCTGCTGGTGCCGATGGCGGTGAACGGCGTGGTGGTCGGGCTCGGCTTTGCCGACCTGCCCTTCACCTTTGCCTCGCTGCTCGGGCTGTTGTCGCTCTCGGGGATGCTGATCAAGAACGGCATCGTGCTGGTGGAAGAGATCGACCTGGTGCGCGAGGAAGGCGCGGGGCTTGACGACGCCATCGTGCAGGCCTCCACCTCGCGGCTGAGGCCGGTGTTCCTCGCCGCCGCCACCACCATCCTCGGCATGTCGCCCCTGCTGTTCGACGCCTTCTTCGTGTCGATGGCGGTGACGATCATGGGCGGGCTGGCCTTCGCCACGGTGCTTACGCTGGTGGCCGCGCCGGTGTTCTACCACATCTTCTTCCACCGCGAGGAGATGCGCAGAACCAGCGGCGCTTCAAAACCGGAGGGCGCGCCGGGTCATATCCCATCGTGATCCGGCGCAACTCCGGCCCGGCTTGCACCACCCGCCCGTGGTGCAAGCCACTTTACCAGCCCGTGGTGCAAGCCACTTTACCAGCCCGTGGTGCAAGCCTTTTGCTGTTGAGGGTTTGCAGAGCTTGCGGGTCTTGCCGGGCTCACACCCGCACCAGAACCCCGTCGGTCAACTCGCAGGTGTCCGGCGCCACCGCCGCGCGGAACGCCGGGGTGTGGCTCACCAGCAGCATCGCCTGCGGCAGCCCGGTGAGGATCTCCACCAGCCGGGCCTCGTTGCGGGTGTCGAGCGCGTTGGTGGGCTCGTCGAGCAACAACACCTCCGGTTCCATCGCCAGCACCGTCGCCAGTGTCACCAGCCGCTTCTCGCCGCCGGAAAGATGATGGGTGATGCGGTCGCGCAGATGGGTGAGCGCCAGCCGGGCCAGAATGTCATCGACGATCGCCAGCGCCTCGTCGCGCGACTTGCCGAGGTTCAGTGGCCCGAAAGCGATGTCTTCGGCCACGGTGGGGCTGAACAACTGGTCGTCCGGATCCTGAAACACGAAGCCCACCCGGCGGCGCACCTCATGAAAATCCGCCTCCTCCCGGCGCGGCTTGCCGAAGGCGACCACTTCGCCCGATGTGGGCGTCAGCAGGCCGACGATCATGCGCAGCAGCGTCGATTTCCCCGCTCCGTTGGCGCCGGCGATCGACAGCCGCTCGCCTGCTGACAGGCTCAGCGACGCGCCTTTGAGCAGCGGCGCATGGCCGGGATAGCCGAAGGCGATGTCGGACAGTTCAAGCAGGGGCACGGGCAATCTCCAGAACGATGAGCGCCGCCAGCAGCAGCGCGAAGCCGGCGCCGAAGGCGATGTCCGCCGGGGTCAGGCGGAACTGGCGGATCAGCACGAAACGGCCGTTGAAGCCCCGGCATTTCATCGCTTCGAGGATGCGCTCGGAGCGTTCGACCGCGCGCACCAGCATCATGCCGACGAGATAGCCGTAGCTGCGGTAGGTGTGCCAGTTGCTGCCCGGCCGGAAGCCGCGCACCTTCATCGCCGCGATCAGACGGCGGTTTTCCTCGCGCAGCACTTCGATGTAGCGCACGGTGAACACCAGCAGGTGCACGAGGCGCTCCGGCAACCGGAGCGCGTTCAGCGCGTGGCCCATGGTCACCGCCTCCATCGAGCCCACCAGACACATCAGCGCCAGCGCCACCGCATTGGCGGTCAGGGCGATTTCGATGCCCTGAAACAGGCCCTCGCGGCTGGCGGCGAAACCCCAGATCGTGAACAGCGGGGTGCCGGGCACGGTGAAGGGCAGAAGCAGCAGAATGAACAGGATGAACCCGTCCATCGAGGCCATCTGCTTCAGCGTGCGCCGGGGCGGCAGGCCGGAGAAGGGCAGCAGTGCGACGGCGGCGGCGAAGGCGAGGGTGAGCACCAGAAGGTCGGAGAGCGCGACCACGCAGATGGCGAAGACGAGGGCGAGCACGATGCGCAGACGTTCGTCGCGCGCCGTGATCGCCCCGCTCTCCGTTCTGCCCGCCGCAGCAGGCCCGACGGTGCTATCCGACGCCCCGCCCAAGCCTCAGCCCTGGAACCGCCGCCGCGCGACGAAGTAGAAGCCGAGCCCGAACAGCCCGATGATATAGCCGATGCCGCCAAGCACGGTCTGGAAGCTGTTGTGCTCCTTGTAGGCGGAGATCTCCTGGCGCAGCGGCCGGATCTCTTCGTGCACCGCTTCGGCGATGGCGAGGCGTTCCTCGGTGGTCAGCGAGGCCACGGTGACACCGCCGGCGCCGGGCGCGGCGGCCGGCGTGCCGGCTTCCGCCGCGGCAAGCTCCTCGCCCACGGCGATGATCTTCGCCACCTCTTCGGCGCTCATCGTTGCCTCGGCCACATGCCCCGCCCCGAGATCGGCGCGGAACTGATGCGCGACCGGCGTCGTCGGCGTGTAGAGGAAGAACCCGTCATCGTCGGTTACCGCCTCGCCGAGCTTGTTGCCCTCGGGATCAAAGACCTCGACGGTCTCGCTGACGGCCATGTCGCCGTTGGAAAATCCCAGCTCGCCCTCGATCTTGTCGCCCGAGGGGAAGATGCCGAACACCACCTTGTGGGCCGCCGCGGGCAGCGGCGCGAGGATGAGCGCGGCGAGCAATGCAATGATGCGCAGCATCGGTCAGACTCCTTGAATGGTGCCGAACAGGTCGGGTTTGACCTGGCGGACAAGATAGACGGCGGCACCGGTGAGCAGCGCCTCGATGACGATCACCGGGATATGGGTAAGGAACACCAGCTTGGCCTGGGGCAGGAATTCTTTTCCGCTGAGAGCCAGCGCGGCTGCCACGAAAGCCGTGGTCAGCACGATCGCCAGCCCGCCGCCGATCCCGCCCCAAAACGCGCTCTCGTCCGGGGTGCCACGGGCGATCGGCCCGCGGAACAGATACCACACGATCACCGCCGGCCCGGCGATATTGAGCGTGTTGACCCCCAGCACGGTGACGCCGCCGAAACCGAAGAACACCGCCTGAAGCAACAGCCCCACGAACAGCGCCGGGAAGGCGGCCCAGCCGAGCACCAGCCCGGCAAGACCGTTGAGAATCAGATGCACCGAGGAGAAGCCGATCGGCACATGCACCAGCGAAGCCACGAAGAAGCTCGCCGAGAGCACCCCCGTGGCGGGGATGCGTTCGAGGGTGAGGTCTTTCAGCCCGCGCGCGATGCCGCCGGCGGCGAGCACCGCGCCGCCGATCACCACGGGGTTGGACAGGGCACCGTCAGGGATATGCATGGATGGTTACTCCAGATCGTAGGCACGAATCCAGATCACCGCGTCCTGACTGAGCTCCTTGCCCTCATACTCGGTCACGGGTCCGGAACCGAGCGCCGCAAAGCCCCAGTGCCCGGCGCGCGGCACGGCGAAGGAGAAGTAACCATCCTTGTCGGAGATCGCGACCACGGCGCCGCCGGGCATGGTGCCGACGCTGGGGGCGGTGGTGGAGCCGGTCTTCATGTCGGGCTCGGAGGCCACGTATTCGATTTCGATCTCGGCGCCGGCCACCGGTTCGCCATTGGCGACCACACGGCCCGCGAAGTTGGACCCGGCGATGATGTTGTAGGGCTTCGACAGCGGGATGATTTCGGTGGGCAGGCCGACGGGCGTATCCCAGTCGGTGGGCATCTCGTTGCGGTTCAGGAAAGACTTCGTGATCTGCTGGATGTAGATGTCTTCCGATTCCTCATAATAAGGCGCGGGCACGGTAACGACCACATAGTCGCCCGACCGCTTGACCGGCACGGTCGCGTCATAGGCGATGGCCTCGTTTTCGGCGCCCTTGAAGGTGGTTTCGACCAGACGGCCGGAGAGGTCGGTTTTCTCGCCGTTGTGGATCATGAAGAATTCCTGCGGCATGCCCATGTCCATCACATGGCCGTTCTCGAACGGATGCCAGAAGATCAGCTTCATCGGCACATCGCCGGGATTCGCGATCTGGGTGTCTCCGGTGTATTGCAGGAGGAAATGCGCGCTGGCTGTGGCCGGCAATGCAATGGCCGCGGCGGCGGCGAGCAGGAGGGTTTTCATGTCAGTCCCCTTTCAGATGTGCGGGCAATGTGCCCCGCGGACGAAAGGACGGACGGGATGTGAGGCGCGATGGCGCAAGGGCACACATCGGGCCAGACGCTCACCCCGGCGTCCGGTGCGAAAGACCCGGTAATCCGGGCCCTGTGACGGCAGGTCTCCTGGCTCGCGGGTCCGGGCGCTGGCCGGCCTTCCCGGGTCTCCCCAGTGGCATGTCGGCCTCGCTCTCCGCTCACAGTTGCGGGGGCAGCCACGGAGTCGGCGCCTGATGGCTACACCTCACCGTGTTCCCTTTTGCTCCCGCCGCGCCAGGTCGGGCGCAGCGGAACCGTTCACGAAGGCTTGGTGTCAGCGTGGGCGGGCGGTGTCAAGTCCGGCTGACAGGGGTGGCGCGGGGAAGCTGCGAAATGCGGGCGGGGGCGGATGTGTCAGGCCGGGGGGGGCTGACGGGCTCCTGACCGCGCGTGGGCAGGAAAGGGGGGGGCCGGACTGCGGGGCCTCGGGTGTTCTGCCCCCGGAAGAAGGGCGTTTCGGGCAGAGCCGTGCTTGTCTCCGGGCCGGTTGACAAACCGTCAGCGCAGTGGTGGCGTCATGGTTTTTCAGCCTGTTATGAGTTGAAATAAAAGGATGAATCCGGAATTCCATTAGTCCGGTATTCCGGACTAATGGATTCTCTTCCACCGGGAAACGCGATGCCCCTGCGCGGTCTTCAGCAACACACGAAACCCCCGCTCACACCCTGCCGAACCAAAGAAAACGGGCCACGTCCCGGTGACGCGGCCCGCCTTTTCGTCAACCAGGGAGGAGGTCAGCTGATCTGGATCTGCATCTGCTTCTCGCCGTCCTCGCCGACCATATGCACCGCGCAGGCGATGCAGGGGTCGAAGCTGTGGATGGTGCGCAGGATCTCGAGCGGCTGTTCCGGCACCGCGAGATTGTGGCCCTTGAGCGCGGCCTCGTAGGGGCCGGCGGCGCCGGTTTCGTCGCGGGGGCCGGCGTTCCACGTGGTGGGCACGATCGCCTGGTAATTGGCGATCTTGCGGTTCTCGATCACGATCCAGTGGCCGAGCGCCCCGCGCGGGGCCTCCATATAGCCCGCCCCTCTCGCATGTTTCGGCCAGGTCGAAGGATCCCACAGGGTGTTGTTGTGGGTCTTCAGGTCGCCGGTGGCGATATTGGCGATCAGATCGTTGTACCAGCCGCGCATCCAGTCGAGGACGATCTTGGTCTCCAGCGTCCGGGCGGCGGTGCGGCCGAGGGTGGAGTAGAGCGCCTCGATCGGCACGTCGAGGGTTGCCAGCGTCGAATCCACCAGCTCCTGCGTATGGGGCTCGCCTGAGGCGTAGAGCATGAGCACCCGGGCGAGCGGCCCCACTTCCATCGCCTTGCCCTTCCAGCGCGGCGACTTCATCCAGGAATAGCCCTTGTCGACGTCGAGCTGCTCATAGGGCGGTTTCGGGCCGTCATAGGCAAGCTCGGTCTCGCCGGCATAGGGATGCAGCCCGGTACCGGGGCCGCTTTGATACTTGTACCAGGCGTGGTCGACATATTCCTCGATCTCGCCGTCGGTATGCAGATCCACCTCGTGGATCGTCGACAGGTCGCGGTCGAGGATCACCCCGCGCGGCACCAGGAAGCTCGACGGATCCCAGTAATTGCCATTGGTGGGGAAGTCGCCATAGGTCAGGAAATTGCCTACGCCTTCGCCCATCGCGCCCCAGTCCTTGTAGAAGGAGGCGATCGCCAGCGTGTCGGGCAGATAGGCCTGATTCACGAAGGCTTCCATCTTGTCGATCACGTTGGAGACCTCGGCGAGGTCTTCCATGGTCAGCCCGCCATCGGCATTGGGGTCGATCGGGCAGGGCACGCCGCCGACGAGGAAGTTGGGGTGCGGGTTCTTGCCGCCGAAGATCGTGTGCAGCTTGACCGCATCCCGCTGCCAGGCGAGCGCGTCGAGGTAATGGGCGACCGCCATCAGGTTGGCTTCCGGCGGCAGCTTGTATTCGGGATGCCCCCAGTAGCCATTGGCGAAGATGCCGAGCTGGCCCTGTTCGACGAAGACCTTCAGCTTTGTCTTCACATCGGCGAAATAGCCCGGGCTCGACCGCGGGTAGTTCGACAGCGATTGCGCGAGTTCCGAGGTGGCCTTGGGGTCGGCGTCGAGGGCCGACACCACGTCGACCCAGTCGAGCGCGTGCAGGTGGTAGAAGTGCATCACATGGTCATGCACATATTGTGCCGCGATCATCAGGTTGCGGATCAGCTGGGCGTTTTTCGGGATCTCGATCTTCAGCGCATCCTCCACCGAGCGCACCGAGGCCATGCCGTGCACCAGAGTGCAGACGCCGCAGATGCGCTGGGCGAAGGCCCAGGCGTCGCGCGGGTCGCGGTCCTTTAGGATGATCTCGATGCCGCGCACCATGGTGCCGGAGCTGTAGGCTTCGGCGATCTTCGCGCCCTCCATCTGCGCTTCGATGCGCAGGTGGCCTTCGATCCGGGTGATCGGGTCAACGACCAGTCTCTTGTTCATTTCCCCTCTCCTTCGTCGTCAAGGTATTCGGCCATCATCTCGGTGAGACCGGCCACTTCGATATCGTCCATCTCGTTGATTTCGAGCTGGTCTTCGAGAGTGGAATGGCAGAAGGCGCACATGGTGACGATCTTCTCGGGGGCCACGTCCTGGATCTGCTTCTTCTTGCGGCCAAAGGCCTTTTCCTGAAGTTCGCTGGCGCGCTGGTTGGCACCGACCCCGCCGCCGCCGGAGCAGCACCAGTTCATCACGCCGGCATCTTCGGTCTCGATGAAATTGTCGGCCACCATGCCCAGCAGGTTTCGCGGTTCCTGGATGATGCCGCCGCGGCGGGCCACCTGGCAGGGGTCGTGGAAGGTGATCCGGGCATGGTCCTTCTCGCCGTTGACCTTGAGCTTGCCCTCGGCGCGGAAACGGTCGATCAGCTCGATGATATGCAGCACCTCGAACGGGTATTCCTTGCCGAGCAGGTTCGGGCCTTCCCAGCGGATCGCCTGAAAGGCATGGCCGCATTCGGGCGAGATCATCCCCTTGACGCCAAGCTCCTCGGCCACGTCCACCAGACGTTTCACCAGGTTCGCGGCGACGTCGCGGTTGCCGAGCTGGATGCCGACATTGGTGGCCTCGAAGCCCTTGGTCGAGATCGTCCAGCTTTCGCCGGCCTGATCCATGATCCGCGCCACCGAAACGATCATCTCCTCACCGGAGGCGATCTCGTGCGAAGAGAGGTTCAGCATCCAGTTCACGCCGGGCTTGTCGACGTTGATCTTGAGCCCGGTGATCTTCTCGGCCTGTTCGATGCGTTTGGTGAGGGCCTTGGTGAGGTTGCCCATGGGCGAGGTGCCGTCGGTATGGCGCACGGCGGCGCCCATCAGTTCCTTTGGCCCGTGACCGGAAGCCGACATACCTTCGCGCATCTTGCGGATCATCAGGGTGATGTCGTTGCCCACCGGGCAGACCAGCGAGCAGCGGCCACAGAGCGAGCAACTGTCATAGACCAGGTCTTCCCATTCGGTGAGCATCTCGTCATCGACCGTCCTGCCGAGGCCGAGCATCGACTTCACCTTGCCGATCAGGGTGAATTCGTTCTCCCAGATCCGCTTCATCGGTTCGAGCTTGTGGATCGGGGTGTAACGTGCGTCGCCGGTTTCCTTGTAGAACAGGCAGGCCTCGGCGCAGAGGCCGCAGCTCACGCAGGAGGTGAAGAAGCTCGCCACCGGCGCGTCGATCTCCTCACGCAGGGCGTTGAGGCCCCGTTCGAGTGTCGCGGTCATGCATCAGCTTGGTAAAGGGGAAAGCCACCATCAGCAGTTCGGCGGTGAGGATATGGATGCCCATCCACAGGGTCGCGTCGACGCCGAACACCCGGTTGACGGCGATATAGCCGGTGATCAGCGGCAGCACCGAGAGCACCAGCACCAGCCAGTCGTCGAAACGGGTGAGCGCCTTGCGGACGGGGTCGGTCGTGCGGGTGTAAGCCAGGGCGATCGCGGCGATCACGCTGAGCGCGGCGGCGGTTTCGATCAGCGCCTTGTTGAAGTCGAACCATGACAGGCCGATCAGGCTGTCGATCAGCGCGATATGCGCGCCGAGAAACAGAAACGCGATGAAGAAGCCGAGGTGAAACACATAGCCCGCCACATAGGTGACGGGGGCCTCTTTCATCATGCCCTTGCGGGCGAGGGAGCGCGAGAAGATCGTTTTCAGCCCCTGTGCCACCGGGTTGCCCTTGGGCCTGGCGAAATCCTTCTTGCGGCCGAGAATCAGGATCTCGATCACCCGCAGCAGAATGCCGCCGACCATGATCACCAGGGCGATGTTGAAGGCGGGCCCCCGGACCCACATCAGGAAGTCGAAATAGGCGTTGTTCATGATTTTCTCTCCAGATCATGCGCATCGACAACCTCGTGCGCCTTCTCTGCCCTGGATCTGGTCGACCGGGCCAGGGCACCGCCCGCGGCGCCGAGCGCGGCGCCGGCGGCGATGGCGGCATAGCCCGCCTGGCGGTAATCGCCCGCGGGGGCCGACAGCGGCTTGTAGAAGCCGCCGTTGTCCCAGAAATCGGGTTCGGTGCAGCCGAGGCAGGGGTGGCCGGCCTGAATCGGGAAGGAGACGCCGTCGTTCCACTTCACCGTGGCGCAGACCGATTTGGTGGTCGGGCCCTTGCAGCCGAGCTTGTAGAGGCACCAGCCCTTGCGCGCGCCTTCGTCGTCGAAGGTTTCGGCGAATTTGCCCTTGTCGTAGAACGGGCGGCGGTAGCAGCGGTCGTGGATGGTTTCGCCGAAAAACGCCTTCGGCCGCCCGAGCTCGTCGAGTTCGACCGACTCGAGCCCGAGGGCGAGGATCTGGGCGATCACGCTGGTCATCACGATCGGGATCGGCGGGCAGCCGGGGATGTTGATGATCGGCTTGTCGGTGATGATCTCGCTGACGCCGACCGCGCCGGTCGGGTCCGGCTGCGCCTGCGGCAGCCCGCCATAGGCGGCGCAGGTGCCGACGGCGATGATCGCCGCTGCGCCCTTGGCGGTGTCCTTCAGCATCTCGAGGTTGGAGATGCCGGCGACGCAGCTGAACTCCGGGCGCTCGACCGGGATCGAGCCATCAACGATCACCACATATTTGCCCCATTGTTCCTTCATCGCATGTTCACGCGCTTCCTCCGCGGCGTGGCCCGACGCGGCCTGAAGGGTGTGGTGGTAGTCCAGCGAGATCGCGTTGAAGATCAGGTCTTCGAGCGTCGGCGCGTGCGACCGGGTGATCGCCTCGGTGCAGCCGGTGCATTCCTGGAAGCTGAGCCAGATCACCGAAGTGCGCGCGTTTTCGAGCGCGTAGGCGAATTTCGGGGCCAGTGCCGGGGGCAGGGCAAGGGCGCTGGTGAGCGAGGCACAGTATTTCATGAAGCCCCTTCGGCTCACCCCATGGGCGCGCATCAACTCCGGTAGCATGGGTTTGTCTGCCATTTCGCTCCTCCGTGGGGGTTATTTCGACTTGCTGCGGGCCGCAAGATGGGCCTCCAGCCGGGCGAGCCCGTCGCGGGCATCCGGGATCTGGGTTTTCAGGATCTCGGGCACGAATGTGATTTCGACGAAGCGCGACAGCGTCTCGCCGTTCTGGTCGTAGTGGTCGACCCGCCAGACGCCCGGCGTGCCGGTCTCCACCACCTGACTGGTGCCGAGCACCGTTATCGTGGCGCGGATCTCGCCCTCGCCGAGCGCGGCGTCGAGCGCCCGCTCGTCGCCGGCGCTGAAGGGCAAGGCGCCGAGGTCGATGATTGTCGGCGCGCCGGTGTCGAGCAGCCGGGCCAGCGCGGTTGCGATCTCTCTCAGCACCGGGCCGGCATTGCCGGTCGGAACATGCGCCCGAAGCTCCTGGAGCGAATTCACCTGCCCCGATGTCTTCCGATCAGCGCTCACGCCTGCCTCCTCAGATCAGCCTCTTGCCAAAACCGGACCGCCTGGTTTCGGCTGGCAATACCTGCCAACCGGCGGCCGCTGCCGTCTTGATCTGAGTCAATCCATATTGAAATTCCGATGCTTGCATAGAAGCAAATGGTCGCACCGGGGTGGAAAACCTGAGTGTTTTTATCCAGTTAAGCCGCGCTTTGCCGGCCTGCCCGGGGGATGTCAGCCGCGCCAGCGGGCGGCGATCTCGAACACCGCTTCGATGGCGGCCGGCACCGCTTCGGCCACCGCAGGGGTCATCGCCTCGCCAACCCCGAGATGCGCGGGCTGTACCCCCACCAGCGCCCGTTTGTCGGGCATCGCGCCGCGCAGGCGCAGCCCGTCGAGCATGTCGTCAAGCCCGATGTCATGCGGGTTGCGGCCGCGGGTGCGCAGGAAACGGTCCATCTCCGTGCCTTCGAACACCTGCACGGCACCGGCGTGTTGCCTGAGCCAGGCGGCGTCGATCACGATCATCGCATCCGAGTCCTCCATCTCCACCAGCAGCGTGAGGCCCATGGTGCCGCCGTCGAGGGCACGGATACCCAGCGCCTCTGCCCGCGGGTCGCGCGCCACCGCTTCGGCGACGCGAACGCCGACCTGTTCGTCGGTGAGCAGGGTGTTGCCAAGGCCGAGAACCAGGATGTTTGTGCGGTTGTCTTTCATGGCCCCTTGTTACCCGCGGGCGGCGCGCAGCGGCAAGACGCGGGGAGCGCGACAGGTTGTAGCCGGGCGGAAGGGCCGGCTTCGGCCGGAGCAAGCGGGGCGAAACGGCGGAGAATCGTTCACGAATCGGGCGCAATCATTCGGGGCTGGCGCGATTGCTCCGAATCGGGACAGTTTTCCATCACAACTTCAACATTTTTGCTGGTTCTCGCCCGAGATTCGCCCGTTTGGGGGGCAAGGTTTTCTGCGCGGTGGGGCGGAGAAGGAGACGGAAACGAAATCCGCGGAGCAATCCGCATCGCCCCGCTGCTCACGAAATGGGGCCACTTGGGAGAGGCTGAATGCCATGAGGCGTTTATCAGCCGGACGCGTGCGCGCGCTGCTTGTGCACGCGCCGGTGTTATATTGGGCGAGCGCCATCGCCCTTCTTCTTGCCAGCGCGCCCCAGGGCGCAAATGCTGCCAGCGATCTGTTTCTCAGGCCCCGTGGGGGGGCGCCGGCGCCCTCTGGTGCGCAGACCCTTTGCCAGACCTATTCCTGGGCCTGTGCCCGTGGTGCGGGCGTCTCCGGGGAAGAGGCCATGCGGCGGGTGATCGCGGTCAACCGGCAGGTCAACACGTCGGTCCATGCGATCGACGACGACCAGCAATACGGCGTGAGCGAATACTGGGCGCTGCCGACCGCAACCGGCGGCGATTGTGAGGATTTTGCGCTGCTCAAGAAGCGCGAACTGGTGGCCCAGGGGGTTGATCCGCGCAGCCTGCTGATCGCCACCGTGCTCGACCGCGGCCGCAACCCTCATGCGGTGCTGGTATTCCGCTCCGACAGAGGCGATCTGGTGCTCGACAACCTTACCGACCAGGTCCGCAACTGGCGTGAAACCCGCTATGTGTTTCTTCAGATGCAGGATCCCGACCGCCCGACGGGCTGGGTGAACGTGTTTACCAGCGGGTGAGTTGCCGTTGATCTCTGGTTGACGGGGGGCTGAAAAGAGCACGGCGCGCCGGTTGGGCGCGCCGCTCCTGTTCTTGGCAGAGCCGGGCCGGTTCCGGCTCAATCCGGCTTAGCAACCGCAGTCCCAGTCGCCGTCATTGCCGCCCCAGCCGATGCCGTCGTCGTCATCGTTGTTGCCGCCGCCGCCGTTATCGCCGCCGCCGTTGTCGCCGCCGCCGTTGTCGCCGCCGCCGTTGTCGCCGCCGCCGTTGTCGCCGCCGCCGTTCCATTGCCGCCGCCGCCGTTGCCGCCGCCGCCGTTGCCGCCGCCGCCGCCGCCGCCGTTATCGCCGCCGCCGTTGCGGTCGCGGTCATGGTCGTCGTCGTCGTTCCAGTTGTGGGATCCGTTGCTGCCACCGAAGCCGCCGTTGCCGGTCGATGCGGTCTGCACGTTACTCAAAGCGCGGGCAAACCCCGGGCATTGCTGGTCAGTGTCCCGCAGGATCACCTCGAACAGCCGGTGCTTGCGGATGTATTGCAGCATCTGTACCGAAACGACGCGGCAGCCACAGAAGTGGTCGACGACGCCCCGGTAATTCGCCGCAATGTCCAGATCGAGATCAAGCGCACGGCGGGTAAGCTGCAAGTTGCACTCTTCCACGGGCCTGTCGAGCCCGAGAGAGGCGAGGGTGGTTTCTGCCTGTGCGGGGCCGTTGGTTGCCACCAGCGAAGCCGCGACAACAAGACTCCCGAAGAGTCCCTTCATAGTGTTACTCATGTCTACACCTCATGGTACTCATATCTGCTCCTCAACACCGACAAGCCCTTATGCCAGCCTGCGGATTTTCTGGTTTGTTATTGACCCCATTGTAGCGCCAAACACGGCCGTCCGGGAGGCAGCGGCAAAATATTAATTCCGCTGAAGTGTCCATATCGAACATTCCCGGCTGTATAGCCGGGGGGAACCCAATATCTGGGGGCTCAGAGTTGACTTTATCCTACATTTCGTGGGGGTTTGTGTTGGCATTGGGCAACAGTCAGGCATGCTCCCAGCCACTTTTGCCTGTGGCAGAACACACACAGTTCGGCAAAACCGGAGCGGCGCTTCGCAACCCTGCGGGAAAGCAGAATGCTCCGGGGAGCGAATCCGGCGAGGGAAACGGAGCCGCGCTTGCGTCAGATCATTGCGCCGCTGGCGGCGGCATGTCAACGCATTGCCAGTTCCACAGGCGGGAGTCCCCCCGCGAAAGGCGCGCCATGGCCCGCATTGCCACCTACAATGTCGAGTGGTTCAACGCGTTGTTCGACGATGAAAGCTGCCTGCTCGACGACAACGCATGGTCGTCCCGCCAGGGTGTGCGGCGGCACGATCAGCTTGCCGCGCTCGGCATCGTCTTCACCGCGCTCGACGCCGATGCGGTGATGGTGATCGAGGCCCCCGACGACAACCGCAAACGCTCCACCACCCGGGCGCTGGAAAGCTTTGCCGCCGCCTTCGGGCTCAGAACCCGCAAGGCGCTTCTGGGGTTTCGCAACCAGACCCAGCAGGAAATCGCCCTGCTCTACGATCCCGATGTGTTCTCCGCCAGACACGATCCGCTGGGCGAGGAGACCGGCAAGAAAGGGGCGCGCGATGCGCCGCGGTTCGACGGGGTGTTCCGTTTCGATCTCGATACCGATGCCAGCCCCGAGCTCATCACCTTCTCGAAGCCGCCGCTCGAGGTCGATCTGAGCTATCGCGCTACGGGGGCGCATCTGCGGCTTGTCGGGGTGCATGTGAAATCCAAGGCGCCGATCGGGGCGAGGAGCGCCGACGAAGTCATCCGGCTGGCGATCCAGAACCGGCGCAAACAGCTTGCCCAATGCGTCTGGCTGCGCCAGCGGGTCGACCAGTATCTTGCGGCCGGTATGCCGCTGGTGGTGCTGGGCGATCTCAACGATGGCCCCGGGCTCGACGAATACGAAAAGCTGTTTGGCCGGTCGGGGGTCGAGATCGTGCTGGGCGAAAACGGCCACGAGCCGCTCCATGATCCCCATGCCCGCATGGTGCTGAGCCGCCGGGGCGGGGCAAGGCCGGCTACCGCGCGGTTCTATCTGCATCACGAAAAACGCTACATCCAGGCGTTGCTGGACTATGTGATGATTTCAGGCCGGTTGCGCCGGGGCACGGCCCCCAGGTGGCGGATCTGGCATCCGTTCGACGATCCGGCCTGCTACCACCGGCCAGAGTTGCGCGAGGCCCTGCTTGCGGCGTCGGATCATTTCCCGGTCTCGGTCGACCTTGATCTGGGGGTGTTGCACGCCAGCTAGGGTTTTGGTGTCGGGCATCGCCCTGAGGTTGTGCGGCGCAGCTTTCAGGCGTAATTCGGTCAACAAAACCAATACCGGCAGGTGTATTGTTGCCGAGATCGGGACAACAGCGAGGAGGGGCAATATGGGTGCCGTCATCATCGACACGGATCAGACCGGCCAGTACCGGATTGGTGCAGGCGGTTTCGTCTTGCTGACGGAAGAGGCCGCGCTCACTGTCGCGGATACGATCGCCCCGGGCTTCCTCGCCGATACCGACGAGACCTTCACGCTGACCGTTCACGGGCAGGTCCGCACTTTCGGCGCGGCGGTGTCGATGGGGCTCACGGGCGGCAGCGACAGGCTCGGCGCGCTCACGGTGGGCGAAACCGGGCTGCTCCAGGCGCTGACCGATGCCGCGGTCGAGGTGCAGCGCTCCGGCACCCGGATCGACAATGACGGGGCGATCTACGGTGGCCATGCGGGCATTGCCTATGGCGCGGGAGTGGTGAGCGGGCTGCTGTCCAACAGCGGCCGCATCGTCTCGCTGCTGAACAGCGGCATTGCCGCGGCCGGCGGGCAGGGGGACGCAACGGCGGGTCTGTTCCGGATTGTCAACACCGGCCGTATCGAGGCGGCGCGGGACGGGGTGTCGGTGAGCCACGAGAGCCTTGATCTGACCAATCGGGGCGAAATCGTCGCTGCGGACAGCGGTATTGCGGTCAGCGACGATCCGGGCGCGGGCAACGGCCTGACGCTGGTCAATTCCGGCCTGATCCAGGGCGGGGACGCGGCCGTTGACGCAACCGGGCAGGCCGATGCCCTGACCAACAGCGGCACCCTGCAAGGGGCGGTGCGCCTGGGCGGGGGCGACAACGGCTTTGTCAATTCCGGGACGGTCACCGGCACGGTCTCGGCGGGCACGGGGGCCGACAGGCTGGAAAACACCGGTGTGGCCGCGGCGCTGGCGCTTGGCGACGGCGCCAACGGCGTGACCAATGCGGGCCGCATCGCCAGCCTCGCCACCGGCAGCGGCAAAGATGCTTTCACCAACGAAAGGGCAGGGGTCGTGACCGGCACGGTCACGCTCGGCGGTGGCGCGGATCGTGTCGTCAACCACGGCACCCTGTCTGCGGGGCTGGACCTCGGGGAAGGTGACGACAGGCTGATTTCCAGCGGGACCATCACCGGCACCGTCGTTCTTGGCGAGGGCAGCAACCGGGTGCGGATCACCGGCGAGCTGTTTGGCGACCTGCTCGCGGGCGATGGCCGGGATATTGCCAACCTCCACGGCCATGTCGGCGGCAACATCCGCCTCGGGGGCGGCGCCGACCGGCTGCACAGCGGTGGCGTGATCACCGGCGAGGTTGACCTCGGCACCGGTGACGACGTGCTGCGGCTGGGGCCAGGGGCCACCGCCCCGCTGGACCGGATCGACGGTGGCGCCGGGTCCGACAGGCTGCTCACCTTCGTTGCCGTGGAAGACGTGTTCAACTTCGAGCTTGTCGACCTCAAGGGCAATGCCGATCTGTCTTTCACCGGCGATGACCTGGCCTGCACCATCCATGGCAACAGCGGGGCCAACGAGATCGACGGCGGCGGCGGGCCCGATACGCTGTCTGGCTGGAACGGGGCCGATACCCTGATCGGTGGCTGGGGGCACGACACGCTCCATGGCGGGCGCGGTGCCGATACGCTGATCGGCGGCAAGGGCAACGACAGGCTGCACGGCGGGCGCGGCCATGACGTGCTTGTGGGCGGGCGCGGTGCCGACAGGCTGATCGGTGGCAACGGGCGGGACGTGTTCGCCTACGACACCGCTGCCGACAGCCGGATGCAGACGCCCGATGTGATCCTCGGCTTTCAGCGCGGGCTCGACGTGATTGATCTTTCGGAGGTGGCGGAGGGCGGGATCAACTGGCTCGGCAAGACGTTCTTCACCGGGTCCGGCGCTGCGGAAGCGCGCTTCAACGCTGATGAAAACGGCGCCTGGATCCGGGTCGATGCCGATGGTGACGGCCGGGTCGACATGAACATCGTGCTGCCGGGTGTCGACGCCCTTTCGGCCTCCGACTTCCTGTTCTGACCCTTTGCAAACCGCCTGTCCCCACCCATATCTCTCTCATGACCAGACCGACAGCCTCCCGCCCCGCCCTTCGTTCTGCCGCGCTTGCGCTCGCAATCGCCCTTGTTGCCACGCCGCTGGCCGCGGACAGCAGCGAAACCTCCCCCTCCAACCCGGAGCTTGCCGAGGGGGTCGAGATGCTGTCGGAGGGCTTCAGGAAGATGTTCCGCGGGCTCATGGACGAGCTGGAACCGGCGGGCGAGGCGGCAGAGCAGGGGTGGAACGATCTTGTCGACTGGCTGGGCGATCTCTCGGCCTACGAGGCGCCGGAGCAATTGCCGAACGGCGACATCATCATCCGCCGCAAGCCTGATGCAGAACTGCCTGAGCCGCACACCGATCTCTGACCCCGGTCCGCCGCTCACCCGGCCCGAACGCTACCGCCGCCGTGTGACCACCGTATCGGCCTCAAGCGCCTGGGCCAGCGCCTGAAACCGGTTCCGCGCCACCTCGCCATACAAATCCGAGGCCCCCGGCATCACCGTCAGATGCAACTCGCGCTTTTTCGGCCGCCACAGCAATTGCGCCTGTTCGGCGGGTCTGGTCATCGACAGCATCGCCCCGAAGCGCATTGCCTTGCCGAGCACCTCGGCGCGGGTCTGTTCCGCTTCCGGCAGCACCGCAAACATCTCCGCCAGATGGGATTTCGCCCGGCTGTTCTTGTAGCGGTGCAGGAGCGCCAGCCCGAGAAACACCCGTTCCTCATGGGTGAGCCCGCCAAGATTGGCCCGGGTCGCGGTCTGGAAGGCATCTTCGTGGCGGTAATCCGGGTGCCCGCGCCAGCTTACATCGTGCAACAGGCAGGCGGCCTTGACGATCCGGAGCCGCGCGGGGCTGGCGCGATTGTAAAGCGGACGCAGAAACGCGAAGAGTTCGGCGCCGAAACCGGGCAGGCGCGCGTCTTTCTGCTCGATGAACCGGCAGGCCTCGATCAGCGGATCGCGTGAGCGCAGCCGCGCGGGCATCTGTTCATAGAGCAGCCCTTCGCGGATGCCATAGGCCGAGATCGCAATCTCCTTCGGGCGGAAGGTCTGGATCAGCCGTTTCAGCACCTGCGAGGCCACCGGCACCAGGTTCATCCGTCCGGCGGAGGTGGCGGTTTCGGCGCGCAGCGCTTCAAGGTCGGACCGTTCGATCCAGTCGAGGGTTTTCTTCAGGCCCTTCGGGGTCATGCGGTATTCGTGCAGCACATGGAGCGGATAGCCCCGGCGCAGCATGTCGAGCCTGGCGATCGCCCGCCAGGAGCCGCCGACGAGATAGAGCCGCTTGTGGCCGGTGCCGACCTCGGCCGCGAGCCCCTCCATCACCGTCCTGATATGGGCCTTCAGCGCCTTCTTGCCCCCCTTGAGGCTTTGCAGCTTCAAAGGCCCGAGCCCGGAGGTGACCCGCTTGCCGACCTTGCCGCCGCCGATCCGGGCCAGCTCCATCGAGGCGCCGCCGATATCGCACATCAGCCCATGGGCTTCCGGCCAGCCGAGCAGCACCCCCTGCGCCGACAGCCGCGCCTCCTCCTCGCCGTCGATGACGAAAAGCCGGATGCCGGTTTCCTTTTCGACCTGATCGCGGAAGGCCGGGCCGTCCTTTGCGTCGCGCACCGCGGCGGTGGCGACGGCGGAGAGCGGCGGCAGGTTCATCGCCCTGGCCACCAGCCTGAAGCGGCGGATGGCGGTCAGGGCGCGGGCCCTGCCCTCGGGGTTGAGCCTGCCGGTCTCGCCGAGCCCGGCGCCGAGGCCGCAGAGCACCTTTTCATTGAAGAAATAGGCCGGGCTGCGGGCGGCGCCATCAAACACCACGAGGCGCACCGAGTTCGAGCCGACGTCGAGCACGCCGACGCGGCTGAGCGCCCGGGCGTCCGGGTCTTCGAACAGCGGGCGGCCGAACGGCCCGCAATCGCGATCGTCATTGGCGTCCATGATTCCCCCGCAGCCTTTGCGGCCCGGTTATGGCAAGCAGACCCTGCCCGGGTCAATCGGCCACAACGGGTCCGGGCGGGGTGCGGCCCCCGCCTCAGTCGTGGCTGTGGGTCAGCTCCGGCACATCCGCCGCCCCCGCCGAGCCGCGGCCCGAGAGCGAGGGGTTCTCCATGAAGAACCGGTGGCAGTTGAACGGCTGGTCGAGCGCGGTGAGGTCGGGGCGCAGGAAGCTGCCGTCGGGCTGCATCACCCAGGACTGCGCCACGTCATGCAGGTTTGCCGCCATGATCTGACTGACGATCTGCGCCTTCACCGTGTCGTTCTTGACCTCGACGAGGGTTTCCACCCGGCGGTTGAGGTTGCGGCCCATCCAGTCGGCCGAAGAGATATAGACCCGCGCCGCGCGGGACGGCAGCCCCTGACCGTTGCCGAAACAGACGATCCGGCTGTGTTCGAGAAACCGCCCGACGATCGACTTCACCCGGATATTCTCGCTGAGCCCCCTGATCCCGGGCCGCACCCCGCAGATGCCACGCACCACGAGGGTGATCTTCACCCCGTGCCGGGAGGCGTCATACAGGGCCTCGATCACGTCCTTCTCGATCAGCGAATTCATCTTCGCCCAGATCTCCGCCGGCCGCCCGGCCTCGGCATGGCGCGCCTCTTCCGCGATCCGCTCGATCAGGGTCGATTTCAGTGTCATCGGCGAGATTGCCAGGCTTTCGAGCTTGTCGGGCTGGGCATAGCCCGACAGATAGTTGAACACCCGCGTGGCATCGCGCCCCAGCGCCAGATCGCAGGTGAACAGCGACAAATCGGTGTAGATCTTCGCGGTGATCGGATGATAATTGCCGGTGCCGAAATGGGTGTAGGTCACCAGTTCGTCGCCCTCGCGGCGCACCACGGTCGAGATCTTGGCGTGGGTCTTGTAATGCATGAAGCCGTAGACCACATGGGCGCCGGAGCGTTCCAGCCGCCGCGACTGGCGGATATTGGCGGCCTCGTCGAACCGGGCCTTGAGCTCCACCAGCGCGGTGACAGACTTGCCCGCCTCCGCCGCCTCGCAGAGCGCCGAGACGATCGGCGAATTGCGGCTGGTGCGGTAGAGCGTCTGCTTGATCGCCACCACGTCCGGGTCCTGCGCCGCCTGTTCGAGGAAACGCACCACCAGATCGAAGGTTTCGTAAGGATGGTGCAGCAGCATGTCCTTCTGGCGGATCGCGGCGAACATGTCGCCGTTGTGGTCCTCGAGCCGCTCCGGCACCCGCGGCACATAGGACGGCCAGAGCAGATCGGGGCGTTCGTCGAGCACCAGCTCGCTGAGATCCGCCTTGCCGATAAGCCCGGCGATCTCGACCACCTCGTCATCCGACACATGCAGCTCGCGGCGGATCATCCGGGCGAGGTTCTCGGGGGCATGGGCGCTGATCTGGAGCCGGATCACATCGCCCCGGCGGCGCCGTTTCAGCGCGGTCTCAAACTCGCGCACCAGATCTTCGGCCTCGTCTTCGACCTCCATGTCGCTGTCGCGCAGCACCCGGAAGGCGCAATTGCCGGTGAGCTCGTAGCCCGGGAACAGCTTGCCGATGAACATCAGCAGCAGGTCTTCGAGCGGCAGGAACCGCGCCTGCCCGGGGCCCGCGGGCAGCCGCACGAACCGGTCGATCTGCGCCGGGATCGGCAGCAGCGCCTGAAGGCGCCGGCCATTGTCGGCGCGGGTGAGCTCCAGCGCCAGCGCGAAGCCGGTGTTGGGGATGAACGGGAAGGGGTGCGCCGGGTCGACCGCGAGCGGCGACAGCACCGGGAAGACCTGCCGCAGGAACACGTCTTCGAGGTAATCGAAATCGCTCTCGGCGAGGCTGTCGCGGTTGCACAGCACGATGCCCTCGGCGCGCATCTCGCCCAGAAGCCCGCGGAACACCTCATGCTGATGCGCCATCAGGCGCCGCGCGTCGGCGTGGATCTTCACCAGTTGCTCGGGCGCGGTCAGCCCGTCGATCGAGGTGGTGGAACTGCCCTCATGCGCCAGTTCGCGCAGCCCCGCGACCCGGACGGTGTAGAATTCGTCGAGATTGGTGGCCGAGATCGAGACGAACCGCAGCCGTTCGAGCAGCGGCACCCGGGGGTTTTCGGCTTCTTCCAGCACCCGCCAGTTGAAGCTGAGCCAGCTGAGCTCGCGGTTGAAGAACCGCTTCGCCCCGGCGGTGTCTTCGGGCGGCAACTCCACCGGCTCGGGGAAGGTGGCCTTGAGGAAATCGGGTTCGATATCCGGGCGGGCGGGGAGGTTGCCGGGGGTGTCGGGCTGGGTCATGGGTCGGATCCCGTCTCTGGTTGGGGCTGTGTCACAAGAAATATGCGCCCGGGCGGGGGGGGCTGTCCAGCGGGGCAGGCGGTTTCGCCCGCGCGTGGCTTTTGGGAAGGCCTTTGGAAAAGGCGTTGGCAGCGGGTTCAGGTTTCGGCGCCGAACAGCACCCGCCCGGCCAGCTCCACGCTCACCTTGCTGCCCTCTGCCAGCGCCGCCGCGTCGAGCCGGGCGACCGCCTCGCCCGCCGCCGCCAGCGAACGGTCGAGACGCCGGGTAAGATAGCTCACCACCCGCGGGCTGACCCCGATCTGGCGGTCGGCGAAGAGCTTGACGATCACCGCCGCCAGCAGCGCGTCGTCGGGCGGGTCGATGCGCACCAGCCGGGTGCCGGACATGCGGCTTTCAAGGTCGGGCAGGGTGAGCCCCCAGCGCCCCGGCGCGTCGCGCGCGGTGAGGAGCAGGTGTCCGCCCGCGGCGAGCACGAGATTGTGCAGATGAAACGCCGCCTGTTCGCGGGTGGGGTCTCCGGCGAGGGTGTCGGCGCCTTCGAGGGCGATGTTGTGCCCCTCAAGGGCGGCAAGGCCGGTGCCGTCCAGCCTGCGCGCCTCGACCACCTCGGCCCCCGCAAGCCCGGCCCAGACCTGAACCAGATGGCTCTTGCCCGCCCCCTCCGGCCCCACCAGCAAGAGCTTGCGCCCCGGCCAGCCCTGCCATTGCTCGATGGCGTCGAGCGCGGAGGCATTGCTGTCGGAGACGAAGAAATCGCCCCGTCCCCGTGCCGTGCGGTGGGGGAGGTCGAAGGCCAGTTGCCGTGCCATCTCAGCCCGCACCCGTCTCGGTGTTGGTATCGGGGCCGTCATCGGCGCTGGCATCGGGGCCGTCATCGGCGCCCGCATCGGGCGCGCCGGCCACGGCCTGCTGCGCCGCCTTGCCCTGATACAAAAGCCCCTCCTGATAGCGTTCCAGCAGGAACCGCACCAGCACGCCGATCACCGCCGCCACCGGCACCGCCACCAGCATGCCGACGAAGCCGAACAGCGAGCCGAAGGCCGACAGCGCGAAGATCAGCCAGACCGGATGCAGCCCGACCGACTGCCCGACAAGGTTGGGCGACAGGATATTGCCCTCGATGAACTGGCCGAAGAAGAACACCGCCGCCACCGCGACGATCCACCACCATTCGCCCCAGAACTGGAATACCGCCAGCCCGATCGACAGCGCCCCGCCAACCAGCGCGCCGATATAGGGGATGAAGGTCAGAAGCCCTGCGGTGGCGCCGATCACCAGACCGAAGTTGAGCCCGATCAGCATCAGGGCGATGGCGTAGAAGGCGCCAAGGATCATGCAGACGGTCAGCTGGCCGCGCACGAAGCTGGCGAGGGTCTGGTCGATCTGACGGGCAATCTCGCGGATCGCCGGGGCATGGTCGCGCGGCAGAAGCTCGTCGACCGCGGCCACGGCGCGGTCCCAGTCGTAAAGCATGTAGAACGAGACCACCGGCACGATCACAACCAGCATCACCACGTTGAAAACCCCCATGGCCGAGCTGAACAGGGCATTGACCAGCTCGCCGCCGCGCTCCTGCACCCAGGCGCCAAGCTCGCTCAGCGACTGGCGCAGGGTGCTGTCCTCGTCCATCAGCGAGGGGAACCGTTCTGTGAGAAAGGTCTGGGCGTCTTCGGCGAGTTTCGGCGCGTGGTTGACCAGCTGTGCCGCCTGCGCGACCAGCGAGGGCACCACAAGCAGCACCAGCAGCACGAAGACCAGCACCCCGACAAGAGAGATCAGGATAGTCGCACCCAGCCGCGTCATGCCCCAGTCTTCCAGCCGGTCGGCGATCGGGTCGAGGAAATAGGCCAGCGCCCCCCCGATCACGAAGGGCAGGATCACGTCGCCCAGCACCCAGAGCAGGAGCAGAAAGGCCACCGCGGCGAGCGACCAGTAGCGAAGTTGCAGCGACACGGGCAGGGCCATCGGGCGTCCTCGGGGTTGGGATCTTGCGGCAGTTTGCCGGTTTGCGCGCCGGTTGCAAGCTGGTCTCCGGTGGCGCCGCCGCGTCTGAGTATTTGCACCAGGAAAAGGGGGCGGGCTTGCCGGGGGGGAGAGGCTCGGCTAGTGAGGCGGGCGACGTGAAACAAAGCTGCGAGGCTCCCATGCGCCTGTCCCGCTATTTCCTGCCGGTTCTGAAGGAAAACCCCGCCGAGGCGCAGATCGCCTCGCATAGGCTGATGCTGAGGGCGGGGATGATCAAGCAGCAGCAGGCGGGGATCTATTCCTGGCTGCCGCTGGGCTTCAAGGTGCTGCGCAAGATCGAGACCATCGTCCATGAAGAGCAGATCCGCGCCGGCCATGTGCCGATGCTGATGCCGACGCTGCAACCGGCCGATCTGTGGCGCGAGTCGGGCCGTTATGACGATTATGGCGAGGAGATGCTGCGGATCACCGACCGGCACGGGCGCGACATGCTCTATGGCCCCACCAACGAGGAGATGATCACCGACATCTTCCGGTCCCATGTGGGCAGCTACAAGGATCTGCCGCTCACGCTCTACCACATCCAGTGGAAATTCCGCGACGAGGTGCGGCCGCGTTTCGGGGTGATGCGGGGGCGTGAGTTCTTCATGAAGGACGGCTACAATTTCGACCTCACCTATGAAGACGCTCTGCACGCCTACAACCGCCACATGGTGAGCTATCTGCGCACCTATGAGCGCATGGGGCTGAAAGCGATCCCGATGCGCGCGGCCGCCGGGCCGATCGGCGGCGACAATACCCATGAGTTTCTGGTGCTGGCCGAGACCGGCGAATCGGAAGTGTTCTACGATGCCGCGATCACCGATCTGACCCTGGGCGACCGCGAGATCGACTTCGATGACCGCGACCAGATCGCCGGGATCTGCACCGAATGGACCACGCCCTATGCCCGCACCGACGAGACCCATGACGAGGGCGTGTTCGCCGGGGTGCCGGAGGAGCGCCGCAAGACCTCGCGCGGCATCGAGGTCGGGCAGATCTTCTACTTCGGCACCAAGTATTCCGAGCCCATGGGCGCGGTGGTGCAGGATGCCGAGGGCAACAAGGTGCCGGTCCATATGGGTTCCCATGGGATCGGCGTGTCGCGGCTGGTGGGGGCAATCATCGAGGCCAGCCACGATGAGGCCGGCATCATCTGGCCCGAGGGAGTGACGCCGTTCCACGCCGGGATCGTCAACCTGCGCCAGGGCGACGCGGCGACCGACGCGGCCTGCGAGGCGCTTTACACGGCGCTGGAAGGCGCGGGGCTCGAGCCGCTCTATGATGACCGTCCCGAGCGCGCCGGGGCCAAATTCGCCACCATGGACCTGATCGGCCTGCCCTGGCGGATCACCGTCGGCCCGCGGGGCCTGAAAAACGGCGTGGTGGAGCTGACCTCGCGCCGCACCGGCGAGTCGGAAGAGCTGACACCCGAGGCGGCGGTGGCGCGGCTGGTGGAGATCTACGCGGATCATCGCTGACATGCGCGGCACCGGCCCGGCGCCTGCCCCTGCGTCTGGCCCTTTGCCCGGCCCGGCGTCCGGCCTCGCCTACGGGTTTGCCTTCGTCGCCTTCCTGGCGCACAGTCTCGAGGAAGTGTTCGGCGGCCTGCCCGCCTGGGCGGAAGCGCGGGGGAGCGGTGTGACCGAGGCGCAATTCGCCACCGCCGCCTGTGGCCTTGCCTGCGCGGCCGGGGCGCTGCTTCTGTTCGGGTGGATCCGCCCGCTGCTCATACCGCTTCAGATCGCTGTTGCCATGCTCGCAGGCGCCTTTCTGGCCAATGCGCTGTCGCATCTCCTGGGCAGCCTTCTCGCCCGTGCGGTCATGCCCGGGCTGTGGACCGGGCTCTGCCTGCTCGGGCCCGGCGCCGGCTGGCTGCTCACCTGCCTGCCGCTCGCGGCGCGCACCAAAGCGCGTGCCGCGCTCGCAGGTGCAGGGTTGATGCCGCTGCTGGCGGCGGGGGCCCTCTGGCTCGCCGCCTGAGCGACCGCCCGCGCCCGGCCCGCCCTGTCCCTCCTGCCCCTTGACCGTCCCGCCCGCGGCCCCCATCCTCGGGGCAAAATGAAAAACACGAGGCAGAGATGCGGATCCTGGCAACGGCAGGGGCGGTAGCGGGCGCGGTGGCGCTTTCGCAATTCCCGGAGTTTTCCCAGCAATATGTGCAGCGCCTGTCGGGTGCGGTCGACGAATTGCGCGCCGTCACCATCGCCTTCGACAGCGCCGCGCGGATCGGCGGGCTCAGCCGCGAAGACGCGCTGGGCGAGTTGCGCGGCAGCGAATTCGGCGACCGGTTTTCCGACGACATGCGCGGCCGGATCCACCGCTACGAACGGCTCAACGCCGACTACCAGGCGCTCGCCAGCGCCGCGCCCCTGCAACGGCTCTCCCGTGCCTGGCACATCCGCGATGCCGAGCTGGTCAGCCGGACGTGGGAGGATTTCCGCCCCGCCGTGCCGGTCACCACCGAAGGGCTGACCTTCGCGGGGATCGGATACGCTGGCGGCTGGCTGCTGGTCTCGCTCGTGCTCGCCGTAGTGTTCAGGCGCCGTTTGCGCTGGGCCTGAACCCTTGGGGGACCGGGCTGCCGGCGCGGCTTTGGCATATAGCGTTTGACGAAATACCTGACACAAAAAGCATCACCTAAAGCGTTGAAATTTTTGATTTCAGGCAGCGTTAGGTGATTCAGGTTTTTCGCATAACGCTTTAGAGTTATTCCCGATCAGGCTGAATCGTTGGATTCCCAAGTGCGGCGATTTCTGATTCCCTTTGTCGTATTCCAGGCAGGAGGATGGCGAGATGGGGCGACCGTATTCACACGATCTGCGGGCGCGGTTTGTAGC
>PDRW01000044.1 GCA_002746935.1 Rhodobacterales bacterium
GCGGGTTGGGCATGAACTGATCCTCCTGAACAGGATGAATCAGAAATCAGACCAAATGTGAACCCCGCGCGATTCAACGTAAGATGGAAGCGCTTTAAAACGTAGATTCAAAGCGTTACATGGTTAACAAAAGATGAACCGCCGCTTCCGGTCAGCCCCGCCGCGAGTTCAAACGCCGGTTCGGACAATCCTCCCGCACGCCCGAAACCTCCGCCTCCCATACAGGAACACCCCCCGGACACGCAGGAGGCCGGGGGGAATGTTGGGGTACGTGCGCCGCTGGGTCCGGCGTCTTGGGGGCAATTGTGTTGATCAGGCGCGCCCGTAGGCTTCGGAAATCGCCACTTTCATCGCCTCGTCCACCGAGCGGTCGCCCCAGGTGGCGAGTTGGAAGGCGGGGTAGAAACGTTCCGCATTCGCCACCGCCGAGCCGATCAGCAGGTTGATCTGTTCCGGCCCCGCCACCTGGCCACCGGCCAGCACCAGCCCGTAGCGATAGACCATCAGCCGCTGTTCGTGCCAATAGGTGAAAGCCCCGGACCAGATCTGGTCGTTGCTGAGGTTAAGCGCTTCGTAAAGCTCCGGAAGCCGCGCTTCGGGCGTCTCCATCTCGAAGGTGCAGATCAACCGCAATGTCTCGTCGAACGCGCTCCAGGCGAGCGTGATCGAATAGGTCCGCCACTGACCTTCTACCGCCATGGCGATCTGGTCGTCCGCCACGCGGTTGAAATCCCACGCCTGGGTTTCGGCGAGGGTCTCTACAATGTCGATTGGATGCAAGTCTTCCGTCGCAAGGAAGTGGTCGGTCGCCGTCATCGGCTGTCCCTTTCTGCTCGTTTGAGCCCCGGCGGAGCAGAAAACACCGCGGCCCGTTTGCCTCTTGAGGGTCCGGCGTCTGACGCGCCGGCTCCCTGAAAGCGACGGTGGGGCATTCGATTCGCGCTGTAAAGCAGAAACGGTTTTTTTCGCGAATTCTTCGCAATCGGGGCCTGAGGGAGACTCGATAAGTATACTTTTCGAACATTTCGGGTGGCCCCGCCCAGATTTGCGTCACTTGCACAATTCGCGTATCGGGTGACTCTACCCGACCGGCGGCAACATCGGGCGGGCCCGCTCTCAGGCGCGGTGGTTCCAGCCCCAGAACCCTTCCATGCTCGCCCGGTAGCCGTCCGAAAGCGCGCGCAGCCCCGGTCCGTCGAGCGCGCCGCGCTGGCTCCAGGCGGATGCGGCAACCCCCATCAGCCGCGGCATCAGCATCGGCCAGAGCTGGTCTTCCCCGGTGGTGAATTCGCTCCAGAAATTGCCCTGCACCCCGAGAACCCGCCGGGCGATGTCTCCGGCATCCTCGGGCACCGGATCCCAGCCGACCGTCTTTTCGAGCGCCGTGGAGCCGACCCCGTTGGCACCCCAATCGTCGCGGTCCCAGGTGTGGGCCATGTCGAGATAGGCGTGCTGGGCCGGGCACATGACCACGTCATAGCCCGCCCGCGCGGCCTCGACGCCGGGGCTCTGGCCAAGCCAGGAAAACAGGATCGCGCCGTTGCCGATGCCGCCGTTGCGGCCCTTGCGGGCCTCGTGCCAGGCGGCCGGGCGGATGCCGTCGCGCGCCAGATGCGCCGCCATCCGCGCCATCATCCAGCCCTGCACGTCATCGTTCGTCGAAAGCCTCAGTTTCGCTTTCAGCGCCGCCACCGCGGGCGACCGCTTCCAGGCGCTTTTCGACAGCTCGTCGCAGCCGAGGTGCAAATGGCCGAAGGGAAACCAGCCCGCCACCTCCGTCGCCAGCCGTGGCAGCACCTCCCAGGTTTTTTCCATCGCCGGGTTCACCGTGTTGCCGGTATAGCCCATGGAACTGCCCTCGATCGAGCTATCCGCCGGGTCGCGCAGCCCGGGGATCACCTGGGTGAGCGCAAAACAATGCGCCGGCATCTCGATCTCGGGCATCACCTCGATATTGAGCCTTTCCGCATGGGCGAGGATGCGGCCGACGTCCTCCCGCGAATAGCTCCCCCCGGCCCGCGGCCCGCCGCCCCGGAAGCCGGGAAACATCTCGCCCTCGCCGCGAAACGCCGTCTTCTGCCAGAGCTCCGGGTAGCAGGCCACTTCGAGCCGGAAAGCCTCGTCATCGGCGAAATGCCAGTGGAAGCGGTTGAGCTTCAAGAGCGCCATCAGGTCGAGCAACCGGAGGATGGTCTCGACCGACTGGAAGTTGCGGGCGCAGTCGAGCTGCTGGCCGCGCCAGCCGAAACGCGGAGCGTCGGCGATCCGGGCCGCGGGGATGCGCCCGCCGTGGGTGATTTGCAGATGCCGGAGCGTCACCGCCCCATAGAGCACCCCGGCCCGGTCGCGCACGGACAGCGTCACGCCCTGCGCATCAAGCACCAGAAAGTAGCCCTCGGGCGGCAGGGCGCCGTCACGGACGATCCGCACCGGCAGCCCGTCTGGCGCGAGGAAAGGGGCGTCACCCACCCGGGCCCTGACCTTGATGCGCGCGATGGCCGCGAAAGCCTCATGGTCGCAGGCAAAGCCGCGCGTGGCGTCGATTGTGCCGCCGGTGAGCGCCGCGGCGGTGGGCGGCGGGCAGAGCATCAGCCTGTTGGCCCCGGCCGCTTTCGGGGCGGGCGGCTTGCCGGTGCGCACCCCGGCCTCGATGGGCGGCAGCGGCAGGATACCGCCGGCGTGGCGCAGATAGGGTCCGAGCGGCAGCCAGGCGCGGTTGACCGGCGGGTAACGCTTGCGCCGGTAGGCCACCACCACCTCATGCGGGCGTCCGGGCACAAGATCGGGCAACGCCACCTGAAGATGCCCGCCGAGGCTGCCCACAGGCTTGCCGCCGGAAATCACTTCACCGGGCGCCATCAGCGAGAAGCAGAAAACCGGCCGCGAAAGCGCCTCCCCGACCGTGATGGTGCAATGGATCTCGCGGTCCTTGACCTCGACCTCAAACCGAGCGCTCATGCGGCGCGGCCCCTCGCCGGGCCAGAGCGGCCGGCCAACAGGCCCCTACGCGGGCCAACGCCCGAAACACATGTCATTGCGGCCACCCCCAGCCTTCGATTTCCCCGCCCCCCTATAACATGCGTGGCGGGCGCGGCCACCGGGTCAGGCGGGTGCGGGCGGAAAAACCGCCGCCCCAAGCTGTGGCAGATTTGCACGCCCGGCCAGAATTGTCACATTATTTCAATATTATACCATTATTCCGGACTAATGGACAAAGGGGCGGATACACCGCGCGGCCCACGGGGGCCATTCACCGCATCTCAGCCCCCCAAAAGCACCACCTCGATCAGGAACGGCCCCTCGACCCGCGCGGCCTGCTCAAGTGCCGCTTCCAGCTCCGCAACCGTCCCGGCCCGCGCCCCGGGCACCCCCTGCCCCGCCGCGAGCGCAACCCAGTCGAGCGCCGGATTGGCGATGTCGAACATGGCGGAGGCGTTCTTGCCGGCGGGCGGCAGGCCGAGATGGGCAAGTTCGTCGTGGAGGATCCGGTAGCCGCGATTGGCCATGATCAGCACCGTGGCGTCGAGCGTCTCGCGCGCGAGCGTCCAGAACGATTGCAGCTGATACATCGCCGAGCCGTCGCCCGAAACCGTAAAGACCGGCCGGTCGGGGCAGGCGGTGGCCACGCCGATGGTGGTCGGAAGCGCCTGGCCGATGGAACCACCGGTGTTGTTGACCCGGCTATGGGCGGCGGCGCGGTCCATATGCGGCCAGATGCCGGGACCGGCGGTCAGCGCCTCGTTCACCACGATGGCCCCTTCGGGGAGGTGACGCGCGAGCACACGGCCGGTCTTGTCGGGGTCGAGCGCGCCTTCGGGGCGGTCGGGCAGGAGGCGGGTGAGGCGGGGCGGTTCGGCCGCGCCGGCATCGAGAAGCCGGGCGATCTCTTCAAGGGTCCAGGCGATGTCCCAATCCGGCGGGCAGAGCCGGTCGATGGTCGCCTCCGGCGGGGTGGTCATCGAGGGCAGGCCGGGATAGGCGAAGAAGGCCACCGGCGGGGCCTCGCCGACGCAGACCATGTGGCGGGTGCCCCCGAGCGCCGCGAGGGCGGCTTCCACCGGATAGGGCATCTGGTCGATCGCCACCGCGCCCTCGCCGCGGTCGATCCGGGCGCAGAAGAATTGCGACAGCAGGCGGCAGCCGGTCTTCGCGGCGATCTTTCCGGCGGTCTCGGCGAGGGGCCCGTGAAGCGCCGGGCCGCCGAGCATCAGCACCGCGCCCGGGGCCTTCAGCGCTTCGGCGGCGGCGGCGATGCGGGCGGCATCAGGCCGGTGCAGGGGCGCGGGCGGACGGGCCGCGACCGGCCCGGCGGCGCTCTCGGTCCATGCGCTGTCGGCGGGGAGGATCAGCGTGGCGATCTGTCCGCCCTTCGCACGGGAAGCGCGCACCGCCGCGGCGGTATCTTCGGCCATGCTGCCCGCATCCGCGGCCCGGCGCGTCCAGTGGGAAACCGAGGCCACCACACCGTCGAGATCGGCGGTGAGCGGGGCGTCGTATTGCAGATGGTAACCGGCATGGTCGCCGACCACATTGACCACCGGGCTCGCCCCCTTGCGGGCGTTGTGCAGATTGGCCCAGCTGTTGCCGAAACCGGGGCCGAGATGCAGGAGCGTGGCGGCGGGCCTGCCGGTCATCCGGGCATAGCCGTCGGCGGCCCCGGTGACGCCGCCCTCGAACAGGCAGAGCACGCAGTGCATTTCCGGGTGGCTGTCGAGCGCGGCGACGAAATGCATCTCGGAGGTACCGGGATTGGCAAAAACGGTATCCACCCCCGAGGCGAGCAGGGTTTTCACGAGCACTTCGGCACCTTTCATCGGGGGTCTCCTTCCGGGGTGAGGGGCTGGTGGCAGTCTAAAGCATGTCGCGCAAAAGTGGGTACCGGTTTTGCGCTTTTCGACATGCGGCAGCAAACCACGGAGCGCGACGCGCTCCGGCGCTTTACCCCCGAAGGGAAGGGGTGGCTGGTGCCGCTGTTTGAGTATTTGAACCAGGAAAAAGGGGGCGCGCCGGGAAAGGCAGGCGGCGGCCTTGGGAGGGTCAGAGGCCGAGCAGGCGGTGCAGGGTGGATCTGAGGGCGGTGAAGGCGTCGGGGAGATGAAGGGCAGCCTTCCAGTCTTCGAGGGTGACGGTGAGGGCGATGAGGCTGTCGTCCACCGGGCCGAGGTCGGGCATGGCGAAGACCGCGTCGAGCAGGCGGTCGCCGGAAAAGCCCCAGGCGAGGATCAGCAGGGCGAAGAGGCTGGCGGTGAATCTGGCGTTGTCTGACATCTCCCGGGCCTCAGAACTGGAAATAGATGAAGGGGGCGACGCCGTCCTGCGTCACCGCGAACAGGAGCCAGATGCCCAAGCCGAGGAGGCTGGCCTGGAGCACCGGGCCGAGGCGGGCAAGCGCGGCTTCGGCGGCATCGCGCCAGCTCAGGGGGGCGGCGTTCATGGCGAGGCCGAGGGCGAGCAGGGCGAGCGCGAAGGGGGTGAGCGCGGGGGCGGCAAGGGCGTCGGCGCGGGTGAAGGCGGCAAAGAGGCCGAGCGTGTCGGCAAGGCCCGGGGCGCGGAAGGGGATCCAGAGCGCCGCCACGAAGGTGAAGACCAGCGGCACGGCGATGAGCCGCGGCAGGCCGAGCCCGGCGCGGCGGAAGAGGCGTTCGACCGCGAGCCCGGCCCCGTGCAGCCCTCCCCAGAGCAGGAAGTTCCACCCCGCCCCGTGCCAGAGCCCCGCGAGGGTCATGGTGGCGATCAGCACCACGTTCTGGCGCAGGCGCGAGCCGTGGTTGCCGCCGAGCGGGATATAGAGATAGTCGCGGATCCAGGTGGACAGCGAGATATGCCAGCGCTGCCAGAAGTCGCGCAGCGAGGCGGCACGGTAGGGCTGGTTGAAATTGCGGTGGAAGCGGTAGCCGAGCAGCAGCGCCACGCCGATGGCGATGTCGGAATAGCCCGAGAAGTCGCAATAGATCTGCACCGTATAGGCCAGCACGCCGGCGAGCGCCGAAAGCCAGTTCTGGCCCTCGGGGAGGCCGAAGACCGGGTCGGCCAGCAGCACCGAGAGGTAATTGGCTACCACCATCTTCTTGAACAGCCCCGACAGGATCAGCACGATCGCGGCGGCGCGGGCGGCGGCATCGGGGCGGATCGGCGCGTCGATCTGCGGCAGGAAATGCGCCGCCCGCACGATCGGGCCGGCCACGAGTTGCGGGAAGAAGGAGATATAGAGGAAGACATCGGCCGGGTTGCGCCGGGCCGCGACATGGCCACGGTCGACATCCATCACATAGGAGATCGCCTGGAAGGTGTAGAACGAGATCCCCACCGGCAGGATCAGCACCATCCAGGTGAGATCGCGCGCGAGCGCGGTGCCGTCGAGCAGCCGCGTGAGGTTCAGCATGAAGAAGTCGTAATATTTGAACAGGCCGAGCACGAAGAGCATCAGCGCGATCGAGGCGAAGCGGGCAAAGCGGCGCAGGCGCGCCTGTGTCACACCGAGTGTCACGCCGAGGCCGCCGAGCCAGGCGGTGAGCGAGACCAGCGCCATCAGCGCGGTGAAGCGCACATCCCACGCCGCATAGAAAGTATAGGACGCCGCAATCAGCAGCGCCTTGCGGGCGGCAGGGCGGTCCCAGACGAAACCGTTCAGCGCCAGAACGAGCGTGAAGAACCCGATGAACTGGAGCGTCGGGAAAAGCATGCGGGCTTACTGGAGGCTGGCGATCTCGACGCTGGACGGCGAGAACAGGCCGGGATTGTCGCGGTCGATCGCGGCGAGGATCTCGTTGACCACGAGGCTGTAGCCCGCGCCGGTGAAATGCGAACCGTCGCCGGAGCGGATCTTGCTGCCGTTCACCGTGGTGGCGAAGGCGCCGCCCGGGCCGGCGGTGACGGCGGAAAGCGGCAGGAAATGCGCGCCGGTCTCGCGGGAGAGATCGCGAAACAATCTGTTTGCCTTGGTCAGCAAGGCGTTGCGGTGAGAATCGGCATCGGGTGCCGGGCCGAGCCAATAGACCACCGTGCCGTTGGCGGCGGCGACGTCGAGAATATCGCGGGCACGGGAGGTATAGGCTTCGTCCCAGGCGTCGGTGTCATAGGCGACGCTCTTGCCACCGGCGAACCGCAGCGGCTGGTTGTCGTTGGCGCCGAAATGGGCGACCACGATGTCGGGCCGGCCGGCACTGGCGATGGAGACGAATTGCGCCGGCCAGTCGTAGAAATCGCTGCGCGCAAGGCCGGTGGAGGTCTTGCCATGGTTGAGGACCGTCACCGGCAGGCCGCGCTTCGCCACCTCCTGTTTCAGAAACATCCCGAAGCCGTCGGCGAGCGAATCGCCGATCACCATCAGCCGCAGCGGGTCGGCGGCGCTGACGCTGCGGGTGACGCGCGCGGGCAGCACAGCGTTTGCGCTGCGGACAACCGGGGCGGGCAGGCTGGTGGTGTCGCTCACGGGTCTGGCCTCCACGTCCGGTGCCGGGGCATGAAACAGGCTGCCCAGATCCTGGGCGCTGGCGCGCTGGAGATCGCTGCCGCAGGCGGCGGTCAGCACCAGCACCAGCGGCGCGGCGAGTTTACTGAACCGGGACATCTTGGAAGGCGAGCCTGCGGTTGGTGGCATTGATGATGTCGACCAGGTCGTCGAGCACGGCCCGGGCCACCACGTCATAGCCCGGCAGGGTGAAATGCACCTTGTCGGCGGCACGCATCTTCACCACCTGACCGTCAATCCTGCCGCTCATGGCAAATTCGCCGGTGCCGAACTGGGTCAGCTCGTGAATGTCGATGAACCTGGCGCCCGCCTTGCGCGCGGCGCGGCGCTGCACATTGGTGATGATCTGGTAATTCGGCTCGAATTTGGTATTGCCGACCACCGGCAGGCCAACCCAGAACACCTCGGCGCTGTTGGCCTCAAGCGTACCCGCGAGCGCGCTCACCCGCCCGGCGTAGAGATCCTGCCAGACCTCGGTGTTGAAAATTTCGCGCGTCGCGCCGTTGCGGATGAAGTTGATGTCGTTCGCACCGATCTGCACCACGGCAACATCGGTGGTGCCGGGCGCGGGGGGGCCCGCCTTTTTCATGTAGCGGTCGATCCATTCCTCGCCGGAGCTTTTCGCCAGCCCGTCGGACACCGCGGTGATGCGCAGCACCTCCATGGTGTCGCAGGTCACGAAGGTGCGCTGGAACGAGGCCCAGAGCCCGTCGGCGAGGCTGTCGCCCAGCACCACAAGGCGCATCGGCGCGGTCGGGCAGACGGCGGCCTCAGCGGCGGAAGCCGGTCCGGTCGTGACAGCGACCGCCGCCGAAATCAGCCCGAAGATGGCTCCGAACACTCTTCGTTTCATACCCTGCCCTCACGTTTTCCTGTCTGCGGCCTAGCCCTGGCCGGTCACTGATTTCGCATAGGCGCGAACCGCCGCCTCGGTCCCCGGACCGGGCACCCCGTCGACCGCACCCCTGTACAGACCCTGCTCGCGCAGCTTCCCCTGGATGATCCTTACGACTTCCGCGCTGCGACTCGCAAGGTCAGTCGTCAGCCGGTCGGTCGCAGTGGCATCCCCTTGCTGAAGCGCGCTCCAATAGAGTTCGCCGGCAAGGCCGGGCTGCGGCGGACCCTCGCGCGGGTGTTCGAGAATCCCGGCAAGTGAGGCCTGCGCGCGCAGATACCCCGCATCCGCCGCCTGCTGCAACCAATGCACCGCCTGCGGCTCGGACGGCGCCACCCCGACGCCGTTGAGGTGATACTGGCCAAGGAAATACTGCGCCAGCGCATCACCCTCGCGGGCGATCCTCTCGGCCACTTCAAAAGCTTCGTGGCCCGATTTCCCTGGCACGAGATCCTTTGAATAGAGCAGTGTCAGCATCTCCTGCGACAGCCAGTCGCCCCGCGCCGCCCCTTCGAGCGCCAGCGCCTCGACCGCGACCGGGTCAACAGCGCGGCCGTCTTCCGGGGTGTAGGCGACGAAGGCCGCGAGCCCGAAGGCGGCGGGCACCCGGGCCTCCATGCCGGCGGCATAGGCGGCGGAGGCGGTTGTGCGGTCACCCCCGGCCTGGGCGATACGGCCCAGAATCACGGACGTGAGGCCGTCGTCGGGATAGGCTTCGGCCACGGCGCCACAGGCGGCCAGCGCCGCCGCCTGGTCGATGTCTTCCAGTTTGCGCGGGCCGCCCATCTGCGGCAGCCCCGCCGCGGCCAGGCAAGGGGCGCGGGCGGTTTCGAGCTTCGCCAGACGGTCAAGCGCTTCCCGCGCTGCGCCTGCGCCATCGCAGGTAATGCACGCCGACAGATAGGCCTCGAGCGCCGCCGGATCGCCCTCCTCCAGCGCCGCCGCAAGCGCCGCACGCTCGGCCTGGTAGACCGTATCCGCCTCAAGCTCCGCGATCAGCGCTTCGGCATCGCCCATATGGGCACAGGCCAGGCAGGTCTCGGCATAGGCGCGCAGCGCCGCCAGATCGCGCGCCGCCCGGGCTTCGGCAAAAGCGCGCCCCTCCGCCTCGAGCGCCGCGGCCTCGGCCTGCAATTGCCCGATCCGGGTCAGCGCGGCATCGCTGTGGGCACAGATCCGGCAATGATCGACATAGATCGCCAGCCGTTCGGGGGAACCATCGTTGCGGATTTCGTCCCACATTGCCTCTTCCAGCGCGGCAATCTCCGCCCGCGCCGCCATCACACCGAGCCGCTCGGAAAGCCGCGCTTCACCAGGGCAGAAGATGCAGCTTTCGAGATAGGTCGCGACGGCTTCAGGCCTCTCGGAGCCCTCAAGGAACATCGCCTCGAAAAGCTCGGCATCAAGCCGCGCTTCGGCCTCCGGCACCGGGGTGAGCGGATGGGCGACAAGCGGCGCCTCGGCCGGGCCCCGGGTGAGGATCAGGCTGTAGGCCGCGCCGCAGCCACGCGCCGCCGACCGCTCCAGCGCGCCCGTCAGGAAGGCCGATGCCTCCGCGACGCGCGTGACCCCGTCGCCATCGCCAAAGGGCGGGCGGTCGGCAAGGCCGCTGGCGATCGCGTCATGCAACGGATGGGCCGCCGTGCAGGCCGGCCGGCCTTCGGGCGCGACCATCAGCACCGTCATGTCGAACCCCAGAGGGTCGAGCGCCGCCCGCAGCCCCGGGAGAGCGGCGGGGAAACCGTCGTCGGCATCGGCAATCTCAAGAAAGACCGCCCGCCGCGCCTGCGCCCCGAAAGCGTCAAGGGTTTCGCCAAGGCGGGCGCCGAAGACCGGCACCGGCAGCGCCTCGCCGCCAAGCATGAGCCGGAAACCGCCCGGTTCCGCGTGAAGCCCCGCCCGCAGCGCCACGAACAGTTCCTCGAAAGCTCCGGGCAGCACCGACCCCGGCTCGTCGCCGGTCGAGACCGGCCGCGCCTTCAGCCGCGCTGCCTGAAGCGCCGCCTCGACCCCGGCATCGCCCGGCAGGGCATCGAGCGCGGGCAGACCGCCGGTCCGGGCCGCCGCCCCACCGATCGCCAGAAGCTGCGCGGCATCGGGCCCCGCCGCGGCGGCAACGGGCGTGAGAGCTGTGGCGATCGCGAGGAACAGGCCGGTGAACCGGCGGAACACGGGGGGCAGGCGCAAGGCGGTTTCTCCAGTCTGGCAATCGGGCGCCCGGGGGGATCGCGAACAAGCGGGGCGCGGGCGCAAGGTTAGCCAAGCCCCGCCTCCCAAACAAGCGCAACCCTTGGCCCGCCGCCCCGGCGCAGCAAGCCCCACCCCATGCCGCCGCTTTTCTGACTTCGGTGTTTCCCCCGCCACCGTTTGGTCTATTCTTGACCCGCGACAACATTGCCCGATTCGCCCGGGCAGACTTGCCGCTCCGACCGAAGACGACATGCGCGGCATCCATGTGACGGGTTTCTGCGCTGTCTGGCCCCGCAGCCGCCCGGTCCTCCGGCTGCCGGCCCCAAGCAAACGGCCGCTCACGCCCTGGCGGGAACGGCCCGAAGGAGACAAGATGCAATCGCTCGACCTGTACCGCAGCATTCTCGATGGCAACCGTGAGGGAAAAGGCGGTGGCGTGGCCTCGATCTGCTCGGCGCATCCGCTGGTGCTGAAGGCGCTGTTCCGCACCGCGAAACGCCGCGACACGCTGGCGCTGGTCGAAAGCACCTCCAACCAGGTCGACCAGTTCGGCGGCTATACCGGCATGAAGCCTGCCGATTTCGCCCGCATGGTTCATGAGCTGGCCGATGCGGAGGGCTTCCCGCGCGAGCGCATCCTGCTCGGCGGCGACCATCTCGGCCCCAACACCTGGGTCGCCGAGGGCCCCGAGGCGGCAATGGCCAAGACCCGCGATCTGGTCGCGGCTTACGTCAAGGCAGGCTACCGCAAGATCCACCTCGACGCCTCTTTCGTCTGCAAGGGCGACCCGGTTCCGATCACCGATGAAATCGTCTCCGCCCGCGCCGCCGAGATGGCGGAAGTGGCGGAAGCCAGTTGGGAAGGCGAGCCGCCGGTCTATATCATCGGCACCGAAGTGCCCTACCCCGGCGGCGTGGTCGACGAGGAAGAGGACGAGATGCATGTCACCGGCGCCGACGATGTGCGCGCCACCATCGAGGCCTTCCGGGCGGCCTTTGCCGCGCGCGGGCTCGAGGCGGCCTGGGAACGGGTCACCGGTGTGGTGGTGCAGCCGGGGGTCGAGTTCGGCGACGGGCTGGTGCAGGATTACAAGGGCGCCGAGGCGCTGTCGAAGGTGATCCTCGACTATCCGGGCATGGTGTTCGAGGCGCATTCGACCGATTACCAGACGCCCGCCAACCTCAGCCGTCTGGTGCGGGACCATTTCGCGATTCTCAAGGTCGGCCCCTGGCTCACCTGGGCGCTGCGTGAAGGCTTCATGGCGCTGGAGCTGATCGAGCGCGAGCTGGCCCCCGCGGCGCCGTCGGCCTTCCGCGAGACGCTGGTCGGCGCGATGCGGGACAATCCGAAATACTGGCGGTCGTATTACACCGGCAGCGAGGCCGAGATCGCCTACAAGCTGGTCTATTCCTATTCCGACCGGGCGCGCTACTACCTGCCGGCGGAGGCGGTGAAAGCCTCGGTCGAGCGGCTGTTCGCCAATCTCGACGGCGGGCTGGCCGAGGGGCTGCTGAGCCAGTTCCTGCCGAACCAGTATCGCGCGGTGCGCGAGGGCCGGGTGGCGGCGGCGCCGGAAGACCTCGCCATCGACCGCGTCGCCGAGATCATCGGGCTCTATCTCGACGCCTGAGGGCTGCGGGTCAAGCGCACCGGGACGATACGCCGGGGCAATGCGCCGGAGGCACGGGAACGGGCGTTTCCGGGCCGTGTGGCGGTTGCGGCGGCGGCCCACCCCGATATGAGCCCGACACCGGCCGGACGGCGTGTGCTGCGCGCGCCTTCTGCGCCCTCTGTGCTCCGCTGTCAGCGGGCCAACAGGGGGCCACGCGGGCGGGCGCAAGGAAGTACCATGCCGGCGAGTGCGGGGGATTGCCTGCTTGACAAATTCGGTCAGGCTTTCAATACAACTGCGTGGCAAGCCAGAAACCGTCCAGCCAGCCCCAGACCGGGGCCGGATGAGTCGTGTCCGGGATCCAACCCCGGTGCCCGGCCCGGATACCAGCCGGAGACCACCCGGAGCCCGGCCCCGAACATATTCAGGAGGATTCCCAGATGACACCGCGGTTCACCCCCATCATGGCCGTCGCGCTGACGCTTGTCGCCGCCCCGGCCCTCGCCCGCGACGTTACCCATGAGCTTGGCACCACCGATGTGCCCGACAATCCCGAGCGGATCGTGGTGCTCGAATTCAGCTATATCGACGCGCTGGCTTCGGTCGGCGTGGCCCCGGTGGGCATCGCCGACGACAACAAGCGCGAACGGGTGATCCCGGCCTATACCGACGTCATCGGCGACGACTGGGTTTCGGTCGGCACCCGCAAGACCCCGAGCCTCGAGGTGATCGCCTCGCTCCAGCCCGATCTGATCATCGCCGACAAGACCCGCCATTCGGCGGCTTACGAAACCCTGTCCGAGATCGCCCCGACCATCGTGTTCGACAGTCTCGGCGGCGACTACCACGATTCGGTGGACCAGATGGCCGCAATCGGCGAGGCGATCGGCAAGTCCGGGGAAATGGCCGAGCGCATCGCCGAGCACAAGGCGACGATGGCCGGCTATGTCGAGCAGATCAAGCCGCGTGCCGAAGGCATCTCGGCGCAGTTCGGCGTGACCAATGCCAAGGGCCTGTGGCTGCACTCGCCGCAATCCTACAACGGCTCGCTTCTGGAAATGTTCGGTTTCGACAGCAACATGGACAAGGGCGAAGGCGCGGTCTACGAAAAGGTCTATGTGCCGACCACGCTCGAACAGCTTTCCGAGATCGACCCCGACATTCTGATCCTCGGGGCCTATGTGGAGCCGAGCTTCGTGGACGGGCTGGAGGGCGAAACCCTCTATCAGAACCTCACTTCGGTCAGGAACGGCCATGTCTTCGACGTCAACGCCCATAACTGGGCGCGGCTGCGCGGCATGCTGGCCGCCGAACTGACCGCGGCGGATCTGGTCGGGATCATGGACAGGATCGAGTGACAACACCGCGGCCAGCGCCGCGCCGAAGGCGCCTGCCCGCGGGCCTGACCCTCGGGGTGGCCCTGGCCGCGCTTCTCGGCGGCGCGCTGTTCTCGCTGGCAACCGGCGGACGTTCGGATGTCGGGCTTGCCGAACTCTGGGCACCCGAAGGGCTGGCGGCAACCGTGGTCTACGAAACCCGTGCGCCGCGCAGCCTGGCGGCGGCCCTGCTTGGCGTCAACCTGGCGCTGGCGGGGCTGATCCTGCAAGCCATCACCCGCAACCCGCTGGCCTCCCCGGCGATCCTCGGGCTCAATCAGGGCGCCGCGCTCGGCCTCGCGCTGGGGCTGGTGCTGCCGGCGCTCGCGGGCATCCCGATCGAGGCGACGGCGCTCACCGGAGCGCTTGTCGCCGGGGTGCTGACCTTTGCCATTTCCGGCGGCTTCGCCGGGCGGATGGACGCCATGCGCCTGGTGCTGGGCGGGGTCGCGGTCGGCGCGTTTTCCTATGCCATGGTCCGTTTTACCTACACGCTCGAAGACGAGCTTGCCCGCGATGTGGTGCGCTGGACCGTAGGCGACATCACCGACATGCGCTGGGCGTCCGCGCTGAGACTGCTGTTCTGGGGCCTGCCCGGCCTCTTCGCCAGCCTCGCCCTGTCGCACCGGCTGAACCTCATGGCACTCGGCCAGGACACCGCCCAGGGCCTGGGGGCCGATCCGCGCGTGACCCTGTTGCTGGGCACCGTCGTGGCCGCCGCCCTGACCGGGGTGAGCGTGTCGGTGGCCGGGCCGATTGCCTTTGCCGGGCTGGTGGTGCCGCATCTGGCGCGGCTGCTGTTCGGCGGCGATCACCGGGTGCTGGTGCCGGTCGCGGCGCTGCTCGGCGCGGCGCTGATGCTGCTCGCCGACGGGCTGTCGAAAACCCTGACCCAGCCGGTGGAAGCCCCCATAGGCGTGATCGCCGCCCTGATCGGCGCGCCGTGGTTCCTGTGGCTGACCCTGAGCCGGAAGACCGCGTTTTGACCCGCCGCACCGCCCTCGTCCTCGCCGCCCTCGGCCTCGCTCTCGCAGCCGCCTTCCTCTGGAGCCTCGCCGCCGGGGCGGTGGCGGTCCCCGCACCGGTGATCATGAACACCCTGTTCGGCCTCGACGGGCCGCAGCAGGACTTCATCATCAACCGTTCACGCCTGCCGCGCAGCCTGCTGGCGCTGGCCACCGGCGGCGCGCTGGCGCTCTCGGGCGCGATCATTCAGGCGCTGCTGCGCAATGCCCTCGCCAGCCCGAAGATCATCGGCATCAATTCCGGTGCCGCGCTGGCGGTGCTGACGGGAACGATTCTGGCCCCCGATCTGGCGCTGCGCTGGCTGCCGCTGGTGGCGATGGTGGGCGGGCTGCTCGCCGCCGGGGCCATCTATGCGCTGTCGGCCCTGCGCCCGGTCTCGCCGGCGCGGCTGGTGCTGGTCGGGATCGCGGTGGCGATGAGCTGCGACGCCGGGGTCGATTTCATCATGGTCACGGCGGATGCCTATGACATTTCGGCGCCGCTGGTCTGGCTCACCGGCTCGCTTTGGGCGCGCGGCTGGCCACATCTGGAGGCGGTCTGGCCGGCGCTGTCGGTGCTCGCGCTGCTCTGCCTCGCCCTGTCGTTCCGGCTCGATCTGATCCGCCTCGGCGCGGCCCAGGCGACCGGGCTCGGCATGAACGTACCCCTCGAACGGCTGCTGCTGCTCACCCTCGCCGCCCTGCTCGCCTCGGTTTCGGTGAGCGCCGTCGGCGTGGTCGGCTTCATCGGGCTGATGGCCCCGCATATCGCCCGCCGGCTGGTGGGCGGGCACCACGCCGCGCTGCTGCCCGCGGCAATGCTGACCGGCGCGCTGCTGGTGCTCCTCGCCGATGCCGCCGGGCGCGCCCTGGCCCCGCCGATCGAAGTGTCGGCGGGCATCCTGACGGCAATGCTGGGCGCGCCGTTCTTCGTCTTCATCCTGCTGACCAGCCACACGGGAACCCGGGAATGAGCATCGAACTGACCGACATCCGCGCCGGTTACGGGGATTTCACCCTCGAAGGTATCACCACGACCATCCGCGAAGGCAGTCTGAGCGCACTGATCGGACCGAACGGCTGCGGCAAATCCACCCTGCTCAAGACCATCGCCCGCCAGCTCCGCCTCGAACGCGGCGCGGTGCGCATCGCCGGGCATGACATCGCCGCCCTGTCGACCCGGGCGGTGGCGCGCCAGGTCGCGGTTCTGCCCCAGCAGCCGGTGGTGCCGCCGGGGATCAGCGTCGAACAACTGGTCGGCTACGGCCGCGCGCCGCATCAGAACCTGTTCGGCCTGCGCAGCCGCGAGGATCAGGACAGGATCGACGCCGCCCTCGACGCGGTCGCCATGACCGGGCTGCGCAGACGTCTGGTCAGCGAATTGTCCGGTGGTCAGCGTCAGCGCGCCTTTCTCGCCATGTGCATCGCCCAGGACACACCCTATGTCCTGCTTGACGAGCCGACGAGCTTTCTCGACATCAGGTATCAGTACGAAGTGCTGGAACTGACCGCAGCCCTGCACAAGGCGGGCAAGACCGTGGTCGCGGTGCTGCACGACATTGCCCATGCGGCACGGTTCGCGACCGATCTGGTGGTGATGAAATCCGGCCGTCTCTACGCGACCGGCGCCCCGGATGAGGTCATCACCCCCGATCTCATGTCCCGGGTCTACGGGATTGACGCCCATGTCTACCCCGATCCCGTCACCGGCACCAAGGTGGTGAGCCCTCAACCGACGGGCTTGCCGGTCATGCCGGGATGATCCGGCCCGGGGCGGGGCTGTTTTCGCCAGACCTCGCGGCAGGTTGCCAACCGCCGGGATACCGCGCGCACCTCTCCCCCCGACCCGGGCAATTGCAGGCCATGAAGGGCTCATGCCGACACTGCCTTGCGGGTCGGGGGGCTCCGGGTTCACCCCCCTTACGGCACATAGGCCTCGATCGAGCCGCTGCCATTCACATCGTTGGTGCCCGCGCCGGTGAAACCGGACAGGAAAACCGACGCCGACCCGTTCGCCTCGATGTCGTAGCGGCCGCCCGATGAGGTGCAGCCGTCGAGCCACATTTTCGTGACCCCGCCCGTCGTGTGACCGGCGGCCCAGTTGGCGTAGTCCATGACCGGGTCGCGCGCGGTGCAGCCGAGGTTCCAGGTCTCGCCGATCTGCCCGTCCTGGTCGATGTCATGCACATTGCGGTTCTTGTTGCCGGTATAGCTGCCGTTCACCCGGATGATCGCCGCCCCGTGCGAGGACGAGCCGTTGCAGATGTTGTCGGTCACGAAGCCGTTGCCGCGTCCGGTGCAGCCGATTTCCAGCACGAAGGGCGCCGCGCCGCCTGCCGATGCGGGCTGGTAGTTGAACCCGTCGAACCGGTTCGCCGCCCCGACACAATCCTGCAACACCGCAACGCCGCTGGTGACGATCTTCCAGCCGGTATTGGCGGCGGCGTATTTCACCGCGCAATCCCGGGCGTAGATCTGCATGTCGCCATCGGCAACCGCAGCCCCCGCGTAGAACGGATACCACCCGCCTTCGAGATGCACCTTCTCCATGTAGAGCGCGGTGCCGGGTTCGCGCAGGCAAAGCCCGTACTGATCGGAATTGTTGGCCACCCTTCTGGTGTAGACCCGCAGATCACCGTCCGGCGCGCGGCCATCGGAGGTATGGACCCAGACGCTCGTCCCGTCCTGAAACCACGTCCCCGCCGTCGCCTGGCACGCCGCCACGCCCGACGCCGCGTCCAGCGCGCTGTAATCGCCGCCCGCCGTGAGATGCGCCGCGTCGAACACATTGCTGACGCTGCCCGCCGGGAGGGTCGCGGTATAGGCCCCGTCATCGGCGGCCCAGGCAAGGCTGTCGTCATGCATCGACGAGATGACGGGCGCGCCGTCCCAGGAGGTGATCTGGAGCAGCCGCGCCTGCGGATAGTTGCGCAGGCAGGTGGCATAGGGGTAGAGCCCGCCCTTCGCCCGGATCATGACCGCCCCGCCCTGCTGCCCCCGCGCTACCGCCACATGCAGCGATTTCAGCGGCGCGTCCGCGGTGCCGGGGTTGGCGTCGTCGCCGGTGGCGCCATCGACATGGAGCGCCAGCACCTCCGGGTTGGCCTCGCTGAGCGGCGGGGTGAGCGCCACCGAGGAATGGTAGCTGCCGCCGTCCTCGCAGACCTCGAACCCGCCCGGCACCGCGCGGCTGAACCCGGCCGGCACGGCGCGGGGCGTGTGGCCGAGCGGCCGGTGCATGTCGGCGGGGGCGACAGAGGGCGCCGACAGGCTCAGGCTGCGGCGCTCCAGCCGGTGGGTCTGGTCATGGCCATAGGCGCCCAGAAGCTCGATCTCGCCCGGGGGCACGTTGCCGAAGCTGAACACGTAGGGCGCGCCGCCGTTCATGGCATAGTGGATGGTCAGGCTCTGATCCGCCGCGCGGAAGAAATAGTCGAACACGATCCGCATCGGCGTGCCCGGCTGCTTGTCGAGCTTCGAGGTGATCCGCGTATCGTCCTCATGAAACCAGCCATTGGCCGGGAAGGCCCAGAAGCGCCGGCGCCCCGTGCCGCTGCGCACCGCAATGCCGGTGGTCTTGCCCGATTTCGGGGTCTGGTCGATGGTATGGCGCACATGCATGTCGCCCGACACGGTGAGCCCGGTCGCAAAGGCCAGAATGTCGTTGTGCTCGGTGTTCCTGAGCGTCACGCCCTCGCCCGCCTGCTCCACGGTGAACGCCGCCGTGCCGCCGTCGGTGAGGTTGGTCGCGGTAATGGCGCCCGCGTCGAGAGCGAAGGGGGCGAGAGGGTCGGGCGTGGAGGCCCCGCCCCCATGCCCGCCGAGCCGCGCCAGCCCGAAGGTCCGGATGATCTGATCGCGCATCTGGGTTCACCCGTGCGAGACGGAAACGTCAACGTTGCCGCTTTTCGGCCAGGCCCAGAGATGGACGCTTTCGCCCACACCGGGGAACAGATCCGCCAGCGCAAGGTCGGCGGCCAGCACCGACCAGGGCAGAAGCATCACCGACCCGTCGGTCGAGGCGGGCGGTGTGGGGCCGGTGGTGGCGCAGAGATGAAAATCCTGCGACCCGACAACCCGGGCCGCGGCAACTGCGTCGTCAGTGAGCCGGGTCGGAACGCCCGCAGGGCAGGAAACGGTGGTGTTTTTCGGCATGGGTCAATCTCCATGTGAGCCTGATGGTCGTGAAACGCGAAAGCGACGCGCCGCTGGCCAAGGCGGCCAGAACCTGTTGGAGGGCATCACCGGCCAGAGCTTTCCCAGGCCGGGCAACGGACCGATACGCAGCGGGCTTCCCCCGGTGCCCGGGGCGCGCGCAGGGCGGGGGGCAGACGGCAAGGTCCAGCGAACCCCGGGAAACCACGCGCATCGTGTCGGGGGATTGATAGGAATGGGGGGCGAAAAGCCGGTAAACGCAGCGCACGCTGCCCCGCACCTCAGGCACAAGAGCGGCACGGGTTGCACCCCGGCGTTTTGGAGCCGGACAAGCCGGACGGGAGGCGTGCATACCGCCCCCGTGCTCAGATGCCGATCAGGCGATCAGGCGATCAGCGCCTTGATGTCCTGCACTTTCGCCGCCACCAGAGCGGCATCGCCCCCGGCATCTGCCCGGGCCTCGACATTGAGGCGCAGGAGCGGTTCGGTGTTGGAGGCGCGCAGATTGAAGCGCCAGTCCGCAAAGGCAAGCGACAGCCCGTCGGTGTCGTCGCGCGCGCGCGCCTTGCCGGCGAAAGCCGCCTCGACCCGGGCGACCGCGGCGGGCACGTCGTCGACGCGGAAATTGATCTCGCCCGAAGACGGGAAGGCCGCGCGGCGGGCGTCGACGAGCTCTGCGAGCGTTGCGCCACGACGGCCCATCAGCTCGACCACGAGAAGCCACGGGATCATGCCGGAATCGCAGGCCACGAAATCGCGGAAATAATGATGCGCCGACATTTCGCCGCCATAGACCGCCCCGCTTTCGCGCATCACCTGCTTGATGAACGCATGCCCGGTGCGCGATTGCACCGCTTCGCCGCCGGCCCGGCCGACCACATCGAGGGTGTTCCAGATCACGCGGGGGTCATGGACGATCTTCGCCCCCGGCTCCTTGGCAAGAAACGCCTCCGCCAGCAGGCCGACGACATATTCGCCGGGGATGAAACCGCCCCTGGCGTCAAACAGGAAGCAACGGTCGAAATCGCCGTCCCAGGCGATGCCGATGTCGGCACCCCCGGCCACCACCGCCTCGGCCGTCACCGGCTGGTTTTCGGGCAGGAGCGGGTTGGGGATGCCGTTGGGGAAGCTGCCGTCGGGCGCATGGTGCAGCCGCACCACCTCGAGCGGGGCACCCGCCGCCTTGAGCGCGTCGAACAGCGCGTCAAACGTCGGCCCGGCCGCGCCATTGCCGGCATTGACGAGGATTTTCAACGGCTTGAGCGCCGCCACATCGACGAAAGACAACACCCGCCCGACATAGGCCGCACGCGCGCCTTCGGCCTCGACCACCCGTCCGGGCCGGGCCGCGGGGCTAAATCCGCCCGCCTCGGCGAGCTGTTTCACCCGCCCAAGCTCCGTCGCCGGGTCAAGCGGCGCCGAGCCCGCCTTGACCATCTTCATGCCGTTGTAATCCATCGGGTTGTGCGAGGCGGTCACGCAGATGCCGCCGTCGGCCCCGAAATGAGTGGTGGCGAAATACATCTCCTCGGTGCCGGAGAGCCCGAGGTCGAGCACCTCGACCCCCTGCGCCACCAGCCCCTCGGCCACCGCCCCGGCCAGCGCCTCGGAACTCTCGCGAATGTCGCGCCCGAGCACCACCCGGCGCGCCTCCAGCGCCACGGCGAAGCCCCGGCCGATCGCCCGGGCAATGTCTTCGTCGAGATTGTCGCCAAGGCGGCCGCGGATGTCATAGGCCTTGAAACAGGTCAGCTCAGTCACGGGCGTATACGTCCTCATAGCGGATGATGTCGTCTTCACCGAGATAGGAGCCGGTCTGCACCTCGATCAGCACCATGTTCATCTTGCCCGGGTTGGCCATGCGGTGCTTGGCGCCGAGCGGGATGTAGACCGACTGGTTCTCGGTCACCAGCTGCACCTTGTCGTCGATGGTCACCTCCGCCGTGCCCGAGACCACGACCCAGTGCTCCGCGCGGTGGTGGTGCGATTGCAGCGACAGCGCCGCCCCCGGCTTCACCACGATCCGCTTCACCTGGAAGCGCTCGGCCAGCACCAGACTTTCGAACCAGCCCCACGGCCGGTGGTCGAGCGGGAAGGCGGTGGCCTGGTGGGCGCCCTTGTCCTTCAGCGCGGTGACCACCTGTTTCACGTCCTGGGCGCGGTCGATATCGGCCACCAGAACCGCATCCTTCATCGCCACGGCGATGATGTTTTCGAGCCCCAGCCCGACCACCTCGAGCCCCTCATCGTCGGAGCGCAACAGGCTGTTGCGGCAGTCGATGGCGGTGGCATTGCCGCCGAGCGCCACGCCGGTGTCGTCCTGCGGGCTCTCGCGCCAGATCGCATCCCAGCCGCCGAGGTCGGACCAGCCGGCGGCAAACGGCACCACGGCGAGGTTGTCGGCGCGTTCCATCACCGCATAGTCCAGCGAAATGCTCTCGGCGCCGGCCCAGCTTTCCGGGTCGAGGCGGTGGAAATCGAGATCCGGCCGGCCGCCCGCAACGGCACGTGCCACCGGCTCGACGAGCCCCGGCGCGTGCTGCACGAAAGCTTCGACAATGGCCTTCACCGAAAACAGGAAGATGCCTGCGTTCCACAGATGCCTGCCCCCCGCGACCATCGCCTCCGCGGTCTCCGTCCCGGGCTTTTCGACGAAGCGGACGAGATCCATGAGATGCGGTTCGGTATCGGCATGGGGCTCTGCCAGTTCGAGGTAGCCGTAACCGGTCTCGGCATGGTCGGGCGCAATGCCGAAGGTCACCAGCTTGCCCGCCTTTGCCGCGGGCACGCCAAGTTCAACGGCGGCGCGGAAGGCGTCCGGGTCAGGCACCAGATGGTCGGACGGGGCCACCAGCATCAGCGCATCGTCAGCGGCGCCGGTACGGTCGAGCCAGAGGGCGGCGGCAAGCACGGCCGGGGCGGTGTTGCGCCCCTCCGGCTCGATCAGAATTGCCGCCGGATCGGTCCCGATGGCGGTGAGCTGTTCGCCGACGATGAAGCGGAAATCGGCATTTGTCAGCACCAGCGGCGGGGCATAGCCCTTGCCCGACAGCCGTTGCGCCGAGGCCTGAAACGGCGTGGTCTCGCCGATCAGCGGCACGAACTGCTTGGGGTAGGATTTACGCGACAGCGGCCAAAGCCGTGTTCCCGAACCGCCTGCCAACAAAACCGGTGTAATCATCGTGTCCATTCCCGTCAGAACCATGCCTGGGCCGTCCACCCGGCCGCTTGCCGGTCGGCCAAACCCGCCCGTTGCGTCACTCCACCGCCCTCCGGCCCACCGCCCTCCGGCGCGGAGCGCACCAGAAGGAAAGCTGAAAGGCACCGGCCGGATTCGAACGCCACCGGGCTGTTCGAGCGCTACCATGCCACCTGGGCTGCGACAACGCGTTAGCCCGCCGGAAAGGGCCGGCAACAATCTGTTGACCATTCGTGGCCAGAGTTTGACCGGCCTTTGGCTGGCTTGCGGAACCGTCTGCGGTGGCGCCGGCCGGGGCACGGTCTTGCGCGATCGGGCAGCGCAATTCGCACGCGCCCCGGACCGCCGGGCGAGACGGCCGAAGGGACAGCTCCATTTTCGCAATGGGGCCATTGGCAGCGGTATCGCCGCGCTGGACATGCGCAAATGCACCGCTTTCCACGCCACGCCGGGAAATCTGGCAAAACTATGACCGTTTCACACCGGAACCGCCAAGAAAAGGCGGAAATTGTTTCAAATTCTTGCCCGACTCGCCTGCGCATATCCGAATTGTAGTCTTGGGTACAACGCCAAGGTGACCCGCAAGATCGCCGCCCCTCTAGCGGCGCAAATTGCAGTCGCAAGAGCGCATTGGATGACCAGGCTTCGCCCGGCAACGGCAAAGTGAATGATTCGCTTCCGGTCGCCGGTGTAAACGGACTGTTTCGAAAGCGTTGCGAGGGCATTTTGATCATTCACAACCCGGTCGGCGTCTACGACCCCCCACAGCCTTCTCTCAGCCATCCCAGGCCAATCGGCGGCACCCCGGTATTCTGGGCGGGAAAACGTGTCTTCGACATTGCGGTGAGCCTGGCGCTGCTGCCGCTTCTGGCGCTGTTTGCCATCCTGCTCCTGGTGCTCAACCTCAAATTCAACAAGGGGCCCCTGTTCTTTCAGCAGACCCGGATGGGCCGGAAACTCAAGCCCTTCACCGCACTCAAGTTCCGCTCCATGCAGCCTGCCGAAGCGATCACGCGCGCGGTCGATGATCCGGTCGAACAACACCGCATTACCGCGCTCGGCCAGGTATTGAGAAAAACCCGAATCGACGAATTGCCACAGATCATCAATGTGTTGGCCGGTGAGATGAGCCTGATCGGACCGCGGCCCGACTATATCGAACACGCCCGCGAATATCTGGTCGAAATCCCCGAGTACCGCGCCCGCCACCTTGTGCGACCCGGTATTTCCGGCCTTGCTCAGGTCACCCTTGGTTACGCCGAAGGGCTCGATGCGACCCGCGCCAAGGCCAATGCCGATCTCGCCTACATCCGCAATGCGTCTTTCGGGCTGGAACTGCGGGTGGTCTGGCTGACGCTCATCACCGTGCTCATGCTCCGCGGCACCTGAAACGCAGGCGCCAGCCACCTCGGCGCTTGACCTGCCGGGCGCCCGATTGTTTATGCCGTGTCATGTCATGGCTGACCCAGATCTTCAGCAGCGAGCCCGGCAGGGGCAAGGATGAACGCCCGCGATTTGACGCCCCGCTCGCGCCAGCCGAGCGGATCGCCGTCGTCGGCGACGTTCATGGCAATGACCGGCTGCTGATTTCGCTCCTGAACCGCCTGGGCGGACTTGACCCCGCTCCGGACCGGCTGGTGTTCGTCGGCGACCTCGTGGATCGCGGCGAAAACAGCGCAAATGTGCTGTCGCTGCTGTTCGGGCTGCAACGCAGGCTGGGCAGGAAGATGGTGGTGCTGCGCGGAAACCACGAGCAGATGATGCTCGACTTTCTCGACACCCCGACCCTCTGCGCCGCGCGCTGGCTGCGCCATGGCGGGCTTCAGACGCTGGCGAGCTTCGGTATCGGTGGTGCGGTGGGAACGCTGTCCGGCGAACAGGCCAACCACATCCGCGACAGGCTGGCCGAGGCGATGGGGGCGGCAATGATCGACTGGCTGTGGGAAACGCCGAGCCGCTTTTCCACCGGCAATGTGCATGTCGTCCACGCCGCCGCCGATCCCCGGGTGCCGATGACCGCGCAATCCGCCGACACGCTGACCTGGGGGCATCCGGATTTCTTCCGCCGCGCCCGCAGCGACGGGCAATGGGTGGTCCACGGGCACACGATCGTCGGGGAGGTGGTTGCCACCGAGGGCCGGATCGGGGTCGACACCGGCGCTTTCGCCACCGGGCGGCTGTCGGCCGTCTGCATCGGTCCGGGAACGCTTGACGTGATTTCGGTGCCCGATCCGGCGGCCTGAAAGCGGAAGCCGGACTCTCCGCTACAGCCGGGATCCGAGGCAACAGGAACCTTGCAAACTGGTGAAAACGCCCCGAAAGTGCGCCATTTTTGCCATGCCACCGGATTTCCGGCTCATTTCGCGTTCCGCGATGCCCACATGGCTGGTATAAGGCCCGACAATGGAGGATGCGGCGCCAGCGCCGTTGCTACACTTAGGGGATACATATGCGTATTTTTGCTGTCATGGCGATGGTCGCGTCGCTCGCGGCATGCGGGAACGCGGCCATTCTCACCGGCGAAACCGATGCCGGAAATGTCACGATCGTTGCCGTTACCAGAGAATCCATTGCGACAGCCAATGCGTCGCCCTACCGCCCGCGCGCGCTGCCCGCGATCTTCAGCCACTCGGCGGGGACCGGCGGTGCGCCGATGGGCAGCGGCGCTGTGCCGGAGCCGGCCTACTCGCCCGAATCGCGCCCTGTCGAGATGGCGACCCGCCTGCCCGAGCCCTTCACCCCCGGCCCCTATACCATTGGCGTCGGCGATGTTCTGCTGCTGTCCACCCCGAATTCCGCCAGCACCGTCGAGGCCCTCGCCGGCCTGCTCGCCGCGCAGTCGAGCCGCCAGGGCTACACCGTGCAGGATGACGGCGCGATCGCCATTCCCGAGGTCGGCCGCATCAGCCTTGCCGGGCTGACCCTCGAGGAAGCCGAAGCCGCGATTTTCCAGGCTCTCGTCGGCAACCAGTTCGATCCGACCTTCTCGCTCGAGATCGCCGAGTTCAACTCCCAGTCGGTGAACATCGGCGGCGCCGTGAAACAGGCCGCTTCGGTCCCGATCACCCTGCAAACCCCGACGCTTTCGAAAGCGATTACCGCCGCCGGTGGCGTGAGCCTGACCGATCGCGATTATGCGACGATCCGCCTCTATCGTGACGGGTCGATCTATCAGGTGCCGATGTCGGCCTACATGTCCGATCCGAAGGTCCAGGGCATGGCGCTGAAGGACGGCGATTCGATCTTCGTCGACACCGCCTTCGATCTCGACAAGGCCTCGGCCTATTTCACCCAGCAGATCCAGCTTGCCAACTTCCGTCAGGCCCAGCGTGAGACCGCACTTGCCCAGTTGAAAGCGGAAGTCGCGCTGCGGCGCGAAGAGCTTTCCGAGCGCCGTTCGAATTACCTTTCCAAGATCGAGCTCGACGCGGTGAAGCGCGACTACGTCTATGTCGCCGGTGAAGTGGGTGTGCAGAGCCGGTTTACCCTGCCCTTCGAGCGCAAGGCCTCGCTGGCCGATGCGCTGTTTACCGAAGCCTCCGGCGTGCCGAGTGAAAAAGGCTCTCTTGCCCATCTCTACGTGATCCGCGCCGCGGCCAAGAGCAACGAAGTGGTGGCCTGGCATCTCGACGCCTCCAACGCCGCCAATCTGGTTCTGGCAACCCGCTTCGAGCTGCGCCCGAACGATGTGGTCTTCGTGCTCGAAAATCCGGTCCGCACTGCCGAGCGTCTGTTCAGCATGCTCGGGACCGGTGCTGAGGTGGTGGATACGATCAACGGCCTCTGAGCCAACCCAGGACTTGCCGAAAGGGCCGCCGGTTTCGGCGGCCCTTTTCTTTGCCCTGCTGGCCCGGGCATCGTTTGCACCGGGCGCCATGGCGCTCAGAACAGGAAGTCCTCCGCAGCGAACGCAAAGTCCGAATTGTCCCCGACATGGACGAGCACTTCCTCGCCCTGCGCCTCTATCCTCATCCAGGCCCGGCCCCTGGTGCTGATGTCGAGCCCGCCAGGCCCGCCGACCCCCCATTCCGACAGGTCGATCACGTCGCTTCCCTGTTCGAAGTCGCAGATCCGGTCCTTGAAGCCATCGTGACGCAGGAAGAACACGTCCGCCCCCTCGCCACCGATCAGATCGTCCACGCCCTTGCCGTCGTAGATCACATCGTCACCGGCACCGCCATAGAGCCAGTCGTTCCCCCATCCGCCGCGCAGAACATCGTCGCCCTGCCGGCCATAGAGCACATCGGCCCCGCGCATCCCGTTCAACTCGGCATCGAATGGGGTGCCGCCAAGGTAGGAGTCGGCCCCCTGTGATCCGGTGATCTGCACCCGCTCCGGGGCCTGTTGAACACCGGCCACGCCATTGGAATCAACGCCTTCGAGCGTAATCCAGCCGGCCCCGCCGACCTTGATGATCGTATTTCCCCCGTCGGCAAAGACCTTGTGGGCCGCGGCCAGCCGCTCCAGCGTCGTGAAGGCGCGGCCGTTGATCACCAGAACATCCTCGCCGAGCGTGAAATCGGTAATCGTATTCTCACCGATTCTGTGCGAGACAGAACCGAACACAAACCGGTCCCGCCCGGGCCCGCCGGTTATGGTATCGTCGCCATTGCCGATCTCGAACCGGTCTTCGCCCGCGCCGCCGCGAACCACGTCGTTGCCGTAATACCGGCCCTGCCCGTTGTCGATGAAGGTGTCGTCGCCGGCGCCGAGCATCACCAGATCGCGCCCCGGGCCGCCTCTGACCACATCGTCGCCCAGACCGGCGGTAATGGTATCGGCCTGCGACCCACCGTCGATCACGTCATTGCCCGCCCCGCCGAAGAGCTGGTCGGCACCAAAGCGGCCATGGATCAGATCGTCGCCCCTGGTGCCGCGCAATACGTCGGCACCGGTGGAGCCAAACAGAAAGTCATTGCCCGCGGTCCCGATCTCCACTTCGCCCGGCGCGGTCTCGTAGACCACTTCGACCACAATCATTTCGTATGGCGAGAAGGTGAGCACCTCTTCGGCATGGCTCTGGAACCAGCGGAACCCGTATTCCTGCGTTTCCACATGGGTGCCTTGCAGATAGCCCTTGGCATCGGGGTCGTCGACACTGATCCGCGTGACCTCGACCAGGGGCATCCGCCCGTCGCCGCGCCAGGCGGAAAGGTCGAGATCGAGCGCCTGGCCCGCATCGCTGCGCGATCCCATGTAGAACAGCACCCGGTCCTCGGCACCGAAACCGTAGACATGCACATCGTCTCCGGTCTCCCACATGTTCCCCGTCGCGGCCCCGTTCAGATCGAGCACCGAAGTGCCGGTCAGCTGATCCTGCATCAGGTCAAACAGATAGCTGGCCGGTTTCTCCGCACCTTCGAGGGTTTCGAGCGAGGTAAAACAGCCGTTGCGTACCGGCCAGAGGTTCATGTGGTCGATCCCGGCGGAGACCATCTGGCTGAACAGGCTGACCAGCGGTTCGAGCTGTTTGATCCCGTCATAATGATCGCGCAGCCTGTCGATGGCATCGCCCGAACCGAAGGACACTTCCCATTCGGTCACGTTCCAGTCCACATCGCCGCCGAAGATCTCACCGAGGGCCGCGAGATTGTCGATGATCGTGGTGTCGCCCACCAGCCAGTCCTGCGGATTCCTCTCCAGCTCCAGCCAGGGGTAGACATGCGTCAGCAACGCATCGACCGCATCGGTCGCGCCGGCGGCCTCGAAGGCGGCAGCCATTGCCTCGCGAAAATCCACCGCCTTGCGCCAGTTCCTGGGCACCCATGTCCAGAGCGCCTGCACACCGATCCAGGGCTCGTCTGCGGGCGCATAGCCGGCGGCCTTGATCTGATTGTCGAGCGCCAGCGTGATCGCGGCCGCAATCTCCGCATAGGCATTTGAAAACGCCTGCATTTCATCGGCATTCAGGCGGGTTTCCGGGTCGAGCTTCTCGGCCAGAAGATCAAATTCGTTGCCGATCTCGAAACCGTCGATCTGCACCCCGAGATCGTCTGCCGCCCCGAACAGCGATTGCGCATAGAGCGCCACCTGTTGCCGGGCGCTCGTGGCATCGACCGCCATCGTCGCCGGATCGAGAAACCGCCATGTCGGCAGAACGATCGACACCGACCAGCCATTGGCCGCGGCGTCCCGGAGAAACTCATAGGTGTGGGTGCCGGGCTCCACCACAATATCGTCGAGCACGTTGTAGGCCTCGGGGTTGACCTTGTCTTCGGAAACGCCGCCGCCCGGAAACCGCACCGAGATCGCCCCGGAGCCGGACAGATCGTTCACCGCATTCTGGTAGGCGGGCAATGCGCCGCCCCCGGCGGCCTCATCCTTCACCGAGATGTAGTTCACGCCGAAATGGTGGTCAAAGATCTCCCCACCCCGCACGGCTTCCCCGTGCGGGACCGTGACGTGCGCCATGGCGGTGTCCCCTCGAATACTTCCCTATACCCGAGGGTGACGAGACCCCGACGTCAGGACGTTCTCGGGACCTGATTTTGACCGAATTGTGCCACTTCAGAAAAATTTGAAGAAAACTTGCCAGCGCGTGGCCAGATCGCGCAACCCGAGCACAGCCCGGGCTCCCGGGGCCTGTGCCTTTTTCCTGGCCGAAATACGCCCGCCGCCACGGCCTTCCCCCGCGCGCCCGTTGCCTGCGTCAGTTCGAATGCAGGAAATGCATCACGTCACCGTCCTGCACCACATAGGCCTTGCCCTCGGCCCGCATCTTGCCGGCTTCCTTGGCGCCCGCCTCGCCGCCCGCGGCCACGAAATCATCATAGGCAATGGTCTCGGCACGGATGAAGCCCTTCTCGAAATCGCCATGGATCACGCCGGCCGCCTGCGGTGCCCGGGTGCCTTCGCGGATCGTCCAGGCGCGGGCCTCCTTCGGCCCGACGGTGAAGAAGGTCTCCAGATGCAAGAGCTTGTAGCCCGCCTTGATCAGCCGGTCGAGCCCGGCCTCATGCAGCCCGAGCTCCTCAAGAAACATCGCCTGCTCGTCGCCATCGAGCTGGCTGATCTCCTCTTCGATCCGCGCCGAAATCACCACCGCCGCGGCGCCCTCCTTCGCCGCCATCTCGGCCACCGCGCGGCTGTGGGCATTGCCCTGCGCAGCCTCGTCCTCGCCGACATTGCAGACGTAAAGCACCTTCTTGGTGGTGAGCAGCTGCAACCCCTTCCAGGCCGCCTTGTCCTCTTCGTCGACCGCCACCTTGCGCGCCGGCTGGCCCTCCTCGAGCGAGGCCAGCGCCGCCTTCAGCAGCCGCTCCTGCTGCACCGCTTCCTTGTCGCCGCCCCGCACCTTGCGCACGAGGTTCTGGAGCCGCTTCTCGATGGATTCCATGTCGGCGATCATCAGCTCGGTCTCGATCACCTCGGCATCGGCCACCGGATCCACCCGGTCCTCCACATGGGTCACGTCGCCGTCTTCGAAACACCGCAACACATGGGCGATCGCATCCACCTCGCGGATATTGGCAAGAAACTGGTTGCCCAGCCCCTCCCCCTTCGAGGCGCCCTTCACCAGCCCGGCGATATCAACGAAAGACATCCGCGTCGGGATGATCTCCTTCGACCCCGCGATCTCCGCCAGCCGGTCGAGCCGCGCGTCCGGCATCACCACATCGCCGACATTGGGCTCGATGGTGCAGAACGGAAAATTCGCCGCCTGCGCCGCGGCGGTCTTCGTCAGCGCATTGAACAGCGTCGACTTGCCCACATTGGGCAGCCCCACGATCCCGACCTTGAACCCCATGGCAAACGCCCTCCCTTTCGCATTCCGGCGCGTTCTAGAAAAATTCCCCCCCCGCCGCAACGCCTCCCGCGCCATGGATGGCGCTTTGCCAAAAGACAGCCCCTCACCCTGCCCGCCGATCACCCCTTTGCGGCGCCCCCGGACCAACCGCACAGGCCCCTCTTCCTTGTTCCATAAACACCTCGGGGGTCCGGGGGCCGAGCCCCGGCCCGGACCGCTCCACCCGTCACGGCGCTTGATTTTCACCCACCCCTGCCGCACACCATCGAGACCGAACCGCGCCCTCAGGAGAGCAGACCACATGACCCGCATCGACGACACGTTTGCCGCGCTGAAATCCCGGGGCCGCAAGGCCTTCGTGGCCTATGTGATGGCCGGCGACCCCGATCAGGAGACCTCGCTCGCGATCATGCGCGGACTGCCGGCCGCGGGGGTCGATGTGATCGAGCTTGGCCTGCCGTTCACCGATCCGATGGCCGACGGTCCGACGATCCAGCTGGCCGGCCAACGCGCGCTGGAGGCCGGGCAGACCCTGCGCAAGACCCTCGCCATGGCCGCAGCCTTCCGCGAGCAGGACCAGCGCACGCCGATCGTGCTGATGGGCTATTACAACCCGATCCACAACCATGGCGTGCCGCGGTTTCTGGAAGACGCGAAAGCGGCAGGGATCGACGGGCTGATCATCGTCGATCTGCCGCCGGAGGAAGACGCGGAGCTTTGCCTGCCGGCCCGGGAGGCCGGGCTGGATTTCATCCGCCTCGCCACCCCCACGACCGACGACAGACGCCTGCCCAGGGTGCTCACCAACACCTCCGGCTTCGTCTATTACGTCTCCATCACCGGCATCACCGGCGCCGCGGAGGCACAGGCGGATGCGGTGGCGCCGGAGGTGGCGCGGATCAAGGCGGCCACGGATCTGCCGGTGGTGGTCGGTTTCGGGGTGAAGACCGCCGCGACGGCGGAAGCGATCGCCGGGGTGGCGGACGGAACGGTGGTGGGCTCGGCCATTGTCGACCGGATCGGCAAAGGCGAGAGCGTGGACGCGGTGCTGGATTTCGTGAAAGAGCTGGCGGACGGGGCGCACCGGGGCTGACTACCGGGCCTGAGTCTGGGGGCATTTGCGCGCCCGTGCCCGGGGGTTTCACACCCCCGGACCCCCGTGGAGTATTTGACCCAGGAAAAAGAGGGGGTGCGGGGTCAGGCGGAGGGGGTGTCGAGGTCGTGCTCGAGGAAGCGTTCGAACGCGTCGAGATCGACGGGATCGAATTGTCCGAAGGCCTGCATCCAGATACTCGCATCGCGCAGGGCGTCCGGCTCCAGCTTGCACCATTTCACCCGGCCGCGTTTTTCCTGGCTGATGAGGCCCGCGCTGTTGAGCATGGCGAGGTGTTTGGAGATCGCCGCGAGCGAAATGTCGAAGGGTTCGGCAACGTCGGTCACGGCCATGTCGTCTTCGAGCAGCATCGCGAGGATCGCGCGTCTTGTGGGGTCGGCGAGCGCGGCGAAGACCATGTCGAGGCGGTTATCCATGATGGGCGGGTAGCGCGGGCGGGGGAAATCGTCAACCGATCGGTTGAATATGAAAATCCGGGGCGCGGCCGGCCTCGGGACGGAAGGCAAGGGGTCGCCCTTGGGAAGGTGACTTGTTTTCAATGCCTTACCCGCCAAGGCGTTGGCGCTAACCACCGTTGACTCGGAGCCCCGCAGCCAATAGCACAGAGTGGGGAGCATCAGGAGGCAATCCGCTTGGCAGAACCGCAGGACCAGCTTTCGCAAGACCGCTTGCAGGCGTTCGAGGAAAGGCTGGCGAAGGCGAAGGCCGGGGTTGAGGATGTTTCCCACATGAAGAAGGATTATGCCCAGGCGAACCTCGCCTGGCGGATGGTCATCGAGCTTGTTGCCGGTCTCGGGATCGGCTTCGGCATGGGATACGGGCTGGATCACCTTTTCGGCACGATGCCCCTGTTTCTGGTGACTTTCGTTTTCCTTGGCCTGGCGGCGGGTGTGAAGACCATGCTGGCCTCGGCGAAGGAAATCGAGATGCATCAGGTCGCCGGGGCGGGCGGCGCGCAAGACAAACGGGCGGCAGCCGCCGCCGAGGACGAGGAAGAAAGACGTGGCGACTGAAGCGCATGGCGAAGAAACCGGCGGCCTGGTGTTCCACCCGCTCGACCAGTTCATCGTGAAGCCCCTGTTCGGCGGCGATCACGTGGGCATGTTCACCATCACCAATGCGACGCTCTGGCTCGCGCTGGCGGTGCTCGCCATCGTTGCGATCTTCGTGCTCGGCACGCGGGGCCGCGCCATCGTGCCCTCGCGGTCGCAATCCGTCGCCGAAGTGCTTTACGGCTTCACCTACAAGACGGTGGAAGACGTCGCCGGCAAGGACGCGCTGAAGTTCTTCCCCTACATCTTCACCCTGTTCATGTTCATCCTGGTATCGAACTTCCTCGGCCTGTTGCCGATGAGCTTTGCCACCACCTCGCATATTGCGGTGACCGGGGTTCTGGCGCTGGCAGTGTTCCTCACCGTCACCATCGTCGGTTTCGTCAAGAACGGCGTGGGCTTTCTCGGCCTGTTCTGGGTTTCGTCGGCGCCGCTGGTGCTGCGCCCGATCCTCGCGGTGATCGAGTTGATCTCCTATTTCGTGCGCCCCGTCAGCCACAGCATTCGTCTTGGCGGCAACATCATGGCCGGCCACGCGGTGATGAAGGTTTTCGCGGGCTTCGCCGCGGTCGCCGCGATCTCGCCGGTTGCCGTGCTGTCGATCACCGCGATCTACGGGCTCGAAGTGCTGGTCGCCGGTGTGCAGGCCTATGTGTTCACCATCCTGACCGTCGTCTACCTCAAGGATGCGCTGCATCCGGCGCACTGAACCGGTGCACTGAGGCGCTGAGCTGAGGCATCAATCAAGGGCGACGCCCGCAGAAACGCAAAGAAATCCAACCATTCCATCGTAAGGAGAGAGAACAATGGAAGGCAATATCGCAGAACTCGGTCAATACATCGGTGCCGGCCTCGCGGGCATCGGTTCGGGTGCCGCCGCAATCGGTGTCGGCCATGTCGCCGGCAACTTCCTCGCGGGCGCGCTGCGCAACCCGTCGGCCGCACAGGGCCAGACCGCAATGCTGTTTATCGGCATCGCCTTCGCCGAAGCGCTCGGGATCTTCTCGTTCCTCGTCGCGGTGCTGCTGATGTATGGCGTCTGATCCACCCGAACCTTCCTTACGAACGGGCGGGGGAGCCTTGAGGGCTCGCCTGCCCGATCCGACACGGGTTCCAGGAGGACAGTATGGCCAGCGGAACAGATACCCACGCCACCGAAGCGGCGCATGGTGCGGCAGAAGCGTCGGCCGGACTGCCGCAGCTCGAGTTCGGCACCTTCCCGAACCAGATATTCTGGCTCGTGGTTGCGCTCGTCGTGATCTTCTTCGTGCTCACCCGCGTGGCCCTGCCGCGCATCGCCGGCGTTCTCGCCGAGCGCAAGAGCACGATCACCAACGATATTGCGGCCGCGGACGAGTTGAAACAGAAGGCCGAAGAGGCCGAAGAGGCCTATAACGCCGCGCTCGCCGAGGCCCGTGCCGAGGCCGGCAGGATCGCGGCGGAGGCAAAGGCTGAAATCCAGGCCGAACTCGACGCCGCCCAGGCCAGGGCCGATGCGGAAATCGCCGCCAGGGCCGCCGAATCGGAAGCGGCGATTGCCGAGATCCGCGCCGGGGCGGTCGAAGCCGTGAAAGCCGTCGCCAGGGACACGGCGGGAGAAATCCTCTCCTCCATGGGCTTCAAGGCCGAGGCCAGGTCCATCACTGCGGCGATCAATGCACGGATGAAAGGGTAAGACGATGATCAGGCTTCTCACCCCGGCCCTTGTGCTGGCCGCAAGCCCGGCGTTTGCCGCCTCCGGGCCGTTCTTCTCGCTGGGCAACACGAACTTCGTCGTTCTGCTTGCCTTCATCGTTTTCGTCGGGGTTCTGGTCTATTTCAAGGTGCCCGGAATGATCGCCGGGATGCTCGACAAACGGGCAGAGGGCATTGTGGCCGAGCTCAACGAGGCGCGTTCCCTGCGCGAAGAGGCGCAGATGATACTTGCCTCCTATGAGCGCAAGCAAAAGGAGGTGGCCGAGCAGGCCGCGGCGATCGTGGACCACGCCCGGCGCGAGGCCGCCGAAGCCGCCGAAGCCGCCAAGGAAGACCTCAAGGCGAGTATCGAGCGCCGCATCGCCGCAGCCGGAGACCAGATCAAGTCGGCCAAACTGGCCGCGGTGAACGAGGTGCGCAACACCGCCGTTACCGTTGCCGTTGGTGCAGCTCAGGATCTGATCGCCAGGAAGATGAGCGCCACTGAAGGCAACAAGCTGATCGACGAGGCGATCAGGGACGTCGAGGCCAACCTGCACTGAAGCTGGCTGAGGCGTGAAACAGATCCAGGCCCGGAGGGAAACCTCCGGGCTTTTTCCATGGGGCCCGCCGGTTTCGGACCCGAACAGGGCCTGCATCGCTCAAAAGCGGCATCCGTCTCTGCCGCCCGACACAACCCCGAGGCTTGACTTGCCGCCCCTGAGCCGTCATGTGCTTTGCAAGCCCCCAAAAGGACACCCGGGCCCATTGGCCCGTTCCGCCCGCGCCAGCCGCACGGGACAGATGAAAGACCACACATGACATTCGAAACCCTGGGGCTGTCGCCCCGCCTTGCGGCGCGGCTCGCCGAGCAGGGCATCACCGATCCGACGCCGATCCAGCGCGAAGCGATCCCCCATGCCCTTGCCGGACGCGACGTGATGGGCATTGCCCAGACCGGCACCGGCAAGACCGCCGCCTTCGGCCTGCCGATGGCGCACAAGCTGTTGACCGCGGGCACCAAACCCGCCCCCAAGACCGTGCGCGGGCTGATCCTGACCCCCACCCGGGAACTCGCCCAGCAGATCAGCGACAACCTCGCCGCCTATACGCGCGACACCCATCTGCGGGTCGGGCTGGTGGTCGGCGGCGCGTCGATCAACGTCCAGATCAACCGGCTGGCGCGCGGCACCGATCTGCTGGTCGCCACGCCCGGACGGCTGATCGACCTGCTGGAGCGCCACGCCGTCCGGCTCGACGCCGCGCGCTATCTGGTACTCGACGAGGCCGACCAGATGCTGGACATGGGCTTCATCCATGCGCTGCGGCGGATCGCGCCGCTGCTGCCGAAGGAACGCCAGACCATGCTGTTTTCCGCCACCATGCCGAAGCTGATGGCGGAGCTGTCGCGGGCCTATCTGACCGATCCGGTGCGGGTCGAAGTGTCGCCCCCGGGCAAGCCCGCCGACAAGGTGACCCAGGGGCTGCATTTCGTCGAACAGGCGGGCAAGACCCGGCTGCTGGTCGAACATCTCGACGCTCACAAGGATGAGCTTGCGCTGGTCTTCACCCGTACCAAGCATGGGGCCAACCGGCTTGCGAAGGCGCTCGATACCGAAGGATTCGCCGTTGGGGCGATCCACGGCAACAAGTCCCAGAGCGCGCGCGAACGCACGATCCGGGCGTTTCGCGCCGGGGATCTCACCGTTCTGGTGGCGACCGACGTGGCCGCGCGCGGGCTCGACATTCCCGGCGTGCGCCATGTGTATAATTACGACCTGCCGAATGTGCCGGACAACTACGTCCACCGCATCGGCCGCACCGCGCGGGCCGGTCGCGACGGCCGCGCGGTGGCCTTCTGCGCCCCTGCCGAGATGAGCGAGTTGAGGGCGATCCAGAAGGTGATGGGCCGCGACATCCCGGTGCATGGCGGCGCGCCCTGGACCGGGGCCGCCGAGCCCGTCCGCAAGGGGCGCGGCACGCCCGCCAGCACGAAATCCGGGGGCAAACCCGCAGGCACCGGTGGACGGCGCCGCAGCCGGCGGCGGCGGGGGCCGAAAAGGGCGGCATAGCCAGCCGGCGCGCGCTTTTGTCCCTTGATTTCCGGTAGGTCCGGTCAGACGCTTGAACCGGATGGAGGCATAAGGAGAACAAGGGAGAGTCTCATGGGGCTGTTCGATTTTCTCACCGGCACCAAACGCCCGCCAAAAGGCACACCCCCCGCCCCGATGGCCGATGTCGAGGCGGCGATCCTCGGCGTGAACCGCGACACCGCCCCGTTTCAGGTGCGCCGCGACGACAGTGGCAAGGCCGATTATGTAGCGGAATGGAAGATCGTCGATGCCGCGTGGTATGAGATCTTCGCCAAGGCCGGGCTGAAGAAGGTGTTCCGCATCTACATGAAGCTCGATCCGGAAGCGAAGGCGGTGCGGGCCGTCGATGAGGAGTGGTCGGTCGAATGGCGGGCCGGTGTGCCGAAGCTCACAATCGCGGCAGAAGCGTTCCGCGGCCAGAAAAAGGAATTCAGCTTCGGCACGGCCTATGCCTTTACCGAAGAGTTGAGGCCAGGAGTCGTTTACAACTACAAGTTTTCGACCGGCGAGATAAAGACACCGCTGCAAAAGGCCGTTACCGGAAAGGGCTGGATCTGGCGCGGAGTGGCGTTCGGCAAGCTCTGAACGCAGAGCAGGGGTAAAGGCACTCTGCCCCCGGCCACATGCTCCTGCCATGCGGCACCTGGTGTATTTTCGGGGCCGGATACCGGTTTGCTACGGGTTAACGTGGCAGCTTTCCATCGGCTTCATGCTGTGTATGTTCTTGAATATCAAGCCTGATTTGACTATTCTATTAGTCCGGTATTCCGGACTAATGGAAGTAAGAGAAACGCCGCTGCCGAGGCCCCTTCCCGGTGCCGGAACGACATTTTTCCTGCACGCAACGCTGTTCCCCGAACAGCCTCCCTCACACCTTGTCCGGGCGGAAGCGAAATCCGCCGGCTCTGCCACAGCGCTCGAAAACCGCGCCTGCCGCGACACCGCGCCCCTTCCGCCGGTGCCTCGCAAGCGCTAGGTTCGCCGCGAAAGACTGCAATCGGGTCGGGCGGCGCATATCGCCGGCCCGGCCCGGCCTTCGCCACCAGCCAGACGGGCTGGCCGGGCGCATCAGCCAACCGGAGACACCCCGTGCAAGCCACCACCGATACACCCGCCCGCCTCGTTCTCGAGCAACGCCCGGTGGGGCTCAGCCTCGGGCTGGTCGTCATCACCCTGGCCACGCTCGCCTTCGCCGTTGTGCTCTTCAGCCGCGGCAGCGATGCCGGGGTGATATTCCTGTGCTTCGCGATCTCGCCGCCCGTGTTTGCCTATTTCTTCCTCGAAAGCCGCAAGCTCACGCTGGATCGGGACGCGGCCAGCGTAACGCTCGAATTCCGTGCCCCCCGCGGCAGGCGCGGCGCGACGCATCCCTTGCCCGATGATGCCAAAGTGGTGCTCGAACGCCCCGGGCCGACACCGGAAGCCCGCCTTGTGCCGCCGGAAGGCGCACCGGGTGTGCCCCTGCGCGCGGTGCTTGTCGGGGGGGCGGGCGAGCGTGTTGCGCTGTCTGAAGCCTATTCGAAAGGGCCTGAGGCCTACCGGATGATGCAGGCGGTCAACGGCTGGCTCGGCGCGGAGTAAGGCGGCGGCGGGGCACGGGGCCCCACCTGCCTGTCTACCCGGCCCCCTGCCCTGACAAAGCTTGACTCGCACCCGCCCCCGCCTTACCTCACCCGGGACCCCGGAAGCCATGTCTTCCGGTCCCATGGGTTTCGGCCCGGGATCGCCCCCCGTCAGCGCGGATGCGCCCACGGGGGCAAGTGGCGTTTGGGGGTCGCAACCAACGCGCGCCGCCCGGGGCGGAACCACACGGCATAAGGAGCCGAGACATGTTCGAGAGCCTTTCAGACCGCCTCTCCGGCGTATTCGACCGGCTGACCCGCCAGGGCGCGCTCAGCGAAGACGATGTGAAAACCGCCCTGCGCGAGGTGCGGGTGGCGCTGCTGGAGGCGGACGTCTCGCTGCCGGTCGCGCGCGACTTCGTGAAGAAGGTACAGGAAAAGGCCACCGGACAGGCCGTCACCAAATCCGTCACCCCCGGCCAGCAGGTGGTCAAGATCGTCCATGACGAGCTGGTCGCGGTGCTGACCGGCGCGGAAGACCCGGGCAAGCTCAAGATCGACAACCCGCCCGCGCCGATCCTGATGGTCGGGCTTCAGGGCGGCGGCAAGACCACCACCACCGCCAAGCTCGCCAAGCGCCTGAAGGAGCGTGACAACAAACGCGTCCTGATGGCCTCGCTCGACGTCTACCGCCCCGCCGCCATGCAACAGCTCGAGGTGCTGGGCCAGCAGATCGGCGTCGACACGCTGCCGATCGTCGCGGGCGAAAAGCCGGTCGACATCGCGCGGCGCGCCAGGACCCAGGCCTCCCTCGGCGGTTATGACGTCTACATGCTCGACACCGCGGGGCGTCTGCATATCGACGAAGTGCTGATGGACGAGGTCGAACAGGTGCGCAATGCGGTCAACCCGCGCGAGACCCTGCTGGTGGTCGACGGGCTCACCGGTCAGGTCGCTGTCGAGGTGGCGGCCGAGTTCGACGCCAAGATCGGCATTTCCGGCGTGGTGCTCACCCGGATGGATGGCGACGGCCGCGGCGGTGCCGCGCTCTCCATGCGCGCCGTCACCGGCAAGCCGATCCGCTTCGTCGGCCTCGGCGAGAAGATGGACGCGCTCGAGACCTTCGAACCCGACCGCATCGCCGGGCGCATCCTCGGCATGGGCGACATCGTGGCGCTGGTCGAGAAGGCGCAGGAGACCATCGAGGCCGAACAGGCCGAACGCATG
>PDRW01000005.1 GCA_002746935.1 Rhodobacterales bacterium
GTCTCGCCGCGCTCGCCCTTGCGGACATTGCCGCCAAGCGCCTGCGCCTGACGGTAGGTGAGCCACCCTTGCCCCGGATAGCCTTTCTGCACGACCGCGTCCCAGAGGATCAGAATGATGATGCCCGAACAGCGCCGCCCGGTGGAGGCATTGCACGGCAGGGCAAGCGGAGCTTTGACATCGGCCGCCCCCCAGGGCTGAACCCAGGGCAGACGGCCGGCTTCCAGTTCCGTGATGATTTGATTGGTGACGTCTTCATAAAGACTGCGGCGGTTTTGCGCGGCGCGACGTTTCCGGGCCATGACAGGTCTCCCTGACGGGCGCCGGAAGCCTCTCTCCCAGCTCTCAACCCGTCACGGAAACCCCGGCCCCGTTCTGACTCCAGGCGGCCATTAGCCCAAAGCCCTTGATCTCGATTTGCTGCCCTGCACGAGGATGGTCGGGTCAATCCCGCCCTTGGCGCCTTGCCTCCGATCCACCGAGAGAAGAAACGCACAGCCGCGTCTTCAATATGGGTCATGAGGTGAAGCGAAATGGCGCACCCGACAGGATTCGAACCTGTGGCCTCTGCCTTCGGAGGGCAGCGCTCTATCCAGCTGAGCTACGGGTGCGTTGCCGGGCGGGTATAGGCGATGCGTTGGGGGGCCGCAACAGGAAAGGGCCGCCCCGGGAGGCGGCCCTTCGGGAAAACGTAATCTGTGCGGCGCGGGATGGCGCGGGAGCGGTCTTGGCTCCCGCGGCCCCTGCCAGCCAGCCGGATCAGCGCTTCGAGAACTGGAAGCTGCGGCGGGCCTTGCGCTTGCCGAACTTCTTGCGTTCGACCACGCGCGAGTCGCGGGTGAGGAAGCCCGCGGCCTTGAGCGGCGCGCGCAGCGACGGCTCATAAAGCTGGAGCGCCTTGGAGATACCGTGCTTCACCGCGCCGGCCTGACCGGAGAGGCCGCCGCCCTTGACGGTGGCGAAGACGTCGAATTCGTTCTCGACACCGGCCACCTGAAACGGCTGACGCAGGATCATCTGCAACACCGGACGGGCGAAATACTTGTCCATGGCGCGGCCGTTGACGGTGACCTTGCCGGAGCCCGGCTTGATCCAGACCCGGGCGACGGCGTCCTTGCGCTTGCCGGTGGCGTAGGAGCGGCCGAGCGCATCGCGGACGGGCTCGCGCGGGGCGCGCGCCGCCTCTTCGGCGACCACCTCGGCGGGGGTGCCTTCGACCACGGCGTTCAGCTCGTCGAGGGATTTGATTTCTTCAGCCATGATCAGCCCTCACGCGTGTTTTTCTTGTTCATCGACTTGACGTCGAGCACTTCGGGGTTTTGCGCCTCGTGCTTGTGCTCGGGCCCGGCGTAGACGCGCAGGTTGCCCATCTGCACACGGGAGAGACGGTTGCCCGGCAGCATGCGCTTCACGGCCTTTTCGACGAGGCGTTCCGGGTGGGCGCCCTCGAGGATCTGGCCCGCGGTGCGCGACTTGATGCCGCCCGGATAGCCGGTGTGCCAGTAATGCACCTTGTCGGTGCGCTTCTTGCCGGTGAGCTGGACCTTGTCGGCATTGATGACGATGACATTGTCACCGCAATCCATATGCGGGGTGTAGCTCGGCTTGTGTTTGCCACGCAGGCGCATGGCGACGATCGAGGCGAGGCGGCCCAGCACGACGCCCTCGGCGTCGATGACGATCCACTTCTTCTCGATGTCTGCGGGAGTCGCAGAAAAGGTTTTCATGTGTTCGGCCCATCTTCGGGTTTCGGATGGGGCGGTTCTAAGCATTTTGGACGCCCAGTCAAGGGCAACAGGCGGTGGAAAACCCTCAAAAATCAGTGTGTTGATATATCGGTATCATTTTACCCCATGTTTTCGCCTGCCCCGCCCCGTCGTCGCCCCCTTTTTTTGCGGCCCGCGCCCGCCTATCCTGCCCCTGCCAGCAGCGGGAGCACAGGAGGGCGCACAGGATGGCCGAACAGATTCTGATCCGCGAAGACCGGGGCGCGGTGGCGCGGCTGACGCTCAACAGCCCGGGCAGCCTCAACGCCCTGTCCGAGGAGATGCTGGCCGCGCTCGCCGGGGCTTTCGCGGCGCTGGCGGAGGACCGGAACGTCCGCGCGGTGGTGATTGCAGGCGCGGGCAAGGTGTTTTGCGCCGGCCACGATCTCAAGCAGATGCAGGCGGCGCGGGCGGCCAGTGCCGACGGCGGACGGGCTTACTACGGCGATTTGTTCCGCCGCTGCGGCGCGGTGATGCAGGCGATCCGCGCCCTGCCCCAGCCGGTGATCGCCGAGGTCCATGGCATCGCCACCGCCGCGGGGCTGCAACTGGCGGCGAGCTGCGACATGGTGGTGGCCGCGGAAGGCACGCGGTTCGGTATCAACGGGGTCAACCTCGGGCTGTTCTGCTCCACCCCGGCGGTGGCGCTCACCCGGGCGGTACCGGCGAAGCTTGCCTTCGAGATGGCGGTGACCGGGGAATTCATCGACACCGCCCGGGCGCGGGAGGCGGGGCTGGTCAACCGGGTGGTCGCACCCGAGGCGCTGGAGGCCGAGACCATGGCGCTGGCGGAACTGGCGGCGTCGAAACTCGGCGTCGCGGTGACGCTCGGCAAGGCGGGGTTCTACGCCCAGCTCGGCCAGCCGCTCGCCGAAGCTTATGACGTGGCCGGTGCGGTGATGGTGGACAACATGATGGAGCCCGATACCGCCGAGGGGATTCAGGCGTTCATCGGGAAACGCGCTCCGGGCTGGCGGCAATAGCGGCGGCCCCGTTCCGTTTCAGGCCCCGCTCCCCGTCCCGCTTCACGCCCTGTAAAGCACCTTTGCCCGTTCTTCGAAGGCCCGCACGATCCGCTGCATCGCCTCGTGAAACACCACGCCGATCACCTTTTGCAGCACCGTGCTGCGGAATTCGAAATCGACGAAAAACCGAACGTCGCAGGCGCCCTCCTGGTCCGGCGCATCGGTGAATTCCCATTTCGAGCGCATGTGTCTGAACGGCCCGTCGAGATATTCGATGTCGAGCGAAAGATTGGGCTCGTCAAGCACCACCCGGCTGCCGAACCTCTCGCGGAAAACCTTGAAACTCACCACCAGATCGGCCTCCATCCTCTGGGTGCCGTCGCCATGGGGCACCACCGAACGGATCCGCGCCGCCGCGATCCAGGGGATGAATTCCGGGTAGCGCAACACGTCCGCAACAAGATCGTACATCTGCCGCGCGGTATACGGCATGCGTCTGGTTTCGCCATGTGTCGGCATGTCGCCCAATCCAATTGTGACCTGGCGGTTGATTTGCCTAAGGTGGCAAAGGGATGCAAGCCATGCAAGGGGGACGACATGCCGACGCGGCCTTATGTCATCGACGAATTGATCCCGGCCAGGACCATCGCGGCGCGGGTCGAGGCGCTGGCGAAAGACATTCACGACGCCTTCAAGGGTACCGACAAGCTGGTGGTGGCCGGGCTTTTGCGCGGGTCTTTCGTGTTCATCGCCGATCTGGTGCGCGAGCTGGATCTGCCGGTGGAGGTGGATTTCATCGAGGCAAGCTCTTACGGCAACTCCACCGAATCGAGCCGGGAAGTGCGTATTCTCAAGGACTTGCGCGGCGAGATCCACGACCGCGACGTGCTGGTGGTGGAAGATATCGTCGACACCGGTTACACGCTCAAACATGTGGTCGGGCTGCTCCGGGCGCGCAAGCCCGCCCGCCTCAGGACCATCGCCCTGCTCGACAAGCCGTCGCGGCGCGAGGCGGATATTCAGGCCGACTGGACAGGGTTCGAGATCTCCGACGAATTCGTCGTCGGCTACGGCATCGACTTCGCCCAGCGCAACCGCAACCTGCCGTTCATCGGCGCGGTGCGGTTCGTGGATGAGTGAGGCGCGGTCTGACCCGACGCCATGTGCTGCGGCTGTCGCGCTGAACCCGGCACCCGCGGGCGCTGGGTTTTACGGAGGATGGCACGCAAAAGCGGGCACCGGTTTTGCCGCTCCAGACATGCAGAAGCCGGAACGCGGCGGGTGGCCGCCGGCGCGCCGAAACCGGCGAAACGGAATGGCTCTCCGCATGTGCCGGAAATCGTCACCGCAACGGGCCCTCGAAAGGCCCGGCATAAGGCGCTTCTGCCCCGGTGGCGCGGTGTCGTTCATCTTCTGTTAACCATATAGGACATTGAAATATTGGGTGGATTCGACACATTCCGATTCCACTATTCCGGAATACCGGACTATTGGTATTCCGGACGACTGGTCTTCCGGACTTCCGGAATACCGGCCCCTTCCCCGCCACCGTTCTTGCCGAAATCTGCCATTCGCCGACCATTCTACCCGGCCGCCTCGACCCGCACCACGCGGCTTCGACAAGAGCGCAACCGGTCTGTCGGCGCCGCGAGAGCCACCGTATGCGTGCAAACCGCCGGGTGGCGGTGGCGTCGGCCACGACCGGTCGTGGTGTTTGGCGACGGGCTTTTGCTGAAAGCTGAGAAGCCATCGAAAGCTGCGACAAAGCCGCTAAAGCATGCGATCCGTGTCACGCCTCACAGGGAAACGGCCACGCGCTGCACCCACGCGGAAGCGTCCACGGTGGACCCGTCCATCCGCCCACCACCCGGGTGACCCGCAGCGCGCCCGTTACCGAAGGCCCGGTTTGCCCGAACGCGCCAGGCCACCCGGGCCGTGGCCCCTACCCCTGTCCGAGCTTCTTCAGCCGCGCGGACCGCAGGCGGACGAAATCGTCCCCCGCGTGGTAGGAAGACCGCGTGAGCGGCGTGGCCGAGACCATGTGGAACCCCTTGCCCCAGGCTGCTTTCTCGTAGGCCTCGAACTCCTCGGGGCTCACGAAACGGTCAACGGCGTGGTGTTTCGGCGTCGGCTGGAGATACTGGCCGATGGTGATGAAGTCGATACCGGCGGCGCGCATGTCGTCCATCACCTGCATCACCCCCTGCCGGTCCTCGCCAAGCCCGACCATGATGCCCGATTTGGTGAACATCGAGGGGTCGAGTTCCTTGACCCTCTGAAGCAACCTCAGCGAGTGGAAATAGCGCGCGCCGGGGCGGACGGTCGGGTAGAGGCCGGGCACGGTCTCGAGATTGTGGTTGAACACATCGGGCCGCGCCGCCACCACCACCTCGAGCGCTCCCGGTGCGGCCTTCAGGAAATCGGGCGTCAGGATTTCGATGGTGGTTTCGGGAGCCTTGCGGCGAATCGCCCGGATGGTCATGGCGAAATGCTCGGCGCCGCCGTCCTCCACATCGTCGCGGTCGACAGAGGTGATGACCACATGCGCAAGGCCGAGCTTCTGCACCGCATCCGCCACCCGGCCCGGCTCGAAGACGTCAAGCGGGTTGGGCCGGCCGGTGGCAACATTGCAGAAGGTGCAGCCGCGGGTGCAGATCTCGCCCATGATCATCATTGTCGCGTGCCCGGCGTTCCAGCATTCGCCGACATTGGGGCAACCCGCCTCCTCGCAGACCGTGGCCAGCCCGTGCTCGCGCATGATCTTGTGGGTGTCGGCATAGCCCTTGCCGCCCGGGGCGCGGACGCGGATCCAGCCGGGCTTCTTCGGCTGAGCCTGATCCGGACGATGGGCCTTTTCGGGGTGGCGCCCCTCGGGCGTCTTGAGATCACGCATATCTGCCTCCGTTAAAGGCTATATAGGCCGCGCATGCGGCGCTGTCACATCGAAACAACGATTGCTGCGATTGCGGCACGGGCGGGTCCGGGGGCGTCAGACGCAAACAGACGCTTCGTGACGCGCTCGCAAAAGGCAAGATCCGCGCGGCGATGCGGTCCGGCAAGGCTACCGAGGACGAACTGGTCGCGCTCCCGGAACACCGCACGCACATCACCACGAAAATGGCGCGAGCAGCAAGACATCGAACTGGCGTCCCGCGCCACCGCGCAGGTCGCCAGCGAGAATGAGTTCCAACAGCGCGCGGCGACCCTTGCCAGAAGGGAGGTGGCGGCCGAGGGTAAACATGTGCAGGCCAGAGAGGACCTGGCCGGCGCATTCGACCTGATCGAGGCCGCCGATCATGCGAACGTCCAAATCGCCAGGATGCTGCCTGGCGACCTGCGCGCAAGGGTTGTCGCAGCACACAAAGGCCTGAGCCGGCCGATCGTCGGGTTCACGCAACAATCGCGGGCGTGGCTGAAACGGGCCGCTTCCGGGGATTCCAAGGAATGAAGAAAAAACAGGAAAACGTTCCGAAGCGTTTCCACGAAAACGTGGGGAATACCATCTCCTTCCTGCCAGGGACGCCGGGGGCAGTCACCCGCGCGAGCGTTAATGCCTCCGGCTTTTGACCTGATGGAGTGGATGCCTCCACTCGGCGGCATCGCAATGTGCCATGCTGGCTATGACCAACAGCAACAGGGAGGCATCCATGTCCGAAGTCGGGATTACGGTATCGGCCTTGCAAAGCAGATTTATCAACTTCACGGGGCGTGTTCGGACGGCTCGGTTGGGTTTCGCAAGCGGGTGTCACGGTCTCGGGTTCCGGCCTTTCTGGAAAAGCAGCCGTGGTGCATGGTGGCACTTGAGGCATGTGCGACGGCCCATGACCGGGGGCCTCGGATCGGGGCTTTGGGACACGACGTCATGCTCATTCCTCCGGTTTACGTGAAGCCCTTCGTGAAGCGTCACAAGAACGACATGGCCGACGCACAGGCGATTTGCGAAGCGGCGGCACGTCCGACCATGGCGCGTGTTGCGGTCAGGTCCGAAGACCGGCAGGCGCGCGCGATGCTGTTTCGTACAGGTGATCTGTTTGTGGGTCATGCCTAGCTGAGAGGGTTCTCCCGGAGGTATCGTAGCAACAGTTTTGGTTTATCGGAAGCGCGGTGATTGTAGCGCCATTCGGTCTCTTTCA
>PDRW01000045.1 GCA_002746935.1 Rhodobacterales bacterium
GGCAAAGGTGCTGACATGATCCATCCTCCCAAACAGGATGAATCACAGATCAGCGGTCATGGGAACCCTTGCGATTCAGGTTTTTGGCCGGACGCTTTATCGCACCACCGAGGCGCAGCCGACCTTCTTCAACCTCGATGACAACAACGGCTGCTCCTGCCCGGCGCCGCACGGCCGCACCTTCCCCACCGCGCTGGATCCGCTGTTCTGCAACCGCTATGAGGTCGGCGCCTTTGCCCGCGACGCCCATGAGATCGGGGTGAACTACCTCGGCGTCTGCTGCGGCGCCAACCCGATGCTGATCCGCGAAGTGGCCGAGGCCGTGGGCCGCACCACCGAAGCCAGCCGCTATTCCGAGCGGATGGAGAACCACTTCATGTATGGCAGCAACGAACGCCTCCCCGATCACATCAAGGCCCTAGGCGACAAGGCCTGACCAGCCCGTCCGGCGGGGGAGACCCCGCCGGGCACCCCTGTGCCGTATCATCCCCACGCAGCCGCGACAGACCCGGGTGATCGTGTTGCGGTTCGTACCGGTCAACCGCACCTGTGCGCGCGGTTCAGGAATGACGGGCGTGTCCCCCACAGGCCCTTCAAACGCCCTGGGCCAGAGTGTCGCGCCCTCAGAAATCCCAATCCTCGTCCTCGGTGGCAACGGCCTTGCCGATGACGTAGGACGAACCCGACCCGGAGAAGAAATCGTGGTTCTCGCTGTCGGGGCTGAGTGCCGCCAGGATCGCCGGGTTCACCTCGCAGGCCGCATCCGGGAAAAGCGCCTCGTAGCCGAGGTTTTGCAGCGCCTTGTTGGCGTTGTAGTGCAGGAAGGCTTTCACATCTTCTGTCAGACCGAGACCGTCATACAGCTCTTCGGTATAATGCGCCTCGATCTCGTAGAGGTCGAACATCAGGGCGAAGGCAAAGGCCTTCAGCTCCGCGCGGTCCGCCTCCGCCAGGCGCTCCTGGGCGCGCTGGAACTTGTAGCCGATATAATAGCCATGGATCGCCTCATCGCGAATGATCAGGCGGATCAGGTCCGCGGTATTGGTCAGCTTGCCGCGGCTTGACCAGTACATCGGAAGATAGAAGCCGGAATAGAACAGGAAGGATTCAAGAAACACGCTTGCGATCTTGCGTTTCAGCGGATCGCCGTTCGCATTGTATTTCTCGAGGATCAGCCGGGCTTTTGCCTGAAGATGCGGGTTTTCTTCGGACCAGCGGAAGGCCTCGTCCACTTCCCGGGTCTGGCACAGCGTCGAGAAAACCGAGGAATAGCTGCGCGCATGGACGGATTCCATGAAGGCGATATTTGTCAGCACCGCCTCTTCGTGGGGCGTCAGCACATCTTTCATCATCGAAGGCGCCCCGACAGCACCCTGTATGGTGTCGAGCAGGGTCAACCCCGTGAAAACCCGTATCGTGAGCTCTTGCTCTTCGGGCGTCAGCGTTCCCCAGCTTTGCACGTCATTGGACAGCGGCACCTTCTCGGGCAGCCAGAAATTGACCGTCAGCCGGTTCCAGACCTCCAGATCCTTGTCGTCTTCGAGGCGGTTCCAGTTGATCGCCCGGGGAACGGCGCGGGTTTGCGTGACCTGGTCTTTCATCGCATGTCCTCCGGGTCAAAGCGTGCAGGAAACGCAGCCTTGCACTTCCGTGCCCTCAAGGGCGGACTGGCGCAGGCGGACGTAGTAGATGGTCTTGATGCCCTTCTTCCAGGCCAGGATCTGGGCGCGGTTGATGTCGCGCGTTGTCGCCTCGGCGGGGAAGAACAAGGTCAGCGACAGGCCCTGATCCACATGCTCGGTGGCGGCGGCATAGGTTTCGATCAGGGCTTCGGGGCCGATCTCGTAGGCATCGCGGTAATAGTCAAGGTTGTCGTTGCCCATGAAGGCCGCCGGGTAGTAGACGCGGCCGATCTTGCCCTCCTTGCGGATTTCGATCTTTGACACGATCGGATGGATCGACGAGGTGGAATTGTTGATGTAGCTGATCGACCCGGTGGGCGGGACGGCTTGCAGATTGCGGTTGTAGAGCCCGTCCTTCATCACCGCGCCCCGGAGCGCCGCCCAGTCTTCTCTGGTCGGAAGCGCGACCCCGAAACGCTCCATGAGCGCCGCGACGGTGTCGGTCTCCGGCAGCCAGTCGCGGTCGGTGTATTTGTCAAAGAAGCTGCCGTCGGCATATTTCGACGTCCCGAACCCGTGGAAGGCCGCGCCCTTCTCCCGCGCGATGGCGTTCGAGGCGCGGATCGCGTGATAGGCCACGGCAGCGAAGTAGACGCGGGTGAAATCAACCCCTTCGGGTGAGCCATAGTGGATGCGTTCGCGCGCGAGGAAGCCATGGAGGTTCATCTGCCCCAGCCCCACCGCATGCGTCTCGTCATTGCCGCGCCGGATCGACGGCACGCTGTCGATTGCGGACATCTCCGACACGGCGGTCAGCGCACGGATCGCGCTTTCGACCGTGGCGCCGAAATCCGGGCCATCCATGGTCATGGCGATATTGAGTGAGCCGAGGTTGCAGGAGATGTCGGTGCCGAGGTGTTTGTAGCTCAGGTCATCGTTGAATTCCGATGCCTCGTTGACCTGAAGGATTTCGGAGCAGAGGTTCGACATGGTGATGCGCCCCCTGATCGGGTTCGCGGCGTTCACCGTGTCTTCGAACATGATGTAGGGATAGCCGCTTTCGAACTGGATCTCGGCAAGCGTCTGGAAGAAATCCCGCGCGTTGATCTTCGATTTGCGGATGCGCTTGTCGTCGACCATCTCTTCGTATTTCCCGGTGACCGAGATCTCCGAGAACGGCACGCCGTAGACACGCTCCACGTCATGGGGCGAGAAGAGATACATCTCCTCGTTGCGCTTGGCCAGTTCGAAGGTGACATCCGGGATCACCACGCCGAGCGACAGCGTCTTGATGCGGATCTTCTCGTCGGCATTCTCGCGCTTGGTGTCCAGAAACCGCAGGATGTCGGGGTGATGGGCGTTGAGATACACCGCCCCCGCGCCCTGCCGGGCACCGAGCTGGTTGGCATAGGAGAAGCTGTCTTCAAGCAGTTTCATCACCGGGATCACGCCCGAAGACTGGTTTTCGATCCCCTTGATCGGCGCGCCGTGCTCGCGGATGTTGGTGAGCATCAGGGCAACGCCACCACCGCGCTTGGAGAGTTGCAGCGAAGAATTGATGGCCCGGCCGATGCTCTCCATGTTGTCCTCGACCCGCAGGAGAAAGCAGGAGATCAGTTCGCCCCGCGATTTCTTGCCGGCATTCAGAAAGGTTGGCGTCGCCGGCTGAAAGCGGCCCGAGATGATCTCTTCCATGAAGGACATGGCAAGCCCTTCGTCCCCCCGCGCCAGAGCGAGCGCGGTCATGACCACGCGGTCTTCGTAACGCTCCAGATAGCGCTGCCCGTCGCGGGTCTTGAGCGTGTAGGATGTATAATATTTGAACGCCCCGAGAAAGGTCGGGAAGCGGAACTTTCTGGCATAGGCCGCATCCCAGATCTTGTGCAGGAAAGCCTTCGAATACTGGTCGAGCACGTCTGCTTCGTAATATCCCTCATCGACGAGGTAACCGAGCTTCTCGTCGAGCGAGTGAAAGAACACCGTGTTCTGATTGACGTGTTGCAGGAAATACTGCCGCGCGGCCATGCGGTCGGCTTCGAAGCGGATGTTGCCGTCCTCGTCATAGAGGTTCAGCATCGCGTTCAGCGCGTGGTAATCGAGTGTTTCGTCGAGCGCCTCCGCCTTCAGGCCGGTATCGAGCATGTCTGCCTCCAGAAAGTGTCAAGCCCTGCGCGCACGCGGGCGCAGTCATTGTCCGTGCCGGCCAGTTCGAACCGATAGAGCACGGGCACATTGCATTTCTTCGAGATGACCTCGCCCGCAAGGGCAAAGGTCGGGCCGAAATTGCGGTTACCGCCCGCGATCACGCCGCGCAGCAGCCCGCGGCGGTCAGGATCGTTGAGAAAGCGGATCACCTGTTTCGGAACCGCACCGCGTCCGTCGCCGTCGGCATAGGTCGGACAGATCAGCACGAAAGGGCCGGCGGGGCTGGGCATGGACCCGTCGGAGATCGGGATACGCAGCGCCGGAAGCCCGAGGCTCCCGACGAACCGCGCCGTGTTGCCCGAACGGGAGGAGAAATAGACGATTCTGGCTTCAGGCCCCGTCACCGGATCAGGCCAGCCGGCCGATCAGGTCTGGCCGGAAACCCGCCCAGTGATCTTCGCCCGCAACCACAACGGGCACCTGCCGATACCCAAGCTCCGAAACATGGCTCAGGGCCCTGTCATCTTCGGTCAGGTCGATCACCTCGTAATCAAGCCCACGCGCCTCAAGCGCCCGGGTCGTGGCCGTACATTGGACGCAGGCCGGTTTGGAATACACAGTGATGCTCATGGTCTCGTTCCCTTGACTGCCCTCTCTGCCGGAGGGGTGTTTCTGCCGTTTTTCCGGGGGCACAGGACACGACGCGGCCGCGCACAAGCTTGCCACGGACCACACACGCACCCCAAGGCCCACCGCCTCTGGTTGTCGTCTTCCGTCACGGCAGGTCTCCTGGCTCGCGGGTCGTCGCTCGGCTGGCCTTCCCGGGCCCCGAAAAGGTCGGGTTCCCAGTGACATGTTCAGCGTCGCTTTCCGCTCACAGTTGCGGGGGCAGCGCCGGAGTTGGAGGTGTCTCCGCACCGGCTTCCCTGTTGCCTTCCCGGGTTTCCCCGGAAAACCATGACCTCGCTACTTGGCCTCGAATCGCCGAGGTTGTCAACATGTAGTGTGCCCTGGTGCGTTTCTTGCAAGGGGTAGAGGTTGGCCAGCGGCTTTTCTGCAATCAAAACGGGCGGTCACGTCCGTCAAGGTGGTGTAAATCATCGGATTTCCTGAGGCCATGATCAGGCGGCTCGGGTTGTGATGCTGAGAATTGGCCCGGTCTCCTCGTGGTCGATCCGGGCGACAGCGTCGAGCTTCACGTATCGGCTTGCGGTTTGCCATTCGTCGTTCTGCTCGAACAGCACAGCACCGATCAGGCGGGTGATCGAGGCTTCGTTGGGGAGGTGAGAGGATCAGAAATCCTTCCGGTGGAAGGATTTCCCGAACAACGCCGACGACATCGGCACGGCGTTTCACCTGCTTGTCGAGGCGCTCGATCGGGGTGGTGCCGTGGAGCCTGGTGCGGTGCTGGCGGGGGGAAGGCCTCACGATTCAGGTTCAAACCGAAATGCTCTAACGGACTTCTGAACCAGCGGAGACCCATGCCCCGGGCAGGGACCGGCCCGGTGTCCCGGACCGGCCTTTCTTTCGCGCCTTCAGTCGCTCAGATGCACAAGGTCGTTCATCAGGCCCCCCGTCCCGTTATGGACCGTGAGGCGCTCGACCTTGCCCGCGATGGTCTCCAGCGCTTCCAGCTCTTTCAGCCGCAGCATGACGGGGTTTTCCGCCATGACCCTGGCCGTGTTGAGCAGGGCGCGGGTCGCGTTGGTTTCCTCGCGGCGGCGGATGACGCTGGCTTCGGCCTCCTTTTCCGCCGCGACGACGCGGTTGAGAATCTCGCGCATTTCGCCGGGCAGGATGACGTCCTTCAGCGCCACCTCGCCCAGTTCGATGCCGAACCGCGCCACCTCTTCGCGGGCCACCGCCGCCGCCTCTTCGTCGATCACGCCCTTCTCCGCGAGAAGCCTGTCGAGCGTGAGCGCGCCGAGCGAACGGCGGAAGGCCAGTTGCAGCGCCCGGTGCAGGGCTTCGGCGAAGTCATGCACACGGGTCAGCGCCGCTTCCGGGTCCACCACACGGTACCGCGCCGTAAGGTTCACCCGGATGGTCACCCGGTCACGGGTCAGGATCTCCTGCCCCGTCACCTCGTGGCTGCGCATCCGCATGTCGACCAGCCGGATCTCGGCGCGCGGCCCCGCCCGCCAGAAGGCGTGAAGGCCCGGCGCGAGCCGTCCGGTGAACACTCCGTCGACACTCAGCATGCCCGTATGCCCTTCGGGCACTTCGGCATGGGTGAGCATCGCGCCATGTCCGGAGCGCATCAGCCGCCGCGTGAGCGCAGGCGGCACGGCAAGGCTCTCGCCCATGTCGAACCGCGCGGCCTCCCACGGGCCGGCGTCGGCCCAGAGCACCGCCCGCGCCTCGGGCGGCAGCACCACGGCCACCTCGCCGCCGGTGCGGGAGATCACCAGCACCTCGCCGTCGCGCGCGGCGAACTCCAGCAATTGCCCTTCCACGAGGTCGGGCCGCTCGGCGAGCAGCGCGCGTTCATAGGCAGAGTCGAAACGGGAAACCCCGATGTCATGGCGCTCGCAGATCGTGTCGCGCCGCTTCAGCCGGTGTTCGCCCGGCCCCAGAAGCGCGGCAAAGCGGCCATTTTCCAGCACGAGCATCCGCTCGGTTTCGGTCAGCGTCACCCGGATATGGCCGGTGACGAGGTCGAGAAGTCGATTGAACACATGAGTCATTGGGTCTCTCCTTTTCGGTGCCTATCGTCGTCGCAAATGCGATCTCCTTTGGTTACAGGGGGTTGGGGCAAAGGCCCGCAGGTGTGGAAGAGCCCGGAACGCGCCGTTTCACCGGCCGGGGCGGAGGCGGAGCGAGAGGGGGCACGGGAGCCACGGTGCGCCTTGGGGCCTCTGCCCCGCGGCGGACCCGCGGCCCGGTGCTGTCCTTCATCTCTGCCCCGGCCCGGGCCGGAGTCAGCGGCGGCCCGGCGGCATCGCCCGAAAGCCATGCCGCGTGGAACGCCCCTGCCGGCCGTCCCGGACCCCGATTGAGACCGCCCGGAGGCGGTGCCGGACTGAAGGTCCGATGTCCTTTCGGACGGGTCAAATGGCGGGATTCGAACCCGCTACACTTCGATTATCAGTCGAATGCTCTACCCGAATGAGCTACATTTGGAGGTGGCTGTGCGCCACCCGCCCGATCCCTGGCACCGACCCTGGCATACGGGGCCGGCAGCGCCGCCCGCACCGGGGGAGTGTGCACCTCCGCCCTCAAGGGTCCGGTCCGTCGCGACCGGGGCTGCTGGATAGGCGGTGGCGCCCGAGTCGCTCAACCATTTGGTTGAATGTCGGGAAAGGCTGTGGCGCGCCCGCAACAAACCCGCACCCTGCCGCAATGATCGGAAAGAAGTCCGCCCGTGGGCGCAGTGTTGCGCAAGTCCGTCATGGCGCGTCAGTCGGAAAACCTCCGCCCCTCGACCAACCCCGACATGTCGGTGCCGAGCGCTTTGGCGACGGTAAAGATGTCCTTGTCGCCCCGCCCGCAGAGGTTCATCACGATGATGTGGTCCTTCGGCAACCCGGGCGCGATCTTCATAACATGGGCGAGCGCATGGGAGGGTTCGAGCGCGGGGATGATGCCCTCGGTGCGGCACAGCAGTTGGAAGGCGTCGAGCGCCTCGCGGTCGGTGATCGCCACATAGTCCGCGCGTCCGGTATCGTGCAGCCAGGCGTGTTCGGGCCCGATGCCGGGGTAGTCGAGCCCGGCCGAGATCGAATAGCCCTCAAGGATCTGCCCGTCGTCGTCCTGAAGCAGGTAGGTGCGATTGCCGTGCAGCACGCCGGGGCGTCCACCGGTGAGCGAGGCGCAATGCTCGACCTTTTCCGTCACACCCTTGCCGCCCGCCTCGACACCGATGATCCTGACCGCATCGTCGTCAAGAAAGGGGTAGAACAGCCCCATCGCGTTGGATCCGCCGCCGATCGCCGCCACGATCGTGTCGGGCAGGCGGCTTTCGGCGGCGAGGATCTGCGCCCGGGCTTCCTTGCCGATGATCGCCTGAAAATCGCGCACCATCGCCGGATAGGGATGCGGCCCCGCCACGGTGCCGATGCAGTAGAACGTGTCGCGCACATTGGTCACCCAGTCGCGCAGTGCATCGTTCATCGCGTCCTTGAGGGTGCCGCGCCCGGAGGTGACCGGCACCACCTCCGCCCCCAGAAGCTTCATGCGGAAGACATTGGGCGCCTGGCGCTCGACGTCATGGGCGCCCATATAGACCACGCAGCTCAGGCCGAATTTGGCGCAGACCGTGGCGGTCGCGACACCATGCTGGCCGGCGCCGGTCTCGGCGATGATCCGGGTCTTGCCCATGCGGCGGGCAAGGATGATCTGGCCCAGCACGTTGTTGATCTTGTGCGCGCCGGTGTGGTTCAATTCGTCGCGTTTGAGGTAGATCCTGGCGCCGCCCAGCTCGTCGGTGAGCCGTTCGGCGAAGTAGAGCGGGCTGGGGCGGCCGACGTAATGGGTCCAGAGATCGTCCATCTCGGCCCAGAAGGCGGGGTCGGTCCTGGCCTTTTCATACTCGGCTTCGAGATCGAGGATCAGCGGCATAAGGGTTTCGGAAACGAAACGCCCGCCGAAGCTGCCGAACCGGCCGTTTTCATCGGGGCCGTTCATGAAGCTGTTGAAAAGATCTTCGCCCATCGTGCTGTTCCATGCTGGTCTGTACACTCCTAGTCGGTGGGTGGCGTTACGGCAAGGGCGGCGCGGGCGCGCGCCCGCGGGAGGCGTCCGCGCGCGCGGACGAGGGCCCGGCCCGGACACGCCGGATCGGCTGCGCATTGCAGCATACGATGAAATGCCGGCCATTCTCGAGCGCCTGGAAGCCGCGGCGTTCGACCTCCGCGAGGAACACGTCACGCCCGACGATGCGCTCCACGTCGCGCACCTGCCGTTTGAAGACCCCGCCGCGGCGCACATCGCGCGACGAAAACACGCTCCGCATCCAGGTTTCGGGATTGATGGAAGGAGGCAGATTGGTCATGCGCGCACAGTCGCGCATTCACCTTAACGCCCGGTGAACACAGGCTCGGATTTTGCACGGCTCACGACACCGCCGCGATGAAGGCCCGGATGAGGCCTTCGTCCTTCACCCCCGGCGCGCTCTCGACGCCGGACGACACATCCACCTGCCGCGCGCCGGTGAGCCGCAGCGCCAGCGCCACATTTTCCGGCGTCAGCCCGCCCGCCAGCATCCACGGCCTGGCCCAGTGCCGCCCCGCGATCAGCCGCCAGTCGAAGGGCACCCCCATGCCACCGGGAAGCGCGGCGCCCGTCGGCGGTTTGGCGTCAATGAGCAACTGATCGGCCACCGGGGCATAGGCGTCAATCCGGGCGACATCCCCGGGGCCGGAAATGCCGATGGCCTTCATCACCGGCAGCCCGTAGCGCGCGCGCAGTTCTGCCACCCGTTCCGGCGGCTCATTGCCATGCAACTGAAGCATGTCGAGCGGGACGGTGGCGGTGATCTCGTCGAGCACCGCATCCCCGGCATTCACCACCAGCCCCACCCTGGCAACACCGGGCGGCACCCCGCGCGCCAGCGCCGCCGCCTTTGGCACCGACAGGTTGCGCGGGCTTTTCGCAAAGAACACAAAGCCAAGGTAGCGCGCCCCGGCGGCCACCGCACAGGCCACCTGTCCGGGCGTGGTAAGGCCGCAGATCTTGACCTGGATGCCGGGCATGATCCGGTTCCGTCGCGAAAGCCGAAGGCGTTACTTCACATCCTCAAGCAGGGCGAGCACATCGTCGCTCCCGCCTGGCTGGTGCCGCTTGAGCTTGTGCACCTCGCGAGACAGGTTCACCGCCGCTTTCTCGGCGCGGCGCGCCTTGGAGCGGTGCTTGCCCTCGCGGAGCCATTCCCAGAAGAAACCGATCAGCAGGCCGAGGACGATCCCGGCGAAGATGACGATGAACAGTGGCAGCGTCACCTCCCAGCTGTAGCCGAGGAAGCCCGAGATTTCCGCCGGCAGCAGATGCAGGGTGACCTTTCCGAGATTGGCAAACGCCACAACACCAAGCACGACGGCCAGGGCCGCCAGGAAGACAAATCGAATGATGCGCATGGAGCCTGCCTCAGTTACCGTTCAGCCGATCACGAAGATACTTGCCCGTCTTGAAGAAGGGAACATGCTTTTCCTCGACTTCGACCGCCTCACCGGTGCGCGGATTGCGGCCGATGCGGGCGTCGCGTTTCTTGACCGAAAAGGCGCCGAACCCGCGCAACTCGACCCGGTCGCCGCGCGCCATCGCTTCGATGATCTCTTCGAATACCGTGCTCACGATGCGCTCCACATCGCGCTGGAACAGGTGCGGATTCTCGTCTGCGATCTTTTGAATCAGTTCCGACCGGATCATGCAAATCCCCCTGGTGTCAATGCCGGCGCGCGCGTGACGGCACGTCGCACAATGACAACTATAGGCGGAAACCATTGATCGCGAAAGCCGTGTCGCACCCCGGGCGGACATGGTTTCGGCAGCTTTTTGCCCGATTTTTCATGGAAATCCCGAGCTTTAGGCAGACTCCCTTGTGGTATTCGAACCTCGCCGGCGCAGATCCGGCCTGAAGCGGCCTTTCACGTGATTCGCCCGAAGCGCCAGTCCCCGGCCCTTGCCATCGCCGGAGCCCGGTGTCACCTTTCCCGCATAACAGGAAAAAGGCCCGCAGCCATGTCCGATTTTTCCACCGACATCGCCCGCCTCGCCGGATGTTTCGCCACCGGCAAGACCCGTTCGTTCTCCTGGCGCAAGGCGCAGCTGGCCGCTGTCGAAGACATGTGCCGCACCCATGAGGACCGGATTCACCAGGCGCTGGCCGAGGATCTGCACAAGCCCGACACCGAGGCCCTGATCCACGAGAGCGCCTATGTCGCCAGCCATGCCCGGCACGCGCGCCAGCACCTTGCCCGCTGGGCAAGGCCGCGGCGGCAGCCGGTAAACATCATCAACCGGCCCGGCAAGGCCTGGCTTCAGCCGGAGCCGCTGGGGCCGGTGCTGATCCTTTCGCCATGGAACTACCCCTGGCATCTGGCGCTGATGCCACTGGTCGGCGCGCTGGCCGCAGGCAATCCGGCGCTGGTGAAGCCCTCCGAACTCGCGCCCGCCACCTCGCAGCTGCTGGCCGAGCTTGTGCCCGGCCATCTCGACCCCGACGCGGTGCGGGTCGTCGAAGGCGGGGCGGAGGTTGCCGCAGCGCTGCTCGACGACCCCTGGGGGCTGGTGTTCTTCACCGGTTCCAGCCGCATCGGCGCAAAGGTGGCCGAAGCGGCGGGGCGCACGCTGAGCCCGGTGGTGCTCGAGCTTGGCGGCAAGAACCCGGTGATCGTCGCGGATGATGCCGATCTCGACATTGCCGCACGGCGGATCGCCTGGGGCAAGCTGCTGAACGCCGGGCAGATCTGTATCGCCCCCGATCATGTGCTGATCGGTCCCGGGCGCAGCGCAGCTTTCGGGGAGGCCTTCGGCCGCGCCGTCCGGCAGATGCTGGGCAATGACCCCCAGACGAGCCCCGATTTTGGCCGGATCGTCAACCGGCGCCATTTCGACCGGCTCGCAGCGATGCCCGGCGAGGGGCGCGTGGTTTTCGGCGGCGCGCAGGACGCGGATGATCTCTATATCGAGCCGACCCTGCTCACCGACCTGCCCGACGGCGCCGCGGCGCTCACCGAAGAGGTCTTCGGTCCGATCCTGCCAATGGTCGAGGTTGCCGGAGCCGATGAGGCCCTCGCCCGTATCAACCGCGGGCCAAGGCCGCTGGCGCTCTATCTGTTCTCGAATGACCGCAGCTTGCAGCGGCGCGTCGTTGAAGAGACCAGCTCCGGCACGGTGGTGCTGAACGACGTGGTGATCCAGATGACCTCGCCCGATCTGCCCTTCGGCGGCGTCGGGGCGAGCGGCATCGGCAGCTATCACGGGCGCACGGGGTTCGATGCTTTCAGCCATCTGAAACCGGTGCTCACCAAAGGCACGCGTTTCGACCCGGCCGTGCGTTATCCGCCCTACACCGCGCGCAAACGCCGCTGGCTCCGGTGGTTTCTCTGACAGCGGACGCGCGCGCGCGCGCCCCGGGTTTCGCCGTTGCCGAAAGGCGTGTCGCCCCGTTTACGAAAAGGGCGGCCCCCGGAAGGGCCGCCCGAAACGCTCATTTCACAGCCGTCAGAACTTGCCGACCAGGTTCACGAACACGCCATGGCTGTCATATTCGATGTCGGTCAGGTCGTCCGAGACATTGCCCCATTCGTAGCCGACACCAATCTTGGCATATTCGCCCAGGTGCCGGTACACGCCCAGAACCGCGCCGGTTTCGGTGGTATCGGTCTCGGGCGAGAACAGCACCCTGCCCTCACCGAAAATGTCCCACTCATGGACCACATGCCAGTCGGCACGGAGCGCCAGCAGCGCCGCGTCATTTTCGGTGAAGTCGTCGGTCCCACGGTCGGCGGTCTCCGCCATCCGGTAGCCGAGCTTGCCGCCGATCGTGATCTGCGGGTTCAGGTCGTAATTCGCATCGACCGAGAGCACATGGCTTTTCTGCTTCGGCCCGTTGCTGTTGCCATTGGCATCCACCTGGTCCTCGCCCGGAAGATCAATCAGCCGCGAGTACCTGAACAGCAGGTTGAGCCGTTCGTTGTCCACCGGCCGGTAGGCAAAGCCGAGATTGGCGCGCACATATTCGCCATCATGGTAATCGCCTTCGGCGCTGTCCGAGTAGAGCCCTTCGACATCCCCCAGAAGCGTCCAGTCGCGGTTCAGCGCGTTGCTGTAACCGGCGGAGAACATGTAGGTGTCGCGGTCGCGCGCGGTGCCGTCGCCGTCTTCGGTGCGGTATTCCAGCCGCAACCGGGCAGAGACCTCTTCGCTCGGCGACCAGGCGGCCCCGACCGAAGCCGCGATACGCTCGAAATCGCCGTCTTCCTTGTCGATCACCTCGCCGTAGTCGAAGCTGCCCGAAAGGGTCCAGGCATTGCTGGGTGTATAGCTCACGCCGAAGGTGTTGGTCAGCGATTGCTGGCTCGCGCCCGGCAGATCAAAAGCGCTTTCCCCGAAAAGGTTGACGCTTTCGGAAAGCTGGTAGCGCCCACCGGTGACGATCCGGCCCTTGTCGACCAGATCGCTGCCCGCGCCATAGCGGGTCGGGTCGAGGGTGAAACCGATGTAGGCTTCACGCTCGGGGCTCGCGGCATAGGCAAGGCGCGCGTTCGCGGCTGCGCCCGACGTGCCGGTCGACACCTCGCCGGTGGCGCGCAGCTTTTCGGTCAGCTGCGCTTCCACGCCCACGCCCACGCGGTGGTCGTTGTCCAGCCCGCCGCTGCGCTGAACCGTGACCTGACCGAAGGTGTAGACCGTGAGGTCGTCGTTCGGATGCCAATCCACCCGCGCGCCGGCATCAAGCCGGGTGCCGGTCTCTTCAGGCTTGGCCGGGTCGGTCTTGTCGACATAGCTCGCCCCGACCCGCACGGACCACGCCTTCGAGAAGGCGTATTCGGCATGCGCGCCGACTTCGAGCTTTTCCTTGCCGCTGTCGGACACGAAGCGTTCGCCGTCAGCGCCGATGCTCAGCCGGTCGGAAACATCGACCTCGACTTCTCCGCCAAACAGGTACTGGGTCTGATCAATGTCTTCGGAGACCGACCAGAACCCCGCCTCCTTGCGTTCGGCGTAGAATATGACATGGCCCGGAACCCCGATATTGGCATCTTCGAGGTCCACGAAACCGTCGAGCGCGTAGGCGTTGGCCGTGCCACTGTCGGCGCCGCCGGACGAAGTGATGGTCAGGCCGCCGTCGGTGGAGGTGGAGCGGGAAAACCCGGGGCCGGAGGTGCGGACCGCCTCGACGGTGACATAGCTCTGGCGGCCGAATTCGTAGCGCGCATCAACCCCGGCAACGGTCTGCTCGCCCTGATCGGACTTTTCGCGCATACCCGTCGCGCCGATGCGCAGGTTGTTTGTCACCCAGGCTTCGGCCCGCCCGCCCAGCACGGTGTTGTCAGCGTCCATGTTGGTCGGGGTGTATTCGTATTGCACCACCAGCGACTGGTCGAGACCGCCGGTCTGCGCCCCGGCAGGGCCGCTTGTGCCGGTGTACCACGACAGCGGTCGCGCCAGCGTGATCACGCCTTGCAGGTGGTCGATCGAATAATCCACCCCCTCCCTGAGCCGCACGCTGTCGACCACGCGCCCGGTGTCGCTGTCGGTAATCAGCACCTGCACATTGGTCGACCCGCCGGTGATGTCCTGACGCGACAGGAAATAGACCGACCCGCCGGTGCCGCGCAGCACATCGCGCTGCGCCATCGTGTCCGGCTGGGCGGCATAGAGCGTGGCGCTGAGGCGCGGATCACCGTTTTCGGTGACAGTCGCCGACTGATAGCGAACCTCGGCACCGTAAAGGTTACGCGCTGCGCTGATCAGGTTCGGACTGGTGATCCCGGTCTCGAAATCGCCCCAGGTCACACGGGTGGTTTCGTTTTCGGCACGGAAATAGAAGGCCCCCGCGGTCGGGGTGTCGTCATACCAGGTCGAGTTGTCGCCGTAGGTCGGGTAAACGTCATCGGAATTGCGCAGCCGGTCGAGCACCCGGCGCGGATCCTTGTCGTTCAGACGGTCGAAAAGCTCGTCGATCGGGCCTTCCTGGCTGTCCACGCCTGCGGTGATCCGCCATCCGCTCTGGGTCTCGCCCTTGGCGTAGAAGGCAGCGCGGGCATCGACATAGCCCTCGTCCTCCAGCCCGCTGGTGCCGCCGAACCGGTAGCCTGCGGTGATGTCGATGATCCCGGTGGAGAACCATTCCGACGTCGGAATCTCGACATCGCGCACGAATTGCCGTCCGCCGGCCTTGACCGCGACCACATGGTCGCCGGCGGGCAGGATGCGGCTGACGACGAACTTGCCGGAGGCGTCCACCGGCACGGTCTCGCCCATCACCGATACCGTACCGCCCGGCGTACCGCGCCCGGCGACGGTGATCGTGCCGCCGCTGAGCGGGATCCGGCGGACGCGCAGGCGGCTTTCGCCCTCGCCCGCCGCGACCAGCGGCCCGCCGACGGTCTCGTGGCTGGCGAAATGTTCCGCCGTGCGGGTGAGCGTGAGCGGCAGGGTCTCGTCATAGCGCCCCCTGGCATCATAGACCCGGAGCGCATAGGCATAATCCCCTTCGCCGCCGGCCGGCATTTTCCACCGCACCTGACCGTTGGCCCGCGTCGGCAGCACCGCCACCGCCGGGTGCCCGGGTTCGGACAGATCGAGGATCCGCACTTCGGCGCGGCGGATGAAGCTCGGATAGTTTGCCGACGCCCGGAAGGTCACCGTCTCGCCCGCCTGGTAGGCGGCGCGCAGATCGGCGGTGGCAACGTTGAGCAGACGCGCCCCGCCCAGCCCGTCAAACCGCACGTCGAGCTTTGCCCGGGCGAGCGCAATGTCGGCACTGCGCTCGGGGTTGTAGGGCGGCAGCGCCCCGGCGAAGTGGGCGTTGTCCACCGAGATCGCAAAGCCGGTCTGGGCGAACTGCCCTCCCGGGGGGGCCTGCACCGCTTCGGTGTTGGCGCCCACGGGCAGATCCACCGCAACCCCGGCATTGGCGTGCTGGCAGCCCGGCGCCAGCGGGATCGCCGCGGGGTCGCAACCGACCCCCTGCGCGAGGCCCGCGAGTGGCAGCATGGATGCAGCCAGTCCGGCGAGTGCGGTGCTCCTGAGCAGCGCCCCATGGCGGGCGGCGGGCCTGGCGGGTTTCTTAATCGTCAACATGCTACGCTCCATCATTGCCCGGCCCTCACGATCGTGGTTTCGATCCGAAGCTGGGTGCGGCCCGCCTTGCGCCACTCGGCGCGTATGCGGTCTTCGACCAGTTTCATCAGCGCCCTGCCCTCGGTCACAGCTTCGGGCCCGGCCGTCGCCGGCAGATGCCAGGCGAGGCGCAGCACGATCGGCTCACCGGCAAGCGCCGGCACCATCCGGCGGATGCCGTTGTCCAGCGCCTGGCCGATGGCCATCTGGCCGTCGGCCCCCCTGGTGAAGGCGGCGCGGTTGAGGTCCACCCGCACGACCTTGCCGATGCTCGCACCGAAGTTGATCTCCGCCATCACGCCCGGGGTCAGCCGCACGACGCGCGGGTTTTCCGTGGTCGGGCGGTAGCCTGCGGGCAGGGTGCGCTCGTCAAGCTTGATGATGAAGTTCGAGCCACGGTCTGCCGGCAGCGCCGCGCAGGGCACCGAGTAGAGGCCGTTTTCGTCCGTGGTCACCACGGTGCCGTCCGGCGACACCAGCCGCACCCCCGGGATGCCGCGCTCGACCAGCGGTTCCGGCGTGCGGGCGAGCTTGCCCTTGCCGCCGCCATAATGCTGATCGGTGATACCTTCGGACCCGGAGCCGCCCGGCGGATCCTGGTAGCCGTTGCCGTTGTGGTCTTCGAACACCTTGCCGATCACGTCGGAGCAGTCGAACACCGCTTCCGGCAGGATCCGCACATCGGCGGTCGCCTCACCCACCAGCAGATCGTCGGTGTTGGCATCGAAAACCGAGACCGAGTTGGTGTGAACGCCGGAACGTGCGCCGTTGAGAACACGGGCGTCGATGCCCAGGGTCAGCGTCGTCTCGGCGGGAAGGATGACATCCTCCCAGGTGACCACCAGCCCCTCGACCGTGACCGTTACCGACGCGCCGTCGATCGTGGCGCTGGCCGGATCGGCCAGGAAATGGCCGGGCAGCGTGTCCACCACATCCACCGGACCGACGACGAAGTCATTGTCGTTGGTCACGGTGATCGTGTAGGGCACCGTCTCCCCGCGCCGGACAATATCGGCCGGCGTGGTCTTGGTGAGCGTCAGATTGTCAGCCGTCGAGGTCTCCGTGAACACGAAACGCGTCGGGTCGTCTTCGGTGTTGCCATCGGTGTCGATGCCGTTGTCGGACAGATCCGAAATCGGCTCCGGTTCTCCCGGAACGCCCGGCACGAACACCGGCAGCGCCTCCGCCAGAACCTGGTTTTCGATCCCGCCGGAATTCACCGCCTGCACGGTAACGGTGATCGAGGCCGTGTAGGTCGCCATTTCACCGATCTGAAGCGCACCTTCCGCCGAGCCCATGCTGGCGCTGACAAAGTCCGGGCCAGAGGCAAGCGTCAGGGCGTTGCCGTTGAGGTCGACCGCGGTATCCGTCAGCTGCACGTCCTCCAGCGGCGTGTTGCCGGTGTTCTCGACCGTGATCGTGTAGTCGATCCGGTCACCGGCATCGTGGCGGCCGTCGCCGTTGACGTCGACATAGGTCTGGGTCTTGGTCGCTTCGATCCCCGGCAGCGCCGCCTGCACCACGGTTTCGACCGCGGTATCGCACAGCGTCGGGATGGCCTGCGAGCAGATCTGATACTCGACCGTATGCGGACCCGCCGGATAGCCCGGCGCCAGCGTGATGAGCGCCGTGCCCGGATCGAGGGTCACGCCCGGATCGGCGTTGAGCACCGTGATGGTCACATTGCCAAGCGTCGCCGGGCCGTTGTTGAGCAGATCCGAGTCCAGCATCGAGGTGGTTGTGCCACCATCGGTGGTGAACGGCGGGAAGGTCTCCGGGTTTGCGTCGATCGAGCCGACCTGAACCGTCTCGCTGTCGTTGTCGGTGACCTCTTCACCGGGGTTCGGGCCCCAGGTGCCGGTCACGCTGGCGTTGTTGACCACCTGATTGGCGAGCACATCCGCCTGGGTCACCGTATAGGTGGCCGTGTAGGTTGTGCTGTCGACATCGCCCGGGTTCATCACCGGGATCGGCCCGCCGTTCAGCACGATATTGGGCAGAAGATCGGTGACCGTGACATTGGTCAGGATCATGTTGCCGGTGTTGGTGACGGTGAAGCTGTAGGGGATCACGTCACCCGGAACCGCGCCGTTGGGCAGGCCGGAGGTGTCGGCCACCTTGTCGAGCTCGATCGCCGGCACCTGGGCAATCGGCACCACTGTCGGGGTGTCGTTGTCATTGGCGGTGCCGCTGTCGTCGGTCACCGGGTTGCCCCCCGGATCGTCGCCGCTCACCGTGGCCTGGTTGGTCACCTGACCGGCGATGATGTCGGCCTGGGTGAGCGTGTAGGTCGCGGTAAAGGTGGTGCTGTCGACCGCCCCCGGCACCAGCGAGGGAATCGGGCCGCCGCTGATCTGGATGTTCGGCAGGGTGTCGGTCAGCGTCACGTTGGTGAGCAACACGTTGCCGGTGTTGGTCACGGTGAAGCCATAGCTGATCACATCGCCCGCCTGCGCCGGCGTGCCAAGCGCCGATGTGTCGGCGGTCTTCACCAGCGCGATGGCCGGACCTTGCACGATCGACGTGACCAGCGGCGTGTCGTTGTCATTGGCCGTGCCGCTCACGTCGGTGACATCGGTGCCGAACGGGTCGGTACCGGTCACGGTGGCAGAGTTGGTCACCTGGCCGGCGTTGAGATCGTCCTGGGTGATCGCATAGCTGCCGGTGAAGGTGGTGCTGTCGACGGCACCCGGAGCAAGCGTGGCAATCGGACCGCCGTTGAGCGTCATCCCGGGCAGGCTGTCGGCCAGGGTGATGCCCGTCAGCGTCACCGGGCCGGTGTTGGTCACGGTGAAGCCATAGGTGATCACGTCGCCGACGGCCACCGGGTTCGAGAGCCCCGAGATGTCGGAGGTCTTGATCAGCGCAATGGCGGGCGCAACGTTGTGGCTCACCGGGGTCGGGTCGTTTTCACCGTTTTCATTGGCCTGACCGTTGTTGTTGGGGTCCGGATTGGTGCCGTTGTCCGACTGGTCGGCAAGCTGCGGGTTGGTGGCCGAGGTCTGGCCGGACCACTGCCCTGTCGCATCGACCACGGCCTGGTTCTCGTAGTTCGCGGGCACAGATGTCGGCTTCACGCGGATTGTGAAGGCCAGGTTGCAGCTGCCCGAGATGCCGAGATTGAAGCCGGTGGCGACAACCGTATTGCCTGCGCCGTTGAAACCAGCATTGAGGCCGCCACAGCTGCCCGAGGGTGCCGCGACGATCGCATAGGTGCCGTTGGCCAGCGGATCGGTGGCCGGGTTCCCCGGGGTGGCGAGGGTGCCGAACAGCGGAGCGGCCCCGGCGATCTGGTCGGTCACCGCGATATTGGTGAGCGGTTCCTGGCTGAAGTTTTCAACCACCAGACCGAAGGTCACATTGAACGACCCGTCGTCATTCGCCGTCACCGCGCCCGACACCTGCTTGGCGATGCCGACACGGGCCTGCGAGATGAGCGCGAAGTCGTAGTCGACGCCGTCGTCGTCTTTCGGCACGTTGATCGTGCTGATCGTGGTGTTGTTCGTACGGTTACCGCCAAGATTGAGCGGGTTCGACGTCGGACCGGTGGTGAGGTATGCGACATCCGGCACGGAGGACGGAATGACCTGGAGCCTCACCGTATAGGTGCCTTCCGGCAGGTAGTCGAAACTGTAGTCGCCGCTGGCATCGGTGGTGATGGTGCGGGAAACGGGGTTGCCGTTCAGATCCGTACCGTTCAGCGTGACCTGAACGCCCACAACACCGCTGTCGTTGTTGTTCATCACCTCGTCTTCCGCGAAGTCGCGGAACACCGAGCCCGAGAGCGACGAGGAAACCACCTGCACCGTGGCGGTATCGGTATTGTCGCTCTCGTCGACATCGAAGCTTTCGGTCGAGACGGTCGCCGAGTTGGTGCGGCTGTAGGGATCGGCATTGGCGGCAGTCACGCGCACCGGCACGGTGATATTGATCTGGCTGCTCGCGTCGACGGTGCCAAACTCACAGTTGAACGACGTGCCTCCCGCGGCACCGGTGCAGCTGTTCTGGCTGGCATTACCGCTGGCCACCACAGCCGTGGGCGCGCCGGTCAGCACCATGTTGGCGGGCAGGCTGTCGGCCACCGAAACCACTTCGGCCTCGGCCGTGCCGCCAGCGGGAGCCGCGACAGTCACCCCGATGGTGAAGTTGAAGTCTTCCCGCAGCCCGACAGGCGCCGTCGGTCCGGTCTTGGTGAGCGAAATGTTGGTGCGGGTCCGCAGCGTGGTATCCGCCGAGGCATTGTTGTTGAGCAGGTTGCTCTCCCAGCCCTGGTCGGTCTCGTCGGACTTGACCGACACGTTGTTGACCGCCGTTCCCTTGGCCAGGCCACGCATGGTCAGGGTCACCTGTTCGGAGGAATTCGCCTTGATGAAGGGCCAGGTGCATTCCAGCGTGCCGCCAACGTCGCCGACCGCCGGAACCGTGCCGCAGCTCACGGGGCTGTTGTTCGAGGTCGCCGTGAAACTCTGATAGCTCAGCAGCGAGGGCGGCAGAGTATCGGTCATCACCACGTTTTCAGAGGTCGAGGGGCCGTTGTTGCGCACCGTCACCGTATAGGTGACGTCGCCACCGACCGCGACCGGATCAATGTTGTCGGTCTTGTTGACCAGCAGATCGACCACCGGACGCTGAACCGGCACCGTGACCGCCGCGTTGTTGTTGGTGGGATCAATGTCGGTTGTGGTGGTGGTAATCGCGGCATTGTTGGTGATGTCGGTGCCGCGGGTGGCGTTGGTCGGCTGCACCACGATGGTCACGGTCTTCTGGGCACCGTTGTTGATGCTGCCCATGTCGCAGGTCAGCGTCCTGTTGGCCGCGGTGGTCACCGTGTTTGCGGTGATCCCGGAGCAGCTGCCGCCGGGGGCATTGGCCGAAACGAACAGCACGTCCAGCGGCAGCTCATCGGTGATGGTCACACCGTCCGCCCGGCTGAGGCCGTTGGCAAGGTTGCTCGCGGCAACGACGTAGGTCAGGTTCTGGCCAGCGGCAACCGGGCTGGGGTTGGCGGTCTTGGTCGCCCGTATGTCGGCCCGCGCCTCAAGCGTGTAGTTCGCAACGTTGGTGTTATTGTTCAGGTCCGGGTCGGGCACATTGCCCGAATAGGCGTTGGCCCGGTTGTAATACGAACCGCCATTGCCGCCGGGGCGCACCTGGAAGGTGATGACCGGACAATCGTTGCCCTGAGTACAGACCGGCAGCGTCGGGATCGTGCAGACCAGATTCCGCCCGTTGGGATTGAGAGGCGAGGTCGAACAATTGGAGTCCGTGAAGGTATTGGCCGCGTTTCCGGCAACCGAGAGCGAGACGAAGCCCGGGTTCGGTCCGCTCGCCTGGTCGTTGATCAGGAAGCGGACCAGGTCACGCACCTGGACGTTGGTCGAGACGGCAGGGCCGTCGTTGACGACTTCGATCGTGTAGGTCAGCAACTCGCCCGCCGCAACCGTGGTGGGGTTCGCCGATTTGAGCGGATAGATGTCGGCCGAAGCTGCCGGCGTGCCGGAGGTCGAGGTGTGGGTGATGGTGTTGTTCGGCAGGATCGCAACATCTTCGGGGATATTGGAATCCGGCGAGCTGACGTGCAGCTGGTTGGCGATCGTGCCGGCCGCCGTCGCCGTGGTGGTGAAGGTCACCGAGGGCGTGGTGGCATTGGGCGGCAGCGGCGCGGCCTGGGTATAGACGCGCGTACAGGTCACCTGAATCGGACCCGCACCGCTGGTGGGATTGCAGGTCCAGCCGTTCGCGTTGACGATACCGTCGAGTGTGAGCCCGGCGGGGATCGTGTCGACCATCTCGATGGTGCCCCAGAACGCGGCATTGCCGATGTTCGAGGTCGAGATCGAGTACTCATAGCCGCTGTTGCCCTCCACCATGAGCGGCGGATTAGGGCCGGTCTTGTTGGCGCGCAGATCGACCACCGGCTCGGCGATGGTGACAAGACCGTCGCTGTCGCTGTTGTTGGCCGGGTTCTGATCGGTCGGGCCGGTCGAGGAAACCGTGACGGTGTTCTGGGCATTGCCCGCACCCACGACGGTCGCTTCGACAATGACATTGCCAAGGCTGGTGTTGTTGCCCGCACCCGACGGGTCGGGGCGGGTGCAGCTCACCTCCTGCCCGGAGGTCGTGCAGGTCCAGCCGCCCTCGATGACATTGTCGATCTGGTAGTTGCCCGGAATCGTATCGTTGAGCGTGAGCCCGCTGGGCGCATCGCCGGTGTATCTGGGCGCAAGGGTGAAGGTCACCGTATCGCCCACCAGCAGGTTGCCGGTGTTCGGGCTGCGACTCTTGCTGACCGCCACGTCGGTTCCCTCGGTGACGTCCAGAGTGCCGGTGGCGGTGTTGTTGTCGGCATTCGGGTCGGGCGGGTTCTGGTTGATGACACTCGCCGAGGCGGTGATGTCAGACCCGCCGATCGCGGCGACCTGGCCGGTGAAGGTGCGGGTGACGGAGGCGCCAACCGGGATCGAACCGGGAATGTTGCAGTTCCAGGTGCCACCGCTCAGGCTGCATCCGGCGGGCGCCGACATGTTGGTGATGCCGGTGGGCGCAGGGAAGGAAATGGTGAAGCCGTCGCTGGGGTGCGGGCCGTTGTTGGTCGCCGTCCAGACGAAATCGACCATGCTGCCGGCGGCAGCGGAAGAAGGGATCGTGAGATCAAGCTGAATTTCCGCACCCCGCGTCAAGGTGGTGGTTTCGAGGTCGGAATTGTTGCCGGTGTTGGTCTCGACACCGGCAACCGTCGCCACCTCGGCACCGACCTGAATCGAGCCCTCGATGTCGCTGGTCACCTGGACGACCGGCGTGATGTTTTCGTCGGCGGCCAGGGGCGGCACGGTGCAGGTCACGGTCAGCGGACCGGCGCCGGTGGTGGGCGCGCAATTCGTCAGCGGCGCGCTGACACCGACCAGAGAGGCGTTGGCGGGCACGTCGAAGGTCAACTGCGTTGCAGGCGCGCCCTGCGTGCCCGCGTTGGTGATCCGCAGGGTGTAGTCGATCACCCCGCCTGCCGCGTAGGTTACTCCGCCGTTCTCGCCGTCTTCGATGGCAAGCAGCCAGTCCACATTCTGAGCCCGCGCCTGGCCGGCACCCGACAGCACCCCGAGACAGAGCGCGAAGGTGAGAACCAGAAAACGCGCAAGAAAACCAAAACGCCGCACGGAAACCGTCCGGGGCTCAATATCACCATTCCACATCACAAGACCGCCTGTTTGCATTTGCCGCCGCATATTGCGGGCATCCTGACTGATTCTATTTCCGTTTCCTATTCATTTTCCAAGCGATTTTTTCCAATTGGTGAACAAAACAAGGGGCAATCGTCGCGTCGTTGCCACACCGGCATCAGCCAGCACGGCGTTATCCACAGGCAAGGTTCCGCCGGGCCGCAAATTCCGCAGATTCTCTCACACCGCCACCTCTTCTCCCGCACCGCCACCTCCGCCCGGCCGACAGCGGTTCGCGGACCGGCCGGACGGATCCAAATGCCACGGGCACCCCCCTTGCCGGTCCGGTTTCACCGGATTCCCTGGCCCCGATTTCTCCAAAACTGACCGATCCGGGCGTGAAATGACCACAATCCGCACCGACAAGACCGGCAACGCGAAACGCACCGGCAGGATTGACACGCTGCCGGACCGGAGGGGAAAACCGGGCAGGGTTTGCAAAAGGCATTCGGGCAGGAAAGCAGCAATGAACGACATGAAGGTGTCAGGCTCAGACAACGTCGTCGCGACCTTCCCGGCGTCGATCACCCAGAAACGCACCTGGTTCATGGAGCAGATCCACCCCGGCGACCGGGGCCTGATCATCGCGCTGCACTGGGAATTGCGCGGGTCCGTCACCAGTGATGCGGTGGAACGTGCCTTCCAGACGATCACCGACCGTCACGAGGTCTTCCGCACCCGGTTTCGCGAACGCGACGGCGAACCGGTGCAGGAGGTGCTGGCGCATGTGGATTTCAGGCTCGCCCGGCTCGATCTGCGCAATGTGCCGGAGGCCGACCGCGCCCGCAAGATCAGCGAGATCGCCAGCGAACATGCCGGGGAACCCTTCGACATGGGGCGTGCCGGGCTGATCCGGGTGGCGATGGTCCAGACCGGACCCGACCGCGCCGCGCTGCTGATCGCGGTGCACAACAGCGTGTTTGACGGCTATTCCATCGGCGTGCTGGGGCACGAGCTCGGCACCCTGCTGGAGGCGGAAGCAAGCGGCCAGCCCGCCGAACTGCCGGAACTGGCGCTGCAATACGGCGATTTCGCCATGTGGCAGGCCGATTACGCCGCCAGCGGCGCCTTTGCCGGGGAAGAGGCCTATTGGGCGCAAAAGCTCGGCGGCATGGCCTGTTTCGAGATCCCGCCCGACCGGCCGCGCAGCCCCGGGCCTACCGAAAGCCGCAACTACGCCCGCGATCTGCCGGCGGATTTCGAGCCCCGCCTGGCCGGGACGGCAAAGGCGCTCGAAACCTCGCTGTTCACCCTCGGCACCACAGCCTTCGCGGTTGCCCTCGAACGCTTCACCGGACGGCGCGACGTGAGCTTCGCAATCCAGGCCGCGGGCCGGAACGAGGTGGACCTCGAACCGCTGATCGGCATCTTCACCAATCCGATGGTGCTGCGCTTCGACATCGACCCGGAGGCCCCGCTCTCGGACCATGCCCGGGCGGCGCGCGACATCATCAATGGCGCCCTCGCCCACCAGATGCTGCCCTTCGACAGGGTGGTGCAGGTGCTCAACCCGCCGCGCGACCCGCTGCGGATCCCGCTGGTGTCGATCATGTTCGGCCTGCAACCCGGCTTCCTGAAGACCCGCCGCTATGGTGCGATCGAACTGGTTCCGGAAATCTCGGATGTGCCCGGCACGCTCTACGATCTCAATGTCAACATTGCCGGGCACAAGACCGGCTGGCGGCTGGTGATCGACTACAACGCCAGGCTGTTCGACGAAGCGACGATTGCGCGGTTTGCGGCGCTGCTGGTCGAGGTGCTCGACAGCCTGATGCACCACGCGGAGAGGCCGGTCGGCACGCTCCGGGCGGAGACGGAGCCCCGACCGGAGGCCCGACCTGAGACTGCCGCCGGGGAAGCCCCGCTTGCGGTGGCGCCTTCAGAGGCGGCAGAGGAGGGAACCGCCGAAGGGGCAGCCACGATCGAAAGCCTGCGCGCGATCTGGTCCGATGTGCTCGCCATCCCGGCCGACAGTGCCACGGGCAATTTCTTCGACCTCGGGGGCCATTCGATCCTTGCGCTGCGGATGCTGGCGATGGTCGCCGAAAGTTTCGGCCAGCGCCCGTCGATCCAGGCCTTCCTCGCCGACCCGACCCTTGAAGGACTGGCCGGCGTGCTCAACCCGCCCGCGCCCTCCCCTGCCCCGCAGACCGGCCCGGCGGCGGCGCCCGATACCGCCCCGAACCCGATCTGGGATCTCACCGAGCTGCGGGCGTCTTCGGCCGACGCACCGGTGCTGATCGCCGTCAATCAGCCGTTCATGTTCCACGCCCTGGCGCGCGAGATGGTTGCCGATTGCGCCGTGGCGAGCCTGAGCGTTCCCGGCGCGGCAGAATTGCAGGCGCTCGAACAGGCCGGGCTCGATAAGGCGATCGAGGCCGCTCTCGCCCCGGTGCTTGCCCGCTACGCCGGGCGGCCGCTGATGTTTTGCGGCCTCTGCGTCGACGGGCTCGTCGCCCTCCGCCTCGCCCAGCGCCTGCGCGACGAGGGGCAGAACACCGCCCTCGTGGCGATGATCGACAGCTGGGCGCCCGGGTCCAGCCGGGCGTTTTCGCGGCTGCGCAAGAGCCTCGATCGCTGGCACATCCGCTTCCGGCGGATCGGCTATTATCTCGGGCTCCGGCGTCAGGGCGAGATCGGCTGGACCGATGTGCTGCGCCAGAACGATCTTGCCGCCGGGATCATCGCCCGGCTCACCGGGGTGCCCGCGAAAAACGAGACCGAGACGCTGGTCGATGACACCGTCGAGGTGCTGGTCGGCCTGACCCGGGGCTATCGCTTCGCCCCCTATGATGGCGAGGTGGTGCTGTTCATCACCCGCTCGCAGGCGATGGTGCCGAAGGACGGCGTGCTTGGCTGGTCGGGCCTGCTGGCGGCGGATGTGACCGCCTATCCGGTCAACGGCTGGCATGGCGACGCACTGATGCGCAGCGGGTTCGAGCGGATCATCGGCGTGCTGGACGTGAAGGCACAGAGACTGCGCCGCGCCACGCCGCCGGGGTGAACCCGGGTTTGAACGACCGGAGCAAAAGCCCCGCCCCGCTGACTTCGGGGGGCGGGGTTTTCGTCAGATCCCCCGGCGCGCGCCGCGGCGATAGGATTTGAGCGTCGGTTTCTTCGCGGCACCCTCACCGCCCTCACCGCCCTCACCGGAACCCCGGCTGTCGGCAAACCCCGCGAGTTCGGCGATCGTCGGATAGTCCAGCATATGGCGCGCCTCGACATTGAGGCCCGCGTCGATCATCCGCGCCGCAATGCGGAACAACGTGAGCGAATCCGCCCCGAGCGAAAACAGCGTCTGGTCGGTGCCGACCTCGTCGACCCCAAGCACCTCGCACCAGATGGCGGCCATCCGGCGTTCGGTCTCCGTCTCCGGCGCGGTATGCTGCACCGCCACACCGGCCGGAACCTCGGGCTCCGGCAGCGCCTTGCGGTCGAGCTTGCCATTGGCGGTCTGCGGCAGGGCATCAAGCCTCACCCAGGCCGTGGGCACCATATAGCCCGGCAGCCGCCCGGCGAGCGCGCGGCCGAGCGCCTCCGGCGCCGGCGCCTGCCCCGGTTCGGCCACCACATAGCCCACAAGCTGGTCGTCGCCGCGCGGCGACCTGCGCAGCGCCGCCGCCGCGGCGCGCACCCCGTCGAGCTCACGGATCCGCGCTTCGACCTCGCCAGGCTCGATGCGGAACCCCCTGAGCTTGATCTGCCCGTCGGTGCGGCCGAGCACCTGCAGCGTGCCATCGGCCAGCCGCCGGGCAAGGTCGCCGCTGCGGTAGAGCCGCTCCGCCTTGCCGTTCACCACCACTTCGCGGAAGGCCTGGCGCGTCAGCTCCGGCTGGCGGAAATAGCCTTTCGCGAGGCCCGCCCCGCCGATATTGAGCTCGCCCACCGCGCCCACGGGCAGAAGCTGATCCTGCGCCCCGAGCACATGCAGCGTGGTGTTGGCCACCGGATGGCCGATGGTCACCGGCGCGCCGGGCGACACCCGCGAGATCGCCGACCAGATGGTGGTTTCGGTGGGGCCGTAGACGTTCCACAGCGCCGCGCCCCCGGCGGTCAGACGCTCGGCCAGATCCTGCGGCAGGGGCTCGCCGCCCGCCAGCATGGTGAGCCCCGGCGCGGGCGCAAATCCGGCCTCGGTCACCATCTGCCAGAGCGTCGGCGTGGCCTGCATATGGGTGATGTCACCCTTGCCGAGCCGCTCCACCAGCCGGAAGCCGTCAAGCACATCCTCCGGCGCGGCAATCACCACCTTGCCGCCACGGATCAGCGGCAGGAACATCTCCAGCACGGAAATGTCGAACATCGTCGTGGTCACCGCGAGCAGCACGTCGTCGGCCGCAAACCCCGGCTCTTCGGCCATCGAGGCCAGCAGGTTCACCACCGAGCGCTGGGAGATCTCGACCCCCTTGGGCGTGCCGGTGGAGCCGGAGGTGAAGATCACATAAGCGGTATCGTCGCCGCTGAACGCCACCGGCGCCGGCACCCCGCTGACACCAACCCCGGCGAGCGGAAGCGAGGTGAGGCCAAGCCCGGCGGCATAATCCGGCACCTCCGCCCGGTCGTGCACGATCGCCGAAACCTCTGCGGTTTCAAGGATCATGCGCAGCCGCGCGGGCGGCTGGGCGGGGTCTATGGGCACATAGGCATTGCCGCTCTTCATCACCCCGAGCAGGGCGACCACACATTCCATCGAACGCGGCAACGCCACCGCGATGCGCCCTCCCTCGCCGACGCCCGCATCCTGCAACGCCCGGGCGATGGCATCGCTCCCCGCGGCAAGGCCGCGATAGGAGATCCGCTGATCGCCGGATTCGAGCGCGATCCGGTCCGGGGTTTCGGCGGCCACATGGTCGACGAGCTGATGCACGGTTTCGAAATCCGGCAGCGGGGCTTCGGTGCGGTTGAGCTCATCGGCAAGCCAGGCCCGTTGCGCCGTACTCTGCACCGGCAGCGTGGCGACCGGTCGCGCGGTATCCGCCGCCATCTCCTCCAGCACGGTTTCCAGATGCCCGATCCAGCGCCGGATTGTCTCCGGCTCGAACACATCGGCGTTGTAGTCGACATCGAGACGCAGACCGTCGCGGCGCTCGACGATGTTGAAGAACAGATCGAAATTCACCGCCGCCTTCGGGTTCGGCGCCGCCGTCATCCGCAGGGGCCCCATGTCGACGCTCTCGCCAAGGCGTTCGAGGTTGAACTGCACTTCGGTCAGCGGCACCCGGTCGAGCGCGCGCGCCACATCGAGCTCCCGCACCAGCGTGCCGAAGGTGTAATCCCGATGGTCGAGCGCGGCGGCGGTCCGTTCGGCGACGAACCGCAGATGCTGGGCAACCGTCGCCCCCGGCGCCACCCGGGCGCGGATCGGCAGGAAGTTGACGCAATGGCCCACGAGGTTCGGGTTGTCGAGCAGGGCCTGCCCGCCGGTCGGCACCCCGAGGACCACGTCGTCAGAACCGCTGAGCCGTCCGAGCACGATTTGCAGCGCGGCAAACAGGGTCGCGAACAGGGTACAGCCCTCCGCCGCCCCCGCCTTGCGCGCGGCCCGCATCACCTCGCCCGGGATCTGCGCGGTGACGGTGCCGCCGCGGTAGGATTTCACCGCCGGGTGCGGGTGGTCTGACGGAAGCTCCGGCACCTCCGGCACCTCGGCATATTCCTCATGCCAGAAGGCGCGCGCCTCAGGGGCCGGGCCCTTGCGCGCCTTTTCCAGCGCGTGGGCAGCGAAGGAGGGCGCGGGCACCAGCCCGGCGGGCGTGCCGCTGACCGCCTCGCGGTAGAGCGCGGCAAGCTCCTGCGTGAGCACATTGAACGACCAGCCGTCGCAGACGATGTGATGCGCATCGAGCACCAGCACATGGTCTTCCGCCGAGCGGCGCACGAGAAAGGCGCGCAAGGGCGGGCCGGTGACGATGTCGATCTCGGTGGCGGAATCCTCGGCCAGAAGCGCGGCGAACGCCGCTTCCGGGTCATCCGCGCCGCTGAAATCATGCAGCGCGAGCGGCATCGGGAACGGGTCGAGAATGTCGAAGCTTTCGCCGTTGCGCGCAAAGACACAGCGCAGCCCGTCGTGGCGGGCAATGAGCCGGTCGAACGCCGCCTGAAGCGCGGGGACATCGAGCGGACCGTCGAGCGTGAAGGAGATGCTTTCGTTGAAGCTGCACGAGGCGGTGGCCCCCTGCTGGCTGGTCATCCAGATTTCGCGCTGCGCTTCGGTGAGCGGGATGGCTTTGGTGGGCGCGGGGTCGGCCCCGGGCGCGCCGTCAGGCTCCCCCGGCCCGTCACCCGGCCCGTCACCGGTCAGAATGCCGACGCCGCGCAGCGCATCGACCGATTGTTCAAACACCTCGACCACCCGGTCATAGTCCGCCGGCTCATGCGCCGTGGTGAACAGGCAGGGGTAGCCGATCTGCACATGCACCCCCGCCAACCGCATCAGCGGGAACAGCAATGCGGCGTTGGGGTCGTGGTCGGTCACCTGCGGCACGAACCAGCTCGAATAGCTCTCCACCAGCGGTGGCAGCCCGCGCGCGGCGAGGGCGGCGTTCATCCGCGTCACCGCCGCTTCGGTGCGCCGCGCGGTCTCGTCCCAGAGCTCGGGGCCATGGGCCTCCAGATGGTCGAGCGTGGCATCCACCGCCGCCAGCACCAGCGGGTGACGCACGAAGGTGCCGGCAAAGAAGGTCGGCATCGCTTCGGGCACCGACCCGTCGCCGAAGGACCACATGCCGCCGTCGAGCGCATCCATGAACCGCGCCGAACCCGCCAGCATGCCGATCGGCATGCCGCCGCCCATCACCTTGCCATAGGTGGCCATGTCGCCCTGGATGTCCCAGACGCCCTGCATCCCCCTCGGGCCGACCCGGAAACCGGTCACCACCTCGTCCATGATCAGCGCCGCACCCGCCTCGCGGGTGATCTCGCGGATATCCGCCACAAAGCCCTGCGGGCGCAGGTTGGGGTGACGGCTCTGCACCGGTTCGACCACCACACCGGCGAGGGTGTCGATATGGGCGCGGATCCAGTCGAGGCTTTCCGGCGCGCCATAGGGCAGCACCACCATGTTGGACAGGCTCGACCGCGGAATGCCCGGCGCGATCGGCAGCGCCGCCGGGTCGCCGCGTCTTTTGCCTTTCACCAGCACCTCGTCGAACTGGCCGTGGTAATCGTTGGAGAACACCACGATCCGCTCACGTCCGGTCACCGTGCGGGCCACCCGCATCGCCGCCATCACCGCTTCGGAGCCGGTGTTGCAGAAGGTCGCGCGTTCATGGCCGACCATGCGCGCGAAACGCGCCGCCACCGGCCCGGCAAGGTCGCTCTGCGGTCCGATGGCGAAGCCGCGTGCCATCTGGGCGGTGACCGCCTCGATCACGAAATCCGGCGAATGGCCGAAGGCCGTCTGGCCGAAGCCGTTGACGAGGTCGATATATTCGTTGCCGTCGATGTCCCATATCCGCGCGCCCCTGGAGCGGTCGCAGACCACCGGATAGACCAGTTCCTTCCACTCGGCGCGGAATCCGGCGGCGCTGCGCGGATCGGCCAGCACCGCGCGGTGGGTCTGGACATAGGCCTTGGACTTCGGGCTGCGGGCGCTGTAGCGCGCGGCGAGGTCCTGGGCGAAGGCCAGTTGCGCAGGCGTCAGCGCGCCGCCCGCGGCATTGGTGGCCCGGCCGATGGAGAAGCCGCGTTTCGCCTCCGGTTCAGCGGCGGCCTCCGGCTCGGCCGCGGGGGCCGCCCTGGCGGCGGGCGTCTGCGGTGCGGGGCTGGGTGCGTCTGACACGGGGGTTTGCGCGGGCAATGCGGTACCACCCGAAAGCGCGGCAAGCTGTTTCGCAAACACCTGCTGCATGGTCGCAAGCTGCGCCTGCACCAGCGCCGCCACCGGGGTGTCGGCGGGCAGATCCCCGGCGCCGGGGATCATCGGCGCCCCGGTGATGGACGCGGGCGCGGCGGGCGCGGTCATCTGAACCGGTTCCGGCAACACGGGCGCCGCCGGCGCGGGGGCGGCGGCTTCGGGGGGAAGGGTCTCGTCGAGCCAGGCGGCCACCGCCTCGGCCGTCGGATAATGCGCGAGCAACTCACGGAAGGTCAGTTCGACGCCGTAATCCGCCGCCAGCCGCTGGCTGACCTGGCCGAGAAACAGCGAGTCGAACCCAAGCTCGAGGAACGTGGCCCCGGCGTCCTCGGGGGTGAGATCCTCGCCGGAAATCTCGCCCAGAATGGCGAGCAATTCACCGACCAGACGCGGCTTGCGGTCGGCCGGTTCGGGGGTGGGCGCAGTGGGCGCATCGTTCATCGGGGGCACCTCCTGAGGGGTGGGGGGCGTGGTCTGAACAGCAGGCGCGGGCACCAAAGCGGCCGCACTCGCCCCGGCACAGGCGGCCGGCGCGCCTCCCGCGCCCGGCGCAGGCGCCTCGACCCAATGCCGCTTGCGCTGGAACGGATAGCCCGGCAGCGCGACCCGCCGGCTGCCGCGCGGCCCGAGCTTCGCCCAGTCCACCTCGGCCCCGGCGCTCCAGAGCTGTCCGAAGGCCTGCGCCATCGCCACCGCGTCGGGCTCCGCCCGGGTGTGATCGGGCAGCGACTGGACAATCGCCACCTCCGCCTCGCGCGGCAGGCTCTGCCGGGCGAAAGCCGACAGCGTGTTGCCCGGCCCCGCTTCGAGCAGGATCGCCGGGCCCGCGCCCGCGAGCGCTTCGACACCGGCCTGGAAATTCACCGTCGCCCGCGCCTGACCGGCCCAATAGGCCGGGTTGGTGGTCTCGGCACCGGTGACCCAGGTGCCGGTCACACAGCTCACATAGGGAATTCCCGGCGGCGCCAGCCGGACGCCGGAAATCGCTTTGCCCAGCGCATCGCAGACCGGATCCATCATCGCCGAGTGGAAGGCATGCGAGGTATGCAGCCGGCTACAGGCGATGCCCGCCGCCTTGAGCCGCGCTTCCATCCGGTCGATCGCCTCGAAACCGCCTGCGAGCACGTTGAGCCGCGGTGCGTTGCGGGCGGCGATGTCGACCGTGCCGTCGAGATGCGGCGCCAGATCCTCCATCGGCACCCGCACCGAGAGCATCGCCCCCCCGGGTTGGGCCTGCATCAACTCGCCCCGCCGCGCGATGATCCCGAGACCGGTCTCGAAATCCATCACCCCGGCGAGCACCGCGGCGGTGAACTCACCCACCGAATGGCCGATCATCGCCGCCGGTCTCACCCCGCGCGTCACCCAGAGCCGGGCGCAGGCGAACTGGGTCAGGAACAGCGCGGGCTGGGTCAGCCGGGTTTCGCGCAGGGCGCGCGCCATGTCTGCGTCGGACGGATCGCCGAAACAGAGCATGGTCTTGACATCGAGCCCGAGGATCGGCCGCAGGATCTCGGCGCCGGCGTCGATCCAGCGGGCAAATTCCGGCTCGCTGGCGTAAAGCCCGCTGCCCATGCCGGGGTATTGCGACCCCTGCCCCGGAAACATGAACGACACCGGCGGGTTGCCCTCCATCGCCGGCCGGCGCAGGGCGGGGGCGCTGCGGAGCGCGGCCGCGAGGCTTGCGGGATCCGTCCCCGCCACCGCGCTCCGGCAGGCAAAACCGGGCCGCCCCTCTTGCAGCGTGAAAGCCGCATCGGCCGGATGCGGCGCATCGCCCGCTTCCAGCGCGTCGGCCAGGCGTTCCTGCATCGCCTTCAGCGCCTCCGGCGTCTTCGCCGACAGCGGCAGCACCTGCACCCCCCCGGGCGCGGCCTTCCGGGCCACAGCCGGGGCTTCTTCCAACACCAGATGCACATTGGTGCCCCCGACGCCGAAGGCGCTCACCCCGGCGCGCAGCGGCAACGGCCCGTCCCAGGGTTCGAGCCCCGCAGGCACCCGGAACGGGGTGCCGGTGAAGTCGATATTGGGGTTCAGCGCCTTGAAACTGGCAACCGGCGGCAGCTTGCGGTGGGCGAGCATCAGCACCGTCTTGATGGTGCTGACCACCCCGGAGGCGGCATCGAGATGGCCGATATTGCCCTTCACCGACCCGAGCGCGCAGCTTTCCGCGGGCAGACCCTCGCCGAAGGCGCGCGTCAGACCGCTGATCTCGATCGGGTCGCCGAGCGGCGTCGCGGTGCCGTGGCATTCGACATAGGAGATCGTCTCCGCCCCGACACCCGCATCCGCCTGCGCCAACCGGATCGCCGCCGTCTGGCCGGAGACCGATGGCGCGGTGAAAGAGATCTTGCCGGCGCCGTCATTGTTGACCCCGGCGCCGCGGATGATCGCATGGATCTGGTCGCCGTCGGCCAGCGCGTCTTCGAGCCGGCGCAGCACCACCACGCCCGCGCCATGGGAAAACACCGTGCCGGAGGCGGCGGCATCGAAGGGGCGGCAGGTGCCGTCGTCGGAGGAAAGCCCCCCCTCCTGCGCCAGATAGCCACGCCGCTCGGGGAAGGTGATCGACACCCCGCCCGCAAGCGCCATGTCGCATGTGCCCGCGCGCAGGTTCAGCACCGCCTGCGCAATCGCGGTGAGCGAGGTGGAACAGGCTGTCTGCACGGTCATCGCCGGGCCATGCAGGTTGAGCTTGTAGGCCACCCGCGTGGCCAGACAATCGCCGAGATTGCCGGTCATCTCGGCGAATTTGCCGGTCTGGTAATTCGAGGTGAATGCCTCCGCCTCGCCGCGGTCGCCCAGCAGGTTGTGGATGAGATAGGTATTCATCGACGACCCGGCGAAGACCCCGACCGGCATGTCCATATGCAACGGGTCGTGCCCGGCCCGCTCCAGCGCGTGGTAGCAGATTTCGAGGAAGACGCGGGCCTGCGGGTCGGTCACCGCCGCTTCGCGCGGGTACATGCCGAAGAATTTCGCGTCAAACAGCGCCGCGTCGTCCAGCCCGGGGCGGACCGGCACATAGGCCGCGGAGGCGCGTTGTTCTGCCGTGAAGCTGTCTTCCAGTTCGTCGGCGCCAAAGGGGCGGATGAGGTTGGTGCCGCGCGCGACATGCTCCCAGAATTCGGCCAGCGATCCGGTGCCGGGAAGGCGCGCGGCCATGCCGACGATGGCAATCGCCCCTTGCGGAAGCGCCGCCGGGGGCGCGGGTTCCGGCGCGGGCGCGGGTTTCGCCGGCGGCGCGGGTTCCGGCGCGGGCTCAGACGCGGCCACCGCTGGCGCCTCCGGTTCCGGCAGCCCCTGCCCGGCGATCCCGGCGATCCCGGCGAGCTTTTCGGCAAGCGGTGCAAGGCGGGGCACATCAAACATCACTGTAATGTCGAAATGCACACCGAGCGCCTTTTCCAGCGTCGCATGGACATTGATCAGCTGAAGCGAGCTGCCCCCCGCCTCGAAGAAGGTCATGTCACCCGGGACCGGCCCGCAGCCCAGCACCTCGTCCCAGATCCGCGCGATGATCCGCTCGACCTCTCTGGCGGTGACCTTCCCCGCCGCCGGTTCTGCCCGGGCCCCGTCGGGGGCCGCCGCTTTCTCTTCAAGACTTCGTACCAGCGCCTTGCGGTCAACCTTGCTGTTCACCGTCAGCGGGAAATCCGCAACCACACGGTTGACCCGGGGGTGCATCCCCTCGGGCAGGCGCGCGCCCAGCGCGTCCATCACCGCGCGAATGAAGCCGGGAGGGTCGGCGGGCATGGCGCCGGCGGGTTTCAGGAAAGCGGCAATGCGTTTCTCGCCGGTGCCGGCCGTGGTCAGCACCACGGCGGCATCGACCAGCATCGGCAGCGCGCGCAGGTTGTGTTCGATCTCGTCGAGCTCGATCCGCCGCCCGCCGAGCTTGACCTGACGGTCGGTGCGGCCATGAAACTCGTAGAGCCCGTCGGCGCGCCGCCGCGACAGATCGCCGGTCAGATAGACCAGCCCCTCACGCCCGGGCCTGGGGTCTTCGATGAACGCCTCCGCGGTGCGCTCCGGCTGGTTGAGATAGCCCAGCGCCACGCCGTCGCCGGCAGCCACCAGCTGGCCGATTTCTCCGTCCGGCAGAACTTCGTGGTCCTTGCCGACCACGAAACACTCGCAGAACCCCGTCGCGCTCCCGATCGGGAGCGCGCTGCCGTCGAGATCGTCCGGAGAGACCAGATGCTTGGTGGTAAAGACCGAATTCTCCGTCGGCCCGTAACCGTTGATGATCTCGATCTGCGGATCGGCCTGCATCAGCCGCCGCGCCAGCGGCGCCGACATCACATCGCCCCCCGCGCCAAACTGCCGCAGCCCCACCAGGGCATCGCGCTGATGTTCGATCATCAGATGCGCAAGCCCGGTGTAGAACCAGGCGACCGTGACCTGTTCCTCCCGGATGGTGCGCGCCAGCGCCTCCAGCGAGGGCTTGGGCTGGCACACCACGGCCACTGCGGCACCATTGAGCAGCGGGGCCCAGATCTCCCAGGTCGAAAGATCGCAGGCAATGGTGGAATTGGCGAGCGAAACATCGCCGGGAAGGATCTGCCCGACCGGCTGGGCATATGCCAGCCGCGCGAGCGAGCGGTGCGGCAGCACCACGCCCTTGGGGATTCCGGTCGAACCGGAGGTGTAAAGGATGCAACAGGGGTCTTCGCCGCTACGCACCGGGAAACCGGCTTGCACCGCCGGTTCGTCGCGCAGCAAATCCGCCACGGCGGCACGGGGCACCGCGCCGGCGAGGCTTTCGGCCAGCGGGCCATAGGGCGCATCCCACAGGATCACCGAGGGGCGCGCATCCCCGATCACATAGCCCAGATGCTGTGAATCATAAGCCGGATCGAGCGGCACGAAGGCGCAGCCCGCGCGCATGATCCCCGCCATCGCCACAATCGCGTCCGGCGTCCGGTTGCTGATCAGCGCGATGTTGTCGCCAGGTTTCGCGCCGCTGGCGATCAGGTGCCGCGCAACCCTGTCAGCCGCCCGGGCCATTTCGGCATAGCTGTAGCGCCTGCCGCCGCCGGTGAGGGCGAGGTTGTCCGGGGCGATCTCCTTCGCACGCAGGAAACAGCTGTAAAGATCGAGCCCGCGATCATATCCGAGCTTGGCAAAACGGTCAGCCATGGCGTTGTGCGGCATAGTGCACCCCTCTCAATCGCGGTGGCCCTCTGCCGCCCGCGATCATGAAAATCCTTGCAAGCCGGAGCCCTGCCGGGCTGCCATGCCCGCTGCCTGCAACTCTCCGGGCGCTTGCGCTTCTCTGCCCTTGAACCCGAACTCTATGGCAAAGGTTGGAAAATTGTGAGTCAACCCCGACGAAATGCTGAAAGGCGCAGCGCTGGCCCGGCGCCCGCGGCGGTGGTAGCCTTCCGGCCGGGACAGAGGAGAGGCAAAACATGTTCGAGACCGCAGCCGCGCACCCCGCCATGCGCACCCTGCCCCGGTGCCGTCCCGGCCTCTTCCCCGCAGGAGGGACGGGTGTTTGATATCGGGCTTCACCTCTGGCTGCTCGACCCTTCGGACCATCTGTTGCCGGACCTCCGACGGCTGCTGTCGGAAGACGAGCGCGCCCGCGCCGCGCGGTTTGTCCGTCCGCTTGACCGTGACCGCTACATCACCGGACGGGCGCGGCTTCGCCAGATCCTTGCGGCCGCAACCGGTCGCGACCCGCGCGCCCTTCGCTTCAGTTACGGTGCCCACGGCAAACCCGCGCTCAAGGGGGGGCCTGCGTTCAACCTCAGCCATAGCGGACCGCTTGCCGCGCTGGCGATCGGCCCTGCGGCCACGCCCGCGATCGGGATCGGGATCGACATCGAACGGATCCGCCCGATCGAAGCCGCCGTTGCGCGGCGGCATTTCTCGCCAGCGGAACATGCAGCCCTCGGCCAGATGCCCGCCGCCGACTGGCTCACCGGGTTCTATCGCTGCTGGACCCGCAAGGAAGCCCTCGTCAAGGCGCAGGGAACCGGCCTGTCGATGCCGCTCGACAGTTTCGACGTTTCCCTGACAGACAACGCCCGGCTCGAGCGGATCGACGGTGACAGCCCCGGCAACTGGCGAATGATCCATTTCAACCCCGCGCCCGGCTGGGTGGGGGCGGTTGCGGCGCGCACCGGCGGGCAGGAGATCGCTTTGAGCCTGCGCGAGACCGGCACGCCGCCCCTGCCCTTCGGCTAGTGCCGCGCCCTTTGGCGCGTGTTGTGGTTTCGGGAGATGCAGGCCTGAGACGACGCGGCAGTGGTCTGCGGAAGGCCGTTCACGCCCCCCCGCCAGGGCTTATCGGGCAGTGCCGACAGCTTCTGACGCGGCGAACGACACCGCCCTGGCATCTGTGCAGCGCCGTTTTTTCCGCAAATCACTTTGACATTACCCTACTGTTTTAGTAAGTCATTTCCACCTGCACGGCTCTGTATCACATGTTGCTTCGGGGGGCATTGAAGGCGAATGTTTGGCTGCACTAGGAAGTCTGGGCTTTTTTCTCTGATTATCACTCTTTCGGTCGTTTTCTGGGGGGCGCTGGTGCAATCCGCCCGCGCCGATCTGGATTATGCCGATCTGATCGGGCGTATCGACGAACGGCTGACCGGCGCGGCCGCCGCCTATCAGCAGGGCGACGCCGACACGGCGAAAGATGCCGTCCAGTCGGCCTATTTCGAGATCTTCGAGAACCTCGAAGGTCCGATCCGTGTCAATGTCTCGGCGGCCAGATCCTATGAGCTCGAGGCGGAATTCGGCGACATCCGCAAGCTGATCATCGACGGCGCCCCGCCGGAGGTCGTGCAGGCGCGCATCGAGGCGCAGATTGCGGCGATTCGCGCGGTTCTGCCGGATCTCGAATCCGGTGTGCGGCTGCGCGGCGAGCCGGGCCGTTACGAGACCGGGGAAGCCGCGCCCGAGGCGGCGGCCGCCCCCGCTGCCGACGAGCCCATAGAGCCGGAATGGCAGGCCGTGGTGGACGGGATTGGCGAGACGATCGCCCAGGCTGCTGCCGTCTACGAACAGGGTGAGGCCGAACAGGCCGTCGATCTGGTGCTGAAGGCGCAGTTCGACGGATACAAGAATTCGCTGCTGGAAACCGCGATCCGCCGTTATCGCGACAGCAACACGGATGCGGCGATCAACGGCGAATTCAGCCGTATCGTCGGGCTGATCCACGATGGCCGCCCGGCGCGCATGGTCGCAGCGTCAGGCAAACAGATGGTGGTGGAGCTGACCGGTCTTCTGCCGGGCCTGCCGCTTCTGGGCGACAATGGCACCGCGCGGCCCGCGCCCGCACCGGTCGAGGCCGACAAGGACTGGGCACAGGTGGGGGCACAGGTCATGGCGGCGGTCGACCGCGCCATTGCAACCCAGGCCGGCGGCGACAGCAAGGCGGCGGTGTCCGACATTCAGAACACCTATTTCGACGTCTTCGAAGCCTCGGGGATGGAAGGTGCCATCGGGTTGCGCGATGCGGGCCTCAAGGCAGATATCGAATCGCATTTCTCGCACCTCACGGCGCTGTTCAAG